>NZ_JAPEHW010000042.1 GCF_028875915.1 Pseudoalteromonas sp. G4
CAGCGGTCTCCAAAACCGACGGTTACGGGTTCGAGTCCTGTCGCCCCTGCCACTTCCTTTCTAAATATTTTTTCAAAAAATTAATCACTTTATGAACTCTGATTGGCTTTGTTCACTGTTTGACATTGAATTGCTGCAATTAAAGCAAAAGAAAAAACCACTTGAGCCTGAATTAATCGAATTGAAAAAAGACTTACAATTAGTATTCACGTCGCATGACATTAAACTCGAATTTTGCACATTATCAGTTCCATTTGAAGTTGAAAGTAAGCGACTCAAAGTGAATAATCAAGGGCTGACGAGCTCGCAAAAAAGAGCGTTATGGCAAACAATATGGCAGCAACTACTTTAATTAAATTAGATCACACTCATCTTTCACATCTGATGACGATAGAGACACAATGTCATCAATTCCCAATGTCTGAAAAATTAATGTTGTCGTGTTTATCTGGGCGCTACAGCGCTTACGGCTGTTTTAATAACGATGAGCTAATTGCTTTTTATATTGTGGAGCAAGTGGGGCCTGATTATACCTTAACGGATATTTGTGTAAGCCCAAACTATCAGGGAATAGGCCTTGCCAAACAAATGCTTAATCATTTATTGGCAAGTGTGAGTAATGCACAAGGCGAGAATATTTTCTTAGAAGTACGTGAATCAAATCAAAGTGCCATAGGCTTGTATAATTTTATTGGTTTTGTCGAAGTAGGTATACGTAAAGGTTACTACCCAAGTCATAATGGTCGCGAAGACGCTATTTTAATGGCATTAACCGTTTAGTCGTCTTCGTTTAGATTTAATATAAAAATTATCGCCTGCTCTAATTTTAGAATGTGATAATCCAGACCTTCTTCGTTATGCTCTCTTATACAAGACTCTAACTCAGCCGCTGCATCACTAATATGATTAAAGCCGAAACAACCTGCACTGCCTTTAATACTGTGAGAAAGGGCTAATAATTCGTTAAGATCTTGCTGTTCGTTAAGTTGAGCAATTTGTTTTAATAAATTTGGCAGCTTAGATTTGTAGTTATCACTGATCTGTTTAAAGCGCTCCCCTTGGAATAACTCTTCCCAATTTTGCTGACTATCTCGTTCAAGTGATAAGTATTGTTGTAACGTTTGTTCAAGCTGAACTTTATCAATTGGTTTTGCTAATGCTTTATCGCAACCAGCTTCAAGGTAGGCATCTACGTCGTTTTTCATCACATTAGCGGTAAGTGCCACTATCGGGCCGTCATATGCCGCATTACGAAGCATTTGTGTGGCTTCTAAACCACCCATTACAGGCATTTGCATATCCATTAGGATTAGGTCGTAGTCATTAGTGAGCGCTTGCTCTACGGCTTCAGCACCGTTATTTGCAAAATCTGGCGAAATTCCCCATTGGCTCAGTAATAAGCGGATCAAATCTTGGTTGTCTTTGTTATCTTCAGCAACCAAAATATTGCCCTCAAACTGCTGAGCATGCGCAATCGATTCTTCTTTAAGCATCGCTTTTGCTGAATTAGCACTGCTAACCATTGCAACTTTATGGTTTTGGTTATTGGTAGCAACAATAATTTCAAACTTACTACCTTCGCTAAGCTTACTGGTTACAGTAATGTCACCACCTAAAATTTGTGCGAGGTTTTTCGCAATACATAGGCCAAGCCCTGTACCACCAAACTTACGGGTAGTGCTAATATCTGCTTGCTCGAACGGTTTAAAAGCTCTTTCTTGTTCTTGTTGTGACATACCGATACCACTATCTGTGACAGTGAAAATCAACTTTTCTGTTGAAGGTGAATAGCGCACATTAATGGCTACTTCGCCTTTCTCTGTAAACTTAACCGCATTGGTACAAATGTTAAGTAGAACCTGTTTTAGGCGTGTTTCATCACTGTGAATAATGCTCGGCAGTGGGTAGTCAATATTCAGCGAGAGGGCGAGTTCTTTATCAAGTGCCATTGGTTCAATAATACTTTTTATGTCATTGATAAATGGCATAAGCTCAACCACGCGCGTTTCAACTTCTAGTTTATCGGCTTCAATTTTTGATAAGTCGAGAATATTGTTTATTAATTCAAGCAGATGTTTAGAGTTACGTAGAACCGTGCTTAAGTATTTTGCTTTTTTATTATTAGATTCTTGCCCTAAAATGGTTTCTGTAAAGCCCATTATTGCCGTAAGTGGCGTGCGAATTTCATGGCTCATATTGGCAAGAAAACGACTTTTCAGGTGGTTTGCTTGCTCAGCTTCGACAATCGCTTTTTCTAATTTTTTATTAATTTTTGCAATGGCTTGAGTACGGGTAACTACTTTTTCTTCGAGGTGTTCACGGTAATCTAGAAGTTCAGTTTGGTATTGCTTAATTTGATTAACCATGTGATTAAAATCACGAAATAGCATACCAAGTTCGTCTTTTCTATCCTGCGGTAACTTTACATTTAAGTTGCCATCACCCACTTTATGGCTGGCTTCAGCAAGTGATTCGATGGGCTTAAGCAGCATGCGACGCACAACTAAGAAGATAATACCTGGTAAAAATATCGCAGTAGATAAAATGAGCAGGGCAGTATACATAGTGATTGTTTGACCGGCCTTATAAAGCGAGTTTTTATTAAGTGCGGTCACAAAGTAAAGGTCATTACTCATTGAGTTAGCTAAAATCATGCGGGTATCGTCAGCAAGTGTATGTAGCGAAAGCTGGTTAAATTCTTCAGTATTGGCGGTTTTCTTTAGCAGTTGTAGTTCGTATTCTGATACATAGTTATTGTTGAGGTCAGTTTTATTGCAAAACAGGATCTTACCTGTATTGTCCATAATAAAATTAACCGTGTCAGAAAAGTAGTCATTGGCAACACTTCTGGCGATTTCATCGCTATCTATGTGGAAGATTAAATAGCCTAGTACTTTTGGCGAGTCGAGCGTAAAGCGTGAATCAAATAATCGATAAGTGAGATAAATTGAGGTTTTGTCGTTCTCTGAAATAAAGAAAATATTTTGCTGTTTACGGTTATTTGTCAGCTGATTGCTAAATGGGTAGCTATCACGAGTTTCTAATACGGCTTTAGGATAATAACTAAGTACGTCCCCTTGCGGGTTAATTACCCCGATACTTAATATATGTGGAAATGAGTCGACGTAATTACCAAATTCGTCAACTAACGAAGATACAAGTTTAGTGCGCTCTTTTGATGGTTTGTCATTTTCATCATAGCTATAGATAAGGTAATTGTTTAAAACAGGCGAGGCAGAAAGTAACTCAATTATAGAATTATAAAATTGGGTAAAGTTTTGGCTTTTATTAACTTGCTGCTCAACAAAGCGTGTAACAATAGCTTCTGCTTGTTTTTCAGAAGAGCTTGTTACATTCGTCAGGGAGAAAATCCCTTGTATTGCCATGGGAATAATCACAAGCGGGGTAATATACCACAGCAGCCTTACGCTCAACTTGTTGTTATTCATCGTTTTCCATTTTTCAACAAAAGTTCTTCTATAATCTAGCATATTTTTGTACTAGTATAAGAATATAATTACAATCAGTACAATAATTTGCGTGTATGTTGCATGGTCGTTTTGGAGTGCGATAGCTTATTGAGAGGGAGTGTTTAAATAAGCGTATGTATAAGGTTTACAGCTAGGTGACAAAAGAACTGTGTTGCTAAACTTAAAATGGAAAAACAGCTTATTTGTAGCCTCTTTTTTGATGCTGCTCAGCTTATCTTGGCAAATTATTGCGAATGAACTACCTGCGAACTTGCAGGTTGTACTGCTTTCTAAGTTAATGCCTTATGAGAAGGCGCTTTCTGATAAGCCCAAAGTGTCAATTTTTGTCGTGAATAACCAAGATGTATATCAAGCGTTTAATTTGCTAAAAGCAAAACAACGTAATCAGCAGCTTGGTGCCATCAAATATGGCACTGAACTACCATCAGAGGGTTATGATATTGTTTATCTTGATAAGCAAATCAATTTAAGCGATGCACTTATTTACAGCCTTAAACATTCAAGCTTATTAGTAACCAATGATATAGATATGGTTAAGCAGGGCATAACATTAGGCCTAAGTGTGAAAAATGGCCGCCCCATGTTTTATCTAAATAAAAAAAGCAGTGATGCTACTGGCCTCAGTTGGGATAAAACGGTACTTGATATTGCAACGCTATATAATTAAAGCTTTGTCTGCTAACTGCTAACTGCTAACTGCTAACTGCTAAACTGCTAACTGCTAACTGCTAACTATTCAATTTCTTTTAAAAACTTACTAACAGCTGAAAAGCAAGTGTACGACCAAGTTGCGGATGATATGCAGGTGTAAAGCCATTTGGGTCTGCATTATAGTTAATATCATATGCGTTTACATCACTCGCACCGTCTTGCCTGCCAACTAACACATACTGTTTATCAAAGAGATTCTTAACAATAAACTGTGGAGTAAGTGTTACACCTGAAAAGCTTAAATTAGGTGAAGAAAGAACTAAATTATAAAGTGAAAGGTTTTCCGCAGTATTTGAAAAATAGGCATTGCTAAGAGGGGCATTACGGCCAAACAAATGATTTGCTCTAAAATCAATGGTTAAATGCGGCATTACACGGTAGTTAATTCCCCAGTTGATTCTATGATCTGTGGTGTGGTTAAGTGCATTTGCAGCTAAGTCCTGATCACCATCAGAATAATGATAATTAAAATAAGCAGATACCACTTGGTTATAGCTATAGCTTGTATCTAATGTTACGCCCCAATAATCACTGTTTTTTGCATTTTCATAGCTTACTGTGCTTGCAGTTGCAAAGCGGAAACTAGCATCAGCATCATGCACGTCAAGGGTGATACGGTTATCTTCTTGGCTGTAAAATAATGCAGTTTTAAAGTCTAATTGATGTTTTGATTGCTCATAAAAGTAATGGCTAACTAACTCGGTTGTTTTAATTTGTTCGGGTTTTAAGTTTACATTACCGCGAAATTCATCATTTAACTCAAACACACTTGGTTCACGAAACGCTTCACCATAAAGCAGTTTAAATACAAGGTTTTGACTTGCATTAAAATTAATTGCTGCGCGAGGATTAGTAGTTGTGCCAAAGGCGTCGCTTCGGTCGTATCTAAAACCAAGAGTGTAGTTAAGTTTATCGGTAATATAGCCTTGCGCCTCAGCGTAAAGCGCTTCTTCGTCTATTTGCTCAACTGGAGATTCGGTATAATTGCCAAGGCCAAGTCCTGCTTCTGCAAGCAACCAATCTGATGAGGTTGAAGCTTGTTTACCAATTTGATAATCACCCAGTGAGACTATTTGCCCCATTTTTTCTGAGCGCATTAAACGATAGCCGAGTTGCCAGTCAATATCGTGCCATTTTGAAATATTAAGCTGTTGTTCAAACGCTCTTTGCTTGCTCAAACTATGGTAGCTTTTAACCAAATCAACAAAGCGATAGCTGTACTTAAAGCCGGTATCTGGCTCTTGCTTGTTTTCTCTTTGCCATAGGCGGCTAGAAAGTTCGAGCTGATGTGAAAACTGATAGTCTAAATCAATATAATAATGTTGTGCACTGTGGTGTTTTTTGTAGGAAGCATCACGTGTTTGGTATTCAAAACCAGTAACATAACTCGCAAGCCCTTGTTCCTGCTCCCAACTATTAAAACCGATTTCAAAATGACTAATCCCCGCGTTATGCCTTGCCGGGTTTTGCCATACGAGCTTACCTCTTAATGCAGTATCATCACTTTGGTTATTAAATCCAGCTTGTTGATATTGCCCCGCCAGCGGATTTAAACCATCAGCAATATAATTACCATTAACATACTGCTGCGTTAAATAATTAGGGTATAGGTGATTGGTAAAATAGCCTGCTGGATCATAACTTTCTAAACCAGAGTCACCATCACGGGTGAAATAACGCCCAGCTAATTGTAAGCTAAATTCAGAGATATTTTGGTTAAGCATAAACTGCATTGAACGTTCACCATGTTCACCTGCAAGCACGCTTAAGCGTTGTCCAGATGATTGCTGCGCTTTTTTGGTAATAAAGTGGATTACACCAGAGTATGCATTGGCACCATAGCTTGCAGAACCAGGGCCTTGCACTATTTCAATACGCTCAATATCAGCTAAAATTTGCTGATTTCCCCATGGTTGAGACCAATTAAAGGCAATGTGATTTTGCACAATACCATCAATCATAATAAGCAATTGAACATTACCAGGAGTACCACCAATACCGCGGTTGATACTATGACTGGTGTATTCCCCAGCCGCATCTTGGTGATTGGCAAAATCAAAACCCGGCACGTCGCGTAAAATATCAATTAAATTTTGATAGCCACGCTGTTTTATTTGCTCAGCAGTGACGATTTTTATATTGGCAGGGGCATCTAATAAAGACTGATGTTTAAGGCTAGCAGTTTGCACTTGTACATTGAGTAAATCTTTTAAGCTAAGAGCTTGTAAGGCATCAAGATCATAATCAGCATTTGAAGCAAATGCTGCAGGTGCAGAAACTGATAACAGGATTGCAGACGTAAGCAAATTAATTCGGCTAGCCATAATTGCGAAATTTGGTTCGACATTTATTAGATTTATAGCTCAACCATAGCACAGTTTAATTGCAATAGGTATTTATGCTAAAAGCCTATGTGATAGGTTGTAAACAACCAAGCACATAGGTCAAAATTTGAGAGTAATTAAGCGGTTATTTAATTGCTAGTAGGCGAGTTCTAAGCGCTGTTTCTTGCTTTGCACAATCACGCAATTGCGCTGCAATATCACTCAGTGGCACAGGTGTTTTGCTGCGGCAATGGTTTACTGCAAGTGAGGCTAAGTTACGCCAATTATCGCCAATTTCTGTCGCCATTTGTGATGCTTCAAACATTGCTTGGTTGTTTGTATAGGCTGCAGCCTCATCTAAAAAGCTGGCAAACATAAAGCGAAATCCCGCACCACCGGTGCCAATTTCTTCTTGCATGCGCACAATATGCGCTAGAAATAAATGGCGATATTTTTTCGGTTTTCGATCTAATCGCTCAATATCTTTTGCAAGCTTTTCCATGCCTTGGGTACCGAACAAGTTAATGCCGGGTACAGGCAAACCAGCCATCATTTTTGCTGTTTTTTTAATGCCAGAGTAAATATGTGGTGTTAAATCGACTTCACTGGGTACATTATCAACCCAATACATTAACCCTTTTGGTGCAAGCGCGCCCTTACTAAAACGGGCTTTTTCCAAATCGCGTTTAGGACAGGTTACGGTATTTTCAAACACCGGATCGCTGATTTGGTAATTATTGTGTTCATCAATGCCGTACACCATTAAATTGTGAGCATTAAAATGAAAACGCATTTCATCAGGAAAATAAGGCAACCAGTACACAGAAGTTTGTAGGCCGACAACTTTTCCCTCGGCTAAAACCTCATCTAGTTTTTTCATGCCTTTTTCGGCGCTCGAAAACTTTTCACGGTGTAACTTAATACCTAGTTTTTTACTGACCGTGTTAATGATCATTTTTGGTGGCATGCGATACGCAATTAGCGGCATCCCAGCAACTTTTACAAAAGGTAAATAGGCAAAACTCATTGCAGATGCAATACCAAATGCCATAGGCTCTGAAATAGTAAGGCCATTTGTCGACAACATGTTCGACACTACACCGCTTTCACAATGTGACGATTGCTTATGCACTAGGTTGTTTAAAACTGGCATCATGATGCTCTGGTAAATCCTTTAATTGCTGTTCGCTAATGGCAAGTGCTTCGCAATAGCGTGAGAGAATATTAGCTGAAAGAGTGTTAAACACCTTTGGTTTAAAGTGGCGTTTAATGCGCCATTGGAACAAGCCCGTCACTTGCGATAACGATAACACGTCGTGTCTTGCGCACAGCATATGGTATTTCAAAGGAGAAACTTTACCTTGCTGCGCATCCAAAAGTGCACTTACAGCTTGTTCATTCAAGTCGTCCACAGCATATTGCGTAGCGAACGATTCAATTTCCCACCCTGATGATTTTACGCCTGCGTAGTGGCCGCTTTCATCAACGGCATAAACCAGTTTTGACTGGCCTTGGTAAATTTTTGAATTGTCCTGTGGGACGTGCTCTTTTTTCACTGTTATTCGACCGTTAATTGCATAAAGCCACTGGAAAAACGACCGCTTTCAGGAATGTAGCAAAGGAGTCGTTGCCCTTTGACTAATTTATCCGAACGCAAAAGTTCTGACAGCATAATAAATATTGATGCAGAACCGGTATTACCGCGCTCTGTTAGGTTGGTGTACCATTTTTCATAAGGGATAGCGAAGTCAATATTTTCAAGCCCAGCATATAAGCGCTCACGGAAATAACCTGATGAGTAGTGCGGTACAAATAACGCGTAATCGCTGGCAATCAGTTTACGTTTTTGAATAATGCGGCTAAGGGCATCTTCAACGGTATATTTAACGATATTGTCATTGAGTAAACGCACATCTTGCTTAACCGTCATCATTGATTGCTGTGCAACTTCTTCCGCGGAGAAACGCGTCCAACTGGTGAGCTTTCCATCGTCATTTTTCACCGCACCTGCATACATGCAGGTTTCCAACTCATTGGCATATGAAATAATATCAATCCAATCAATGCGTAGGTTTAACTGCCCAACAACGGGTTTATTTTGTAAAAAGGCTGCGCCTGCACCGTCCGATAGCATCCAGCGTAAAAAGTCTTTTTCAAAGGCTACTTCAGGGTTTTGCTCAAGGGTGTCTACTTTGTGTTGGCACTCTTGTTCAAAGTTTTTAGCCGTCATCATGCTAGAGGCAATTTCACTGGCAACGACCACACTGTTTTCAACTTCTTGTGCCTTTATATTGAGGTAAGCGTATTTAAGTGCAGTTACACCACACAAACAAATACCTGAAGTTGAAACAACTTCACAAGGAGGATTGTTAAGTTCACCGTGTACCATTACGCCATGATTAGGCAGAGTTTGGTCCGCTTGACTGGTGCTGGCAATTAAACTTTGAATTTGCTTAAGCTCATCTTCATGTTGAAAAAGTCCGCGTACTGCTTCAGCTGCAAGTGCGGCATTGGTATGTGTAAATTCGTTCGTTTCTGGGTCAATCGCGTAATATCGTTGCTTAATTTTATTACTGCGCAAAATCACTGCGCGTGCTCTTGAAGGTCTGTTACCAGCCATTCCGAGCAGATTTTCCATTTCTTTATTTGAGACTGGCTTATTCGGTAAAGCATCAGCCATCGCTGTAATATAAACAGGGCTTCCCATATGATACTACTCTCCTGAGGGTTCAGCGAAATAGGCTTTTTGTTTTGCAATTTTATTGCGAGTTAAAGGCGCTATTAGCTTTTTGATAATTGCAGTGATAGGTACAACGGTAAGAATAAGTGTGACTAAAAACACCACATAGATACTTAACCCGATGGCGCGACCAATACTTTGCTGAGAGCCAAATTTTTTTAAAATTTTCGACCAAATAGAAAAGCTGTGATTGCCAACTCTTTCACTTGCAATTAATTTTTCATTTATCTTAACAGCGTTTAAACCACTTAACATTGGGCTTGTAATAGCGCTTTCGTCATACGCTAAGCGTTGATTTATCGCTACGCCAAAACGTCGTGCATTTGTAATGTCACTCTCAGATACCCCAGCAGCAGGTACCCAGCTAAGCGGTTTTTTCTTACCTGTCATCATCCAAAGCGGTGTTGCTAAAAAGCTAAACGCCGCGCCACAGTTATCACTTAGTACAACGTTATCAACCAGTTTTGCATTAGCATCCGCTAATAATTTCTTCATTTTTTCTTGTGCTGATAACCACATACCACGGCAGCCAATCACAGTAACCACAGGGGTGTTGTTAAATAGCTTTTTGGTTTGTGGCAGTTGCATAAATGATGAAATAGGCAGTGAGGGTGTTAAAAACCACACTTGGTAACTAAGAATGATTAAGTCGTACTGTTCAAACTGAGTGGTAAAGGGTTCTAACTCAATCGGGTCCATTGCGACAGTTTCAGGAAATACACGAAAGAACTGACCGAACGGCCAAGGAAAAGGAAAGTTTACTTTAGGTTTGATCACCAAGTGGTCAACAGTAATGTCTTTATTTTCCTTGATGGGCCCAACAACTGATTGCAAAATGCTTGAGAGTTGTCCAGTTTGAGAGAAGTTAACAGTAAGAACTTTGCGCATTGTTAAGACAGTATTTATTCCATTAAAAAGAAGTTATTATATAAAACATTAATATTTAAGTGAATCTTATTTGAGCGATGATTTGTATGAGAGTGTTAAAGTGTACTGCTTTTTTATTAGCCGGCTGGTTTAATTCCGCTGCTATGGCCAACACTTTGTCACTGAATATTGAAAATGAAGTTGCTGCAATAGGTACCTTACATGTTCAACTTTTCCAATCAGAAACGCCGTTTGCAAGTGAGCTTAAAGATTGGAGCAAACTTAGCGCCTTTGCTGAAAAAAATGTGCCTATTAATGGGCAAAATATCAGTGTTGAATTTACGCAATTACCGAGCGCATGGTACGCAGTGCGTTTATATGTCGATGAAAACGCCAATCAAACGCTCGACCTTTCACGTGCTGGCATTCCTAAAGAAGCGGTAGGGTTTTCAAATAACCCAATGCTTTTTCGTGGCAAACCAGCCATCAATAAAACCAGTTTTCAGCTAACAAACAACCAGCAAAGTGATATTCGTTTAGTTAAAGACAAGCGTAAATAAAATTACTTTTTTAGGGTTTGTCTGCACATTAGCGATAATAAAAGGGTGGTTTTACGCCTTTAGCTATTAACTCAGTTAACTGGTTAATATCAGTTATCAATGCCGAAGAGTGCGCTTCATCTGTTAACTCAATGATTAAACAATCGCAGCGGCGAGTTGTTTCAGTTTCATGCCAAAGTAATAAAACCGCTGCATCTGAATTCTTTTCGAGTAAATCAAGCTCAGCAGTGAGTAGGGTTTTAGCCAGTTTTTGCTCGCTACAGCCCAAAAATAAATTACTGCCATGTAATTTAAATTCTTTCGCTAAATAGTAGTTAGCTGCATTACCAACGGTGGCAACAAAGTCGAGTGGTTTTAGTGCTATATCTTTGGATAAATCGAGTAATAAACTTTGCAATAATTCCAAAGAAAAATACTGAGCAGCACTGAATAATGAATATTTACACCCTGGTTTTAAACTGGTTTGTAGGTTTGCCAAGGCTTTCATCGCGGTTAACGTAAAATTATCTAAGCGGCGGCCACTAATAGCAAATTCACTTTTTAGCTCTTGGCGAAGTTGCTTGTTGGTTTTTTCACGAGGCTCAGTGATTACTGCGTAGTCGATAATTTTAATGGTCATAATCGACCCCCACAATTATTGACCTCAACAATAATGGCGGCATTATTACCACCAAAACCACAGTGGTTTAACAAAATATGCTGATAATCACTCAGCATTTTACCTTGGCTAAATGGTTTTAAAATCGTCTCTTTATGCACATAATCTGGCAGTGGAATAACGCTTTGTGTTTTTAGTAAATGATCCATTAATGCTAATTCTAAAACGCCACATGCACCCAAGGTATGGCCTGTAAAAGGCTTAAAAGCAAAAATAGGAGCGTGGGTTAAGCCTTGGTTAAATGCGTTAAGCTCTGCTTGGTCGTTATTTAATGTGGCGGTACCGTGCACTTTAATCAGGTCAATGTTTTCAGCGTTTAATTGTGCCTTGTTAAGCGCCTGGTCAATAATCGTGTTTATATGCTCACCCGACTCTTGTGTCATGGTTAAGCTGTAATGATCACAACCCGTGCCATAGCCAAGTACTTTCATTTGTTTCTGTTTACTGGCGGTTTTTGCCATAACCAGCGCAGCTACACCTTCGCCAAGCACTAAACCAGAGCGCGCTTCACTAAAGGTTTTGAGGCCGTTTGCACTTTGTAAATCAAGTGAATAAAAACCTTCGACGGTGAGTGGGTTATAAAACTCACAACCAACCACAATAACAAACTCAGCTCTGTTATGCGTTAACAGCTGGTCGGCTAAAATAACTGCGTTTGTGCCAGCGGTACATGCCGTATTTATGGTTAAGTGTAGATCTGAGGTGGCAAATTGTGCTTTCAAATAACCACTTAACCTGTCGGTGTCGGTAAGCCAAATAGTTTGCTCAGGTTTTGCTTTTACGCTGCTAACATCTAAGCTCGTTGAACCAAGCACAACCGCTGTATTGGCTAATTGCGATGGCGTAAGCTCAGCCTTTGCTATGGCACTTGCAACAACCGTATGAAGCGCTTCTAAAATACGTGCTTCATCGGTATCTACCGCTAAATCTTGCATCGCAAAAAACGGCACACTTATTTGCTCAGCCGTTGATACGGTTTGATACTGTGACGTTGAAAAGGTGATAGTATCACCGCGGCCACATGCCGACCACGAATCTGCTGCAATGATGTAACTAGGCAAGTTCTTTACTTTTTTCGCGTTGAATTAAAGCAACAATGCTATTGATTGAATGCAGATCTTTACGGCTTTCTTTTGAGCTTTCGACACGAATGCCAAAGTGCTGTTTGATAATAAGCGCAAGTTGCAGCGCATCAAGGGAGTCTAAACCCACTTTAGAGTCATTACCAAAAAGTGGCGCATCGTCTTCAATTTCGTGCCATTCTATCTCGTCTTCCTTGTCACATTCTTCAACAATAAGTTGTTTTAGTTTGTTTTTTAATTCTTCTATTTCCATTTTAACTTCCTAACTTTTAACTCAAATAACCACAATGCAAACACGCCGCAAACCACTGAAAACACAATCAAAGGCAGGCTAGTATTAAATGTGAGTAACTCTGAGTGAGAGATAAATAAATTCTTAAGTCCGCTTGATGCATAATGCATCGGCGAAAGCTGCGCAATAGATTGCATGGCCTTAGGCATAATGTCTAGTGGCACCATTAAGCCGCTTATTGCTGCAAGTAAAATATTGATGCCACCACCTACCACAATAGCTTGTTCGTGAGTTTGAATTTGACTTGCGATAAGCGCACCAAATGTTACTGCGCTGGCACAGGTGATAGCTAAAAAGGGCAGAGCATAAATTAAATGTCCGATACTGACGCTTGGCACATCAACAAGTAGCGGAATAAAGCAAAAACCAATAACCAGTAACACTAAACCTTGCGCTAGGCTTACTAGATAAAAAGCGAGTAATTTGGCCGCAAAATAGTGCTTATTTGAAATAGGAAAAGTAGTTACTCGGATTAAAGTGCCGTTTTGTGTTTCACTGATAAGCGTGATTGAAATAGGTAACACAATAAAAAATACACCAAACACAAGCCATGAGGGAATGCTGTGTTGCACGGCTTGATAACTAACTTGATGACTAAACTCAACTAACTTGAGTTGATCTGTTTGCGATGTCACGCTAGCTATTTGTTCGCTAAGTGGCTGTGACTCTGATATTTGTCCAGTATCACGTAAGTACAAATGCAGTTTCACTTTGGCTAGGGCAATTTGAAGGTGCTGCTCTACCAAGCTTGCAATTTGGGGTGAAAGCGAATTTTTTTTACTAAACAACACCACTTTTTCAGGTTCATCTTGAAACAGGGCTTGTTCAAATTGTGTTGATAAACTCAGGCTGACATCAGGCTTAGCTGCTTCATTAAGCTTAAACCCAGCATTATCTAAATACACGTTAAGTAAGGCTTCGGCTTGATTGGTGCTATTGCTGCTAATATTGATAGTGACCGATTGCGTGATGTCTTGCGCTTTGTTACTGAGCGCAAATGTCATTATTAACATAAAGCTGATAGGCATTAAAAAAAGCACAGCTAAACTATGCAAGTCGCTAAAAATCAGCCTAAATTCTTTGGTGATGCTGGCTTTTATCATTGTTCTGTAAATAACTCTTTGTAATAGTTTTCTAAATGCAGCGTTGAGAAATTTATCTCGCAAATGGTTGGCAGCGAAAGTTGATTAAGTTGCGCCAGTATAAAAAGCGGCTCTTTACATCGTTCAATGGTTAATTGACTGTCACCTGTTTTAACTACATTTGGGATAAGCGCAGAAATTTCAGAAAGGGTACTATTGCTGATAGTTTCAGCAAAACTGATTTGCAGCGGTGCATTATCACCAATGGCATTAATATTGATTAATTCGCCGCGCTTTAAACCATAAATGCGTTCGCAGATTTGCTCTACTTCTGACAATAAGTGTGAGGTATAAATAATAGTGGTACCTTGTTGCTTTAAATCTGTCAATAAAGTCAAAATTAACTCGCGGGAAATGGGATCGATACCCACCGTTGGCTCATCAAGAATAAGTACTTTAGGATGTTTAAGCAGTGCAATCGCTAAATTTAAACGGCGTTTATAACCACCTGATAAATGCTGTGCTTTTTTTGTAGCAACAGCTTCTAATTGGCATTTGGTGAGTGCTTCTTCAATAATTGATTTTTCATCAATTTTTGTCAGTAAACTAGCAAAGTAATGAAGGTTTTGCATAACCGTAAGCTTTTCATAAAACGCGTATTCCTGCGGTACAAGGGCTAAGTACTGTTTAATAAAGGCTTGTTGAGCTTCGCTTTGTTGGTAAAAAAGTGAACCTGCAGTAGGTTGCAGTAACCCTGTAATTAACGAAATAAGCGTTGATTTGCCGGCACCATTTGGTCCAATTAAGCCAATACATTCACCAGCAGAGATGGTCAGCGAGATGTTATGCAATGTATCAAAGTCATTGCTTTGATATCGAAAGCGTAAATCTGCGAGCTGTATTAACACGTCTTTGCTTGTCACCTAAACCTCCCTGGCGATTATGTTTTGGTGCAAAAATTAAGTAAACCAATAATATGCGTACCAAAAACGATTCTAACACGGGCAATAAAATTCAACACGGTAATTTTTTCAGAGGAATTTAATCGAAATTTTATGACTTTAAGTTGGATATAAAATTAAAAACCTAATTTCAGCGAAAAAACACACATATTGGCTACGCTTTAATTGCACTCTAAGTGGGTAAACAGGTATAATTTCGCCCCATTTTTAACCTTGAATTTTAAGCGATTGGCGGGTATTCATGTCCAGTATTTCAACTGAAGTTGGCAAGCGTCGCACCTTTGCGATTATCTCCCACCCGGATGCGGGTAAAACAACCATTACTGAAAAGGTACTTCTTTTCGGACAAGCTCTGCAAAAAGCAGGTACAGTAAAAGGTCGTGGTTCGAATCAACATGCTAAATCAGACTGGATGGAAATGGAAAAAGAGCGTGGTATCTCGGTTACTACCTCTGTAATGCAATTCCCGTACAACGACTGTTTGGTAAACCTACTGGATACCCCAGGACACGAAGACTTTTCGGAAGATACTTACCGTACACTCACCGCGGTTGACTCGTGCCTAATGGTAATTGACGCTGCGAAAGGTGTAGAAGACCGTACCCGTAAGCTAATGGAAGTAACGCGTCTTCGTGATACGCCAATTGTTACCTTTATGAACAAACTCGACCGTGATATCCGTGACCCAATGGAAGTAATGGACGAAGTTGAAAGTGAGCTAAACATCGCGTGTGCTCCGGTTACGTGGCCAATTGGCTGTGGTAAAGAGTTTAAAGGTGTTTACCATATTCATCGTGATGAAACGATTTTGTACCAAACAGGTCAAGGCCATACAATTCAAGAAGTGCGTATTGTTAAAGGGTTAGATAACCCAGAGCTTGACGCAGCCGTGGGTGAAGAACTGGCTGAATTACTACGCGAAGAACTTGAGCTAGTGGTAGGTGCATCGCACGAATTTGACCAAGAGCTTTTCCTTGCAGGTGAATTAACACCGGTATTCTTTGGTACCGCACTTGGTAACTTTGGTGTTGACCATATGCTTGACGGTTTAACTGAGTGGGCACCATCACCACAGCCACGTCAAACAGATGACCGCCTCGTTACTGCTGACGAAGAAAAGTTCTCAGGCTTCGTATTTAAAATTCAAGCAAACATGGACCCGAAACACCGTGACCGTATTGCCTTTATGCGTATTGTATCGGGTAAGTATGAGCAAGGTATGAAAATGGACCATGTGCGTATTGGTAAAAAGGTCAGCATATCTGATGCGGTAACATTTATGGCTGGTGACCGTGAGCGCGCAGCAGAAGCGTACGCAGGGGATATTATTGGTCTTCATAACCACGGTACGATTCAAATTGGTGACACCTTCACGCAAGGTGAAAAAATTAAGTTCAGCGGTATACCAAACTTTGCGCCAGAATTATTCCGTCGTATTCGCTTACGCGATCCACTTAAGCAAAAGCAGCTACTTAAAGGCCTTATCCAGCTTTCGGAAGAAGGTGCAGTACAGGTATTTAGACCACTGCAAAACAATGACCTTATCGTAGGTGCGGTAGGTGTACTTCAGTTTGACGTTGTTGTAGCGCGCTTAAAAGCCGAATACAACGTAGATGCCATGTACGAAAGCGTAAGTGTTGCAACAGCACGCTGGGTAACCTGTGATGATGCGAAAAAGTTAGAAGAATTCCGCCGTAAGTGCGAAGTAAACTTAGCGCTCGATGGTGGTGATAACCTAACCTATATCGCGCCAACACGTGTTAACTTAAACTTGTCGCAAGAGCGTTATCCAGAGGTGGTTTTCCACCAAACGCGTGAACACTAATTTTTACGTCATAAATTTGCGATAGCGTCATTGCTATCGTATTTTTCGTTAGTCATTTAGCGGACTAAACTCCTAGCGAAAAATACTCTGCGGCTTCGCTCTCGCAGCATTTATTTAGTCAAAAAGTTAAGTTACATTGATAACGTGTTGTGGTGTTATCAGATTTAAAAACGAATAAAAATAACATGGCTTGGTTGAGATTACTCCTAAGCGGTGTGTAACAGGAAATAGAAAATGAATATTCGTCAGATATTAGTAGAAAAAGCCGTTGCAGCCATGGTTGCAGCAGGCTTACCAGAAGATACCAACCCAGCGGTAACGCAAAGTACCCGCCCGCAGTTTGGTGATTACCAAATTAATGGTGCAATGGGCGCTGCGAAAAAGTTAAAAACGAATCCGCGTGAACTTGCACAAAAAATTATCGATAATTTAGATGTCAGCGATATTGCTTCGCAAACTGAAATTGCAGGCCCAGGTTTTATTAATATTCACTTAAAGCCAGAGTTTTTAGCTGACACACTTTCATCTTCAAACCAAGATGAAAAACTGGGTGTTGCTGAGCATGCTAGCGCACAAAACGTGGTAGTAGATTACTCATCGCCTAACCTTGCAAAAGAAATGCACGTCGGTCATTTACGCTCAACCATTATCGGTGATGCGGTAGTACGTGCACTTGAGTTCCGCGGCGACTCCGTTACCCGTCAAAACCACGTAGGTGACTGGGGTACGCAATTTGGTATGCTGATTGCGCACCTAGAAGACTTACTTAACCAAGGTGTTGATCTTGAATCAGTAGCTTTAGCTGATTTAGAAACCTTCTACCGCGATGCGAAAAAACGTTTTGACGATGAAGACGGTTTTGCTGATAAAGCACGTGACTACGTAGTTAAGCTGCAAGGTGGCGATGCACACTGTGAAAAGCTGTGGAAACTGTTTATTGATACCTCAGTAAAACACTCTGAAGAAGTGTACGCAAAGCTAAACGTTACCCTTAAGCCTGAAGATATTAAAGCTGAAAGTGCTTATAACGATGCGCTGCAAGGTGTTATTTCTCTACTTAAAGAAAAAGGCATTGCGGTTGAAGACCAAGGTGCACAAGTAGTATTCCTTGATGAGCTTGCAAATAAAGACGGTGAACCATCTGTATTTATCGTGCAAAAATCAGGTGGCGGCTTTCTATATGCAACTACCGACTTAGCAGCGTGTGATTACCGTTCTAACAAACTAGGCGCAGACCGTATTTTAATCTTTGTAGATGCACGTCAAAGCCTGCACTTCAATCAAGTTGAATTAACAGCACGTAAAGCTGGCCTGTTACGTGACGAAACCACGTACGAGTTCTGCCCATTCGGCACCATGATGGGTGAAGATGGTAAACCATTTAAAACCCGTACTGGTGGCACAGTTAAACTAGCTGAGCTACTAGAAGAAGCCGTTAGCCGCGCAACTGACAAACTAGCTGAGCGCGAATCAGACCTAAGTGCTGAAGAACGCGCTGAAATCGCTCGTAAAGTAGGTATTGGTGCTGTGAAATACGCGGATCTTTCGAAGAACCGTACCAGCGATTATATCTTCAACTGGGATACCATGCTGAGCTTTGAAGGTGCAACAGCGCCTTACTTACAGTATGCATACACGCGTGTGCGCAGTATCTTCCGTAAAGCAGGTATTGACGCTGCAAGCTTAAATGCACCAATCTCAATTGTTGAAGCGCAAGAAAAGGCGTTAGCAATCAAACTAATCCAGTTTGAAGAAGTGCTAGATCAAATGATTGCTGAGGCGACGCCGCACGTTTTATGTAGCTACTTATATGAACTAGCAAGCCTATACATGAGCTTCTACGAAGCATGTCCGGTACTTAAAGAGGGTGTAGAACCAGCTACCAAAGAAAGCCGCTTAATGCTGTGTAATTTAGTGGCGAAGACGCTAGCGAAGGGTCTAGATCTACTAGGTATCGAAGTTATGGAGCAAATGTAACCTACAGCATATGCTTCGCTTTGAAAGCGTTACATAAAGCTTTTTACCGAATCACATACTAAAGTATGCTCAGCGGCTAAAAAGCTTTATGTGCCTTGTCAATTTCTCGCCTATTTGTAGGACTTTGCTTCCTATTTCGCATTAATACTGCGTCAGGTTTTTAATCTACCCCAATCACATAGCAGGCTATGCTCATGGGGCTAGATTAAAAACCTTCCTTGTCTAAATGCAAACTAGTTTGCAAATAGTATCAATTTTCTTCTTCAATAATTTCCGAATTACATACCAAAGTAAGCTCAGCTCTTAAGAAATTTATTTTATATTTGAAAGCAAGGTTTTTTTCGATTTTACGCCTATTTGTTGGTATTAGTTTTCAAATGAAATGAAGCTCCCTTAATTAATTGAAAAACTTGATTAAAATGGGTAGTTTATATTTATTCAAAGGAAGTTAAATAACCAAGGAATAAGTATGAAAAAATCTCTTTTGCTCATCATGTTAGCTGCACAATGTTTTACGATTGATGCGAAAACTATTGTCTATGGTGATGTTAAATTGACACACTTAAAGCCTACAAAAGAAAATACGCACTGGGTTAGGAAAAAACAAGTAAGTCCCTTGTACCCGGTAAAGCTAGCTAAAAAGGGGATTGCGGGCTGTGGGATTTTTAAGGTGGTGGTTAATGAAAAAGGTAAAACAGACTCTGTTGAACTGATCCAAAGTGTTCCCGAAAAAGTAATTTTCAGGCCAAGTAAGAAAATTATCAGAAAGTGGGACTGGGTGCAGACGCAAGGTGGTGAAGCCAAAGCTGAGGAAAAAATAATTCGCCTTGATTATTGCTTAGGTGGTAACTCAGTTGAAGAGGCGGAAGCTATTTGCCTTAAACAGTCACAATATAACTGCAGTGCTTCATAACACCTTATACAAACCCAATGTCAGTAAAGACTTGCTGGTTTACCAATATGAGGTTTCAGGTTGTGGATGACTTCCTTAAATCGAAATGTGGACTAATAAGGTGTTATGTTTCTGAAGTACGATAAGGATATTTATGAAACCATATAAAAATTTACAATCTCAAAATTTACCATTACTACTTTTAATAGCTAGATTTACTGCGGTTATAGGTATTGTTTTCTTTATTGTAGCAATACTAGCGACTCTAATTACTATTCCTTCAGGAGTAACTAGTTTGTTAAGCGCCATAGTATTTATACCAATGGCTATAGTTGTTCTGTTAATGTCAGGATTAATGGCTGCAATTGTATCGTTTGAAGAAAATTATCGTCAAAGAACTGCGGTACTTATCAACGAAAATAAACATATAAGTTAAGGGTCTGCTAATAGCTTGCTCGGTGTCGCTACGCTGCACATTTTAGCAAGCTACTATCACTCTTTATTGGTGTGTTACCAAAGGCTGAAATTGGTACATAACAGCCTATAACAGATGATGTTTAGGAACACTCCCTCATCCATTAAATCAAACCAGAAAATACAATCTAACCCCAACCCTTTATTTTAAATCAACTATATAACCAATCTTTATTGGTATTTCACACGTATCTGTTTACCATAAGCTTATACAATATCTTTTGGAAAAGATGATGAAAATTGATGATATTCGCCGTGAGTATTTAAAGGATGGTTTGTCTGAAGATAAGCTGTTAGACAACCCAATTGAGCAGTTTGAATCGTGGTTGCAGTTAGCGGTAGACGCTAAGTTAGATGACCCAACAGCCATGGTTGTGGCAACGGTAGATAGCAATGGTCAGCCGTCGCAGCGTATTGTGTTGTTAAAAGATGTGAATCCAAATGGTTTTGTCTTTTTTACCAATACTGAGTCGCGCAAGGCGCAGGAAATTGCGGGCAATAACAAGGTGAGTTTGCATTTCCCATGGCACAGCTTGGAGCGTCAGGTGATTGTTTATGGTACGGCAAAGCCATTATCTAATTTAGCGGTAACTAAGTACTTTTTATCGCGTCCTAAAGAGAGCCAGCTTGCGGCGTGGGCATCGGCGCAAAGTCGCCCGGTGTCATCGCGTAAAGTGCTGATGGAAAAATTCCAGCAAATTAAAAATAAGTTTAGTGAAGGCGAAGTACCATTGCCATCATTTTGGGGTGGCTACTGCATTGAGCCGCATCAAATTGAGTTTTGGCAAGGCGGTGCAAACCGTTTGCACGACCGCTTTATGTATAAACTTGAAGATGGCGTGTGGACTAAGCAGCGCTTAAATCCATAATATGGCGTTTTTTGACACGCACTGTCATATCGACTTTGATGAGTTTGAAAATGACCGTGACAAGGTGTTAGCAGATGCGGCACACTTTAATGTGTCTCAGATGCTGGTACCGGGCGTAACGCTTGCACAAAGCGCTAAGATACTTTATTTAGCAAACACCCAAGGCATTACGTTTTACAAAGCTCTTGGGTTACACCCGTATTTTTTAAATGAGCATCAACAGGGCGATTTCGACCGCCTTGCAACGCTTGCCAAAAGTCATCGCGAGTCATTGGTGGCAATAGGTGAGTGCGGTATCGACCGCAGTATCGACAAGCTCGATGACCAACAGCAGCTTTTTTTACAGCATATTGAACTTGCAAATCAGTTGTCACTGCCGCTGGTGGTGCATCACCGAAAAAGTCATGATTTAATTGCTGAAGCATTTAAAACACTAAAACCTAAATGTGGCGGTATTATTCACGCATTTAGTGGTTCTTTGCAGGTGGCTAATTACTATGTTGAACAAGGTTTTAAGTTAGGCGTTGGCGGCACAATTACGTATGCGCGTGCGCAAAAAACACGTGATGTGATTGCCAGTATGCCGGTTGAGCACTTAGTGCTAGAAACCGACGCACCTTCAATGCCGCTTTATGGTTTTCAAGGGCAGCGCAATACACCGTCGCAGATAACGCGGGTATTTGATGAGCTGTGCGAATTAAAAGGTATCGAGACGCAAAGCGCCCGAATAATGCTTGCCGAACAGCTTTACTCTTCGTCTTGCTCAGTATTGCGAATATAGCGTTTAACTTGCCAGCGTTTGATCTTACGCGCTAATACCCAAGTAAGAACCACACTTAAAATCAACATAAGGGCAATTTGCTTACTTACTTCGTGAAGGTAATCATGACCTTCGCGAATTGCAGCTGGAAAAGTGTAAGTGAGTCTAACAAAGCCAATACGTTTGCCTTTCACGAATACGTCACTTATCACAGGGGTTGCTAATTTAGATAACCCAGGCAACGCATTGGGGGTTTTTAATAAATCCTGATAAGAAGCCGCAAAGTTACTTTGAGCAAGCAAATTACCGAACTTATCAAACACCGCAGCAGTTTGAATAAATTCATCTTGCGCAAAATTATTTACTAAGCGATTGAGTGATTTGTTGTCTTCTTCTTGGATTGCAAACCGTGCACCTAAAGCAAGTTGCTGAGCAAGCCCTTGCGCAGTGGTTTTGCTTTGTTTATCGAGGATTTGGTGGCCTTTAAAGCTAGTATTAAAACCAATATGGGTGAGCGCAATAAGGCATATCGCAGCTATCATTAAGCGCGATATTCTCTGATATGTGGAGGCGAAAGCCGGATTGCGGTCTTGGTTTTTTTTCATATTGCTCAATGCCTTTTGGACAGTGTGCTGTTTTCTTGGTTAAATTGCAACAACACCAAAGTCTAGCTGTAAGAGAGTCTCTTATGTTTGAAAGTATGGCGGAATTTGAGCAATTTTTCTCGCATATTCACACCAATCAATGGCATCAAGTTGCTGAATTTAATAATCAAGAAAACGCGACTTGTTACGTGTTACTTTCAACAACCCAGTCAAACCTTGCTATAAGCGATGAATTATTAGTGGCTCTTGCGAGTTTATCGGTTGCTAAAATCGCAAAAGTTGCGCCTCATCCAGAGTTGCCAAATGCACTTGCGTTACATGTTCAGGCATCGCTACAAAACACAAAAGAGGTGCTTAAAGCGTTTTTAGCGCCAAGTGAAGTGGTGGAAGTTAATATATTTGCAAATGTGCCTTCTATAAACCAACCAGGCTTGCTTGTGATGGATATGGACTCAACTGCCATTCAAATTGAGTGTATTGATGAAATAGCCCGTTTAGCGAACGTCTATGAGGAAGTGGCCAGTGTGACACGCCAAGCAATGCAAGGGGCATTACCGTTTTCTGAAAGTTTGCGAAAGCGTGTTGCCAAGCTTGAAGGTGTATCGCTTGAGTTAATGGCGGAGCTTAAAGATAACTTGCCATTAATGCCTGGGGTTAAGGCGCTGTGTCAGCACCTAAAGGAAAAAGGCTGGAAACTTGCCATTGCATCAGGTGGTTTTGTGCCATTTGCTGAGCGCGTACAAACACTTCTGCAGCTAGATGCAATTCACGCGAATACCTTAGAAGACAACGGTGCAGAGCTTACAGGTAAAGTGCTAGGTACGATTGTCGACGCTGATGAAAAAGCGCGTTTTTTAACTCACTATGCAAATGAGCTAAATTTGCCTATTTCACAAACGATTGCGATGGGCGATGGTGCAAATGATTTAGTGATGATGGCGGCAAGTGGCCTTGGTGTGGCTGTTCATGGCAAGCCGCTCGTTGCTGAAACAGCTGATGTGGCAGTTAATTTTGGCAGCCTTCTACAAGTGCTGTATTTTATTTCTTTGCCTGAATAGGTCAGGGGCTTCAGCCTGAATTAGGGTTACTAATTCAGGCTGAATACAATCGCAGCGCTTTAAATCTAATTAGATAAACCTACTCAAACAAATTGCTTAACTGGTACTGCGCGGTTTTTGACCAAAGCGCCTTGCGTTTATTAAGGCTTTCTTGCACATCAGCAGAAACGCCATAACGGGTTAATACTTCCTGGGTGATATCCACTGCGTCACCAACACCAATAACTGACCAAAGTTCTTCCTCTAGATCTTTAGCTTTATGCTGTGCATATTGGCTGATATAGCTAAGCTCTTTGGCGATATAATCAGTGTCGGGGCGGCCGGTACGCGAAATATATAAACGGAAAGCAAAAAATAGCTCTTCTGCCACGCTCGCTTTAACAAAGTTACTACGGTCGTTTAGTGCTTTGAAATCAAGTAACTCAGTGATAAATGCTTTATCAGCATCGCGCTCTTTTGGTTGTAAACGCACGTACAAGTCAAATTGTAGTGGCGCATCATGACGTGCCATTTCTTTTAATGGCAATGCAATCATATTTTCAAAATCATCGTGTTTGATCAGCTGTTTAAACTCAAATTGCTTATTTAGCCCTGCGATATGGCTTAGCAGTAAATGACAGGTGTTTGGATAAACCCCTTTAGCAATTGCGCCCACTTTGATTTGTGAGCCCCGCTTGTGCAGGTAAAATGGGAACTGACAAACATTTTTAGTCACCATATTACGTAGGGCAGTCGAAAGCCCTGGTGTTTTTGGTGATTCTTCTGATGCAACCAGCTTAGATTTATTATTGGCAATGAGCTGATTAAAAAAGCGAACCCCTTGGTGTTCTGTATCTGATGATGGTTTATAGCTGCGTAAATTAACGATGGTTTTTGTTTTACTAACCGCCATCACTTCATAGGGCAACTTGTTTAGCTGGAACTTCTTGGTGAGCTTTTGCAATTCAGGGAATGCTACCAGCAGCAAATCCCCTTTTTCATAATTGGTTGGAGAGGCAAGCTCAAGTTGCAAGCCATTGATTGAAAAATCAAGGGTATGCCCCGTCAAGTTACCTTTTTCTTCTTGCTCTAGTTGAATAGGCGTTTTATACAAATATCGGGTTTCGTTGCGTAAGTTAATGTAATCAAGGGCAACAAACTCAAGGCTTGGATAGCTACGCAGTTTTTGATGGCCATACTGTTTTAAATGATTTACATGGCTTTTATCAAACGTAATTTGTTTAAATTGTTCAGTTGAAGACGTACTCGTAATATCTGTGATTAGTGCTAAATATTTTGCATCTTTAACAATACCTTGCACTCGTGGTGAGGGCGGTTTGTTAAGCTTAGCTATTTCGCTGCTTGCACTATCGGGTAATGAGAGCGGTATATAACTATCTTCACTTGAGCACGGCATTAACTGCACATTAAAAATACGAAAACTAGGTTTTTGGCTGGCAAAACCCCAAAATAAATTGCGTAAATTAGGGGTGTTATTGAGCTCTTGCTCACTAGCGGAATAAAAAAATAGTTTTCCACTATTGGTGTGGGTAAAACAAAATAAGTTGAGTTGCTTTACATCGCCCGGTGATTTAATTAGCTGATTAATACGCGCAGGATTAAGTACTTGCGGTAGCACCGAATTTCGGTTTTCGTCGTTAAAAAAGCGCGCCACATTAAGGTTGTTTTCATTTGTCAGAACTAAAGAGGGGCTAACGCGCGCATCTTTAACGCTTAAAAATAAAAATAATGACGAAACGCGCGGCAGGTAATACTGCTCGTAACCTTTAACAATTACAGCATCAAGAGTGTTATCGAGGTTAACTTTGTAGCGGCGTTTGTTGCCATGAATAAAGCTCTTCAGAAAATCATCAATGGTTTTACTTTCGTTATTGAAAGTACGCTTCATACGCACATAATTATGATCTGCATTGATTTTTTCCACAGCGACAACTTCGTACTCAAGACCGTTTTTAATGCCAAGCTCAAAATCTTGCTCTAAACCTACTAGGCGCATTCTGAGTGTTTCGCCTTTAGCAAGCTGGTAACGCGAGTGTAGTTTTACTTTACAGCCGCTGACAGAAATATCTGACGTCGATGCTTCTATTTCGCTGCCAGAACTTAAATAGAGTTTAACTTTTATCGAGTAATTCATGCGCTCTTCAGAGCGCGATTCATAGGAAGCAAACGACACCCAGTTGATGCTTGGCTTTTCTTCTTTTGTTTTGGCTGTGGTTGGTTGAGGTGCTAGCTCACCACGTTCTTGCGCTTTACGCTGCATCACTTTGTGATTATTTTCGGTATTCATAACCGCTTCGTAAACGGCAAGGGTATATCGCTTATAGCGGCGAATGCCTGCCTCAAATACATTGATAGCGGTTTCATCCATAAAGTGCTGTTTACCGTTATAGGTATAAGAGCGTACTTCACCGGTAACTTGACCACGTAAATCAATAAAGCGATTGATAGGCTGGAGAAGACGATTCATCTCCATTTTAATGAGGAATCTGTCTGAACTGCTTAATGTTTTGGTCTTTTTAGCAAAAACCGCATCGAAATTTGGGCGGCCTAAATCCCGCTTTAGTTCTTCGATAAGCGATTGATACTTTATCAATACATCTTCAGCCATAAAAAAGAAGCGTTCCTTATTTTTTTATTATTCTGCCTGCGTGAATAGGTTAAGATACCAGACAATTTTTGTTTTAGCTTGTCGCAGAATGCGATTAAGCATCATTAAATAAGTAAAGCAATTACTATACCAGTATCCAAGCAACTTATGTTGATCTATACGTGGTTGGCAGCAATTGCGTTCAAACTTATAAGAGTCGGTTTTTATGGGTAAAAATAAAACAGCGTTTGTGTGCAGTGAGTGTGGCGCAGAATTCGCACGTTGGCAAGGGCAATGTGGTGAGTGTAAATCGTGGAATACAGTGACTGAATTTCGTGTACCTTCGATAAAGCAAACGCCACGAGCAGGTGCTACATCAGGTTATGCCGGTGCCATTGAAGCAAAAGTACAAACACTGGATGAAGTGAACTTAGAACAGTTACCGCGTTTTACTACTGGCTTTACCGAATTTGACCGTGTACTTGGTGGTGGTGTGGTACCTGGCAGTGCAATATTGATTGGCGGCTCACCAGGGGCGGGTAAAAGTACGTTATTATTGCAAACCATGTGTTTACTCGCGCAAACCATGAATACCTTGTATGTCACCGGTGAAGAATCGCTACAGCAAGTTGCTATGCGTGCAAAACGCCTTGGCTTACCAACTGATAAACTTAAGACGCTTGCCGAAACTAACGTCGAAACGATTTGCCAATTAGCGCTTAGAGAAAAACCACAAATTATGGTTATTGACTCTATCCAAGTCATGCATATGGCCGATATTCAATCGGCACCGGGTAGTGTATCTCAAGTGCGAGAAGGTGCGGCTTACTTAACCCGTTTTGCTAAGCAAAACCAAGTGGCGATTATTATGGTCGGCCACGTGACTAAAGATGGCACTCTTGCAGGTCCTAAAGTGTTAGAGCACTGTATCGATTGCTCTATTTTACTTGAAGGCAGTAGTGATAGTCGCTTTAGAACGCTGCGTGGTAATAAAAACCGCTTTGGTGCGGTGAACGAGCTGGGTGTATTTGCCATGACGGGGCAGGGCTTAAAAGAAGTGAGCAACCCATCGGCTATTTTCTTAAATCGCTCAGATGAACAAACCCCAGGTTCACTAGTAATGGTTATTTGGGAAGGCACGCGGCCATTATTAGTTGAGGTGCAAGCGCTGGTGGATTATTCACAGCTCGGTAACCCAAGGCGTGTTACGGTTGGTCTGGAACAAAACCGCCTCGCCATGTTGTTAGCTGTGCTACACCGTCATGGTGGCCTGCAAGTATCTGATCAAGATGTCTTTGTTAATGTGGTGGGTGGTGTAAAGGTCACTGAAACCAGTGCTGATTTAGCCTTGATCACTGCACTTGTATCAAGTTTTAAAAATGCCTCATTGGCTCGTGAGCTTGTGGTTTTCGGTGAAGTGGGTTTAGGCGGTGAAATTCGCCCTGTGCCAAGCGGCGTAGAACGTTTAAAAGAAGCGGCTAAGCATGGTTTTAAACGTGCAATTGTACCAATAGCCAATAAACCAAAAGAGCAAATTGAAGGTATGGAAGTAATTGGCGTAAGTTCACTATCACAAGCACTGGAAGCGCTATTCTAATACCAATTGCATTAATTAGCTGGTCATTTAACTCGCTAGAATGATCAAATGATTAATAAAATTGGTATAAATTCATTTAGGCACAAAAAAAGCAGCGTAATGCTGCTTTTTTTGTGCTGTTTTGATACTGCAATTAGTGAAGAATACGGGCGCGAATAGTGCCGTCAATGGCGCGTAATTCTTTAAGTGCTATTTCAGAGTGATCTGTCTCAACATCAATTACTACATAACCAATATTTTCATTGGTTTGTAGATACTGCGCCGCAATGTTAATACCGTGCTGGGTAAACGCTTGGTTAATTTGCGTTAACACACCAGGGCGGTTGTGGTGGATGTGCAGTAAACGACTGCGCTTTGCAAGCTCAGGTAATGATACTTCAGGGAAGTTAACCGCTGAAACAGTTGACCCGTTATCTGAATACTTAGCGAGTTTTCCAGCTACTTCTACACCAATGTTCTCTTGTGCTTCTTGGGTTGAGCCACCAATGTGAGGCGTTAAAATTACATTATCGAATTCACGAAGCGGTGACACAAATTCTTCGTTATTACCTTTTGGCTCAACCGGGAATACATCGATTGCAGCGCCAGAAAGTCGCTTTTCTTGAAGGCTGCTGGCAAGCGCGTCGATATCGACAACGGTACCGCGTGATGCGTTTATTAAAATGGCACCTTGCTTCATAATTTCAAGTTCAGCTGCACCAATTAGGTTTTTAGTTTGCGCAGTTTCAGGTACATGTAAGCTCACAACGTCTGAAGTTTGTAATAACTGGGTTAGGTTTGCCACTTGTGTTGCGTTACCAAGTACAAGCTTATCTTCAATATCAAAGAATTGTACTTTCATGCCGATGTTTTCAGCCATGATGCTAAGCTGTGTACCGATATGGCCGTAACCAATAATACCTAAGGTTTTGCCACGCGCTTCAAATGAACCAGCGGCTGATTTATCCCACTCGCCACGGTGCGCTTTTGCGTTTTTCTCAGGAATACCGCGTAATAGCAATAGGATTTCACCTAGAACTAGCTCAGCTACTGAACGTGTGTTTGAAAATGGTGCATTAAAAACTGGAATACCAAATTTTTGTGCAGCATCGAGTGATACTTGGTTGGTACCAATACAAAAGCAGCCGATTGCAACCAGCTTGTCTGCTTGCTCAAGTACTGCTTCTGTTAGGTGAGTGCGCGAGCGAATACCAACAAAGTGGGCATCGCGTAAGCGTTCAATTAGTTCTGGCTCTGGCAAGGAGGTTTTAACATAATCAATGTTGGTGTAACCATTACGCTTAAGTGTTTCAACGGCACTTTGGTGCACACCTTCAAGCAGTAAAATTTTAATTTTGTCTTTTGCTAACGATACCTTGCTCATAACCTTTCCTAAAAATTACTTCAGTGTTTTAGGACCCTCTGGAGTGCCTACAATCACTGTGTTTGCGCCGCGGTGGGCAAATAAACCATTGGTTACTACACCAACAATTTGATTTATTTTTTCTTCAAACTGTTTAGCATTGTCGATATGCATATTGTGCACATCTAAAATGACATTGCCGTTATCCGTTACAACCCCTTCGCGATAAACAGGATCACCGCCAAGCTCTACTAATTCGCGAGCAACATAGCTGCGAGCCATAGGGATCACTTCAACAGGTAACGGAAACTTACCAAGTACGTCGACAAGCTTTGTCTCATCAACAATACATACAAACTGTTTTGCTACTGCTGCCACGATTTTTTCACGTGTAAGAGCTGCACCACCACCTTTGATCATTTCGTTAAGCGTGTTGATTTCATCTGCGCCATCAACATACACACTTAAGCTATCAACGTCGTTGAGTTCGAAAATTTCAATACCAAGCGCTTTTAACTTTTCAGTTGACGCTTCTGAACTCGAAACGGCACCGCGGATATCATCTTTCATCGTCGCCAGTGCATCAATAAAGTGGTTTACCGTTGAACCTGTACCAACACCAACAATGCTGTCTTTTTCAACGTATTCGAGTGCAGCCCATGCAGCTGCTTTTTTCATTTCATCTTGAGTCATAGATAAAGGCCTAATTTTTGAACGGAAATAGAGTTGTTATTATACCTAGTTGGCTGTTACATGCTTACCATAAATAACACTTTTTTGGTGTTACTATGGTTTTAAGTGGTACATCCCAACTTTCAATTGGTAACTGGTCAACTTGTTGGCAATTATGGGCAAGACCAATTATTTCTGGCTTGCTTAGCGTCTCGCGGTAATATTTTGCGAGGGTGCGATCATAATAGCCGCCACCCATTCCAAGGCGGTTACCTTGCAGGTCGAAAGCAACAAGTGGTGTGCATAGCACATCTAAGTCTTCAACCGGACAAACCTGACTACAATTTAACTTGGGTTCCAAGATACCATAGCGATTTGGCGCCATGGGTGAATTTTTCTCATACCTTTGAAAGAGTAGGTAACCGCTACAAAAGGGGTGAAGTACAGGAAGGTAAACAGTAATGTCTCTTTGCCAAAATTCCTCAATTATCAAGGAAGTATCGATTTCACTGTCGTTTGATAAATAAATGCCAACACGGTTGATATTCGGGTTTTTTAAGTGTTGAAAAATGTTCACTTTAATTTTTTTCGCGGCTTCCAGTTGTTCATTTTCTGAAAGCGCAGTACGACGTTCTCGCATTAACTTGCGAATATTTTGACGATCCATGGTGTTTATCAGTATTTAAAAAGGGAGTAAGTCAGGGAATGCGATTACTACGCCTAAAAGAGAAAGCAGAATAACAATCAAAACAATGAATAACCAATTGATATTTTTTGATTTGCTAGTGGTTTCGAGCGTTTCATCAAATTCTAAATCCTCGCCCCAGCTGTTCGTATTTTCAGCTTCAAGCTCAAGATCCGTTTCACCATTTTGCAGTTGTTGTAAACGGGCTAAATCATCCACTTTTTCTTCTAAGCGAATAATCGATGTGGTGATGTAGTCAAGCGCAGCTAAGATGCGTTCATCTACATCATTTGTGCGTTCTTGTGCGTTTGATTTGCTGGTGCTGATAATGTCTACTTGAATACCTAATGCCGCAAACGTTTTTTGCTGTTTAACCGCTTTTTCATGAGCTATGGGGCTGAATATTTGCTTGCCCGCAAGAAACTGACTTGCCTTCGCGTCTGAAAGCTTAAGTTTTGTGGTTAAAATAGACTTCGCTTGCTCGGCTGATACACCGTTATTTAATTGTGCGAATTGAATGCGATAGCTCATATACAAGGCAAATTTTATTGTTTTGCTAAGTATATAGTTGTTAAAAGCTTTTTTGCAAAGTTAAAAAGCGGCATTAGATGCCGCTTTGGTGGTTGAGTTGAGAATTCTTTTAGTATTTAGCGGCACCTGTTGGCAGCGCGTTTAAAATAAATTCACGTACATCTTGGTTGGAAGTTTCTAAATCAGCGCGACGAAGGTACATCATATGGCCGCTTTCGTAGCCTTTAAAGCTTAAGCGTTCACGCATTTTGCCACTTGGGTCTAACTGCCACATGGTGTATTTGGCATCAAAGTAGTTCGTTGCACCGTCAAAATAACCAGACTGCACCATCACTTTAAGATAAGGGTTTTGCGCCATAGCTAAACGCAGGTTTTCACCGGTTTTATTATTTGTGCGATCCCATGGGTGAACAGAGCCAAACATGTTGTATTTAAGGTCAGTTTTGTAGCCCAGTTCTTGCTGTAAATAATAGTTAATTGCTGGGGTGAATGAGTGTAGCCAAGACGTTAATTCAGCCCAGTAATCAGGGCGGCTTCCTGCATCACGTTTATCAATGCCTTTATAACGAGAATCTAAACGACCTACCGTAAAACCTTCTTCACGCAGTAATTCTTTCCAAAACGCATCATTTGGAATATCCAGATTGTTTCGTAATACAAAGGTTTCGCTTAATGCTGTGTAGTTAGCAATTGTTGCGGCAATTTGCTGCTTTTCGTTTGCATCGATAAAGCCACCTTTGCTAATAGCAGAAATGGCTTTGTTGATAGTGAAGTCTTCAACTTCTGCTAAAAACGTCGTTAGCGGCATGTTTTGATATTTGGCATCTAGCTTGTTGTGATACCAAGCTGTTGCGGCAAAATATGGAATGCGGTTAGCAGCTTCAACCGGGCCTTCACGTTTAATGCCGATTTCTGTTGGTGATACTAAAATCACACCGTTTAAATACATCCATTGGCGGTTTTGCAGTTCAAGGGCAAGGCCTGAAACACGGGTTGTACCGTAGCTTTCACCAATTAAAAACTTTGGTGATAACCAGCGATTATTGCGCGTTACAAAGGTATTGATCCATTCAGCAAGGTATTTAATATCGGCATTAACACCAAAAAATAGCTCTTTTTGTTTGTCTTTGCTTGGCAGCTCACCTTTGTCGTTTTCAAGTATACGAGAGTAGCCTGTGTTAACAGGGTTTACGTAAACAATATCGGCAACATCAAGTACTGAATAAGGGTTGCTTTTTACACCATACGGTTGGACTGGGTAACCTTCATCATCAATATTTAGAATTTTTGGCCCTGTGTAGGCTAAGTGCATCCATACTGATGCAGAACCCGGACCGCCATTAAATGAAATCAGTAAAGGGCGTTTGCTGTAGTCTTCAATATCTGATTTTTGGTAGTAGGTATAATGTAAACTAGCTATTGGGTTGCCTTGTTTATCCCATACTGGCTGGGTGCCAACCGTTGCGCTGTATTTGATCTTTTTACCTAAGATTTTGGCTTGATGGTTGGAAGTTTGCTTATCGTCTATGGTTATTTTTCTTTCTGTCGCGTGTGATTGACTGCTTATCACAAGTGCAGAAAAAACAAATAACTGGAAAAGTCTTTTCATGTTGGCACTGCCTATAAAATAGTTTTTTGAGTTAATAAACAGACTACTTAATTTCAACTTATTTGGTCAAAGAGAGTGAGACCAATATAAGCATTTTTTCGTTGAATTACTAAAACTACCCTATACTGGTAAATAGTGCTTAAAAACTGTGAGTAATTATCTGTAAGGTTGTTTATTCACATAAAGCGAAGTTGATGGTTGTTTTTGCAGTTGAGAACACATTGAAAATAAAGTTGAACTTATAAAGCACCATGTTACGTATATTAAAACGATAAATTCTGTCTCAGCTAACTGATTCAAATAAGGAGAAAGTTATGCCACAAACTCCAGTAGCAGATAAGCATACGACTTTTGCCAGATGTTTAGAATGTAATAAAGTTGGACTTTTTGCCCCCCTGCATTGGCTTGCGCTTGGCTTTAAAGATATGGCAAGTGCGCCCATTTTGAGCCTGTTTTACGGGGTAATATTCAGTATTATCCCCGTTGCTATTTTGTATTTTGTTTATCAATCTGGCACGCACTTAGTGATTTTACCTGCAACCGTTGCATTTGCCTTGATTGGCCCTGCCTTTGCTGTTGGTTTATATGACATTGCATGGGAGCTTGAAAAACAACATAAACCCACTTTGAGTCACAGTTTAAAATCGATGTTTCGCAACCCTGTAGGGGAATGGGGGTTTGCTATTCTTCTTATGGTGGTGATGATTATTTGGATGCGTTTAGCGGCCTTAGTACATGCGCTTTATCCAAATAGTGTAAATCCAACATTAGAAGAATTGTCAGCTTTTCTTACCCTAGGATCATTTATAGGTGCAATTATGCTTGGCAGTGTATTTGCAATTTCAGCATTTACCCCACAAATTATGATGGAGCGCCGAGTCGATATAATGACAGCCGTGGTGTCATCCATTAATGCAGTGAAAGAAAATATAGGGGCAATGATTGTATGGGCACTTTGTATTGTTGCATTGGTTGCACTTGGGTTTGTAACAGGTGCGACTGGGTTTATAGTAATTATGCCGCTACTTAGCTACGCCAGTTGGCATGGCTATATTGCTATAATTAAACATAAAGGGCCACGTGGTTACGAATAATCTTATGGATTTTAATAAAAAGGGTGACGTTTGTTGCCCTTTTTTTAATGGTTCTATGGTATAAGGGTGTGAAAATAATAAGCCTATTAAAAGGCAGCTAAGCTTAGTTGGAGTGTAACTATGCAACGTATTTTAATCGTTGAAGACAGCAAAATGGTGCAGCAAGTGCTGCGTCATTTGGTATCGCAGTATTTATCAGTGCCGGTAGATTTTGCCGCATCATTACGTGAGTCTGCGGGACTTATTAAAAATAACAAATATACCCTTGCTCTTGTTGATTTAAACCTACCAGATGCCAGTAATGGTGAAGTAGCAACGCTAACCTTACGTTGTGGTATTCCGACACTTGTACTCACTGGTAGTATTGATGAATTTAAACGTCAGCAAATGCTTGAAATGGGTGTTGTTGACTATGTATTAAAAGAAAACCGTGATTCTTATACTTATGCGGTAAAACAACTCGCTCAGTTACTTGGGAATCAAGGAACTAAGGTGTTGGTGGCTGATGACTCGCAAACTAGCCGAACTATGATGCGCCAAAGTCTTGAACGTTTGCTTTATCATGTCGAGGAAGCTGAGGACGGCGAGCAGGCGTATCAAAAATTATTAACTGATGAGACTATAAAGCTTTTACTTACTGATTATGCAATGCCAAAGAAAGATGGTTTTGAGCTGGTTAAAAGTATTCGAGCCAAGCGTGGGCGTGACAGTTTAGGTATTATCGGAATCTCGGGCTCTGGCAGCCAAAGCTTATCTGCAAAGTTTATTAAGCATGGTGCAAATGATTTCTTAACAAAACCTTTTGCACCAGAAGAGTTTCACTGCCGCGTAATGATGACAATGGAGCAACTAAACTTAATTGAAACCATTAAAGATGCTGCCAATAAGGATTATTTAACAGGGTTATATAACCGCCGTTATTTCTATCAAGCGGCAGAACAAAAAGTCGCTGAGCAATCTCTACTAAGTGTTGCGGTGATAGATATTGATCACTTTAAACAGATTAATGATACCTATGGTCATCAAGCAGGTGATGAAGTGCTGAGCTTTTTATCAAACAAAATGGCTGAGCAATTTGGCAATGTATTGATGGCGCGTTTAGGTGGTGAAGAATTTGCAGTGATGTTCAGCAATGAAGATCAAGACAGTGCATTTGAAAAGCTCGATGAATTGCGTTTCTCACTTTCAAATATGCAGGTTGAGGCAGCAGGTCAATTTATTAGCTTCTCAATCAGTGCTGGTGTTGCACAGTTGCAACAGGATGAAGAGCTAACAGAACTTATTAATCGCGCCGATGTTGCGCTTTATGATGCCAAAGGTGGTGGGCGTAATCAGGTGGTGATCCACCAATAAAATAACATGTGAAGCGTAAAGCTAAGAGTTCGTAATCGACACTCTTAGCTTTTAATTTTTCTGAAATCTGAAATCTGAAATCTGAAATCTGAAATCTGAAAT
>NZ_JAPEHW010000043.1 GCF_028875915.1 Pseudoalteromonas sp. G4
TAAAGTCACAACTGCTTGGTCGTGATCTGCACCTTTAGCAAGCTCAACTGAAACAACGCCAGCTGGAAGAGCGATATCAGATAGGTGTACAGTTGCACCAACTTCGATAGCAGCTACGTCAACTTCGATGAACTCAGGAAGTTGTGCTGGAAGACATGTGATTTCGATTTCAGTTACGTGGTGAGCAACTGTGTTACCGCCTTTAGTTGCAGCTTCTTCGTTGATGAAGTGTACAGGAACCTTAGTGTGGATCTTGTGGTTAGCGTCAACGCGTTGGAAATCTAAGTGCATTACTTTAGGCTTGAACGGGTGACGTTGGATATCTTTTAGGATAGCTTCAACTTTTTCACCGCCAATGTTTAAAGTAAGGATGTGGCTGTAGAAACCTTCATCTTCTTGTGCTTTGATCACTTTGTTGTGAGCTAGAGTAAGAGATACAGCTTCTTTTTCTGCACCGTAAAGAACAGCAGGAACTTTGTTAGCACGGCGTAGGCGGCGGCTCGCACCAGTACCTAAGTCAGAACGTACTTCTGCATCTAATGTGTATAATTCGTTAGACATAAATGTCTCCAATAATAATTTAAAGTTTGTTGAAAGCTTCGCGACCAAAGCTCTCACCTAAAAAAGGCGCGCTATAGTAACACTGCCACTTGATAAAAGAAACCTTTAATGTGGTTTTAAATAGGGGTGTTAAATTTCATGATTTCTAAGCAAAGTGGCATAATCGCATATTAGTGATAGATGTAAGTAAGTTAATTGTGTCGTACCAACTAAGACCTTATCAACAAGAAGCGGTCGAAAAGACCCTTGTACATTTTCGTAAATCGAATAGCTCAGCAGTCATTGTATTGCCCACGGGTTCAGGTAAAAGCTTAGTAATTGCTGAGCTTGCAAGGCTTGCACGAAAGAAAATTTTAGTGATAACCCATGTAAAAGAGTTAGTGGAGCAAAACCACGAGAAGTACGAAAGTTTTGGTTTAAAAGCGAGTATTTATTCCGCTGGACTTAAACAAAAGTCACTTGCTCATCAAGTTACGTTTGCCAGTGTACAATCACTGGGAAATAATCTTGATGCGCTAAATGATGAATACTCATTGGTTATTATTGATGAATGCCACCGTGTTTCGGGTGATGAAAATACCCAGTACCAAAAATTAATATCACATATTAAAAGTAATAATTCGGCGCTCAAAGTATTAGGTCTAACAGCCACTCCTTATCGGTTAGGTTTGGGCTTTATTTATCGCTTTCACTATCATGGTTTTGTTAGAGGGGATGAAAACGCACCTTTTGAGCACTGTATTTATGAGTTACCACTAAGGTACATGATTAAACATAATTACCTTACACCGCCAAAATTGATAAATGCTGCGATTACCCACTATGATTTTGACTCACTCAATAAAGATGCGTTTGGCCGCTACAGCGAAAAAGATATTAATCAGCTCTTAAATGACAATCAACGGGCAACAAAAGCCATTATCGATCAAGTATTAGCGTTGTCTGTTGACCGTCATGGCGTAATGATATTTGCATCAACCATTCAGCATGCCCAAGAAATTATGAGTTATTTGCCAAGCGATGAAACGGCACTGGTGATTGGTGATACGCATAATGCTGAACGTGATGCGATTATTCGCAAGTTTAAAGCAAAGCAAATTAAATACTTGGTTAATGTATCGGTACTCACAACCGGTTTTGATGCACCGCACGTCGATTTTATTGCAATATTAAGGCCGACAGAATCGGTTAGTTTGTATCAACAAATCGTTGGTCGGGGGTTACGCTTAGCAGAAGGTAAAACCGAATGTTTAGTGATTGACTATGCGGCAAATGGTTTTGATTTATTTCATCCTGAGGTAGGCAGTGTTAAACCCAATAGTGATAGTGAACCCGTGCAAGTGCTTTGCCCAGGTTGTGGCTTTGCAAACACTTTTTGGGGTAAAACCGATAGTGATGGCAAGGTGATAGAGCATTTTGGCAGGCGCTGTCAGGGTATTTTAGACGACGGCGAGTTTAGTGAGCAGTGTGATTTTCGCTTTCGATTTAAAGAATGTGAACACTGCGGTGCACAAAATGATATTGCTGCAAGGCAATGTCATCAGTGCCAGCAACCTATTGTTGACCCTGATGACAAGTTACGCGATGCACTTAATTTAAAAAATGCCTTGGTATTGCGAGTAAGTGGTATGCAATTAGAGGCGTTAAATCAACGCTTAAAAGTAACTTACCATGATGAAGATGGCGCTGAAGTTAGTGAATTTTTCAGCTTGTCTTCAGATAAAGCTGCGCGTTATTTTAAACACCTATTTTTACGTTTGGGTGTCACAACAAACATTGATTTTGCTAGCCCTAACTCAGTTATTAGCGAGCAAGCATTACTTAAAGTGCCGGATTTTGTAGTGGCAAAACGAGATAAAGGAAAATACAAGCTTGTTGAGCGTATTTTTGATTATCAAGGTCAATTTAGAAAAGCACATGAATTAAAATAAAAATTTATATAAAACAAACAATAAGTATTTGGAGTTGTGTGAAAATAAGGCTAAGCTGAACAAAAAGAAATCGAGCAGGGACGATGTTTTCAACAACAAGAATTACCTTCAGAGTAACTCTGGCTTCAATCTGTTTATTGATTGCTGTTATCACCGCATGTGTTGCAATAGGGCTTCAATACTACTTTTCAAAACAAATCATAGTCAGTAACAGTCAACATTTTGCTGAACAAGTATCTAGGCAAATCGAATTGTCAGTATCTAAGATGGATGATACGGCAAAAAATACAGCATCACTTTTGGCTAAGTATTCATCATTAATTGATGGCCATACCCTTATTGAAAAAGCAGACGATATACTGGCGGAATTACTGGTTGACCATAATGATTTTTATGCGATTTATTATGGCTTTGACAACGGTGATTTTTACGAGTTAATCAATTTAGAGACGAATACAAAAATCAGGAAGCAACTTAGTGCGGCGATGGAAGATAGGTTTGTCCGCATTCATATTTATGGTGATGGCCAAAATCGTTTTAAAAAGACAGATTACCTTAATGAAAAACTTAAAGTACGTTTTTCAAAAGTTGAACAAAGCGATTACGATGCCAGTAGCCGCCACTGGTTTGTCAATGCCAATACATCACACGTAGTGAAGTCACATCCTTATCTTTTCCAGCACTTACAAGCAACAGGACAAACGTACTCCAAAGTAGTTGAGGGTACGGGCCATGTTGTGGCAATCGACTTAACATTGCAAACAATTGCTAAGCAGTTAAATGGCAGTTTTGAACACTCTCAAAATGCAAAAAATATTGAAGCGTATATTTTTGATAAAAAAGGGGAGTTGTTGTTAAGTAATGCCATTTTAGATAAAAAAGAAGCGATTCAAGTACAGCCACTTACGTTATCAAAAGAGCAGCAAGCGCTAATTGCACAGATTGATAAATTAACAGTGAGTAATGAGTTAGGTTGGGCACCAATTGATTTTTCAATATCGGGAAGGCCGGAAGGATATACACCAGAGCTTTTGAATATTCTGAGTAAGAAACTCAATTTGCCTATTAGCTTTATCAATGGGTACAGCTGGCCTGAGTTAATCGATCTTTACCTAGATGGAAAGATTGATGTACTACAACCTGTACACAAAACACTAAGTAATAAACAATGGGGAGTTTATTCTGCGCCACTATTAAATTTACCGCTCACTATTGTAACTCGCCCGCAAACAAGTGCTATCAACTCACTTACTGATTTAACCAATAAGCGTTTGGCTATTCCAAAAGGTTGGTCATTAAATGCTGCAATCTCACATGCATATCCAGATATCGAGATAGTCGAAGTCATTGATTTACAAAACGCACTCAACGCTGTTAAACGTGGCGATGCGGATGCTGCAATCGATAGTCAGCTTATTCTCGCATATACCGCGAAAATGTTTTTTATTGATGATATTCAATTTCATCATAATATTGATGCGAGCTTACTCAGTTTTGACACTAACTTAAGAATGGTTGCGAAAGATAAGCAACTTATTGACTTACTTGACTTTGCAATTGCGAGCTTAACTAAAAATGAATTGGACTATTTATCAAAGCAATGGCTTGACTTTGATGACAACACAGAGGTAATTAGCGATTCATCAGTTGTGCCTTACAAAGAGCTCATCACACTTGCATCAAATACTACTCACCATAATAAACTACAAGTAGTTGAAATAAACAATATTGATTATTTATTGTTTATTGCACCGACAACCCTTGGCACAGCTGACATCAACTTTTTAGCATTATTAATCCCAACACAGTCTGCTTATTCAGAAGGTTTGAGCTATGTTTCTAAATCAATTTTGGTTACAGCACTTATTTTAACTTTATTGATGCCTTTAACATGGCTTGTTGCAAGTCCAATAGTTACCGCAATGCGACGTTTAAGTGCGGAAAATACCAAAATCAAACACCGTCAATATCATAAAATTGAAGTAGAACAAAGCTTTATAAAAGAAATTGATGAAGTTTTTAAGTCGTTAGTGCAAATGTCTAACTCAATTCAAGATTATGAAGCAAAACAAGCTGAATTATTGGACTCATTTGTGAAACTGATAGCACAAGCAATCGATGATAAATCGCCTTATACAGCTGGTCACTGTAATCGCGTCCCTGAGTTAGGCCTAATGCTAGGAAGTTATGCAAGTGACAGTGAAGATGAATATTTTAAAGACTTTAAACTCGATAGCGACGATAAAAAAAGAGAATTCAAACTGGCCGCTTGGCTTCATGATTGCGGCAAAATAATCACACCTGAGCATATTGTTGATAAAGGCAGTAAATTAGAGTGTATTTACAATCGCATACATGAAGTACGTATGCGCTTTGAAGTACTACTTCGCGATGCCGAAATTGATTTTTACAAGGCACTGATAAAGTCGCCTGAGCGAGAAGCAGAATTAAGAGACGAATTAGTTGAAATGCAAACTAAGTTGTCTGATGAATTCGAATTTGTTGCGACCACTAACCAAGGTGGTGAGTTTATGGAAGCCGATAAAATTGAGCGCCTTGAAGCAATTGCAAAACGTACTTGGCAGCGTAATCTCAGTGATAGAATCGGGTTATCACCATTAGAAGAATTGTTTTTAACTAATGATGATGAACCTTTGCCAGTTAAAGAACAGCTACTTGCAGATAAAGCATCACACATTGTAAAACGAGAGCATGCAGTGGAATATGCTCCTCACTTAGGTATTAATGTTGATGTACCTGAACATAAAGCTAATTTAGGGGAGCTTTATAACCTTAAAGTGGGTCGCGGTACACTCACCAGTGAAGACCGCTTTATTATTAATGAACACATTATTGGCACGATTAAAATGCTGGATTCGTTGCCATTCCCAGCAGAGCTTGCAAATGTGCCGCGTTTTGCATCAACCCATCATGAAACATTAAAGGGCACGGGTTACCCAAGAAAACTAAAAGCGGAAGATTTATCAATCCCTGAACGTATTTTAGTACTAGCTGATATATTTGAGGCGTTAACTGCGTCAGACAGGCCTTATAAAAAAGCCAAACCACTAAGTGTGGCAATCGATATTCTGCATAAAATGTGTTTGGATGAACACGTTGATATTGAAGTGTTTAAATTATTTTTACGCTCTGGTATTTACCAGAACTACGCAGAAAAATACATGCCGCATGAACAGATAGATGAAGTGGATATCAATAAATATTTGTAGTGCAAAAAAATAAAAAAGGCTGATATTCAGCCTTTTTATCATCCGGTTAATATTAAACGTTGTCAGCGGTTGCAAGCGGGCAGCGTGCAAGCTCTTTTATTTCGCCACTCTCGGTTTCCTGTTCCAATATCACATCAAAACCCCACAGGCGATAAAGGTGTTTTATTACTTGGTCTTTTGTGTTTGCTAACGGAATATCGTTATGCGGTGTATAGCGTAATGTGAGTGAACGATCGCCTCGAATATCAACATTAAATACTTGAATGTTTGGTTCCAAATTACTCAAGTTATATTGCTCTGATAATGCTTGGCGTATAGCCCGATAGCCAGACTCATTATGAATTGCGCTAACTTCCAAATGGGTTTCTTTTTCATTATCTAAAATCGAAAAGAATTTAAAATCTCGCATTAGTTTGGGTGATAAAAATTGGCTAATAAAGCTTTCATCTTTAAAGTTTTCCATTGCAAAATGCAGTGTATCGAGCCAATTGCTACCAGCAAACTCGGGGAACCAATATTTATCTTCTTCAGTTGGGTTTTCACAAATACGGCGAATATCGACCATCATGTTAAAGCCAAGCGCATAGGGGTTAATACCAGAGTAATACGGTGAATTATAAGGAGGCTGATACACCACATTAGTATGCGATTGTAGCACTTCTAGCATAAAGGCATCGCTTAATTTGCCCTCATCATATAAGTGATTAAGCAAGGTGTAATGCCAAAATGTAGCCCAACCCTCATTCATCACTTGGGTTTGTTTTTGTGGGTAAAAGTACTGTGAAATTTTGCGTACAATACGAATAATTTCTCGCTGCCAAATTTCCAATAGCGGTGCGCGTTTTTCAATAAAGTAGAGTATGTTTTCTTGCGGTTCACTAGGGAAACGCGCTTTTTGCGTTTCAGCTTCATTATGCTGTGACGGAATCGTCTTCCACAGCTCATTCACTTGTGATTGTAGATAATCTTCGCGCTCTTTTTGCCGTTTTTGTTCTTCAAAAAGGGATATTTGCTGCGGCCGTTTATAGCGGTCAACACCATAGTTCATTAATGCATGACATGAGTCGAGTAGGTTTTCTACTTCATCTACACCGTATTTTTGCTCGCATTCGGCAATATACTTTTTGGCAAATAACAGGTAGTCGATAATTGAACTCGCATCAGTCCAGGTTTTAAATAAGTAATTACCTTTGAAAAATGAGTTATGTCCATAGCATGCATGCGCCATAACCAGCGCTTGCATCGGCATGGTATTTTCTTCCATTAAATACGCGATACAGGGATCTGAATTGATCACAATTTCATATGCGAGCCCCATGGCCCCGCGTTTGTAGTTTTGTTCTGTTTGAATGAATTTTTTGCCAAATGACCAGTGACTGTAACCAATTGGCATACCCACACTTGAGTAAGCATCCATCATTTGCTCAGCGGTGATCACCTCAATTTGATTTGGGTAAGTATCAAGGCGATAAATTTTTGCAACTCTAGCAATCTCGGTTTGGTACTCCCCGAGTAAATCGAATGTCCAATCAGGACCATCGCTTAGTATGTTTCTACTCATAACTAGTCCTTTTAATTAAGCTACATCTGCGGTTGCATCTTTTTTAAATAGCTCTCTGAATATTGGGTAAATATCTTCCACAGATTTAATATGTTGAATGGCAAAGTTTTCGTGAGTATCTGCAAGTATTTGGTATTCGCGCCACAGGCTTTGGTGCGCGCGTGTGGTAATTTCGATATACGCATAATAACGAGTAACAGGCAGAATTTTATTGGTGAGCCAGTCACTGCATTGCGGTGAATCATCAGCCCAATTGTCACCATCTGATGCTTGAGCCGCATAAATGTTCCATTGTTCAGAGTCGTAGCGCTCTTTAATGATTTCATCCATTAATTTCAATGCGCTAGAGACAATCGTGCCGCCTGTTTCTTGCGAATAGAAGAATTCGTGTTCATCGACTTCTTTCGCTTGGGTATGATGCCTTATATAAACAACTTCAATATCTTTGTATGTTCTGGTAAGAAATAGATAAAGCAAAATATAAAAGCGCTTTGCGGTTTCTTTGGTTGCTTGATCCATAGAGCCAGACACATCCATCAAACAAAACATCACTGCTTTTGAACTTGGCTCTGGGCGTTTTTCATAGTTACGAAAGCGTAAATCAAAAGTATCAATAAAAGGCACTGTGGCTATTTTATTTTTTAATTGTTCAATTTCTTTTTCAAGTAGAGCAATTTCGCTTTGATTCTCTTTCTTGTTTTTTTGTAACTTCGCTAGTGTTTCTTCTAATTCAGCTAACTGACGTTTTTTACCTGCAGTCATGGCAATTCGTCTTGCCACAGAGCCTTGCAATGAACGAACAATATCAATGTTGGAAGGTACACCATCATTACTGTAGCCAGCTCGGTGTGTTTTCATCTGAACAAGCTTATTTAGCTGATTCTTCTTAAGGTTGGGCAGTGCTAAATCTTCAAAAAGTAAATCTAAGTATTCATCTTTTGAAATTGAAAATACAAAATCATCTTGGCCTTCACCTGAATCACTGGCATCGCCTTCGCCAGCCCCTTGACCTTGGCCACCAAGAGGACGTTTTATTTTGTCCCCTTGACTAAATTGATCATTACCAGGGTGCACCATTTCCCGTTTTCCACCTTTTCCTTGGTGGAAAATCGGTTCTTCCATATCACGGCTAGGAATTGAAATGCTTTCGCCGTTCTCAACGTCTGTGACGCTGCGTTTGGCAATAGCATCGGACACCGCCTCTTTTATCTGGCGTTTGTAACGTCGAATAAAACGTTGGCGGTTAACCGTGTTTTTGTTTTTTCCATTTAAGCGTCGGTCAATAAAATGTGCCATACACGCCTCCGTAAGTCTTAGTTACTATTACTACTCAATTACTGCGACTTACGAACGCGTAAATACCATTCACTGAGCAAGCGAACTTGTTTCGCTGTGTAGCCTTTTTCGACCATACGATTAACAAAATCCTCATGTTTTTGCTGATCTTCAGCACTGGTTTTCGCATTAAATGAAATAACTGGAAGCAAGTCTTCTGTATTTGAAAACATTTTCTTTTCGATGACCGTTCTTAGTTTTTCATAACTAGTCCAAATTGGGTTTTTGCCATTGTTATTGGCACGTGCTCTAAGCACAAAGTTAACAATCTCATTACGGAAATCTTTTGGATTTGAAATGCCTGCTGGTTTTTCAATTTTCTCAAGCTCAGCATTCAGTGCTGCTCTATCAAATAATTGGCCAGTATCAGGGTCGCGGAATTCTTGATCTTGGATCCAGAAGTCAGCATAGGTGACGTAGCGGTCAAAGATATTTTGTCCGTATTCTGAATAAGACTCCAGATAAGCGGTTTGAATTTCCTTACCAATAAATTCAACATATTTAGGAATTAAAAATCCTTTTAAGAACTCAAGGTAGCGTTCTTGCGTTTCTTGTTGGAACTGCTCACGTTCAATTTGTTGTTCAAGCACATAGAATAAATGCACAGGGTTTGCAGCAACTTCGGTGTGGTCGAAGTTAAATACACGAGACAAAATCTTAAATGCGAAACGTGTTGATAGCCCATTCATTCCTTCATCAACACCGGCATAATCTTTGTATTCTTGATAAGACTTTGCTTTGGGATCAGTGTCTTTTAGGCTTTCGCCGTCATACACGCGCATTTTTGAATAAATGCTTGAGTTTTCAGGCTCTTTAATGCGTGAAAGAACGGAGAATTGCGCAAGTGTTTCGAGCGTACCAGGCGCACATGGCACATTGTTGAGCTCTGAATGTTGTAGAAGCTTATCGTAAATCTTAATTTCTTCGGAAACACGCAAACAATAAGGTACTTTTACAATGTAAACACGGTCTAAAAATGCTTCATTGTTTTTGTTACCTTTAAATGTTTGCCATTCTGACTCATTAGAGTGAGCTAAAATCATGCCGTTAAAGGGCAGGGCAGAAAGACCCTCAGTACCGTTATAGTTGCCTTCTTGAGTTGCTGTTAATAATGGGTGAAGCACTTTAATAGGTGCTTTAAACATTTCAACAAACTCCATTAAACCTTGGTTTGCATGACAAAGGGCACCAGAGTAGGCATAGGCATCAGCATCATTCTGTGCAAAGTGTTCGAGTTTTCGAATATCCACTTTACCAACCAGTGCGCTGATATCTTGATTGTTCTCATCACCAGGTTCTGTTTTTGCAATGGCCACTTGATCAAGAATTGACGGGTAGCGTTTCACAACTTTAAATTGAGAGATGTCACCATTGAATTCATGAAGACGTTTGGTTGCCCATGGTGACATGATAGTTTTGATATAACGGTTGCTAATGCCATATTCTTTTTCTAGGATTTCACCATCTTCAACAGGGTCAAACAGGCAAAGAGGGTGATCATTTACAGGCGAGCCTTTTAATGAATAAATAGGCACTTTTTGCATTAAGTACTTTAACTTTTCAGCCAGTGACGATTTACCACCGCCAACTGGACCAAGTAAATAAAGTACTTGTTTGCACTCTTCAAGCCCTTGTGCGGCATGCTTTAAATAAGACACAATCTGCTCAATACTTTCTTCCATGCCATAAAATTCTTTAAAGGCAGGGTAGCGTGGGATCACTCGATTAGAAAAGATACGACTCAGGGTGGGATCTTGTGATGTATCCACCATTTCAGGTTGACCAATCGCCATTAATAGCCGCTCAGCGGAGCTAGCATAAGCTGATTTGTCCTCTTTACAGATCTCAAGAAACTCGGCAATAGTAAATTCTTCTTCTTTTGCGGCTTCGTAACGAGATTGAAAATGATCAAAAATTGTCATAGAGACCTCCTAAATACCGGAAATTTTGCAACTGCAATAAAACTAGCCACTATTTATAAGGTTAGACGGGATTTTTGAATGTGCGAGATAAATAAAAGATATTTAAAGAAAAATCTTTAATATTTTTCAGAGCGTTGAATAATATGCAATAGTAGGTGGTTTTTTCGAACGGCAGGCAAGAAATGTTAGTAAAGCAAAGACGCTTTACTAACATTGGCATTAAATTAAGCTAGGTTTGCGTTTGCAAATTCCCAGTTAACTAGTGCCCAGAAACCGTTTAGGTATTCAGGACGAACGTTACGGTAATCGATGTAGTAAGCGTGTTCCCAAAGGTCAACAGTGATAATTGGTGTTACACCTGCTTCTGTAAGTGGTGTAGCAGCATTTGAAGTGTTAACGATGTCTAGGCTGCCGTCAGCAAGTTGTACTAACCACGTCCAGCTTGAACCGAAGTTGTTAACAGCTTTGTCGTTGAAAGCAGCTTGGAATTCAGCGAATGAACCCCATTTTGCGTTGATAAGCTCAGCAACTTTACCAGTTGGCTCACCACCACCGTTTGGAGATAGGCTGTTCCAGTAGAAAGTGTGGTTCCAGATTTGAGCTGCGTTGTTAAATACGCCGCCTTCTGAGCTACATACTACTTCTTCAAGTGTTTTACCTTCGAAGTCAGTGCCTTCAACTAAACCATTTAGCTTTACAACGTAAGTGTTGTGGTGCTTGCCGTGGTGGAATTCTAGAGTTTCTTTTGAGATATGCGGCTCAAGCGCATCGATTGCATAAGGTAGTGACGGTAGTTCAAAAGCCATTTTATTTCTCCGTTGGCGTTAAAGTGCGGACAACTTTTTACATGAAGATGTCCGTTATAAGTGTTAAACTATACCTGAGTATTTTACTCAAGTTTTTATAAACAGCAATGCTAGATAAAAATTTGCGGTTATTTTATAGTCATTTAGTCACTGTTAAACCACAAATTTAGGCAAATAGCATAGTATTAACTTAAAGAAAATTCACCTTATGTGACTAGGGTGTCGAGGTAGTAAATGGAAACTTTAGATAAGATCAAACAACAAATCGCAGAAAATTCGATTCTACTGTATATGAAAGGCTCTCCAAAATTACCGAGCTGCGGTTTTTCATCACAAGCTTCACAAGCGCTTATGGCATGTGGCGAGCAGTTTGCGTATGTTGATATTCTTCAAAACCCTGATATCCGTGCTGAGCTACCAGCTTATGCAAATTGGCCTACATTCCCGCAGTTATGGGTAGAAGGTGAACTAATTGGTGGTTGTGACATTATTGTTGAAATGTTCCAGCGCGGTGAGTTACAGCCGTTAATTGCTGAAGTTGCAGCAAAAAATAAAGAAGCAGAATAAAAATAGTATTTAACTACTGATTGATTCTGTTCAATTTTTGCTAAGCTTAAAGCATTGAATTGATGCTTTAAGCTTAACATGATGTACCCAAGCCGTATTGACTTTTATTCTTTTTAATTCTTCTCCTTATCCTAAGCAAACAAAGTTTCGCTAATAGCGAATTCTTTTCATATCAGCATCAAAAACAAGTTAAAACGCTGGAAATTAAACAAGTTTCAACTAATCGATTTGAAGTGGGTTCTTCATCACAAACGCAATTGCGTCTAGTAACACTTGATTGGCCTCCTTATATAGACAGAAATATGTGCGGTAAAGGTTGGGTTTTCCAATTCACCGCAGCGCTTTTTCATGAGCTCGGCTACAGTATAAGCGTTGAATTTTTTCCATGGGCGCGTTCTGTGCGAATGGCTGAGTTAGGGCAAGCGGAGATTTTGTTTCCTGAATACTTTATTGAAGTGACAGCGCCAAGTGATGTGATTGCAAATAGTTTCCGTATTAACAATCTGGCGCTCTCAGCTCCCTATGCTGGTGGCTTAGTTGGCCTTATTACACGTGCTGATTTTAGTACTCCCTATGATGGTACTTTTAAAACCATTCAAGGCGCGAAAATAGGAGTTGTGAGAGGTTATCAAAACACCCCAGAATTTGATAAGCATCTTGATTTGGGGTTTTTTAAAGCAATCGAAGCACGTGATGATGCACAAAACTTAAAAATGCTGTTAGCAGGGCGTGTTGATTATATTGTGGCTGATCCTAATGTAGCTAATTACCTGCTTGGGCATAGTAAAAGTGAGTACAAAAACACTATTAAGCTGGTTAACCCACCTTTTCAAGAAAATGACTTTTATTTTGCTATTAGTAAAAAGTCTAGTCAGTGGCAAACATTACAAACTGAAATAAACTCAAAACTCGCCGAGTTTATTGACTCAGGCACACTTGCCTCTATTCAACAAAATGCAGGAAACTGCTCATCTGCCAAGTAAATCAATTTGTAATCTGCAAGTTTATTCAACTTAAAAAAGCAAAATTCGGTTAATTGGTATTACCATGAATAATTATTCAGATATGTGCATAGTTTACGTTTACGTAAACTACATTTGCGACTTATTTCTATTTACATGGTATTAATATGATACCGGTGTCAAGGTGATCTAAATAATTTAAAAACCCTTTTTATGGGCGCTTAAGCGGTACTTTTGTTGAATTTATGTATAAATGAAAAATATTCAATAAGGTGAATATGTATTCATAATTGTATTGACTATATACCTTATCTTGGTTAATTTTGAGAATCGCGCAGGTGAACACACGGCAAAACCACTTATGCAACCTTTGTTTCGCGTTAACAAAAATGTTGCGACTTCTCGAACTGAAATATTTGTTCGATAGGGTTAAGCCAACACTTCCGTCAATCACAACTGTATTGTTCACTTAAGCTGTAGCAAGGGAGGAGTCCAACATGTTATATGACTCGAAATTAGAAAAAGATAATTGCGGTTTTGGCCTTATCGCGCATATTGAAGGTCAACCGAGTCACAAATTAGTTCGCACGGCGATTACCGGGTTAGATCGAATGCAGCACCGAGGTGGTATTGCAGCTGATGGCAAAACAGGTGATGGTTGTGGCTTACTATTCCAAAAGCCAGACAGCTTTTTCAGAGCGGTGGCTGCTGAAAATGATTGGCACTTAGGTAAAAACTATGCCGTGGGTATGCTTTTCTTAAGCCCAGACCCTGTTATTGCACAGCAAAATAAACAGATTATTAGTGATGAATTAGAAAAAGAAACACTCACCCTAGTTGGTTGGCGTGATGTGCCAGTTAATCCTGCGAGTTTAGGACCAATTGCACTTGAGCAGTTACCTAGTTTCCAACAGATTTTTATTTCAGCGCCGGAAGGTTGGCGCCCGAAAGATTTAGAGCGCCGCTTGTATATTGCAAGACGCCGCATTGAAAAGCAAATCAATGATGAGCATTTCTATATTGCAAGCTTGTCAGGCTTGGTAACGGTTTATAAAGGCTTAATGATGCCTGCTGATTTACCAAACTTTTACCTTGATTTAGCTGATATGCGTATGGAGTCTGCAATTTGTGTATTCCACCAACGCTTCTCTACTAATACGCAGCCGCGTTGGCCGCTTGCGCAACCGTTTAGGTATTTAGCACACAATGGTGAAATCAATACCATTGAAGGTAACCGTCAATGGGCGAGAGCACGAGCTTACAAGTTTTCTTCGCCATTATTACCAGATTTACAATCAGCAGCGCCGTTTGTTAACGAGTCTGGCTCTGATAGTTCGAGCCTAGATAACATGCTTGAGTTGTTTCTAGCTGGCGGTATGGATATTTTCCGTGCGATGCGAATGCTTGTGCCACCTGCATGGCAAAAAAACCGCGCGATGGATGAAGACCTCCGCGCATTTTATGATTTTAACTCAATGCATATGGAGCCTTGGGATGGTCCGGCTGGCCTTGTAATGTCAGACGGTCGCTTTGCTGCCTGTAACCTTGACCGTAATGGTTTACGCCCAGCCCGTTATGTAATCACCAAAGACAATCACATTACCTTAGCCTCAGAAGTGGGTATTTGGGACTACACAGCTGATGAAGTAAAAGAAAAAGGCCGCGTAGGGCCTGGTGAGTTATTAGTAATTGATACGCTGCATGGCAAAGTATGGCAGTCATCAGAAATTGATGAAGATTTAAAAGCACGTCACCCGTATAAAGCATGGCTTAGTGATAATGTTAAACGTTTAAAGCCGCTTGAGGATCTTGAAGACAAGACTCTTATTGGCCAACGTGAATTTGATGATGAATTGCTCGCTGTTTACCACAAACAATTTGCTTACAGTAATGAAGAGCTAGACCAAGTTATCCGTCCAATGGGTAATTCGGGCCAAGAAGCGACAGGCTCGATGGGGGATGACACGCCATTTGCTGTGCTTTCATCGCAATCTCGTTTAGTGTATGACTATTTCCGTCAAAAATTTGCGCAGGTAACTAACCCGCCAATCGACCCATTACGTGAAAATCATGTAATGTCACTGGCTACCTGTATTGGCCGTGAACAAAATGTGTTTAATGAAACAACGGGTCACGCAAAACGTTTACAGTTTTCTTCACCGGTACTAACTTACTCTGATATGACTCAGCTTTTATCGGCTGATCAGGCGCATTATTCGTTTGCATCATTGTCTATTAACTACGATAAAGATGAGTCGTTACTGTCCGCTATTGAAACCGTGTGCGATCAAGCAGAAGAACTGGCTCGTCAAGGTACCGTGTTAATTGTGTTAAGCGATAAAGGTTTAACACCAGATACATTACCAATTCCAGCTGCAATGGCTGTTGGTGCAGTACAGCGTCGTTTAGTAAGTAAAAACTTACGTTGCGATACGAATATCATTATTGAAACTGCGAGCTGTCGTGACCCACACCAATTTGCGGTGTTGTTAGGTTTTGGTGCAACGGCTATTTATCCGTATTTAGCGTATGAAACACTGACACAAATGGTTGATAACGGTAGCTTAGATAAATCATACCGTGATGTAACCTTGGCTTATCGCAATGCGATAAACAAAGGCTTATACAAAATCATGTCGAAGATGGGCATTAGCACAGTTGCAAGTTATCGCTGCTCAATGTTGTTTGAAGCTGTAGGACTTAGCGATGAAGTCATTGAGCTTTGTTTCTCGGGAGTGGTATCACGGATTCAAGGTGCTGATTTTAGCGACTTCCATCAAGATTTACTAAACCTATCGCGTAAAGCGTGGATTAAGCGTAAACCACTGGAGCATGGTGGATTATTAAAATACGTGCATAACGGTGAATACCACGCGTATAACCCAGATGTTATTCAAACATTGCAAGTAGCGGTACGTTCGGGCAATTACCAAGACTACGAAAAATACGCAGATTTGGTAAATAATCGTCCTGTGACCAACATCCGTGATTTGTTGAAACTGAAAACCGACCAAACCGCAATTGATGTAAGCGAAGTTGAAGATGCGACAGAGTTATACAAACGTTTTGACTCTGCTGCTATGAGTATTGGTGCGTTATCACCAGAAGCTCACGAAGCATTAGCCATCGCCATGAACCGCTTAGGTGGCTGTTCTAACTCGGGTGAAGGTGGTGAAGATGTAGCACGTTACGGTACTGAAAAGAACTCACGTATCAAGCAAGTTGCTTCAGGCCGCTTTGGGGTAACGCCACATTACCTTAAAAATGCAGACGTCATTCAAATTAAAGTAGCGCAAGGCGCAAAACCAGGTGAGGGTGGTCAGTTACCAGGTGAAAAAGTAACGCCATACATTGCTAAGCTGCGTTATTCGGTACCTGGCGTCACCTTAATTTCGCCACCGCCACATCACGATATTTATTCTATTGAAGATTTGGCGCAACTAATATTCGACTTAAAACAAGTTAATCCAGATGCAATGATTTCTGTAAAACTGGTATCTGAGCCAGGTGTTGGCACAATTGCCACAGGTGTTGCCAAAGCGTACGCAGACCTAATTACAATTGCAGGCTACGACGGCGGTACAGGTGCATCACCATTAACGTCTGTAAAATATGCGGGCTGTCCTTGGGAGTTAGGCCTTGCTGAAACGCAACAAGCGCTGGTGGAAAATGGTTTAAGACACCGTATTCGTCTGCAAACAGATGGCGGTTTAAAAACCGGTTTAGACATTATTAAAGCGGCAATTCTAGGTGCAGAAAGCTTTGGCTTTGGTACAGGCCCAATGGTTGCGTTGGGTTGTAAATACTTACGAATCTGTCATTTAAATAACTGTGCAACCGGTGTTGCAACGCAAGACGAAACACTGCGTGCCAAGCATTATCATGGCTTACCAGAAATGGCGATGAACTACTTTAAGTTTATTGCACAGGAAGCCCGTGAAATCATGGCAAGTTTGGGTGTTCGTAAACTCGTGGACTTAATTGGTCGCACCGATTTACTAGAAGTGCTTGAAGGTACAACTGCAAAACAAAGTAAGCTCGATCTTTCGCCTGTAATTGCGACTCCAAATAATAAAAGTGGTGAAACGCTCTATTGTAGCGCTGCTAATACTTCGCATTATGAAGGTAAGTTAAACGAGCAGTTACTAGCACAAGCGAAAGAGGCAATTGACAGCAAAACATCTATCAAGCTTCGCGCTGCAATTCGTAATACCGACCGTTCAGTAGGCGCGTTGTTATCTGGTTATATTGCGGATCAACATGGTAATCAGGGCCTAGCTGCTGATCCAATTATCATTGAGCTGCAAGGCACAGCAGGGCAATCGCTTGGTGTTTGGAATGCTGGTGGTTTAGAACTGCATGTAACTGGCGATGCAAATGACTATGTTGGTAAAGGCATGGCAGGCGGTAAAATTTCACTGCGCCCACCAATTGGTTCATCGTTTAAATCTCATTTAGCAACCATTGCTGGTAATACTTGTTTATATGGTGCTACGGGTGGACGCTTATTTGCTGCTGGTCGCGCTGGTGAACGCTTTGCGGTACGTAACTCAGGTGCAATCGCAGTAGTTGAAGGCCTTGGTGATAATGGCTGTGAATATATGACAGGCGGTATTGTGTGTGTGCTAGGTGATACAGGCATTAACTTTGGTGCCGGTATGACAGGTGGCTTCGCTTATGTGCTTGACGAAAAGGGTGACTTTGATAAACGCATCAATACAGAGCTAGTAGAGCTAGTAGAACTTGATGACTTAAATATTCATCATGAGCATTTACGCGGTTTAATTGGCGAACATTTGGAAGCAACGCAGTCGAATCGTGCTGAAGAAATTCTCGCTGACTTTGAGCATTTCATTAGCAAGTTTAGATTAGTTAAGCCTAAATCAAGCGATGTTCAAGGATTACTTGGTCACAGAGCACGTTCAAGTGCTGAACTTAGAATACAGGCGCAATAGGAGAAGTAGTATGTCGCAAAACGTATATCAATTTATCGATGTGCAACGTGTCGATCCGCGTAAAAAGCCTATTTCGTCACGTAAAAAGCAGTTCGTTGAAATTTATGAGCCATTCTCGGCAAAGCAAGTAGATTCGCAAGCGGATCGCTGTTTAGATTGCGGAAATCCATATTGTGAATGGAAGTGCCCCGTGCATAACTACATTCCACAATGGTTGAAGTTAATTAAAGCGGGCAAAGTAATTGAAGCTGCGGAGCTATCTCACCGTACTAACAGTCTTCCTGAAGTGTGTGGTCGTGTTTGCCCACAAGATAGGCTTTGTGAAGGTGCATGTACGCTGAATGATGAGTTTGGTGCTGTGACCATTGGTAATATCGAAAAGTATATTTCTGATACCGCTTTCGCAATGGGCTGGAAGCCTGATATGTCGCATGTCGTTTGGAGCGACAAGAAAGTTGCTATTATTGGCGCGGGTCCGGCTGGTTTAGGGTGTGCTGACATTCTAGCGCGTAATGGCGTAAAACCTGTGGTATTTGATCGTCATCCAGAAATTGGTGGCTTACTGACTTTTGGTATTCCATCGTTCAAACTCGAAAAGTCAGTGATGGAAAATCGCCGCGAGATATTTACAGGCATGGGCGTTGAGTTTGTACTTAACACGGAAGTTGGAAAAGACATTGCACTTCAGACAATCATTGATGAATACGATGCAGTCTTTTTAGCCGTTGGTACCTATCAAAACATGCGTGCGGGTCTTGAAAATGAAGATGCTGACGGTGTGTATGATGCATTACCGTTCTTAATTGCCAATACCAATTTCCAAATGGGTTACGATAATAATTCCGATGCGTATATTAATATGCAAGGCAAGCGTGTTGTGGTACTAGGTGGTGGTGATACAGCGATGGACTGTGTGCGAACTTCAATTCGACAAGGCGCTAGCAGCGTAGTGTGTGCTTACCGTCGTGATGAAGCAAATATGCCTGGTTCTGTACGTGAAGTAAAAAATGCCAAAGAAGAAGGCGTTGAGTTTATGTTTAATGTGCAACCTAAGGGCGTAGTGCTAAATGACAGCGGTAAAGTTACTGGTGTTAAAATGGTTAAAACGCAACTTGGTGAGGCGGATCAAAATGGTCGTCAACGTGCTGAAGAGGTTGCTGGCTCAGAGCACATTTTGCCTGCCGATGCTGTGATTATGGCGTTTGGTTTCCAACCTCATGCAATGCCTTGGCTCAGCGAGTTCGATGTTGAACTAGACAAGTGGGGACGCATTGTTGCGCCAGAACAAGGTGCATTTACTCACCAAACATCTAACCCAAAAATATTTGCTGGTGGTGATGCAGTTAGGGGCTCTGACTTAGTGGTTACCGCTATTTATGAAGGGCGAAATGCTGCAGAAGGTATTATGGATTATCTAGAAGTGTAATCATGCTAGATAAGTTTTCTAAGCAATTAAAAAGGTGGGCATAGCCCACCTTTTTGTTATTTGAAAATTGTAATCGCTTAGTGATATTGCGATAACAATTCAGAGGCATTAGTGCGTGTAATATCACTGATATTTGTACCACCTAGCAAACGTGCAATTTCATCAATACGGCCTGTGTTATCAAGTACTGCCATGCGCGTATTAGTTTGTTTACCATCGTCAGTTTTACTGACAAAAAATTGGTTATGACCACTTGATGCCACTTGTGGTAAGTGAGTTACACAGATTACTTGCGTACTCTTTCCTAACTGACGAAGCAGTTTACCTACAGCTGAAGCGGTAGGTCCTGAAATACCTACGTCTACTTCATCAAAAATAAGCGTTGGTGTGGTCATCTTATCAGCAATAATCACTTCAATAGCAAGGCTAATTCGAGAAAGCTCACCGCCAGACGCCACTTTATGCAGTGGTTGTAAGCGTTGACCTGTATTGGCAGCAACCTGAAAATCAACCGTATCAGACCCTTTACTGCTGGTAACCGAGGCTTGCTGTTCGATGCAAATCGCAAATTTTGCATTTTCCATCGACAAACTGACAAGCGATTTGGTGACTTGCTCTGATAGCGCCTTTGCCGCCGCTGAGCGACTTTCAGAAAGCACGCCAGCGCATGCGTAATAATGCTCTTTTGCTTTGACTATTTCAGCTTCTAACTCATTAAATCGCTCGTCGTTTTGCTCTATATTTGCAAGGCTTTGTTGTAACTCGGCATGCAAGTTTGGCAACTCTTCCGGAGTAATATCATGTTTTCTAGCTAAATCAAGCGCACGTGATATACGCTCATCAAGCTCAGATAGTTGGCTTGGATCCATTTCAACACTGTCTTGATAATGGCTTAATTCACGGGCAGCTTCTTCAAGCGTTATGCCTGCTTCAAAAAGTAAGTCTGCAATAGGCGCAAGTTTCTTATCAAGGTTTGCAAGTTCTGCTATTTGGTTTGCGCTTGATTGCACCATTGAGTAAGCGTTGTAGTTATCTTGTTGATAGATAATTTGTAGTTCTTTTTGTGTGCCTTCTAACAACGAATTTGCATTGCTTAATAGGGTATGTTGTTGTTCAATTTCTTCATACTCGCCAGTGGCTAATGCAAACTCATCTAATTCAGCAACCTGGTACTCAAGCAGTTGTTTTTCAGCTGCAGCTTGTTGTAGCGTTTGAGCTAACTGTTTTTGCTCTCGCTCAAGCGATTGTAATTGGTTGTACGCTGTTTTAACTTCGTTTAAAAGCTCAGTGTGACCCGCAAAGCTATCGACTACTGTAAGTTGATAGTTTGCTTTATTTAGCTGTTGATGCGCATGTTGACCGTGAATTGAAATCAATAAATTGCCAAGCGTTTTTAATTGACCGGCAGGAACCATAACCCCATTTATAAATGCTTTGCTGCGGCCATTGGCTGCAACGACACGACGAATTACGCATTCGGTGTTATCGCCAAGTTCGTGCTCATTTATAAAATGTTTTGCCGCAGGTAAGTGTTGAATATCAAATACTGCCGATACTTGCGCTTTATCTGCGCCTTCTCTAACCATCGAGGCTTCTGCACGCTCGCCCAAACATAGAGAAAGGGCATCAATGGCAATAGATTTACCCGCACCAGTTTCACCCGTAATAGTGGTCATGCCTGATTGCCACTCGATATCAAGGTGTTCAACAATTGCAAAATTTGTTACTTGTAATGACGTTAACATAACTGATTATCCATACAGTACATTAACTGGTAATTTATACAGTAATTAAAAAATAGGCAAGTTAAAAATTACGATTATTTAAGTTGGGTTTGCGTGGATTAAATTTATAGGTAGGGGAGAAGTGCTAAAATGTTAGCACTTCAGATTCATTTACAATACTAAACTTCAGTTTCAAGCTGCGACTCTTCTGGCTCTTCACTTATGGTTTGATACTGACTGGTGATTACTTGCTGGCTTAAAGACGGCAATTGATGTAAATAAAAATCAGCATTAAACTGATGACCAGCAGACGGTAATTGCCCAGTAAAGGCATAAATTTGTTTGCTAAGCTGTAATTTATCTTCAGCAAGCTCAAATTTACTTAATTCCACTTCAAGAAGATCGGTTAATTGGCCAATTATTTTTTCGTAATTGCTAATATTTTCTTCGTTCTTACTTTGCATCACAAAAAAATTACTACTTATTTTCATCAAGCTACTAGAATCTTTAGGCTTAATAATACGCGCTTTGCTGTAGTTTTGTATTACTTGTTGATAGCGCGAGCTAACGATTTCAATTCGCTCATTTTGTTGTTGTTTTTCAAGCGCAATGGCTTTTTTACGATTTTTGTCTATCACTAAAAAAGTAGTTAATAAGACGATTAATAAAACGGTGGCTAAGAATACAACAAACCCCATTTTTTATTTTCCTTTCTAACGTTGAAGTTTAAGTTAATATAATCTGCTGCCCCAGTTTAACTTCTGGCGCAAAACATTGTAATACGAATATTTGCTTGGATGCACTAAACGTAAGTGTTGTTCACTACGTTTGATGACAATTTCATCACCTGCTAAAACAGCGAGTACCACATGGCTATCACAGCTGACTTGAAGGTCAACATCGTTGGCTGGGCTAAGCACCAATTTCACTTCACTATTTGCATCGACTACCAGCGGGCGGCTAGTTAGAGTATGCGGAAACATAGGTACTAATGAAATAGCATTGAGTTTTGGATTCAAAATGGGCCCGCCACCTGAAAGGCTGTAAGCAGTAGAGCCAGTTGGTGTGGATACAATAAGGCCATCTGACTTTTGCGAAAACACAAATTCACGGTCAATAAATGCTTCAAACTCAATCATGTGAGCAACTTTATTAGCGTGAAGCACTGCTTCGTTAACCGCGGTATTAGAGCTTTTTAGTTTTTCATGGCGGTCTTTCTTCACTAAATTTGCCCGCCAATACTTGCTCTAGTTCGCGCTCAAAATTATCAGGGTCGAGATCAGTTAAAAATCCTAGATTACCCCGGTTTACGCCAATTACGGCAATATCAAAGCGAGCAAGTACCCGTGCAGCACCTAGCATATTACCGTCACCACCAACCACAATCGCTAAATCACAGTTGCGGCCAATCTCAACAAGTGATGAACTAAATTCCTCACCCACTAAAGGCTCAGCCACACGATTCTCAACATACACTTGATAGCCAAGTGCGGTTAAAAATGTGTGCAATTTAGCTAAGGTAATTGCAGCACCTTTATGATTAGGTTTACCAATCAATCCAATGTTATTAAATACTTGTGCCATAAAATCGTCACTGATAAAGTCGTGCCTACAGTATATCTTGATTTTTTATCATCAGGCCATAAATAATAAACATGAAATTAAGCGCCCGTGATCAACTTATTTTTTCTGCCGTAATGGACTTGTATTGTAATGGTGAAGGTACACCTGTTGCTTCGAGCCATATTGTTAAGCAGAAACAAATTAACATCTGTAGTGCAACCGTGCGCAATGCCATGGCGCGCATGGAAAAAAGTGGGCTGTTATACGCTCCACATACCTCCTCAGGGCGTGTTCCAACTGAACTTGGTTTTAGTTATTGGTTTGATGAGTTTTTTCAGCTTTCTGAAATTGCCCATTATTGGCAACCATCGGCACAACAACTTACTGAATTTTCGCATCGCTTAAGCCAGCTTTATCAAGTTTGTGTTTTAGTGAGTCTGCCTGAAGCTATGCAGCAGCATATTTACCGAGCTGAAGTGCTTGATTTCAGTGTGGAAAATTGGCTTATTTTACTCTTTGATAGAGATGGTAATAGTCAGAATATTCAAATAACAAAACCGCGTGAAGCTAATGATGCTTTACGTAATCAGTTTAATGCATGGTTAAATACCGTTTTTTCAGGGCACAATCTTGCAGAAGGGTTGCGTCGCATGGCTGCAATGCGTCAAAGTGCGCCGATGTTTTGTCATGGCTCCCTTGGCATGTGGATTAAAGCCTTGGCAGAACAATTACAAGTTGAAAACAGCATTGTGATTGGCAGTCACTATTTATATGGCGATTTATCGACAGAGCAACTTAATCAAGTAGGCGCGCCTTTTTTAGATTATGTTGAACAAAAGCTCGCTTTGAAAATGGGAATCTCTGTGATGTATCAAGATAAGTTACCCATCGCTGAGCTTGACGATTATTTATTACTGAGTATTCCTTACTTTTCACAAGAAATATATCAAGGTCGTTTGTGTGTGCTTTGTCCAAAGTCGGCGAAAATTGAAGCAATTATTAATGAAATATCGATTAATTGCGCAATTAACTCTTGAAAGGCATTTTTCCATCCCCATAATTAGCATCAGTTGTAAAGATTCGGAGAGTATCAATGTCTGAGCAAAATAATCAGCCAGAGCAAGAAGTAGAAGCACAGGAAAACCTTGAGCAAGTAGCTGAAGAGCTTCAAGGTGGTGAAGAGTTAAGCGCAGAAGCTGAAATCGCAGTATTAAACGCGGAGCTTGAAGCGGCTAAACAAACAATCGAAGAGCAAAAAGACAGTGTTATTCGCGCTGCGGCAGAAGTAGAAAACATGCGTCGCCGTGCAGCGCAAGATGTTGAAAAAGCACATAAATTTGCTCTAGAAAAGTTTGCAAATGAACTATTACCAGTGCTTGACAACTTAGAGCGTGCGATTGAGTTTGCTGACAAAGAGAATGATGCAGTTAAGTCTGTTATCGAAGGCGTTGAAATGACAGCTAAAAGCTTTGTAGACGCTGTTGCTAAGTTTGGCGTTGAAGTTGTATCACCACAAGGTGAAGCATTTAACCCTGAATTCCACCAGGCAATGTCAATTCAACCATCTGCTGATGTAGCGCCAAACACTGTGATTGCAGTAATGCAAAAAGGTTACCTACTTAATGGTCGTTTACTTCGTCCAGCCATGGTAATGGTATCGAAAGCAGCTGAATAATCAGCCCTAAATTTAAAAAAAAAGCTGTAACTTGGTTACAGCTTTTTTTATGCCTGAATTGTTATTTACTATTTTTAATGACCATATTTAAGTTGCTTTAATTGGCAAATTAAAATACCGCTTACAGCAATCGCCATGGCAACAGCAAAGCCTGTGCTTGACGGTAATGGAATAAACGCTAAAATAGGCCCAGCAAGTGCGCCACTGCCAAAACGCAAGGTACCAATTACCGCAGTTGCTGTACCAGACTTCTTTTTAAAATTAATTAAAATTAAGGCATCAGCATTGGTCGCCATGATGCCTAAACTCATCATCAACGGCGCAATAAACGCCGCTACTAAATACACATTTTCTGTAAAAGTACTGACAAAAATTAAGCATGTTACAGAAACAAAGCTCACCATCAGCCCGAGATTTAACATCTTGCGAGAGCCAAATCGCGGTACCAAGCGAGTATTAATAAAATTACCCAACATCAGAGCTAAAACATTAAAGGCGAAAAGTACACCAAATTCGGTTTCACTGACTTTAAAGTGCGCCATATAAATCGCTGAAACTTTGGTTAAAAAGCAAAAAAAAGCAAACGAGGCGAGCATTGAAATCACAATATCAAAACGAGCCTTGTGATTTGTTAATACGATTCGATAATTTGACAAAAATAAAGCTGCCCCTCTCAATTTACTCGGGTGAATGGGTACTTCTTGCAAAAAGAAATAAGCAAGTGTGAATAACACTAAAGCATAGAGTGTTAAAGCGTAAAAAATCGCATGCCAATGCCAAGTGATCATTAATACACTGCCTATACTAGGTGCAAGCAATGGCGCTAGCATCATAATCATTGAGACATATGACATGCCTTTTGCTGTGTTTTCTTGGTACATGTGACGAATGATGCCGGGCACCACAACGGTTACTGCAGAACCAAAAAATGCTTGCGCAAATCTAAGTGCAATAAAAGTATCAATTGATTTTGTTACCGTAAGTAAAAATGAACACATGGCAAAACCGAGTAAGCCAAACAGGGCAAAAAGTCGTCTTCCTTTTTGATCTATCAGTGGCCCAAATAACATCATACCAATGGCATAACCGGCCAAGTAACTGCTTAATGAAAGTTGTACATTTGCCATATTTGTATCGAAATAGACGGAGATTGCCACAAATGCAGGCAAGTAGAGGTCAATTGCAAGTGGGGTCGTTGCCACCAGTGCAGATAAAAGAGGAAGGATTGATTTTGAAAGGATTTTATCAGTCACGGAAATTCTTAGTCAGGGTATAGTGCTTGTTCATTTTACGTGTAAAATAAAGTCTTTGAAACCATGAGCTGTGAATAGCAACAGTCAAAATGTAACAGTGTATTAAGGCATTTTAATTTATTACCTAGCAATGGTTCTTGTTGCAGTGTGTAAATGCTTAAGTACCAATTTAACAGCGCAAAATTACACTAGGGAAAAGGGTATGAAACTATCTCATTTAGTGATTTCAATTTCATTAGCAGCAACGCTAGTTGGGTGCAAATCCAGTCCAACAGGGCGAACTCAAATTGCAATGTACTCTGAAGCTGAAATGAATCAACTTGGCAAGCAAAGTTTTGCGCAAATGAAAAAGCAACAACCGATTAATAGCGACACTAAGGTGAATCGTTATGTACAGTGTGTTGCTGATAATGTAATTTCAGTTCTGCCAGCAAAATATGCCAAACAGCAATGGGAAGTTGTGGTGTTTGAAGAACCATCTGCAAATGCGTTTGCATTACCAGGTGGTAAAATTGGTGTGCATACTGGCCTTTTAAAAGTGGCAAAAGGGCAAGATCAACTTGCAACTGTATTAGGTCATGAAGTAGGTCATGTAATTGCAGAGCACTCTAATGAGCGCATGACTGCAGCTGGTATTAAGCAAGCAAGTCTTCAAGTTGCAGATGCTTACAGTCGCTCTCAGGGTAACCGCCTACACAATGAAACTATGATGGCTTTGGGCCTTGGCACCGAATACCTAGGCATGATGCCATTTAGCCGTATGCATGAAAGTGAAGCCGATAAAATTGGTTTGGAGCTTATGGCTAAAGCGGGTTTTAATCCTAAAGAGTCAGTTGAGCTTTGGCGCAATATGGCAGCTAATAATACAGGCGCGCCACCAGAGTTTTTATCAACGCACCCATCTTCAGACACACGTATTAGTGACTTACGCAGCTGGATGCCAGATGCGATGGCATTGCACAATCAAGCTAAGTCGCAAAACAAACAGCCTCATTGCGAATAGTCTTGAAAAATTCACTTCTAATTGAGTAAGTTGACAGTTACTCAATTAGAAGTTGCAACAAAAAGTTTAAAAAAGCGACATCTTGGTCTACATTTATAAACAAGAATAATTATAATTTACTGTAGTCCGTTGAAACTTAAACATCCCTTAGCAAAACAGTTACTTTTAGGTATTTTACTTACCAGCTCTCTGCTGACCTTAATGATCACAAGTACCATTATTTGGATGGACTACAAGCGTGATCTCAGTGTTATCGATCAGGGTTTTGCCCAAATCGAAAAAAGCCACTTACCCTCAGTAACGAACGCACTTTGGGCGGAAGACGAAAAGCAACTTGAGTTATTATTGCAAGGAATCAGTGAGCTACCCAATGTTTCTTCAGTGGCCATTTGGCAAGACAATGCTAAACGGCTTTCAGTAAATAAAACCGATACCAAATACGCGAAACAAAAATCATGGGCTGTTGATTATCGTTTCAACCGCACTAAGTATCATCTTGGTGAGCTCATTGTCGTCATGGATATGTCAGGTGTGTATGGTTATCTTGCTGATAAAGTGGTGGTAACGCTACTAACTCAAGGCGCTAAAACCTTTATTGTGTCATTGATTATCTTCACATTGGTGCACTTGCTTGTTACCCGTCATTTAAATCATCTTGCCTATGCGATGAGCCATGTGAATATGTCAACGCCAGAGGAATTTAAGTTAGACAGGAAAAAATCACGTGATGATGAAATTAATCGTCTAGTGGTAGAATTTAATGAAATGATGGCGGCGTTGTCTAAATCGTTTAGCGACCTTAAAAAACAGAAGCAATCTGAGCAAAACGCCAATAAATTAAAAGGTGAGTTCTTAGCAAATATAAGTATGGAAGTGAAAACGCCAATGAATGGCTTGCTTGGAATGACCCACTTATTGTCAGAAACAAAACTAGATCACCGCCAACATAGTTACGTAAATGTTATTCAAAAAAGTGCATTTAACATGCTTGAATTGCTCAATAGTGTGCTTGATTTCTCTAAAATAGAACATCGTCAGCTGTCTCTTGATCAACACATTTTTGATATTCATACACTTGTTCGTGATGTTTTTCAGGAGTGTGAATTAAAAGCACAAGAAAAAAATTTACGTTTGCTGACTTATGTAGACCCAGCAATTAATCATTATCTTGTCGGCGATTCAGTGCGTTTAAAGCAAGTGTTAAGCAACTTGGTTAATAAAGCGATTAAATATACGGATCGTGGTGAAATTAATTTAACAGTTGATGCTGAAGTAACCACTGGTCTATCTGAGTTAACATTTAGTGTGCGAGACAGTGGCCATGGTATTGATGAAGCGACCTTAGCAAAATTGAATATACCTAAGTCAAAGCGTATTCATGATAAAAACCGTTCAGGACTAGGGTTAACCATCACACAAAATTTAGTGAGTTTAATGGGTGGAAAGTTATCTATTAATTCTAAGCTTGGCCTTGGCACTGATATGCGTTTTACCCTTGCATTACCAAACAGTTCGGTAATTGAAAATCACTTTAATGATGATTCGTTACTGATCAATAAACGCGTACTTATTCTTGATAACAGAATGTTTTTGGCACGGTATCTGGGAGAGTTATTTGCTGATTGGCAGATGCAAGTCACCCATGTGCAAGATGCTGAGTTAGCACTCGACTACATGTTAGGGGATGATTTAAGGCAGACTAGCTTTGATTTTGTTTTACTGTCGCATTCTGAGCTGAGTGATCAGTTATCAAGCTTCTATGAAAAAATTAACCGTCACAGGTTTAATCGCCCTGCAACTTTAATTGTTTTTGGTGATGAAATAGGTGATGGCGAAATAAGTCAGTTACTCAATGTTGGTTATAACAAAGTATGGCAATTACCTAAACACCCGACTGAAATCAAAGCAGATTTAATTCATCAAATTAATACCAGCATTGGCTTTACGGTTGCGCCTGATACATCACCTTTAACCGTGTTAATCGCTGATGATGCGCCAATCAGTCAACGGGTATTAAGTGCAATTTTAATGAATCGAGGCGATAACGTGCTAATTGCCAGCAATGGACAAGAAGCTGTTGAGCTTTGGCAGCAACATCAACATGAAATTGACATCATTTTAATGGATTGTGCGATGCCAAAAATGAATGGCTATGATGCAGCTCAAAAAATAAGAATGTCAGAACCAGCAGATATGCCAGGTGTGCCAATTATTGCTGTTACTTCAAGTGATAGGGAAGATGAATACAATTATTGTAAGTCTTACGGCATTGATGAAGTACTCTTTAAACCTTTTTTACCGATCGAGTTACTGGATGTGCTATCGCAATTTAAGGCACGAATAGAGCAACATAATGCATTTAATAATTTGAAAAAATAGAAATTTTTACCATAGTTAACAATAACCCACACAGATTTTAGTGCCTATGCACATTGATAAAATCATAATTCCCCACCTGTGAGGAGGTTATATGACTGATTTTAGAGTGATTGAAACCATTCCAATGAGTAATGTGCAATCTATTTCTAGCATGTGTGATACAGAAGCTCTCGATATTTCAAGTAATGCGTCTCATATTGTTACTGACTTTAATCAAAAACGTCCGCAATTTATTGAAAAAGATGTTTTGGTAGATGAAGCTTTATATATGATGAAAATGGGGCACGTTAGGTCAAAAATAGTCATTGATCATGATGAAAACTTTATGGGGGTTATTAGCTCTAGCGATTTATCATCTTATAAGGTACTGCATAATGCACAGCTTCGAAACGTGCCAAGAGCTGATTTAACCGTTGAAAACCTAATGGTGAAAAAAGAAGATATGCGGGCAATTAATTTTTCGAAAATTAGTAATTACACTATTGGTGATGTACTTGCGACGTTACGTAATTTGGGTCAGCAACATGTCTTATTAATAGATCAAGATCATGCACTCAGAGGTTTGATATCAGCCAGTGATATTGCAAGAGTCCTTCACATACCAATTAACATTAATGAAAAAGCACATACCTTTAAAGAAATTTTTGACGTGGTATTCGCCCAGATAGAAAAACAGAAATCCAGCTAAAATAGAACAGGGCGTAAAGTACGCCCTTTTTAACAATTAATTTCTTTAAGCTACCACTTTTTCTTCGGTGCAAATAGCACATCTAAGTCATCTTTCTCGTTGTCGAGCTTCTTCTTAGCATCCGTAGCATTTGTTGCTTTGAGCTCAGACATAATTTCATTGAGTAAATCTTCAAGCTCATTTTTCCGTGAAGTCACGTATTCATCAGTGAAGTTTAATGAGTTAATAATAGCTAATGCTTTTTCGAAGTACTGGCGAGCTGAACCCAGCATGTTGGCATTACGCGCCGCTTTGCCGCGTTTAAGCTGGCTGTCGATATTTACTTGTAATTGGATCTTTTCTAAACGCTTATCTTCATTGAGAAAAACCTGGGTATCAATTTTTCCTTTCGAATGTTCAGAGCGCACTACACTCCGCAGCTTTTTAACACCTTGTAACAGTGCAATGACTTGCTTTTCATTGTCAGGTAGGGATACATTTTCAGCAGAAGTGTCCTGACTAGCTGAATTCTCTAATCGATTTCTAGCCTCCACCAATCGGTTTTTTATTTCTTTTGAGGTGGGAGAAAGTTCGGCCATTATGGCTAATGCAGCATAAATTCGTTGGTACAAAATTGTAAAAAGTGCTTTCGACATAGGAATATTGGCGGAATTCATCAATATTTCTTCTGACTCTTCAATGATTTTTTTCTGCTTGGTTAATTCTTGTCTACGCTCTGCATTTTGCTTCTCTTTATGCTGTTGCACGGCATTGACCCATACACCAATGACTATCAAAGCGACAATTAAAGCTATAATGACGTACACTATCATAGAGTTTTTCTCATTATTATAATTCGCCTAATATTAACTAATTCTAATTACTTATTGTAGTGTTCTAAAAAGGAAAATACTAATAATACCACTTTATTATCAGCTTTTACTTAAGGCAAAATCAATGTGAAACGACTGCCACCAAAGCGTCCGTCGTTAGCCAGTTTGATGTACCCTTTTTGATCTTTATTGATGTGTGCTGAAGCAATTAAATTGGCAAAATAAATGCCAAGACCGGTACGTCCTTGGCTCAATAGGGCAGAGGTCATCTCATTATTAGCCTTTTCTAACATACTCTCGGGATAGCCATCACCATTGTCATGTATTTCAATCACTAAAGAATTATCTACTAGTTTTGCGCAAATTAAAATTTGGTCAGAGGTATATTTTAGGGCATTTATCAAAATATCATTAAGCAGATTTGAAATAAGGTCCGCATCAAAAAACCATGATAAATCTTGCTCAATTTCACATTCAACAGAAATGTTTTTATTGGTGATATACATTTCATTTTTTGCCAGTAATTCATCAATCACATCATCAAGAAAATGCTCTTCAATATTGAGTGGTAGTTGAGCATTGTGCTCGCGGTAGAGCGCTAAAATTTGTAATAAATTTGAGTTTACACGGGCAACTTCGTAATGAATTTTCGCAAATTCTGATTGTGCTTGAGGTGTGTGTTCAATACTTTGGCTAATGGTTTCCATTGACTGTAGCAACATGCACAAAGAGTTTTTCATATCATGCATACTGGCACCAAGCACCACTGAAAAGTCGATTTTATTATCTTCCATAGCTACCCCGATAATTTAGCTTTAGCAAAGTTTAACAGACTTTGGCTTTGCTTATGGCGATGATCATGTGGAGCAAGGGATTTCAATGCATTGAATGACAATGCGAATTGACGTTTGGTTAACGTAAATTTTTGCTGTTGCTTATGCAATTGGTAGGCCGCTTGCAAAAGGTTGAGTGCGATATTTGGATTGTTCGGAGCATTTGCCAAGGCTGTTGCAAAGGCGCCTTGAGCACTTTCAAATGCTTTTTCTTTATATTTCACCATGCCTTGGTGGTTAAAATTTTCAGATTTTTCATGATCATCGTGAGATATTAGTTTGGCTTTTTCCTTAGTGACTAGAGGGTCTAATGTGCTGCTGATCCGTTCAATATCAGCATACTTCATCACCAGCTCTAACATGTTCACAAAGGCAGGATTAAGAGGGTCTGGAAATTCAGCGACTCTATCGCATGTTAAAATCAGCTTTTCACCTTTTTTACCTGTTTTATCAGCTAAATATTCGACAAAGCTTTGGTGTAACTCAATGGCAAGCTGTGACTGAATACTAGGGTAAAGTTTGTTTATCGAACGATAAACATTGGGATATTCTTTTTTCACACGCCGTGCACTGGCACCGCTGTCGCTCAGCTGAATAGTTGTACACACACATAACTGATTCAAATAATCATCCAATTGTGCCAAACAAGAATATTTTGCGAGTTGTAACACACGTTTGTATGCATTAAATGCAACTTCCAGTTCGTGATAGCGCGTTGCTAACATTGCTAATTGTCGTTGTCTGACAATCGAATTGGGCGAATGCGCAATGGCTTTTTGTGTAATGGCGTAGGCTGATTCGAAATCTTGCTGCTCTACAAAACATTCACATGCTAAATCATAAGCTTCAACTGCATTTGGGTTCTTAGTAGCAATTAACTTACAAAGTTCGAGTGCTTGATGGCTTTCCCCGAGCGCTAAATAACACACCGCAGCTCCCATTTGCGCCCAGCTGAGTTCACGCTTATGTAAAATTGAATTATAAATACTTAAGGCTTGAGTGTAGTTAAGCTGTTTTAAGTAGATTTCAGCTTTTAGCCGAAAACATTCAATACCAACCCGTTTATTTTCTGCCATTAATTGGTCACAAAGAGATAGGGCGGTTTTAGGCTTGTTTTGATTTAACGCGGTATAAATTGGTTTAAAGGCAAGGCTCTTTTCAACTAACTTATCGAGACGCGATTTTAGTGTCGTTTTAGTAAAGGGTTTTGCTAGATAATCGTCTGGTCGATATTCAAGTGCGCCCATCACTAAATCAGACGCTGTTTCGCCAGTGATAAGCACATAGTTAGTGCCATATTTTAATAAATTACGGTGATTTAACTCAGCAAGTAATTGTAAACCGTTAAGGCCGTCACCTAAGTTGTAATCCACTAACAAGATGTCATGATAGTGTTCACTGTAACAGGAGAGTGCATCTTCAGCATTTGTGCACACATCTACATGGTTAACCCCAAAGCTTTCTACCATTTGTTTTAAAGAGAGACGAAACTCTGAGTAATCATCCAGAATCAGCACGGAGACAGATTTATATCGTTGCAGTGGGTTGACCATATTTACCGAAAATTATTTTTGATACTAATAATTTAGACGCTTTTTTCTTATTTTTACAAAAGTCTAGTAGTTAATATTGGAATATATACGCAAGATTTGAATTTATGCTTGGCATAAAAGAGACAAAAGTATATAAATAAAGGTAATAATAAATACAAAATACTCGCTATGAAATTACAGCAGCTAAAGTACATTGTTGAAGTACTCAATCACAACTTAAATGTTTCAGCAACCGCTGAAAACTTATATACATCGCAACCTGGTATTTCAAAACAAGTACGTATGCTTGAAGATGAGCTAGGTGTGCAAATCTTTGGTCGTAGCGGTAAGCATTTAACGCATGTTACCCCTGCTGGTAAAGATATTATTAATATCTCCCGTGAAATACTGGCGAAAGTTGAAAGTATTAAAGCGGTTGCAAATGAGCATACTTTACCTGATCAAGGTAAGTTAAATATTGCTACCACACATACCCAAGCACGTTATGCATTACCAAATGTGATTCAAGGGTTTATGAATAAATACCCAAAAGTGTCGCTGCACATGCATCAAGGTACACCGCAACAAATTTCCGACGCTGCAGCACGTGGTGACGCAGACTTTGCTATAGCTACAGAAGCATTGCACCTGTATACCGATTTAATCATGTTGCCGTGTTATCACTGGAATCGTAGTATTGTAGTGGCTAAAGATCACCCATTGGCAGCAAAGGCAAATAATTTAACAATTCAAGATGTTGCTGCATTCCCGTTAATCACTTATGTATTTGGTTTTACTGGGCGTTCTGAATTAGATAAAGCATTTACTAAACACGGATTAGAGCCACAAATCGTGTTTACGGCAACCGACGCTGACGTGATTAAAACCTATGTGCGTTTAGGCTTAGGTGTGGGTGTTGTTGCCTCTATGGCCATTGATGAAATGAACGATAAAGACCTAGTAGTCATTGATGCGAGTCACTTGTTTGAAGCAAGCACCACCAAAATTGGTTTCAGAAAAGGCACCTTCCTGCGCAGCTACATGTATGATTTTATCGAGCGATTCGCGCCTCATTTAGATAAAACCATCGTTGAGCGTGCATGCATGCTACGTAATCAAGATGATGTTGATTATTTGTTTAAAGACATTGAGTTACCAGTACGATAATTCGTCTTACAAAGCATAAAAA
>NZ_JAPEHW010000044.1 GCF_028875915.1 Pseudoalteromonas sp. G4
TTTCTTCCGCCTCAGCTGCTAAACGAGCAGCATCGATTGCTTGACGCTTTGCTTCTGCCTCAGCTTCAATTTTTGCTTTTTCTTCCGCTTCTAATCGCGCTTGTTCTTCTGCCGCTAAACGGGCTTCTTCTTGTTGCTGTTGCTCGTCTTTTTTGCCAAAACCAAGCCAAGATAAAAATTTATTTTTTGCCATTTAAGTTAAATACCAATCACAAAATTCTGATAAACTACAATTCCCAATATGGTATCACTTTCACCGATGAATGAAAAAAATCATATTGGTTTTTTAGTCTAATTCTGTAAGTAAATTTGTAATGAGATCACACAAGTCCAAAAACAAGCCAACAATGAGTTCTGGTCAAATTAGAATTATTGGTGGTAAGTTCCGCTCTCGAAAGCTAAAAGTATTGGATGTAGAAGGTTTAAGGCCGACTACAGATAGAGTGAAAGAAACTGTTTTTAACTGGTTAATGCCGTATACCAGTAATGCGAACGTGTTAGATTGTTACGCTGGCTCTGGCGGCCTTGGTTTTGAAGCATTGTCTCGTTATGCCGAAAATGTAACCTTTATTGAACTTGATAATCTTGCACATCGTCAACTTGCAGAAAATATTAAACTACTAAGTGCTGACAATACACAATTGTTTAATGGTAATTGTTTAGAAGTATTACCAAAGTTGACTGGCAGCTATGATTTGGTTTTCATCGATCCTCCATTTAGAAAAGATCTTGCTTCAAACACATGCCATTTACTTGAAGAACTTCAATTATTAGCTGACGATGCTGTTATTTATCTTGAAGTTGAAAAAGAGTTAACCAATCTTGAATTGCCTTCAAACTGGCAAATTTTAAAAGAGAAGAATTTTGGGCAAGTAACGAGCTACTTACTGCAAAGGTAAGCAGCTCAGATATTTCCTAGCATTCAATGCCAATATTACTTTGACCATCTGCCAGCGCTAGTTGCTTTAACTCTTTTGCAGAGTCTTTATCTATACGTTGAAATGATTCTACTTTATCTATTAGTTCAGCCAACACATCCATTTCATAATTCATTAATGGGTGTGCTCTAAGTGCTGAATTGTCAGCAACTTCACCTTCAGTTGTCAGCTGATATTCAATAAATTTGGCAACACTCGCTTGCGAAATCTTACACACATCAACGAAGTTAGCCTCTTCTTTTTGTTGCATACCATTGATAAGCGTGATCAGCGCTGTACAAGTATCAATTGCAGGGTAAACACCAAACATATCAAAGTCATTTAAATCAGGCGTATTTAATTCAACTTTTTCATTAAGTTTTTCAAGGCTTATTTTTGCTTTTGGAATTAGCAATTTTTCCCAAAGTGAATTTAATACATTGCGTAATTCGGCTGCATTACCAAACTCAAGCGCCTCACTGAACAGCACATAATTAGGAAGCATACGCTCTATCATTGCTGCGGCTAGTGACGCTTGCTGTAAATAGTTTAGTTCGCGAATACGTTGAAAATTATTAGGTTTTTTCATTTTTGATAGGTCTTATCTGCAATTAGCCGAATTGTAGCAAGTTTCTGTATAAAACACATAAAAAAGGCGCACTTAAAAGTGCGCCTTTTTTGTTAATACTAAAACTACTGATTTAGTTGCTTTTGTGCATATTCAAACTTCAGTTTGAATTCAGTCACTTTAGCTTCAAGTTCTTCAACACGATCGGTTAAGCTAATATTTTCGCTTCGAATTGACTCGTAGGCACCACGTGCTTGCTGTGAATCTTTTTCAATACGACTAAGCAAGCTTGAATTTCGACCTTGCTCTCTATTAAGAGCAGTGTCTTGTGCTTCAAGTTGTCGACGCAATTGCGAAATCAAATCTTGGTCGTCTTGCTTAGCATTTTCAAGTAATGTTAACTTTTCAAGCAGCTCTTGGTTTTTAGCTGTTTCTTCAGAAAGTGCATCAGCTTGTGCTTTTACTTTTTCTTTTAAAGCACTGCTTTCTTGACTTAAATCTTTCTTAAGGTCATTAAAGCGGCCTTCGCTTTCTTTGCTAATTTCAGCTAGCTTTTCTGACAGCTCACTCACTTGCGCTTTGTGCTCTTCAATATCAGAAGACAGAAGTTTGTTTTGCTCTTCTAGCTTACCAACAATATCACCTTTCTCTTTAACTTGGCTTTCTAATTGCGCTTTTTCTTTCTCAAACTGCTGTAATGACTTTTCTTTATCTTCTAGCATTGAACGCAATGTTTCGCTGTCTTTATTCGCTTCTTGCGAGAATGACTCATGCTGTTCATGTACTGAATTTAATTCGCCGCTTACTTGATCAAGCTGCTGCTTTAACTCAGCAATCACATCATCTTTACTTACAGATTCTTGCTTCAACATCTCAATTTCATCAGTGAATACTTTTTTCACTTCCACTAATTTTTGATCTTGATTCTGATGCTCTGCTCTACGCTCTTCAATTAGCTGCTTCAGCTTGTTTGACTGCGCTTCATTTTGTTCTTTTTGTTTGCTTAGTTGAGATTCAGCAACTTCTAAACTCTCTGTTAGCTTATTAATTTGCTCACTGAACTCACCGTGCTGTTCTTCAGATTGACGACTTAATTCTTCACTCACTTTTTCAAGTTCAGCTTCTTTTACTGAAATCGCATCTTCAAGTGACTGATTATCTGACTCTAGCTGACTCGCTTTCTTTTTAATTTCAGCAAGCTGAGCTTCAAGCTGCTGAATGTGTTCATCTTCGTCGTTTTGATGTTGCACCATCGCAGCTTGATGGCCTTTTTCAAGTGCCTGCTGACTTGCGCTAAGCAATAGCGATTGCAAAATAGGTGCAATGTTTGTTGTAAACTTTTGACTTAACTCAGAAATGTATGGATGTTCAAACTCAATTGCATCAGCAACTTGTTGTTCAATACTCTCTTGGCTCGCATCCACTTTATCTGCGGCAAGATTAAACACATCACTAGGCGATAAACTGTTCAAAGCACTCAGCACTTCATTTAACTGCTTGCTCTTATTTTCACCCATGTATCCCCCTTTAGAGCTATCTTATTATTATTGCTCTTTATGTAATCCAATTTACTGAATAACTTTCTTTTGCCTTCATTCATTTTTATGAATTGTAAATGCCAAAGATAAGTGTAGACAAAAAATCTTGCGATGCTTAACCTTGCGACAAGATTTAATTGTGTTATTTTTTGCGCATTAGTCTAGCTTACAATATAGTCTGATGGAATAACCTGATTATAAATTTAGAAAAATAAGTATTTATTACTAAAACAAAAAATATAAAATGCCGATTACAATCGAACTAAACCTAACAACTCCAGCGCTGCTTTTTCCAGCAATTTCACTGCTATTACTTGCATATACCAACCGTTTTTTAGTGCTTGCGCAACTGATTAGGCAATTAAATGCCCGTGAAAATGGCAATGAAATTCGTGCTATGGTTAAAGCACAAATTTCAAACTTACGAAATCGACTAAATCTAATTCGCCGCATGCAATTTTTTGGCGTGTTATCATTTTTACTTTGTACTGCGGCCATGTTTGCCGTTTTTCTTACTCAAAGCCTGATTGGAACAGGTTTATTTGGCTTGAGCCTAGCTTGCCTTTTGTATTCTTTGATTTTATCACTCTATGAAATACACATTTCCTGTCAGGCAATCGAAATAGAATTAACAAACATTGAAAATAAACCTGTTATTGATAGCCAGCAAGAATAACCTTTCTTTTATTCAAGGCTAAAGCCCCCTTCTTTAGTCTTGAATATTTATTGCAATATTTCACTACTCACGTTTTTTACATCTATACTTTATTACAACAACAAACCAAAAGAGCAGTGATTGTGACGGATTTTCTTTTTGCTGAAGAGCATCTCGATGACATCAGGTTAGCCTCGAATGACGAGAGCTGGAATATCCTGGTTGTTGACGATGAAGAAGATATTCACCAAGTAACTAAATTGGTGCTTAATGGCTTCACATTTGAAGACAAACGCCTCATTTTTCATCATGCATATACTGCCGCAGAAGCTATGGAAATGCTCAAAGGACTACCAGAAGTTGCTGTTGCCCTAGTTGATGTAGTGATGGAAACAAACCATGCTGGGTTAGATCTTATTCGCTATATTCGTGAAGATGCTGAAAACCATGATATTCGTCTTATTTTACGCACCGGCCAACCAGGTGAACTAACGACTACAAAAACAAAACAGAACTTACCGCAATAAAACTTAAAACCTTACTCTATTCTGCCCTTCGCTCCTATCGCGACATCTGTATTATCGAACAACACAAACTCGGTCTTGAAAACATCATTAACGCATCAGCTAAGTTTTTGGAATGCGAAACTGTAAATGAGTTTGCTTCATCAATTTTAGAGCATGTGTCTGGTGTGATGGGTCATAGCGACAAAGAAATTTACTGCGCGGCAGCAATCAATTCACAAGCTGACAATGCCACAGATTTTAAATTACTAGCCTGCTCTGGCGCAGATAAAAACAGTAAAAATGTGCCTAATGAAGTTGGCAATTTATTTGAACAAGCTCATAACACTAAGTCATCTTTTAAAAATCAAAAAGAATACGTTGGTTACTTCCCAACAAAAGGCGGCTTAGAGACCATGCTATACGTAAGCAAAAGCTCTGATTTAAATGCATCGGACCATCAACTGCTAGAATTCTTTGCCAATAACATCGCCCTCGCTTACGATAACTTAAGCCTACGAGAGCTGATTCGAGAATCTCAAAAAGAACTCTCTTATATTCTCGGTGAAGCCGTTGAAAAACGCAGTAAAGAGACGGGTAGCCATGTAAAACGCGTCGCGCATTACAGTCATTTACTTGCAATAAAATATGGTTTAACGCCTTATCAAGCTGAAATAATTAAGCTTGCTTCACCACTTCATGATATCGGTAAAATATCCATTCCTGATCATATTCTAAATAAACCTGGTAAACATGATGCAGAAGAATGGGAAATAATGAAATCTCACGCTGAAATTGGTTACGATATTTTGAAAAACTCAACCAATGAAATATTAAAACAAGGTGCAACAATTGCCTACGAGCATCATGAAAGATGGGATGGTAATGGCTATCCACAAAAGCTCAGTGGTGAAAACATTGATATTTCAGGGCGAATTACTGCATTAGCAGATGTGTTTGATGCTCTTGGCAGTGAACGTTGCTATAAACCTGCATGGCCGCTCGAAAAAATCATTGATTTATTGAAAGAAGAAAAGGGTAAACAATTTGACCCTAAGCTAATTGAAATATTCCTTGATAACCTTGACGATTTCCTAGCGATTAGAGATCAATTTCCTGATTAAATTCATGTGGCTTTGTACACTTTTCTTTATATCAGCTAATAATAATTAATTACACATTAGCAATGGTATTTGTACCTCATTTATGTTCTTATAAGCTGATACACGGATTAGTTTACAGGAGTAACCATGCGTATAGAGCAATTTGAACAATTTATTGCACTTGCACATCATCAACATTTTCGCAAGGCAGCGGAAGTAAGCAACTTAAGCACTTCTGCGTTAACACGAAGCATTCAAACATTAGAGCTTGATTTAGGCTGTGATTTACTTACACGTTCAACACGTTCAGTAAAACTAACACCTGCGGGTGAGGTTTTCCTACAATACTGCCAGCAAGCACTTGATAATCATGCATTACTCCAACAAAAACTAAGTAAATTTGCTAGCAATAAAAACGAAAAGATCGTTATTGGTTATAGTCCTGAAGCGATAGGTTTAGTGCCACAAGCTTGTGGTAAATTTATGCAGAAATTCCCTAATATTTCAATTGAAATGCAGCTACAAGATGCAGATACCTTGGCCGAAAATGTGCGCAACGGGCAACTTGATTTAGCTATTAATTCACCAATAACTGCAAATACAGGTAAGTTTATTAACCTTCCTGAACAAGTGGTACTCTTTTGCCATAAAGATCACCCTATTTTAAAAAGCAGCAATATACAGTTACCACACCTTAATAAGTTACCAATTCTCGCAACGGTTAGTACAAATCAAGCGCTTAGTAAGTTAATCAATCAAGCCGCGAGTAATCTAAATAAGTTAGACTCTTTACGCCTAGGTACATTTGAGCAAATCGTTAGTAAGTTGAATGATTGTAAGCATATTGCCCTGACCACATTAGATATGATGCAAAAGATATCCAATGATGAGTCATTGGTTAATCTCAGCGCATCAATGGAACGAAATAGCACACTGACTTTAGAGCTACAAGTTGCTAAAAATAACTTAAGTGCACCTAATGTATCTGAATTGCTTAATTTTATTACTTTAGAGGCAAATACGCGTCCAGAAATAGCACTTGCAAAAGCGACTTTCTAACCGCGTCATTGTCCATTAAAATAACGCCAATTAATTTAATTGGCGTTATTTATGTCTAACACACCGCAATTTGCATTTTCTTTCGATACGTTGCTAGATGACATAGCCGAACATGGTTATAGCATCATCGAAAATGCCCTGCCCGAACAGCTTATTTCTGATCTTAATAAGCAATGTGAAGTACAATCTGAGCAATTTCAATATGCCAAAATAGGACGTCATCAAGACTTACAACAAGCCAGTACAATACGCAGTGACAAAACAAAATGGTTTGATGGCACGACCAAAGCAGAGCAAGATTATCTTGCACTCATGGAAGAAATTAGAACTGCCATCAATCAAAGTTTTTTTCTTGGTTTATTTGATTACGAATGTCATTTTGCTATTTATCAGCAAGGTGATTTTTACAAAAAACATTTAGATGCGTTTAGAGGAAAATCTAACCGTGTATTTACTACGGTGTGTTATTTAAATACCCCAGAAGAAGGCGGTGAATTATTAATTTACCCTGAAAAAGGAAAAACACCGCTAGTGAAGGTTTCGCCAACAGCGGGCACACTCATTTGTTTTGAAAGCGAGCGTTTTCCTCACGAAGTATTAGCCGCTGCAAGTACTCGCTATTCGATTGCAGGATGGTTTAGGAAGAATAATTCGAGCGCAAGCTTTGTTGACCCTAGCCAATAAAACTTGCTGCTATTCCCATAAAGATAAATAAACCAACATAATTATTATTTAAAAATGCCCAGAAACAAGCATCACGATCGCGGTGCTTAATTTTAACTTGCTGATGAGCTAACAAAAACGCTGATAACAGTACACCGACATCAAATGGCCACGGCAAATTACGGTTGAAACCAATAAATACTAAAGTCAGTAAAAATGCGATTTGTAGCAACAGCACTGCTATTTTATCAAATCGGCCAAACAAAATAGCGGTCGATTTAACACCTATCTTTAAATCATCATCCCTGTCGACCATACCGTACATGGTATCGTATGCAACAGTCCAAACGAGATTAGCAAAATACAGCCACCATGCTTCCTTTGGTACTTCACCAAGTACAGCCATATAGGCCATTGGAATCGACCAGCTAAATGCAGCCCCCAATACTACTTGCGGCAAATGGGTATAACGCTTCATAAAGGGGTAACAAAACGCCAACGCCAACGCACCAAACGACAACAAAATCGTTTGCCAATTTAAAAACAGCACCAGAATAAAAGCACATAAAATCAACAAAACAAAAAGTTGAATTGCTTCGGTTGCGGTGGCTTTACCTGAGGCCAACGGTCGCATATGAGTACGTTTTACCAAGCCATCAACTTTGCGGTCGGCAAAGTCATTAATTACACAACCAGCACTTCGCATAACAAAAACACCAGCAGTAAAAATAACTAAAATACCAAGGTCTGGCACCCCAGAGCTTGCTAGCCATAATGCCCAGTAAGTTGGCCATAATAATAACAAGGTACCTATGGGTTTATCAGTTCGCATTAATGCTTTGTAGGCATCTCTATTTTGCCACGATAATTGGATCATAGTGTGTCAAATGCTCCTGGCAAAAAGGCTTCACACACCATTAATTTTAAATCTGCTAAGTGAAAAATACTGCGCCTTGCTGGCACATCGCTCACTTCAATCGCTAAACTAGTTAATAGTGTTTGTAACGCCGACTGTTTAGTAAAATCAGTAATCATCAAGTTTTCTCTGACTAAATCAGGATGCTGAAAGATAAACTCACCAAGTGGTCTTTCCCCTAAAGAGAGAAACAGGCTGTTTTCTGCGAGCGGCGCAAGCGGGATCCAGCTTTGTGCATAGACACGCGGTTTGCTGTCACCGTATAAAATCACCTCTCTGCAAAGCGCTGTTTGTTGCTCTATACCCATAATTTTTGCTTGGGATTCAGTCAACATAATGCGTGTTTCACTCAGCACTTTTACACTAAATTCAGAAAATGTTTGCTTTAATTTTGCGGTAAGCGACCCAGTCTCTAATAACCACTCACTGCGCGAGCTATCTAACGCGGTAAAATTCTGATGCCACTGCGATGAAATATCTAAAGGAAAAGTTAACACAATAACCTGCTGCAAAAAAATAACGCGTCATTTTAGCACTGCTCAGTAATGAGCTAAATGAGAAATTAAATTTTCCATTAAATTCCCAGTAAGTGACTAGTAAAAAGCCCATAATCAAGTATTATTATTGATTAGTTACTAAGGGAAAAACAAGGTGTTAGTCACGCAATGCGTAGCCTATCGATATTTCTAATTACACTTTTATTATCACTTTCAACGCCTAAGGCATTAGCTGCGTCAAACTTTGGCTATTTTGGCTTCGAACCGGACATAATTACCAACTACATTGCAACATCGAATAAAAAACTTGGTTACGTACGAGTTACCGTTGAATTGATGATTAAAGATATGGGTAACTTAGAAGTTGTAGAGCATCATCAACCATTATTGCGTGATGCAATTGTAGAAATTATTAGTAAAGAGCAAGAAGAGCACGTTAAATCGTTAACGGGCCGCGAGGAAATTCGTAAACGTTGCAGTGAACGAGTAAAAGAATTACTTAAAGAAGAAACAGGACAAGAAATTATCCATGATGTACTGTTTACTAAATATCTATATTATTAATTTCACTAATCTAGTGTAAAAAAGCAAAGTTAATTAACTTTGCTTTTTTTATGACTATTTGCAACGAAAACACCCAACAATGCACCCGAAACAAGTCCACCTAAGTGCGCCCAATTTGCCATATTGATAAACAACACATCAGCAAAGCCAAGTACTAGCCAAACCAACATAAAGCCGACAATAGATGGGTTAATCGCTAATTTTGTATTGCCCGCAATATGACCATACAACCAACAAAAACCGAGTAAGCCATAAACTACGCCTGAGAGACCGCCAAAGTTTGCATTTTCAAGGGAAAACTGAAGCCAATTACTCGCAAGCGCAGTAACAATAAATACCAACACTAAAAAGCGTTTTCCAAGCTGCTCTGTGATTTTATCGCCAAGATACATCCACCACATCAAATTAAAAATCAAATGCATTGCCGAAAAGTGCATTATGGTGGGCGTGAACCACGAGTAAATTTTAACAGGCGAAAATTGTAAGTAAGGAAACAGCCATTCAAAGCCGCCTAGTATAAAGGCGCCATACACTAAAATAGACAGTATCGAAACACCCTGAATAAGCAGTGACAACTTGAAAAAGCGCGGCAGTAGATTGAGTGAGTTACCCATATAGCTCAGCCCATTATTGGTTGAGCCAACTTGCCAAGATGCTTCATAGTACTTTGCTTGATTAGGATCAGCGAGGAACAATTCAAGCTCTTTGTAAGCGTTATCGAATTGAGTATCTATTACAAACAAAGCAACTTGTTCACTGCTTACGGGTTTTAACTCACAATGAATATTAATGCTATTAAGATAATCACAAAAACCTTGTGCAGCCCTTACATTACTTAGCGTGGCAAGTTGTTTCACAATGATTACGCACCTGATTCAACGTTGCCAGCTTGCTCAGTGCCCCATGCAGCAAAGCCACCATCCATACTGTAAACATCTTCAAAGCCTTGTTCTACTAAGTAGCTAGCTGCCGTTTGCGAACTGATGCCGTGATAACAAACTACAACAATAGGTTGTTCGTAATCTTTTTCATTTAAAAACTGCCCCAAGTTTTCATTAGATAAACGCTCTGAGCCCGGAATTCGCGCAGATTGAAAACTATTCGGATCACGTATATCGGCAATAACAACATTGTCATTCGATAATAATGCCGCGGTTTGCGACACTGAAATATGTTTATATGACATATATACCTCAATAAAAAAGGGAGCAAATGCTCCCTTTATAATATCATCAAGCGATGGCTTAATCCCAATTTAAAATAACTTTACCCGATTGGCCCGAAATCATCGTATCAAAGCCTTTTTGGAAGTCATCAATATGGAATTCATGAGTAATAATTGGTGATAAATCTAAGCCAGATTGAATCAAACTTGCCATTTTGTACCAAGTTTCAAACATTTCACGGCCATAAATACCTTTAATAATTAACCCTTTAAAAATAACCTGATTCCAGTCAACCGCCATATCTGATGGTGGAATACCTAGCATGGCAATTTTACCGCCATGGTTCATGTTATTTAGCATGCTGTTAAACGCGCTCGGTACACCTGACATTTCAAGGCCAATATCAAAGCCTTCTGTCATACCAAGCTCATTCATCACATCTTCTAATTTCTCGTTCGCCACGTTTACAGCGCGTGTTGCACCCATTTTACGTGCAAGGTCTAAACGATATTCGTTTACATCCGTAATTACCACATGACGGGCACCCACATGTTTAGCTACCGCTGCGGCCATAATACCAATAGGGCCAGCACCTGTGATCAATACATCTTCACCGACTAAATCAAAAGACAATGCCGTGTGAACAGCATTGCCAAATGGGTCAAAAATTGATGCTAATTCATCAGGGATGTTGTCAGGAATTTTAAACGCATTGTATGCAGGAATAACTAAGTACTCTGCAAATGCACCTTCGCGGTTTACGCCAACACCCGTCGTGTTACGACATAAGTGAACACGGCCTGCACGACAGTTACGACAGTGGCCACAGGTAATGTGGCCTTCACCTGATACGCGATCACCCACTTTAAAGCCACGTACTTCTTGGCCCATATCCACTACTTCGCCAACGTATTCGTGACCAACAACCATAGGTACTGGAATGGTATTTTGTGACCACTCATCCCACTTATAGATGTGTACATCGGTACCACAAATCGCTGTTTTACGGATTTTAATTAATAAGTCATTGTGGCCAACTTCCGGTTTAGCCGTTTCTGTCATCCAGATCCCTGGTTCAGCTTTAAGTTTTGATAATGCTTTCATTTTTTTACTCACAAAAAAGGCCTGTTATCAAACAGGCCAATATCAAATTAAATGATACCTAATTCTTTACCAATACGGGTAAATGCAGCAATTGCTTTATCTAATTGCTCACGGGTATGTGCAGCAGAGATCTGTGTACGAATACGCGCTTGTCCTTTTGGTACTACAGGGAATGAGAAACCTGTTACGTAAATACCTTCAGCAAGTAATTTATCAGCCATTTCTGCTGCTAACTTAGCATCGCCTAACATCACTGGAATAATTGCGTGATCTTTACCTGCACAAGTAAAGCCAGCCGCTTCCATTTGCTCACGGAAGTAAGCCGCATTTTGCCAAAGCGTATCGCGCAGCTCTTTACCATCTGCAAGCATATCAAGTACTTTGATTGACGCTGTAACGATTGAAGGCGCTAGAGAATTTGAGAATAAGTAAGGACGAGAACGCTGACGTAACCATTCTACAATTTCAGCTTTACCTGAAGTATAACCACCTGAAGCGCCACCTAGTGCTTTGCCTAATGTCCCCGTGATAATATCTACGCGGTCCATTACATTGCAGTATTCAGGCGTACCACGACCGTTTTCGCCAACAAAACCCACAGCGTGAGAATCATCAACCATTACCAGTGCATCGTATTTGTCAGCAAGGTCACAAAGGGCTTCTAAGTTACAAATAACGCCGTCCATTGAGAACACGCCATCTGTAGCAATAAGTTTAGTTTTAACACCCGCTTCATCAGCAGCGATTAATTGCTGCTCTAAATCAGCCATGTCGTTATTGGCATAACGGAAGCGTTTTGCTTTACATAAGCGCACACCATCAATAATTGACGCATGGTTTAACGAGTCTGAGATAATGGCATCTTCTGGGCCTAAAATCGTTTCAAACAGACCAGCGTTGGCATCAAAACATGAAGAATAAAGAATAGTATCTTCAGTTTGTAAGAAGTTACTGATTTTCGCTTCTAACGTTTTATGAATATCTTGTGTACCACAGATAAAACGAACAGACGCAACACCAAAGCCATGCTCATCTAGGCCTGCCTTTGCTGCATTAATTAACTCTGGGTGATTTGCTAAACCTAAGTAGTTATTTGCACAAAAGTTAATTACAGAGTCGCCTGATGCAACTTGAATTTCAGCTTGCTGCTGTGATGTGATCACACGCTCGCTTTTATATAATCCATCTTCTTTTACTTGGTCAATCTGTTGCTTAAGCTGATCAAAAAATGCAGATGCTCTCATCCAAAGTCTCCAATGCCTAATAGAACGGGTTGCAGAATGTGCTTGCGCACAACCTGTGCAAAAAACATACATTAAGCTTTAAAATTGTAGCTTATATTTAGGAGGGTAATTGTAAAAGGTTAGCTGGATAAATGCACTTATTACTAGCAAACCCTCTTAGAAAAGTGGATTTAACTTAAATAAAATAAAAATGCAGTATAAAAAACTGCATTTTAAATATCGCATCGATTAATCTCAGTTGTTTTCACTAAATTTTTCACGCGCACAATCAAGTGAATTCCATACTTCATCTGCTAAGGAAAGCTCTTGTTCAGTTAAACTTTGGCCTGATTTAACTAAAATTTTCTTTTTAAAGCCTGCTGCCTTAGCCGCTAACATATCAGATCCTTTATCGCCAAACATGATGCACTCAGATGCATCAAGAGATAACTCTTTAACTCCTTGCAACAACATACCGGGTTCTGGTTTACGGCAATCGCAATCTTGCTGGTAGTCGGCGATACCTTTTGTTGGGTGATGCGGACAAAAATACACTTTACTGATTTCTATATCGTGCTGTTTAAATTGCTCTAGCATCCACTTTGTCAGTTCGTGAAAATCTTGCTCCGTATAGTAACCGCGCCCAATACCTGACTGGTTGGTAACAATAACTATTTTATAACCCGCAGCTTGAAATGTTTTACAGGCATCGAATACACCATCAATAAACTCAAAATCTTCGATTTTATATACATAAGCGTGGTCTACGTTAACAACACCATCTCTATCAAGGAAAACTGCCTTATTACCCATTACAAAGCCTTTCTTTTACTACACGATCAAACATCTGCTTTACACTCTCGACACTAATTTGCTGCATAAGCTCTTTGCCTTTAACACGCGTGCCCCAAGGTAGTTGCTTTGCAGTTTTGCCCGTTTGTTGTTTTAAGTTTTGATGATAAACCTCAACGACATAATTTTGGTATAAATAAGGGCCGGTACGCGCTGGGTTTGAGTGAGCATACAACCCAATCACTGGTGTCGCCATAGTAACCGCCATATGTGCAGGCCCCGTATCTGGCGCAATAACCAAAGACGCTTTTTCTAATACGCATAACAGCTGCTTTAAATTAGTTTTGCCAACTAGGTTAAGAGCGTTTGATTTCATCGACGCTTCAATCTGCTTTGCAAGGGCAATTTCAAGTTCAGTAGGGCCACCAGTAATTACCACACTAAAACCTTGTTCTTTCGCGTAATCTGCCACTTCGGCATAGCGCTCAGGTAACCAATTGCGCTCAGCCTTACTTGCAGCAGGTGAAAGTACCAATATTTTATCGCCAAGCGGGGATAGCGTTTCTTTTGCAAAATCATGATCTTCTTGGCTTACAGGCATCTGCCACGATGGCTCGTAATGCGGCACACCTATGGCTTTTGCGAAACCACGAAATCCCTCGAGAACATGCGCTTCTTTTTCAGCCTCAATACGATGATTAGTAAATAAGAAGTGCCCTTCTTTGGCGCGGTGCCAATCAAAACCTACTTTCACTTTTGCAGGAATAACACGTGCAACTAAATTGGCACGTAGTGCAACTTGCATATGAAGCAGCACATCAAACTTGCGGCCTTTAAAATGCTGTTTAAGAGTCTGAAACGCCGCTTTACCTTGCTTTTTGTCAAAAACAACTAGTTCTACACCTGGTAAATCTGCCAGTAACATCGCCTCGATTTTGCCTACCACCCAAGTGATTTTAGCGTTTGGATAATGCTGCTGAATAGCCTGAACAGCGGAGACTGCATGGCACACATCGCCAATTGCCGAAAGACGCAAAATACAAATATCGTTAAATGGGCCCTGTAAACTCACAATTTACCTAAAAACATATAAATAGATGCGTGCAGTTTAACGTAAATTAAAACTTGGTATAATCCCTTTTTGCACGCAATTACTTTTAAACACATTCGCCATGCTTTCAATTCAACGTTTAGGTTCAACATCAATCATTACACCAAAATCATTTAAAGGTGAGTTTGATGCCTCATTGTTTGATGTCACTTTCTTAGCCAGTAACGATTTAATTCGCGCCGAGAAAAAAGGCCGTGCAACAACTTACTTTTTTAATTGCGGTGAAAAAATGGGTGTATTGCGTCACTATTGGCGTGGTGGATTAATCGGCAAGTTATTGAGCGATCAATATGCCTATTTCGGTCTCAAAAATACCCGTACCTATAAAGAGTTTGCACTGCTTGTTGAAATGAAGGAAAAAGGCCTACCTGTACCAAGCGCAATTGCGGCAAAAGTCACGCGGTCAGGCTTAATTTATCGCGGCGATATCATCACTGAGGCACTGCCAAACTCACAAAGTGTGCTTGATATTCTAAAAACTCGTTCACTTTGCGAACAAGAGATAGTGCAAATTGCTGAAACTATCGCGAGTTTCCATAACCATGGTGTGAATCACGCCGACCTGAACATTAATAATATTCTGATAAGTAACAAAAATGTGTACTTAATTGATTTTGATAGAGGCACATTAGGCGCGTTCAATGCTAAACGTAATCAGAATAATATCGAGCGATTAGCACGCTCATTTGCTAAAGAAGCTGGTCGTAACGAACAATTTTATTGGCAAGAGAAAAATTGGCAGGTGTTTATAAAGGCATATAAAAGCGCACTAAAAGCAAGTTAGTGCGCTTAACGATTTGTAGTTATTAGCTGTCGCTTTGGATTTTTTTAATCACGTTTGAAGTAGAGCAACCATTAACAAATTCGAGTACTTCTACTTTGCCACCATTTGCTAGAACAAAATCTGCACCAGCAATTTCAGACACTTTATAATCTCCGCCTTTTACTAATACATCGGGTTTTACACGCTCAATTAGTTTTGCTGGCGTATCATTTTCAGCTTCTGAACCAAATGGGATTACCCAGTCTACAGATGCCAAGGCACTGATAACGGTAGCACGCTCATCCAAAGGGTTTACTGGTCGCGTAGCACCTTTCAAGCGAGTTATTGACTCATCATTATTTAGACCAACCACCAGCTTATCACCGCGGGCTTTAGCTTGTGCTAAATAACGAACATGACCCGCATGTAAAATATCAAAACAACCATTAGTAAATACGATTTTTTCACCGCGCTGGCGCGCTAACTCAATATGGTGCAGCACTTCTTCTGCTGGCGCTTGATATTGCTCGCCGGTATCACGTAGATACTGAGTTAATTTAGCACTTAACTCTTCTGGCGACACGGTAGCAGCGCCTAGTTTCGCAACCACAAGACCCGCGGCAATATTTGCTATTTCAACCGCTTGAGCAGCTGGCATGCCTGTACTTAACATTACCGCTAGTGTCGCAATAACGGTGTCGCCTGCACCCGTTACATCAGACACTTCATGGACTTGTGCGGCAAAATCATGTTTTTCGCTAGGCGTAATAAGTGACATGCCCTGCTCAGAGCGAGTCAGCAACATCGCGCCTAAACCACATTCAGCCACAATGGTGCGGGCACTTTGTGTAATGATTTCTTCATCACCAACCACGCCCCCAGCCGCTTTAAACTCGGTAAGATTTGGTGTGATAAAATCAGCACCACGATAATCCGCCAGTTGCTTTGATTTTGGATCCACTAATACCGTTTTACCAGCAGCTTTAGCTACAGCGATCATTTCTGAAATTAAGTGCAGTGAACCTTTGTTGTAATCAGAGAAAACAACAAGGTCAAAATCACTAACTATCGCTTTCAACTGTTCAAGTAATAAATGAGAATGTGCTTCGCTAAAGCGTTCTTCTAGATCTAACCTGACGACTTGTTGATGGCGACTAATTACACGCATTTTTGCGATTGTTGGCGCTTCTGATTGGCGGATCAACTGCGAGTCAATACTTTCAGATTTAAGCAGAGCTTCTAGGCTCTGTCCATTATCATCCTCACCAATAATACCGAGTAAGCTTACTTTACCGTCAAGATGCGCAATGTTTTTCGCAACGTTTGCTGCGCCACCAGCTTTATCTTCAAGGCCACTCACCTTTACAACAGGTACTGGTGCTTCTGGTGAAATACGCCCTGTATCGCCATGCCAATATCGGTCAAGCATGACATCGCCAACAACTAAAATTTTGCTGCTAGATAATCGATTAAAATATGACAAATCCATAATCAGTACTTAACTCTTTTGTGCAACTAACATATCGATGGCTTCACATAACCAATGGCCTATAAACATATGCGCTTCTTGAATACGTGCCGTTTCATCGTTAGCAATGATAATCGGCAGCGTTGCAATGTCTTTTACCTTACCACCGTCACGACCAGTTAATGCCACGGTATAAGCGCCAATTTTGTTAGCGGCTGCTAAGGCAAGGTTTATATTCGCACTGGTACCTGATGTTGTTAAACCGATTACTAAATCTTCTGGTTTACATAAAGCTAAAATTTGACGCTCAAACACGGTATCAAAATGATAGTCGTTTGAGTGCGCTGTAAGAATTGAGGTATCAGTTGTTAGCGCAATTGATGCAAGAGGACCACGCTCATTTTTATAACGAACTACAAATTCAGCGGCTAAATGTTGTGAGTCAGCTGCACTGCCACCATTCCCAAACCAAATAACTTTACCACCCTTTTCCAGTGTCTCTTGGCAAGCTTGTAAAAGAGAAAGTGATTGCTGTTGATATTGCTCCATAATGGCGAACACATTACGGTGACGTTCTAGGCTGGCTAAATATGAGTTTGTTATCGCTTCCATAGGCCTTTCGATAATTGCTTTTTTTGAATAATTGGCATCATTTTATACCTAATCCACTCAAAATGGCGAGGTTTGTTACCTTTTCTTACTCTTCAGTTTGTTAAATTTTTAAGAACACTACACTTGCCCTTAGGTTGTTTGGTACAATTTAGGCTCATGCGCAGGGAGAAATAAGTGCATTACACAAAGCAATTAGCCAATTTAAATACCCACATACCAGAAATAACGCTGACAAAAGAAAGTAAGGTCTTGTATATGACTCACCTAGCATTAGGTGATTATGTCTATCAAGGCGCTTTTTTAAAAGCACTAGCTGATGCCTATCCGGGTGTGCAAATTGACGTTTGGATGGATGATTGCCGAAGTCAGCAAAAATCATGGCATACTGGCAGAAATGCCACTCTGCAGCAGTGGCTTAGCAAAGAAGGCCACCTCAATACAATTTATCCAATTGCGCATTCTGAGCAACATCGTAATGAACTAATTTTAAAAGCTTCAAAAGAGCAATACGATGCCATCGTATTTGTTGCCACAACCCGTGCACCTGCTTACTTAAAAGTAGCAAAAGCAATTAATCCTAATGCGCAAATCGCAGGTACAACTCCAAAAGATACGCTGTCACGCTTACTTTATCGCAGCCAGTTTAAGGCACTAAATGTTGCTATTGATTCTAACGTTCTTACAAAATGTCAGCATATTAGTGATTTTTATAATCATGTATTTTCGCGGTTATTTGCTGTTTCTTTGGATGATCAACTGCGTTCACGGGAAATAACACCAAACGATACACTCAATGAAAAAAGCAAACAGCAAATTGCGCTGTGGCGAAATCAACTAGGTTTAAGCCAAGGCAATACACTTTTTATTAATCACATTTCAACAAATGAAAAGCGCGATTGGCAAAATACACAACTTGCCGAATTTGCCCACCAGCTTACAAAGCAAGCACCCAACACGCTGTTCGTTTTAAATACACCGCCGCATAAATTAGATGAAGTAACAGCTTGGTGTGCAGAGCAAAAAGGCATCGCTGTAATTGCCTTTTCTGCAACTGACGATTTTTTTGAACTACCCAGTATGATGTTAGCGTGTGATTTAGTAGTTTCCGTCGAAACTGCCATTATGCACTTAGCAAGCAGCCTTTCATTACCGCAAGTAGCGCTTATCAGAAAATCGGCATCAAACTGGCGCCCTCTGCAGGCAAGTAAAGTATTAACAGGGAAGAAACGAGTGGATAATATTGCTGTGTCAGAAGTTGTTAAAGCAGCAAGTCAATTATTGTAGCTAGGCCCAGTAAGCACTGAGCCTAACCCATTTTTTACCAGAACATAGTTACAGATAAATAACCATAATCCTCGTCATACACATTTTTACCACCTGCTAAGCTGGTTTCAACACGATACTCACCGACTTTACGGCTGTTAGTTAACGATAGAGAATAAGCTCGCTGATATACTTCGCCATCATTATTTTGTGTACTTGCTTTAAACTGCCAAGAGCTCAGTACTGATTCAAAATAATCGTAATTAAGTGTGTGTACATCTGCAGGCACGCCATCGCCAAAGTTACGATTATCCGCGCCAAAATGGCCAAATGCGAATCCTTGGTTGGTATTACCATTTTTATACAAATGGTGCACATACCAAAGAGTATTCCATTTATTGTATTCGTATCTTAAAGATGAGTTATGCGTAAGCTTTGGTAAATATGTACCAAACGAAATTGTTTGATTGCCAAATTTAAAGTTACTGTTATGTAGTGTATCTTCCGCACCGTATTCAGCGTAAATTTCAACTGGCACCCCCCAGTCAAAATACACGCTTGAAGTGAATGAGATCATTTGATCGCCAAACTCATCATCAGTGCTTAAATCGCCATCCGCATTATCGTTACCTGATGGGTCAAAAAACGCTTTAAAAATATCACTAATATCTGTTTTGCGTGGGCCACCACCAAATTGCATAACGCGGTTAAAGCCAATTTTCCAGCCTTGTAATGGCTCAATAGAACCATGCATACCTACTAGCTCTGGACTACCATCATGCCACTCGCCTTGATATTGAATACCATCTTTCACTTCATCTAATTCGGTATAAAACAAATCAAAATCTAGATTCCACCAGTTATTAAGTGGCACAACTGTGCTGAGTGAAATACTCATAGGCATTTGTGCATTGTTCGACATAATTTGCGCCGAATTTTTAAAAGGTGAATACCAATGATCTTTGTAGCCAATATCTAGCTGAAGATTAGCCGCAGCCATACTCAACGTTGAGTTATACGCTACTAAGTCTTGTTCTTTAACACGATAATCAACACCCACTTGCGCTAACATAAAATCATTAGGTCGCCAAACACCCTCAAAAAAGCCCTGAGCATACTCATCGCTTGTTAAACCACGCTGATTGGCAATTGGCATTTCATCGCCCGTATTTACGGTTGTACGAAGGCCATAACGACTGATTTTATCATTACCGCGATAACGCTTTAGTTCTGCAACTAAATAACGGTAGAGCTGACTATCTTTGTTTTTAACTTGCTTAAGTGCAATATCCACTTCGCTTAATGCATAAGGTTTATGCATTGGCGTACCACGAGTTAATACAAACATGCGGTCGAGTTGACTTTCGAGGTGGGCATCAATGCCTAAAGGTAAATAAACAGTAGGTTTTGCCATGCTTTCAGTAGCAACAAAGGCACTGGCAACTAACAATAAATTACGGAGTTTCATAAGCGCAATAGTTATAAAATTATGCAACCATGATAACAAAAGGCGATCACTAATCGCAGCAAAAATTGTATAAATATGTTATAACTCGCGGCGATACTGGTTGAGGTAACTATGGCGCGTTTAATTTACAGCTTTGTTTTATATATTCTTTCACCCTTAGTGTTTTTACACCTTTGGTTACGAGGAAAAAAAGCGCCTGAATATCGCAAACGTTGGGCAGAAAGGCTGGCTTTTTATAACGCACATTTAAAACCAGACAGCCTTATTATTCACTGTGCCTCTGTAGGTGAATTGATGGCTGCAAGTAAGCTTATCCATCAGCTTAAAGACAACTATTCAATTACACTCACCTGTAATACCCCCACTGGCTCAGCTGAAATTCAAAAGCAATTTGGTAATACTGTGCAGCACGTTTACCTACCGCTCGACTTTCCCTGCGCTATTGGCCGATTTTTTAAAGCTTTAAAGCCCAAAGCCATTATTATTTTAGAAACAGAGCTATGGCCAAATTTAATTATTAAAGCGCAGCTACAACATATACCTGTATGTGTTATTAATGCCCGTTTATCTGAAAAGTCACTTAAAGGCTATCAACGTATTTTGCCACTAAGCAAACAAATTATGCGCAGTATTAACCTACTTGCAGCTCACAATAAAGAAGATAGCGAACGTTTTTTACAATTAGGATTACCGTCAAAAAATAGTAAAATTACTGGCTCAATCAAATTTGATATTGAACTCAACAATGAGATTGAAGAAAAAATTAACGCTTTCAAACCACAACTTTCATCTCACGATTTTACTTGGGTTGCAGGCTCTACTCACCCAGGTGAGTATGAACAAGTAATTAGCGCGCACTTATTACTACTAGAGAAAAAACCAAATGCACTGTTAATAATTGCACCGCGACACCCTGAACAATTTAATAAAGTTGCTGATTACCTTAAGCAAAATAACATTTCATTTAGTCAGCGCTCTAAAGAAGAGCATACAGGGCAAAGCGTATTACTTGCAGATACCATGGGTGAAATGTTGGTGTTGTTTGGTGCTGCCGATTGCGCCTTTATTGGCGGCAGTTTAATTGAGCGTGGAGGTCATAACCCATTAGAGGCTGCCGCGTTTAATATACCCATTTTAACAGGCCCTAGTTACACTAATTTTTTACATGTATACCCACAATTAATTACTAACAATGCCTGTATTTGTGTTGATTCATCAAAAGCTCTTTTTGACAATTTATTGTCACTAGCCAACGATGCTGAAAAAAGACAAACACTTGGTAACAACGCATATCAAATTTTAGAAACCAATCGCGGCGCACTTAAACACACCATAGCGCTTATTGAAAACGAGATTTCACATGACACACTCCCCCATTGAGCAAACAAAAAACTGGGTTAGCCAAGTTATTGTTGGCTACAACTTTTGCCCATTTGCAAAAAAAGAAGTGGTAAATAACACCATTAAATATGTCGATAGCCAAACTGAATCGCATGAAGATGCGGTGATTGAAATGCTGTCACTGATACAGCAAATGCGTGAAAACGACGAGATAGAAACCTGTTTACATATTTTTAGTAAAGGCTTTCAAAACTTTGACGATTTTTTAGATTTAGTGGATTTAGCCAATGCCATGTTAGTTTCAAGTGGCTATGAAGGGTTTATTCAAATTGCCAACTTTCACCCAGACTATGTATTTGCTGATAGCGATGAAAGTGATGCAGCTAACTATACAAATCGCGCCCCCTACCCAACGCTGCATTTAATCAGAGAAGCATCAATGGCGCGTGTACTTGATATTCACCCTGATCCTGAAGGCATACCAGAAACGAATATCAAACTTGCGAGAGAAAAAGGCATTTCATTTTGGCAGCAATTACTTAATCACTGCCAAACTGGAAAGAAAGATTAAGCGACGGCTTGCTCAACTTCGAGTTGTTTATTCAAACATTCTTGTTGTAGCTTTTTCAACTGTTCAAGCCCTTCGCCGCGGGCATAAGGTTTGAACAGTAAGATAACTTTCACAATACCACCAAAAATATCTTGTTTAGTTAGCGAACTATCTTTGCTGTGTGCTTTCACATAAGGAGTCCAAAAACTTACCGTCAGCTTTACCATATGAGCAAGCTCTTCAATATCGCAATCATCAATGGCAATTACTTCGGCATATTTTAAGCCATTTATTACCGCTACAACTTGCTCAACTAGTTGCGCTTGGTGCACAAGGTATTGCGCTTTCAACTCTTTATCGCGACCTAAAATATCCGTTAAGTTGTTATAGAAGAAATTAAATCGCCACATTAACTCAACTAAAGAATCAAGGTAGCCAGCCAGTTGCGCCATCACATCCAAATTTTTATCCATTGGTGTAAAGTTTTCTTTTAAATGACTTTGGTACAGACCAAAGATATGACGCAAAATATCTTCTTTATTCTTAAAGTGATAATACAAGTTACCTGGGCTTATACCCATTTCTGATGCTATGTGGTTTGTTGTAATTGCGCGCTCACCATGCTGGTTAAACAACGCAATGCTGGTTTGAATGATCTTATCCTTGGTACTCATAACTATCCTAATTACGCCTGTATTTATACGCCGCAGTATAAACAATCTCACTATGAATACCAATTGGCAAAATAGTCCATCCAGTTAATTGGTATTCCATTTAAAGCTTGATAAAATGCCTGCATCATCACTTAGTTACAAATAACATGAAAGTAAAAGCAATTTATCCAGGCACTTTTGATCCAATCACCAATGGCCATACAGACTTAGTTGAACGCGCAGCAAAAATGTTCGATGAAGTTATTTTAGCGGTTGCTCACAACCCAAATAAAAAGCCATTTTTCGAATTAGAACAACGTGTTGAAATTGCAAAATCTATTTTATCGCATCTTGAAAATGTAACTGTGATTGGCTTTTCTGGTTTGCTTGCCGATTTAGCAAAAGAACAAAACGCACCGGTTTTAGTGCGTGGCTTACGCGCTGTTTCAGACTTCGAATTTGAATTTCAACTGGCTAATATGAACCGCCGTTTAAATAAAGAACTTGAAACCGTGTTTTTAACGCCAGCTGAGAAAAACTCGTTTATTTCATCAAGCTTAGTTAAAGAAGTGGCTATTCATGGTGGTGATGTAAGCGAATTTGTAGACCCTATCGTTGTAAACGCCCTTAAGGAAAAGTTGGCAAAATGAAGTTAACCCATATTGCTGCCTCATGTAGTTTAGTATTTGCAGCAAACGTATTTGCCGAGCCTTGGATTGGCACTGACGACCCTTTTTTACGCGCTGCAATCGAACAACTTGTAAGTGAAGGTGCTATTAATCGCCCGGTAAATAGTTACCCACTGATGTGGCAAGGCATCGCACAAGACCTATCTCAGATTAATCGTCAAACCCTATCTGAAGATGGGCTTTTTGCGCTTCGAAAAGTACAACATGCCCTAAATGTAGCCAAATCTGGTAGTTATTCATCAGTCAGAGTGAGCGGTAATAGCGAGCCAAGCAACTTACAAAGTTTTGGCCAACGCAATAAACACAAAGGCAATATTCAAGGTACTTCGGTGCTAATGGGCGACCGCGTAACTGCAAAAGTGTCTATTGGCTATAACAAAGATGCCACCAGCCAAAAAGAACTAAACTATGATGGCTCTTATTTGGCGGTTCTCTATGGCAATTGGAGCGTAAGTGTTGAGCAGGTCAATAAGTGGTTTGGCCCAAGCAACGACAATACACTTTTACTTTCTAACAATGCCGACCCTATTCCGGGGTTGCGCCTTAGCCGTTTAAATACCGACTATTACGGCCCCAAGTTTCTATCCTTTATTGGTGCTTGGAATTTCTCTGCTTTTGTAGGGCAAGATAAATACCCAAAAAACGATGATAAAGACAATTTATTTTGGGCGATGCGTTTTTCATCAATGCCTATTAATGGCTTAGAGATTGGTATTAACCAAACAGCACAGTTTGACAGCCCAAATGCCGACCATGGTTTTGGCGCACTAAGTGACGTAATACTAACTAAAAATAAGCTTGATGATGCTGGCGTTAATGAATACAACCAATTAACAAGCATTGATGCTAAATACAGTACACGCTTATTTAATCAGTCTGTTGCATTATATGGTGAATATGCTGGCACTAATGAGCTTAGTTTTTTACCTGAAGATGCCATGTTTAGTATTGGTGCAGAACATTTCTTTGGCACTCAAGATTACTTAGTGAAAAGTTACATTGAATATTCCGACACCGAATCAAACTGCACTTTTATTAACGATGTAAGTCACTGTCAGTATCAACACCAATACTACGAGCAAGGTTATGCTCATTTAGGTGAGAATATTGCAGCCAGTATCGGTGGTAATGTAAAGAGTTTATCTCTCTCTACAAGCTACCAAACTACAAACGGTTATGCGGGTTTTGTTAAATTACGCACGTTAGACTTTGTTAATAAAGGTGAAGCTAATCTAGATACCAATGTATCAGAGCGATTGCAACTTGAAGTTGGTTACCAACAAGGGTTATTTGATGGTTTACTAAAACTGAAAGCAACCACATGGCGCGATAAGTTTGAAAGTAATTCAGAGACAGAATTTGCTATGAGTGGCAGTTGGGAATATCGATTCTAATCGCTGCATTTAAATCAAGTACTACTGGAGTAACGAAAAGCATTTAAGCTTGTAGCATAGCTTGTGAAAGGCGCTTTTCAGTTTTTTTCAAACTAGTTTTCGATTTTTTCTTTAATACAATGTCCAAATGAAATTTATCAAAAATTTTACTAATGCCAGTAAAATCCCTAAAAATAACTAAAGACGCTGCCATTGAAAAATCTATTAATATCATTCCATATGAGTATAAATTCCAATACCACCAAGGCTCAGTATTTTCGTTCACGATAACATCTACATGCATTCCTAAAAACAACATAGAGTTTATGAATAAACAAAAATAAATATATTTAACCGCAGAATTAGATTTTAATTTAGCTAGTTTATGGGAAAGACTAATAAATAGAATGGTAATGTAGTCAAAAGCAATCCAAAGCAGGTAAACATCTGATTTATCATCTATTAACCAATGCCATTCACCACTTATATAATAAGAAATAAACATTATTAACGATGTAAGAATAATTGATTTATCTTTTTGACCTAAGAAAAACATAAGGACACTAAAGAAAAGAGCCATTAAAAAAGACCAAACAATTATTCCATTAAAGAAGATACCTAAATATTCACTTAAGATTGGAAGCACTAGCCGCCCCATCTGGTGAGATGGCAAAATAAAAAAAAGTTTTACTGTTCTTTCTTTTTGTCTGGAAGGATAACACCAGAGCCACCACGATTTAATTCAGGAGTCATACCAAGTGCCTCCGCCGATAAAGTTACCTTATCACTTTGTAGGGTATTTTGTGAAGACTCTGATTTAACTGTATTTGTTTGAGTGTTCTGCATTTGCGCATATTGCATAGCATTTAAGCTGTTTGTACCGTTAATTTGCATTTTTAAATTCCTTATTAAACTAAATTTTAAAGATGACCCTAAGCGTCCTTATTATTTCTTGTTTGTACTCCTAACAAGCCTAGGGGCCTTTAGCTGTCATTTTTCTGACAACTAAACATCAGGTGCACAGTAGTAGCAATTAACGATCCAGAAATGCGAATGAAACTCAATATACGAACAAAGGATTAATTTTAATTAACTGATTTATATGACCATTTAACAAAATGGCATATAACTCTCAGTGATAAAACTTAGCTTTCTCACACTCGCCACACGTCCCTAATTATAGTACAAACAAACTAATCACCTTAGATAAAGCGCAATAAAAAAGCACAACAGGTAATCTGTTGTGCTTTTAATGGCGTTAAATAGTAAAGTTTGAAAAATTAATTAGGCAACATTACGGCATTCAATACGTAACTCATTTGGCCTTGCAATACGGTAATCCATTGCCACCTCATCGCAGTTGTCTTTTCTAAGGCACAACTCGCAATCTTTCATTACCTTTTCAGGTAACTGGGATTTATGACTATCGGCAAAGCCTAACTTAGTAAAGAAACCTGGTACACGTGTTAATACAATAATCCGCCCTAATGCGAGCTTAGCGCCTTTTTCAATTAAGTGATTTACCAGTGCTCGTCCCTGCCCTTTCACATTGGATTCAGGGTTAACACCTAGCGAGCGAATTTCAGCAAGGCCTGTATCGTAAATATATAGTGATGCACAGCCTGTCACCTTTCCGTTGACTTCCGTTACTGCAAATTCATTGATGCTGTGGATCATATCGCTTTTTGCGCGCGGTAGGTTTTCACCCTCGCGCGCCCAATACTGAATTAACTCAGCGATTGCTTCCACATCATTCAGCGTGGCATCTCTTACCGTAAATTCAGCGTTTTTTTTTGCGTTGCTAATAGCATATTGAACTTGCGTAGGTGATGTACCACCAAGCGCTAAACGCGCATCTAAACATGCTTGCAATTCAAGTACAGGATACACATCGTCATCAATCACATCACACACGGCTTTAAATTGCGATAGTGATAAATCTTCAAGGTTTTTACCTTCCGAAATAGCCACTTGTACCAATTCGCCTACAATGTGATGCCCTTCACGGAACGGAATACCTTTGGCAACTAAGTAATCAGCAAGCTCTGTGGCATTAGCATGGCCACCTTGCGCTGCTGCTTTAGTCTTCTCAGCATTAACCTTAACACCTTTAATGCAGGCCTCAGCCATATGAATACATGCAAGCCAGGTTGGCATTGCATCAAAAAGCCCTTCTTTGTCTTCTTGCATATCTTTGTTATAGGCAAGCGGCAGCGCTTTTAATGTCATCATCATCGCACTGAATGCGCCAAAAACACGGCCGGTTTTACCGCGAATAAGCTCTAATGCATCAGGGTTTTTCTTTTGTGGCATCAAGCTTGAACCTGATGTCACGCTGTCAGCAAGTTCAATAAAACCCGCTTCACCCGAATTGTAGAAAATCATATCTTCCGCAAGACGCGATAAATGCATCATTGAAATGGATGCGCAGCTTAATAGCTCCACAACAAAATCACGATCAGATACAGCATCAAGGCTATTGCGGCTTGCTCTATCAAAGCCTAAATTAGCTGCCAGTTGTTCACGGTCGATAGCATAGGCAGTACCTGCCAGCGCGCCTGATCCTAGCGGACATACATTAATGCGGCTAAGCGCACTTTCTAATCGCGCTTCATCACGTTCAAGCATTTCAAAGTACGCCATGCACCAATGGCTGAACAGTACAGGTTGTGCACGTTGCAAATGTGTATAACCAGGTAACACAGTACCAAACTCTTTTTCCGCAAGGGTAACTAAGGCATCTTTTAATGATGCTATGGCCGCAAGTAATTGCTTCGCAGTTTTTCGACTCCACAAACGAAAATCAGTGGCTACTTGGTCATTTCGGCTACGACCTGTGTGCAGCTTTTTACCAAGATCGCCCACTTTTTCAATCAGCTTTGCTTCCACGTACGAGTGGATATCCTCATCCCCAGCCGTCGCAATTGCATTTGGATTTTGCTGAACTTCAAGTAATAGTTCATTCAATCCTGCCACTAACTTTTGATGTTCTTGCGTTGTAAGTACATCAACCTGCTGTAACGCGCCAGCCCACGCAATTGAACCAATAATATCCTCTTCTGCCATTTGGTAATCAAATGGTAACGAGTCATTAAATTGCTTAAATGCGTGATCTGGTCCCGAAGAAAAACGTCCGCCCCACAGTGCCATAGCTCAATCCTCTAAAAAATACTCGGCAAGATTACTTGTTATTCATTGCAGAAATTCTACTGCTTAATGAAAATAGACGAATAAACCCTTCGGCATGTGATTGATCGTAAACATCATCTTCACCGAAAGTCGCAAAGTCTTCGCTGTACAACGAGTTTTCAGACTGCTTTTGTACTGCAGTCACTTGACCTTTATAGAGCTTCAATACCACTTCACCACTTGCAAGTGTAGAGAAGGCTTCTGCTGCCGCTAAAATTGAATCTTTTAGTGGCGTAAACCAACGACCGTCATAAACAAGGTGCGAGAACTCATTGGCTAGGGTGTCTTTCCATTTGCGACTGGTTTTATCAAGTACGAGCTCATCAATTGCCTGAAGTGCCGCCATAATTACTGTACCCCCTGGGGTTTCGTAACAACCGCGTGACTTCATACCAACTAGGCGGTTTTCAACAATATCAACACGACCAATACCATGGGGTGCTGCAATTTCGTTTAGCGTAGTAAGCACTTGAAACGGCGACATTTTCTCGCCATTGACCGCTATCACTTCACCATTTTTAATGCTCAATTGAACAAGCAGAGACTCATTTGGCGCTTGTTCAGGAGAGTTTGTCCATGTCCACACTTGGTCGCTCGGTTGACACCATGGATCTTCAAGCTCGCCACCTTCGTGTGAAATATGCCATGCGTTTGCATCGCGGCTATAAATTTTAGTAGCCGATGCCGAGCACGGAATATTTCGCTCAGCAAGGTAATCAAGCAGTGATTCACGACTTGATAAATCCCACTCACGCCAAGGTGCAATTACTTTTAAATCTGGAGCAAGAGCTGCGAAACAACTTTCAAAACGCACTTGGTCATTGCCTTTACCGGTACAACCGTGAGAAAGCGCATCAGCACCTACTTTACGTGCCACTTCAACTTGTGCTTTAGCAATAATAGGACGTGCCATTGACGTACCGAGTAGATAAGTCCCCTCATAGATTGCACCCGTTTTAAGCGTTGGGTAAATATAATCGGCAACTAGCTCGTCTTTTAAATCAACGATATGGCATTCAGATGCACCTGATGCTATCGCTTTTGCTTCTACGCCTTCTAACTCTTCAGCGCCTTGGCCTACATCGGCAACAAATGCCACTACTTCACAGTTATAATTTTCTTTTAACCATGGCACGATAGCCGAGGTATCAAGACCACCTGAGTATGCTAGTACAACTTTTTTAATAGAACTCATGTTACCGATTCCTTACACAAAATTTGGATTTAATAAACTTACAAGCAATGCATTTTGCGCATGCATACGGTTTTCAGCTTGTTGTATTATGAATGATTTTTCACCGTCCATTACCTCTGAGGTAATTTCAAATTCACGGTGTGCAGGCTGACAATGCAGTACGCTTGACGCACCTGTCATATCAACCAGTTTTTGATTAATTTGGTACGGCATGTACTTTTCTTTTACCAATTCTAATGGTGTGTTATCACCCATTGACACCCAAGTATCTGCGTAGAGTGCGTTTGAGCCAACGGCCGCTTCAATGCGGTCACTCACCAATACTGACGCACCATTTTGTGCTGCGATTGCTTCAGCCTGCTTTAAAATTTGCGCATCAGGAGAGGCGCCTTTAGGGCACACAGCCACAAAGTCGGTACCGAGACTTGCAGCTAATAACATTAGAGAATGCGTAACATTGTTACCTTCACCTAAATAAGCCAGTTTTAATTGGCTTACATCGCCGTAGATTTCTGTTAGTGTCAGAAAATCGGCAAGTGCTTGGCATGGGTGATATAAGTCACACAAGCTATTCACTACAGGCACAGATGAAAACTCACCGAGAGTTTCCAGCGTACTGTGCGACATAACCCGTGCAACAATGCCATCCGCCCAAGTAGAAATATTCAGGGCAAAATCCTTTACTGATTCACGCTGCCCCATGGCACCATTTTGTTGATCAAGATATACCGCATGACCACCGAGTTTGTTAATACCGATATCGAATGACAAACGCGTGCGTAAACTTGGTTTTTCAAACAAGGTTACTACAGATTTACCTTTTAGCGATTCGGCGAAATCCGTTGGGTTGTTTTTAATTTGTAATGCTAAATTAAGTAATTTTAAGTTGGCTTCTTTGTTTAGTTCTAAGCCTGTTATAAATTGTTGAGTCATTATTTTTCCTATGGCGTAATCTTGGTTCCAACATGCTCACCATTGAGCAATGCGATTAAGTTTTCTGGCTTTTGCCAGCTCGAGATATAAACGCCACGTCGTAAATGTTGAGCAGCTTGCAAGCTGGTATTTACTTTTACCTGCATGCCACCTTTAATGACTCCTTCTTCAATCAGTTTAGAAATTTCATCACTTGATAACTGATGTAATGGATTGAGCTTGTTATCTAATACCGCTTCCACATCGGTCATAAAAATAAGTTCTGCGTCGAGTAACTGCGCGATACTTGCCGCCGCTTCATCGGCATTCACGTTGTACCAATTGCCTTCTAAGTCAAAACCAATCGAGCTCACAATTGGAAAACAGCCCGCATCAAGTAACGACTTAATCACGCTGGCATCGTTTTCAATGCAAGTACCCACTTGGCCAAGGGCTTTAAGTTTTTGTTCGCTGATAAGCCCTGCTTCAAAAAGACTTAAGCCAACAGGTTTAAAGCCATTGCTAATTGCAGCACCCATAAGTTGTTTATTTGCACACCCAGCTAACGCACCCACAATATAGGGCATTTGTTCACGCGGACTAATACGCAGGCCAAGGTGTTTTGAGGTTACAAACCCGGCATCGCTTAACCAGCTATCAACAAGCGACCCACCGCCATGCACTAAAATAAATTTGTCTTCAGGTTTTTGATGTAATACATCAATAAGTGCTTTTGCTGCATCAATGTTATTTAATACGGCACCGCCTAGCTTAATTACCCAATTAGCCATGTTTCACTCCTTGAAAACCAGTATGAGCTGGCAAACCTAAAGTTAAATTAATACATTGCAGCGCTTGGCCAGAGGCGCCTTTAAGTAAGTTATCTATCGCAGAAATAACAATGAGTTGGTCGCCCTGTAACTGCCAACCAATATCAACAAATGGAGTGTTCTCAACACCTTTAATTGATGGAATTGCATCGTCAAGTAAACGAATTAAAGGTTCATCAGCTAGCACTTGATATGACTCTGCAATTTGTTTTGCAGTAGTACCATGCTTTACTTTGACATAGATGGTTTCAAGAATGCCGCGTTTAAAATTGCCTAAATGCGGTGTAAACAGCACCTTGTGATCAAGGTATTTTTCAATTTCTGGGCCGTGTCTGTGATTAAATAAACCGTAAGGCTTTAGGCTCACTTCGCAAAAGTGGGTTGCCACATTGGCTTTACGACCAGCACCCGTCACCCCAGAAACCGCATTGATAATCACAGTATCATCAGAAAGTAAGCTAGCCTGCTTTAATGGTTTAAGGGCATTGAGTGCAGCTGTAGGATAACAACCAGGTACCGCAACCAACTGCGCATCTTTAATTTTGTCCTTTTGCCATTCAACTAGGCCATAAACGGCTTGTTCTAATAACTCAGGGCTGGTGTGCTTAAAGCCATAATAGGTTTCATAATCATCATTTGATGACAAACGAAAACCACCCGATAAATCGAATACTTTCTTGCCCATCGCTACAAACTTAGGCGCAAGCTCCACACTCACTGAGTGCTCAGTGCATAGGCAAATGGCATCAGCATTTTGTTCGATTACTGAAAATGCCTCACTATTTAACGGCGCTAATTCACCTGCAACAATGCCATTTAGTTCGGGGTAAAGACTAGCAAGCGATTTACCTTTATCTAGGCTATTTTCTGACACATACATACCCACTAACTTTAGCGAGTTATGTAGAGAGATTAATTTGGCAAGTTCAGCACCTGAGTAACCGCTTGCACCAACGATAACGATATTCATATTTTTTCCAAAAAACTAAAAAAGGGTTATTAAGACAAGTTTTAATAAAGTGTTATCGTCGTAAAGTTGATTTATGCATGCTGTTAGTCTCGGTACTAATTATTTCAAAAAAATGAATTGAATCGCAGAATAAACCAATGTAAATTTATATTCAACTTTTTTGCATAATTATTTATAACTTTTTTGAGTAGATAATGTCACATATGAATTTTATGGAAATGTATCGCGCGTTAATTGCTGCACCTTCGATTAGTGCAACAGTGCCATCATTAGATATGAGCAACCGCGAAGTTATTAATTTGTTAGCCAGCTGGTGCGAATCTCTTGGCTTCACAATTGAAATAACCGAACTTGAAGCAAGCCCAGGAAAATACAATTTAGCGGCAAAATTAGGTAGTGGTGATGGCGGCTTAATGCTGGCAGGTCATACCGATACAGTACCATTTGATGATAGCCGGTGGCAGTTTGATCCGTTTAAGCTCAGCGAACAAGACAATAAACTTTTCGGTTTAGGTAGTATTGATATGAAAGGTTTTTTTGCATTTGTAATTAATGCATTGCAAGAAATTGAGGCTGAGGTAGGGCTCACAAACATTAAACAACCTATCACCATTTTAGCGACCGCAGATGAAGAAACCACAATGGCTGGCGCAATTGAAATTGCCAAGCAGAAAAAATTAAGACCTAGCCGCTGCATTATTGGTGAGCCAACTGATATGGTACCTGTGTATACACACAAAGGGCATATGTCGACGGCCATTCGCATTACAGGCAAGGCAGGTCACAGCTCAGATCCTGATGCAGGTCTAAATGCGATTGAAGTTATGCATTTAGTAATAGCACAGCTATTAAAATTAAAAGAAGATATAAAGAATAAATATTCATTTTCAGACTTTAAGATTCCTTACCCAACATTAAACCTTGGACATATTCATGGTGGTGACAATGCCAACCGCATCTGCGGCTGTTGTGAACTGCACATTGATATGCGGCCGATACCAGGAATTAGTATTGCTGAACTTCAAGCCATGTTGTTGCAGGCGGTTGCACCTATCAATGAAAAATACCCTAATGCCGTTGCGGTTATTGATTTACATGACCCTATTCCGGCGTTTTCTGGCTCTACCGATAGCAGTTTAGTAAAACTTGCTGAGAAGCTTTCAGGTGAAAAAGCACAAGCGGTGAATTACTGCACCGAAGCACCTTTTTTACAACAATTAGGCTGTGAGACTATTGTTATGGGGCCTGGGTCAATCCAGCAAGCGCATCAGCCTGATGAGTTTTTAGCAATGGAAAAAATCAAACCCAGCCAAGAAATAATTAAGCAATTGATTTTTCAGTCTTGCTTTGAATAACTCATCAAATAGCCTGATCATGCAGTTTTAAAAACGCATTAAAAATTAGCTCATCAATATCACAAAATGGTGAGCTATCTATTACGCCTGTAATGAACTCAATTTTATTATCGTAGTTTTTTGCATGACTTAATTGATTTAGCTGCTTTACTAAATCATTAACTTTACTTTGCGTATTAATTTTATTTGCATTACTAACCAATGCCACAAAACTATTCTCATCATAATGTGCGATTAGATCAGTCGCACGTAAATTAGCTTTAAATACATCCGCAGTGGTGCGTAAAAACGTATTATACTTTTCGACATCTTGCTTGTAGCTTAATAACCCCTTCATAAAGAGATACACCACTGACACTTTGAGGTTTAATTTCTGACAAACCTTCAAACTAACAGGTGCTAGCAATTTAAAACCAGCCTTATTTGAAAGACCAGATACTTCATCCATAGTATTTGCAATCTTATGAACAAGCTCTAACTCAACTAATACAGCCAGCTCACGTAATAACGAAATATCATCCGTGCTGAAATCGCGAGGTTTTGTATCAATAATGCATAAGGTTCCCAAACGCTCACCATTATCATGAGCAAGTGGTATGCCAGCATAAAAACGAATAAATGGCGCACCTGTTACTAACGGATTATCCGCAAAACGAATGTCATTAAGCGTGTCATTCACCACAAACGCTTGATCACTCAAGATTGCATGGCCGCAAAATGAAATATCACGCGGAGTTTCATTGACTTCGAGCCCAATACACGACTTAAACCACTGTCGTTCATTATCAACTAAGGATACTAACGCGATGGGTACATTAAACATATTGGCAGCTATTTGGGTAATTCTATCCAAACGTTCTTCAGCAGGGGTGTCGAGCACATTCAAACTTTGCAGCGT
>NZ_JAPEHW010000045.1 GCF_028875915.1 Pseudoalteromonas sp. G4
CGACCCCCGGCGTGACAGGCCGGTATTCTAACCAACTGAACTACCACTCCGCATCATTTCAAACCTGCTAGGACTCACTTCTGACTTGACTCTCAGTGCTCCTTGACAGCGGCGTGAATAATACGAATCACCCCTTTAAGAGTCAATAGTTTTTTTGCTTTTTTCTCGCTTTTTTACTCATCTGGCAGCGAAAGGTTCAAAATTTCATCTGAACTGTCTGATTTCTGCTCAGAACCCGCTACTTTTTGTTCTTCTTGGCCTTTTTTGTTTTTCTTCAATTTACTCATCAAACCACCTAATAACGGTTTTTTCTGAATAAAGACCCGGATAACAATAAAGCCAATGAGCATAATTAGTACATTACCTACCACAGCCCAAAGAATAATTTGTTCAACATCTAACTCAGGTTCAGGCGGTAACTCAGGCTCAAGGTTCATTTCCGGTACAATTGGTTTATCTTGCTCCGGCACTTTCTCAATTGGTTTGTCTATTTCAAATTCTTGCTTATCAACTTTAGCGACAAATTCGCGTCCATTTATATTGCTACCAAACAAGGTAAGTTCGACTTCATAAACACCCCAGTCATAATTAACGAGTTTTAATTCTCGCACCGCTTTGTCTTGTGCTTCTAAATTAAATACCTGCGTTTCACCATTTGGGTAAAAAATCGTGCCTTGGTAAATAAGCGAGTCAGCCTTCACTTTTTCTGTATTAACATTAATTGCTAAGTTATGGTGCTCTTCCCCTTCCGAAGCTTTCGTAAATTCAAAGCTAATAGGAGATTGTTCTACTATGATTGGGTCTTTAACTAAGCTACGTCTTAAAATTGGTGTGCGAACTTCATATTCCGGTTGCCACTCACCTGAGGCAAAGTTAAGTTCAAACTCACCAGTAAATACGCCATCACCGGGTCTTTCGTCATAGCCTTTGCCATCATCCATTAATTCAGCAATGGGGACAGGCTTTGCGCCAAAGTTAAAGTACTCTTTATTATTGGTACTTACAAAATCCACATTTAGCGTTACTAAATCGCGAAACAACCCCTCTTCTATTGGCTTGCCGCCGTTAGTTAATCGGCCTGTAACTTTAATCGTTTCGCCTTTAAACAATAGTGGTGGTAGCGCATCAACATGCAATTCAATGTCACTTAAAATCATTAATTTGCTTTCAGGCAGAATTTTGCCAATGGCTTGCCAGGGTCCTGGCATTGGGTTTTTCATTTTGACAATATCGTAGGTTTCATCATCAAACCATTCAATACTGGTATCGCGAAGAGATTCAGTGGCATAAATTTTACTGCCATCTGGCCGCACAAGAATTACTGCAGGAGTGCCTTTTTCACGAAAAAAGAGTAACGTTATTTCATCAACTTGATAATCGATTCGAAAACGGTTGTCGAAAATTTTAAGTTCATTTTGATTGCTGTTTCGTTGAATAACCTCTAATTCTGTCTGGTTAGCAAAACAATGCGATATCAAAAATAAACTAAAACACCCTAACAACCATTTTTTCATTATGCTTCCTCAGTGAGCCAAAGGCAGTGGCCGCCCTTTTCATTAACTAAATTCAAGCGTTCAATATGCGCCGCTTGTTCTTCGTTATCGGCAAATACCACATTTAGTCGAGGCCTATCCGGTGAAAGCCTGCGAATACCTTTAGTATTATCGCCACTTTGCCCTTCTTGATTAGCCAAATTTAAACTTACTTGGCCACCTGTCATGCCTAAGTAGACATCAGCTAAGATCTCGGAATCGAGTAAAGCGCCGTGTAATGTTCGTTTGGAGTTATCAATATCATAGCGACGACAAAGCGCATCGAGGTTATTCTTTTGCCCAGGATGTAAATCACGCGCCATTGCAAGTGTATCGAGCACTTGGCAAACATCATGGGTTTTCGGGTAACTTTGTCTTAATAAAGCAAATTCATGATCCATAAAGCCAACGTCGAACGCTGCGTTATGGATAACGAGTTCAGCACCTTTAATGTATTCTAAAAACTCTGCTGCAACATCACGGAATTTAGGCTTACCTGCAAGAAAGTCAGAGGTAATACCGTGAACAAAAATTGCCTCATCTTCAATATCGCGTTCAGGATCGATATACACGTGAAAGTTATTACCGGTTAGTCGGCGGTTCACTAATTCAACACAACCGATTTCAATAATGCGGTGCCCTTGTTTAGGATCGATACCTGTTGTTTCAGTATCCAGTACTATTTGCCTGTGAGCCATATCGTCAAATCATAAATTTTGTTATGTTAATAACTTCATTCTACATAAATTAAAGGCAAACTGTGCAAAAAAACGTAGAGATTTTTACCGATGGTTCGTGTCTTGGTAACCCAGGTCCTGGCGGTTATGGCACTTTACTTCGTTATAAAGGTCATGAAAAAGAACTCAGCCAAGGGTATAAACTCACCACCAATAACCGAATGGAACTGCTTGCCGCAATTATTGGCTTAGAGTCTTTAAAAGAGCCTTGCCAAGTGATCCTTACTACCGATAGCCAATATGTAAAACAAGGTATTGAGTCGTGGCTCGCTAATTGGAAAAAACGTGGTTGGAAAACGGCTAGCAAGCAAGATGTAAAAAATAAAGATTTGTGGCAACGCCTCGATGTTGCCAATGCAAAACACCAGGTCGAATGGCGTTGGGTTAAAGGTCATGCCGGACATGCAGAAAACGAACGCGTGGATGATTTAGCAAGAGAAGCAGCAGAAAGTAGTCACTTGCTAGAAGATAGCGGATTCGAAGCGCAAAGCTAGACCTCTTTATTACTCTATGATATATCTTATGTCATATTTGATATATCAAGTTTGCACACGTATGAACGTAACCATTGAAAGCTTCTTTCACAAACAATCGTCAACTATCAGTTATGTGGTATTCGATAATCGCAGCTTAAAAGCCATGGTTATCGATGCTGCGCTTGATTTCGACTTGTCTTCTGGTGATATCGGTTATCAATTTGCCGACTCACTTATTCACTATATTGATAGTCACCATCTCGATGTCGATTGGATATTAGAAACCCACGCCCATGCCGATCATCTTTCAGCGGCACAATATTTAAAACAAAAACTGGGTGCCAAAGTCGCAACAGGAAAGTACATCACGCAAGTACAACAGCACTTTACTGAAGTATTTAACCTCACTACGCCAACCGACGGCAGCCAATTTTGTCACTTATTTGAAGATGGTGAAGTATTTTACCTAGGTGAAGAAGCGGTAACAGTGATGTTTACACCGGGGCATACACCAGATAGCGTCACCTATATTGTGGACCGCAATGCATTTGTTGGTGACACCTTATTTATGCCTGATAGCGGCACTGCCCGCTGCGACTTCCCAGGTGGTGACGCAAGTCAGTTATATCATTCTATTCAACGTATTTTTGAACTTGGCAACGACACACATTTATATATGTGTCACGACTACCAACCGAACGGTCGTGAAGTAAGTGTGGTTACAAGTGTAGAAGCACAAAAACAATATAATGTGCATTTGAAAAATGGTGTAAGCCAACACGATTATGTTAAAACAAGAGAATCACGTGATGCAGGGCTGGCTGTACCAAAATTAATTCATCCTTCTATTCAAGTAAATATCAATGCAGGGCATTTCCCTGACGCCGAAGCCAATGGCACACGTTATTTAAAGATCCCACTTAGTTTTATTTAGATTCTCGTTTTGAACCATAAGAAGCACTTCTCGGGGTGCTTCTTAGCCCTACGCCCCTTACTGCAGGGTTAAACTGTGGTCTTGCATGCCATTTTGGTTTGATTGGCGTTAAGGGGGCAACACGTTTTCTTGCTACTATCACATACACACTACCTATTGGTTTTAAGTAATGCTGACAAAAAGATTGCCACGCAGCAAAACGAGATAGTCGTTTACCACGAGCAAGCGACGAGTAAATCGCTCGCTCTTCAAACACCACTTCAAACCCTAATAAATGCAGCCAATCCTTTACCCGTGCAGGTGTAAAAAAGCGCCCACTCCACGGCAGTTTTTGTTTGGCAAAAGGTAATATCCTGGCAAGGCCGCAAAAGCTCAGCGGATTAAAACCACTTAAAACTAAATAACCACCCGGCATAAGCACTCGGTGTACTTCACGAAGACAATGATGTGGGTCAGTCACATACTCAAGACCATGACTTAAAATACAACCATCAACGGTCTGCTCTGAAAAAGGCAGTTCGTCGATATGCGCTCTTACACCCGCTTTACTCGAATTTGCGACATTAACTTGGTGTTTGATAACACAAGCAGAGGTATCAAGCTCTGCGCTAAGTTCGCCAATTTTTAATAAGTGGTAGCCAAAAATACGATTAAGCCACGGTGTAAAGATTTGCTCAATTTCTTCTTTCAAATATTCACCATGGGGAAAGTCATACCATGAATGTGGCTGAATTGGGTTTTGTAAACTTAGCGCTGGTTTCAAGTATTTGCCTCGTTATAATGAAATACATTACACATAGTAAACATAACAGAGCACATTAACATGGTACAAGTAATTCCCATTCCCGCATTTAATGACAACTATATTTGGGCCTTAATAAATAACAAGAATGTTTACGTGGTTGACCCTGGTGATGCTGCACCTGTTTTGACATATTGCCAACAGCACCAATTATGCCTACAAGGTATTCTAATTACACACCATCATTGGGATCATACCAATGGCGTTGAGCAACTAGTAGCCCAGTTTCCTAAGCTGACGGTTTATGGACCAAACAACAGTCCGTTTAAAGGCATAACCCATAAACTGGAAGATAAACAAGTTATAACCTTAGATCAGTTAGGCATCTCATTAAATATTATGACGGTGCCAGGTCATACACTTGACCATATCGCTTATTACAATGAAGAAATGCTATTTTGTGGCGACACTCTATTTAATGGTGGTTGCGGTCGTTTATTTGAAGGAACCCCTGCGCAAATGCTGACATCGCTTTTGCGCATCAAAGCGCTACCGAATGCAACAAAGGTACATTGCACCCATGAATATACACGTGCCAACTTAGACTTTGCTGTTTTTATCGAACCAAACAACCAAGATTTAGTTAGTTATCGTGATGAACTGTCCAAACATAACAAGATTTCATTACCCACAACAATTGCAAAACAAAAAGCAATAAACCCGTTTTTGCGCTCACACATTGATGACGTAAAAAAAAGCATTATGACAAAAACAACAATAAACAATACCGATGACGTGAGTATTTTTGCGGCATTAAGGGAACTTAAAGATAATTATTAAATCTATTTATTAATTAATGATAAAAATAAATGAAATTGGCAATTTTTAGCCAAGATCGGTATTATTCTGCGTTCCGTTTTAACTCGGTAATTTGTATTAATGACTTATAAGCAATTAATTGCCCTAAGCGCCAGTGTGTGGCTTGTGGGTTGTCAAACGACAAATCAATCTCAATCAGAAAATACAGTAGAGCCAAACTACAAAGTTGCAAGCTCTCAAGATGTATATGATGCATTAACCGTACTCGCACTTGCTGAAGAAGAGCAAGAAGTCATTGAACAAATCCCTGAATTTGATGATGTGTGGGAGCGAATTCGCTACCAACTTTCTATTCCTGTTCCACAAAATCGTGCGGTTGTAGCCGAGCGCAATTATTACGCGAAGCACCAAAAGTATATTGATCGTATTGCCAAACGCGGCGAACCTTACCTTTACTATATCGTTGAGGAAGTTGAAAAGCGTCAAATTCCTATTGAAATTGCCCTATTACCTATCGTTGAAAGTGCTTTTGACCCATTTGGGTATTCGCATCGCAGCGCATCAGGCATTTGGCAATTTATGCCAGCAACCGGTGAGCGTTTTGGTTTAAAGCAAAACTGGTGGTATGACGGTCGCCGTGACATCACCGAATCAACTCGCGCTGCGCTTGAATATTTAACTTACCTGCACAAAACGTTAGACAGCGATTGGTTAAATGCTATCGCAGCATATAATTCAGGTGAAGGACGGGTACTTCGTGCGATTAAGAAAAACCGTAAAAAGCAATTGCCAACAGATTTCTGGTCGCTTGATTTACCGCGAGAAACCACGCAATACGTGCCAAAACTGTTAGCTCTTTCAGACTTACTCGCTCGCTCTGAAGAGTTCAAAATTACTTGGAATAAAATCGCCAACAAACCGGCTGTTGAGCTAGTCAATACAGGCGGGCAGATTGACTTAGCAAAAGCAGCTGAAATGGCCGACATTCCAATGACTGAAATGTATAAGTTAAACCCTGCGTTTAATCGTTGGGCTACTGACCCAACGGGGCCACATAAATTATTAGTGCCTGTTGATAAAGCCTATGCTTTTAAAGCGAAGCTTGCCAAAATGGATGCCAAAGATCGCATTCGTTGGCAGCAATACACCGTCAAATCCGGTGATAGCCTATCAAAAATTGCCAAACAGTTTGATACCAGCACTACTAGCATCAAAACGTTAAACAAGTTGAGCAACAACACTATTCGCGTTGGCCAACAACTATTTGTTCCACTGAGTAATGGTCAAATAGACAATAACTTGTTAAGCAGTCCAATGCGTATTGCAGCTAACAACAAAGCAAATCGCAAGACAACCCACACAGTGGTTAGTGGGGATAGCCTGTGGAAGATTGGGCGCAAATATAAAGTATCAACCAAAGACTTAATGAAATGGAATAAGCTTAGTAAAAATGCAACTTTAAGCCTTGGCCAAAAATTAACTGTGTTTCAACCTACAAGTTCGACCATCGCGGGTAATGTAACTGAGCGCACAATTACTTATAAAGTGCGAAAAGGTGATTCACTTGCGCGTATTGCTGGCCAATACAAAGTATCAGTATCGGACATAATGAAATGGAATGGCATTGCTAAAAACCAGTACATCCAACCAGGACAAAGACTTAAACTGAAAGTTGATGTAAAAACGGGTTAGTTCCGATTTAAAATATAAAAAAGGCGCTTAAAAGCGCCTTTTTTATTTCACAAAGCTAACTAAAAAAGTTAAGCAATGCCAATGTACTTATGTACTTGTACTGACAAACGCCAGTTCTTTGCCTTACATACTTCAATTGCTAAACGAGTGGCTTTGGCTTTTTGGCTGATTGGTTGCAGGTAAACTAGTGCAGGTGTATGGCCCGCTGCTTCAAACAATTCTTCTAATTCTTCAACATGGCGCATCATCGCAACGGGATGCTTAATTTCATTAGCGCGATGAATAGCGCTTTTTAATACCGCAAAACCACCACGCATATTAATTTTTGGTGATACAGTAACCCATGTTTCTGTAGGTGCTAGAATTTCAAATGTGCCACTGGTTTCAATTTGCGTGGTAAATCCGTTTTCGTGAAGTAAATTACAAAGCGGGTTTAAGTCATACATACATGGCTCACCGCCGGTGATCACAATATGTTTTGCTTGATATTGTTTATCAACAATAAGTGCAAGGATTTGCTCAGCGTCACAGTTAGCAAAATAATCTGAGTCTGCTTTCTTCTCCACTGTTTCAGCAAGATCAACTAAATAAGTATCGTCCGTGTGCCAAGTTTGCTTGGTATCACACCATGCACATCCCACAGGACAACCCTGTAAGCGAATAAAAATAGATGGACAGCCTGTAAAGCTTGCCTCACCTTGAATGGTTTCGAATACTTCGTTAATTTTGTACAACGTACGCCTCAAATTACTGCTAGATTTGTCTTCAAGGTCGCGAAGGTGTAGACTATCGCGCCCGCAAAAACCGCTATTATAGCTAAAGTGAGAGAAATATGTCGCAAAAAGTTGTTGTAATTTACTCAGGTGGAATGGATTCGTATACCGTTTTAAATAAAGCCATTCGCCAAGGTTATGAAGTATATGCACTTTCGTTTGATTACGGCCAGCGTCATGTTAAAGAGTTAAAAGTTGCAGCGGACGTATGTGCTGAACTAGGTGTATCTCATAAAGTTGTTGATATCTCCGCAATCAACCAATTAATTGGTGGCTCATCATTGACCGATGATATTGATGTACCAGAAGGTCATTACGAAGAAGAAAGCATGAAATCAACGGTTGTTCCAAACCGCAATATGATTTTATTATCACTTGCTGTGGGTTATGCAGTATCACTTAAGGCAAATAAAGTGTTTTATGGTGCGCATTCTGGCGATCACGCAATATACCCGGACTGCCGCCCTGAATTTGTTAAGAAAATGGATGATGTCTGTCGCATCGCTAACTACGAAGAAGTAGAAATTGTTAGCCCATATTTAAATAATACAAAAATTGAAATCTTAACCGATGGCCTCAGCATGGGTTTAGACTACAGCAAAACTTGGACCTGCTATAACGGCCGAGAAAAAGCCTGTGGAAAATGCGGGGCATGCCAAGAGCGCTTAGAAGCGTTTGAGCTTAATAAAGCAAATGATCCACTACCATACGAAGCTCACTAACGCGAACCATAAATGTAAAAGCACCTGCAAGGTGCTTTTATTATCACATCATTCTAATTTGTTTACATTTCACCCTTTTTAAGCTCTTCATTTGCGCATAGAATATTGCCCTTTCCCACAACTGGACTTATTTATGCCTAAGACATTGAAAGTACCTCATACGCTGGTATTGCTATTAGCGATGATGTTTGTCGCTTACCTTGCTACTTGGATTGTACCCCAAGGATTTTTTGACACTGTAGAAACAGCAAATGGCCGCCAAGCCGTTGTACCTGGCACCTATCAAGTTGCCTCAGAAAGCAATTACCTTACCCCTTGGGACTTTCTTACTGCTATTCCCCGCGCATTTGCCGCTGCACAAGACGTTATCTTTTTTGTTTTAATTGTTGGTGGTGTGCTTGCAATAGCACGTGCTACAGGCACAGTAGATGCGTTAATCGGCCGTTTATTAGAAAAACATGGCGATAAGCCACAAAAACTCATTTTTGCAGTGGTGTTTTGTTTTGCCCTTGCTTCAAGTGCAATTGGTACAGCAGGCGAATATATTCCTTTTGTACTGATTTTAGTTGCGCTTTGTAAAGCTATGCGCCTAGACGCCATGACAGCTGTTGGTATGATTGTTGCCGGATATGGTATCGGTTATGGTGTTTCTGCATTTAACCCGTTTACTGTATTAATTGCTCAACAAATTGCCGAAGTGCCTGTTTATTCTGGCCTATGGTTACGTTTAGCTATATTTGTACCTTTTGTATTAATTGGTTTTCATCACGTGTGGTCTTACACCAAGCAAGTACAAGCTGATCCGTCTCGCTCGTTAATGGCAGGTATTCCTTGCCCATTAGAAGGTAAAGAGCAACACAGCTACCCTCAATTAAACCGTCGCCACCAAATGGTGCTATTAAGCTTTATTGCAACCTTAGTTATTGCTGTATGGGGCATCGCAACTAAGGGTTGGTATTTATATGAACTTGGTGGCCTATTCGTTGCTTGGGGATTGGTTATTACGGTGCTTGGTAAACTTGATGCTAATACTGCTGCAAACAAGTTTATTGAAGGCACATCTGATTTGGTTACCACAGCAATTTTAATCGGTGTTGCGCGTGGTATCGCACTTATTCTTGATGACGGTAAAATTCTTCACAGCCTAGTATATGGTATGAGTTTACCGCTTTCTTATGTCAGTGCAGAAATCTCAGCTGTTGGCATGTTGGTTATACAAACTCTACTAAATACCTTTATTCCATCAGGCTCAGGTCAAGCATATGTGACAATGCCATTAATGGCGCCTCTTGGTGATTTAGTGGGTGTACCGCGTCAAGTAGCGGTACTTGCATACCAATTTGGTGATGGTTTCTCAAATATGATTATCCCAACCAATGCCGTATTAATGGGTATCATAGGTATGGCGGGTGTGCCATACGGCCAGTGGTTTAAGTTCTGTTTGCCGCTATTAGTGAAGCTCATGATTGCTGCTTCTGTAGTGCTAATTGCTGCGACTTTCTTTGGTTATGGCTTAGATGTACAACCGCAAATTGCCGGTGTGGCAAGCCAAGTAATAACGACTAGCTAACACTATAACAATCAATAAAAAGCCACCGAATTCGGTTAATGCCAGTCAATTAACACCTGACTGGCATTTTTCATTGTTACATTGTCTTTTGAAATTCCCTCGCCTTTTCACCAAAAGAAAGCATCTTAATCGCTGTTACTCTATCATTTTTATACACAACTTGTAATCTCGATTCATTAAATGCTTTGAAGACAATCGTTTCTTTATCCAATAATTCAACTTCAAAGCCTGGCTCTTCAAGGTATTGATAGATTAATTTACCCTTCTCTTGGTAAATTTTGCGCTTACCATAGCTCCCAACTAGCTTGCTAATATCTTCCTGATTAGGCTTATATGAACTGCTCCTAGCTTTTATCAATGGATAAACCCACTGATGTAAAGACACATTATGAGTTGGTTTCTGGATAAGTGTTTTTAATATGTCCGCATAAGCTAGATCAAATGCATTATCACTGGTTGTCGCTATATGTGGTGTTACCCCTTTATTTTCCCAATTATCATGTGTTCTTGGGTCTACCGGCCTCGATGTAGGCAGAGTCAGTATGTAATTGTCATCGATAATCTCGGCTCTTCGGCCATGGGCAGAACCTGCTGTTACTTCACCAACCAAAATTGCTCTGTTTAAGTTTTTCATTATATAGCTGAAAGCTTCTGCAGCCGACGCTGAGTTTTTACTGGTGAGAATATAAAGCGGCGTGTCTTTGAAGCGTGGACCAGGCACATAAGGTGAGCTCCACTCTTGTGTTACTGCTAATTCACCTCCTTCACGACTTTCAAATGAGGATAAATGAACCGTATCTAAATCAAAAAAATAACTGGCCAAAGTCGTTACCATAAATGGACTACCACCAAAGTTATTTCTTAAATCGATAATTATCCCATCTGAATACTGTAAAAACCTCATCGCACTTTCAAGTGTTTCCCCACCTAGATAACTATCAGCAAATGCTCTGATATCAAGATAGCCAATATTACCCTCAAGCATTTCAATTTTCTTAAAGCCGTAATTATCTCTTGGCAACTCCATAACGCGACTATCAGCAAAAGCTTTAGATTGATCGGATGCGCGATATATTCTTAGCTCCTTCACCCATTGCGGATCATACGTTAGCGAAAGATGCTTATCTTTCGCTATTTTATTTAATTCTAACGTTATAAACTCAGCAATTTTATCTTCAGAATTTTGCTGGCTACAGTTTGTAAGAAATGAATTTGAATGCAACAGCACCACTAACTTCGTTGCCACATCTTCTATTACATAATTATCTTGTAATTTTTTAGCAGTTATATTTGCAATCTCTTTACAATCACTTGCTATTAAAGTGCCACTAAAAAAAACAGAAATGATAAATAAGGATAGAGATATATTTTCATGCTGACGCTTATTTAAACTGCGATTATTATTGTCGAATATTCTAAATTTCATTTTTACTTCACTCTATGTCATTGAAGATAATGCAATCTCATAGAGAATCATGGCTGACACAACTAAAATATTCTAAAACCTTCTAAAAACATTGATTTTAAAGAATTTTATTTTTAAATCTAGCGAGCTCATCAGTGAGGAAAGTAAGCTCTCTTTGGTCAATAATTTTGTTCGCTTGTTGTAAATAATCAGATGCTAACAGGTCATCACCAATAAGTTTCGTTACGTAGCTTAAATTCATTAAAACTAAGCTTGTGCCAACTGGGCATTGGATCACTGCATACTGTTCCATTGCTTGTACAAAACTTGCTTTGGCCAATTTTAGTTCGCCAGTATTTAACAAAATTTTGCCTTTCAATTCATTCGAATATGCTTGATAAAGCCAATCGTTATGTTTTTTAGCGCTTTCTTCTGTTAACGAGAGTTTTTCTAGTGCTTTTACTAAATCGTTTCTGAGGTAATCAATTACAGCACGATTATAATAAATAACAGGCAGCTCACTTGTTTTTAATTGTATTGCTAGCTGATGGGCTTGATTCAAAGAGTTTTCTGCATCATCAAGCATTCTTAAAGCAATAAAATTAGCGGCCATAGTGCGGTGTGCTACAATATTTTCGTTATCTTCAATAAGGAGTGCAGCTAAAAGATCATTAGATGCTTTGTACTCATAGTGCTCTTTTTTTTCAATTGCTTTTAACAGCAACTCATTACTGAAATCAAAGTGATAATGCTCATTAATTTGCTCAATCGAATTACCTGTTTTTGACGCTACTATTGATGCTAGTTTTTCAATTACACCATTAACAGAACTGTCAAATACAATTCCTCTATTTACTCCCTCTCTAAAATACAAATTATATTTCAATTGGTAATCGTTCATAAACCCAGAGAGAGTAGACTCCACAACTAAATTGGCTCCCGAAACATTAAAGATTTTTAATAGTTCTTTTTGCGTGTAGCTTTTACGTACATTAGCCTCTTTCATAATCTGTAAAACATCTTCAGGTGATAACACAGCAAAACTCTCATCAGAAGAAAAGTGTGATATCAAGCGCTCCATTGCACCAAGGTAAACCCAGTTATGAATATTGTCATTCATTTCAGATTTAACAGGTAAAATGACGAGTGAGCCATTAAGCGTTTCACTCTCTGCTTTAAAAGTTGAATATAGAAGAATAATTGCAGCAAAGCTTATTACAACTACTAACATTAGATGACTAACCTTAGTTTTTAATGTTGAGTATTTATTTTTAGTAGTTGTATGTGTAATTACTGGAGCCGTCCAAATATAACCCTTTCTTGGTTGAGTATTAATAACATCAACTCCTTCAAACAAGCCCCGTAACTCTCTGATCGTTTGAAAAAGTACTTGCTCTGACACTTCCACATCATCCCAAACAGTTTCAAGTAGTATTTTTTTAGTGATGAGTTGTTGTGGATTTTTAATAAACTGAAGCAGTAATTGAAAGGTTTTTGGTCGTACTTGGATTACTTCACCATTAAAAATGATTTGCTGTTTTATCAAATCAATCGTTCTACCACATGTTTCTTTTAATTCTGACAAAATGATACCAATCAAACTACGTTAGAGAACTAAAAAGCTTATCATTTAAGATTGGAAAAACTGAGTAAAATTTGAAGTAGTAATAAAAAACCCAAGCATTTGCTTGGGTTTTGAATCATGGTGCGGATGGAGGGACTTGAACCCTCACGTGATTGCTCACACAGCGACCTCAACGCTGCCTGTCTACCAATTCCAGCACATCCGCAAAGATGTTATTTATTAGTTTGGAACGTCGTTGCTTTTATCTTGAGAAGCAGGAACGTCTTTATCTTTTGGTTCAGCAACCACTGTTGTTGCAGCAGGTGCGTCTGATGATAAATCTGACCATTCGTCAGTCTTTTTAATCTGACCTGCTGTTAGGTTACCTAGCACAATGCTTAATACAAAAAATACGGTTGCTAAGATTGTGGTTGTTTTAGTCATAAAGTTACCAGCACCGCTTGAACCGAAAACGGTTGCAGATGCACCAGCACCAAATGATGAACCCATATCAGCACCTTTACCTTGCTGGATTAAAACAAATCCAATTAAAGCAAGTGCTACGATAAGATAAACTACTAATAAAATTTCGTACATTGTTAGCCATTTCCTTTTGCGCTATTACAGATGGTTGCAAAGCTATCAGCTTTAAGGCTTGCTCCGCCTATTAGACCACCATCAATATCAGGTTGCGCAAATAATTGTTCGCTATTATTCTCGTTAACACTACCGCCGTAAAGCAGTTGTATTTTTGCAGCTAACTCGCTGTTAAGTTCAGCCAGCTTGCTACGGATAAATTTGTGCACAGCTTGTGCTTGTTCAGGCGATGCAGTTTTACCAGTGCCTATTGCCCAAACGGGCTCGTATGCTATCACACTATTAGCAAGTGCATCTACACCTAATTTGCTAATAATCGCATCAATTTGCTGCCAAACGACCTGTTCGGTTAATTCTTGTTCACGTTCTTGTTCGCTTTCACCAACACATAGAATTGGTGTTAAGTTGTTTTCTTGCGCTTTTGCAAATTTTGCAGCAACTGTTTCATTGCTTTCACCGTAAATAGCACGTCGTTCTGAATGACCTACTAAGGTATAACTTGCGCCTAGAGCGTGAATCAATTGGGCGTCAACTTCACCAGTAAATGCACCGGCATTATTTTCTGAGACAGTTTGAGCGCCTGCTTTCAAACCTGCATCTAAAGCAGATTTAATTAAAGGGAATGGCGGGAAAACTAAAATATCAACGTCTGAGGTATCAATTTTTGTGATTACGGCAGCAAGTTCAGATACCAGCTCAAGTGAGCCATTCATTTTCCAGTTGCCAGCAACCATAGGTTTGCGTAATGCCATTGCTTACTCCAATTTAGAAAGCGAGCAGGATGTTATCCTGACTCGCTAAAAGTTACAAGGGGTTATTGTGCGTTTTCGAGTTGTTTGCTTATAGATTCAACAACATCAGCAATTTTCTTTGAAAAATCGAAGACTTGCTTTTCTTTTTCAGCTTCAACCATAACGCGGATCACAGGCTCAGTACCTGATTTACGAATAAGTACACGGCCTTTTTCACCAAGCTGTTGTTCCACTTCAGCAATCGCCGCTTTAACATCATCACTTGCAAGTGGGTCAGTGCCCTTTGCATAGCGCACATTAATCATGTTCATCGGGTATTTTGTAAATCCTTGACCTAGATCTTCAAGGGTTTGATTGGTTTCAACCATGGCCGCGAGCACTTGTAAGCTTGAAATAATGCCATCACCCGTTGAAATACGATCTAAATTAAGAATATGGCCTGAGCTCTCGCCGCCAATTTTCCAACCTTTTTGTTTTAATAATTCTAAAACGTAACGATCACCCACTTTGGAGCGTTCAAAGTCAACACCAAGTGACTTAAGCGCATTTTCAAGACCCATATTTGACATTACTGTACCCACAACACCACCGCCCAATTCGCCTTTTTCAAATGCGTACTTGGCAATAATGTAAACAATATCATCACCATCAAATACTCGGCCTTTATGGTCAACCATCATCACGCGGTCACCATCACCATCGTAGGCAATACCTACATCGGCTTTTACTTCAAGTACTTTTTGCACCATGGTATCAACATACGTTGCACCACATTTTGCGTTAATGTTTAAACCATTTGGTTCACACGCTACTTTAATCACTTCAGCACCAAGCTCGCGCATAACGTCTGGCGCTATGTGATATGTTGCACCATTGGCACAATCAACCACAATACGTAAACCTTCAAGCGATAAGGCACTTGGGAACTGGCTTTTACAGTATTCGATATACCGCCCTGCAGCCGTATCAAGGCGCTTTGCTTTACCCAATGACTCAGAAGAAACACACGTCATGTCTTCATCCATCATGGCTTCAATTTCAAGCTCCAATGCATCATCTAGCTTAGTGCCTTGTGATGAGAAAAATTTAATACCATTATCTTGATAAGGGTTGTGCGACGCACTGATCACAATGCCCGCTTCACCACGGAATGTTTGTGTTAAATACGCAATCGCCGGTGTTGGCATTGGACCAAGCAAGATTACATCTATGCCTGCTGCGACTAAACCTGCTTCAAGTGAGGTTTCTAATAGGTAACCCGAGATACGGGTATCTTTACCTATGATGACTTTTTTAGTGCCAGCTTTAGACAGCACTTTACCTGCCGCCCAGCCAAGCTTTAATGCAAATTCAGGTGTGATTGGGAACTGCCCTACCTCACCACGGACACCATCAGTGCCAAAATATTTTCTATTGCTCATTTATAACTCCTTGTTCACAGGCTTGCCATACATTAAGTGCATCGGCAGTTTCTGTAACATCATGTACACGAATAATCTTAGCGCCCTTTTGCGCGGCAATAAGTGCTCCCGCAACTGAGCCAGCTAAACGCTGTTCTACATCACGTCCTAATAAATTTCCAATCATCGACTTGCGTGATAACCCTGCAAGGACTTCACATCCCATTATTTTAAACTCGTCTATGTATTTTAAAATTTGGTAGTTATGCGCAAGTGTTTTGCCAAAACCAAAGCCTGGGTCGAGAATAATCTTATCGCGCGTTATTCCAGCTTTCTCACACTCAGCAATTCGCTCCACAAAGAACCGTTTAATATCATTTATCACATCATCATAATGAGGATTTGATTGCATGGTACGCGGTTGCCCTTGCATATGCATTAAGCACACTGGCACACCCAGCTCAGATGCTGTTGCTAACGCATTAGGTTCTTGTAATGCGCGCACATCATTAATGATATCAGCCCCCGCATACACGGCTTGGCGCATCACTTCTGCTTTACTGGTATCGATAGAAATAATGCAATCTGATTTTTCTCGAATTGCTTTAATCACAGGTATAACACGTGAGAGCTCTTCTTCTAGGACAACATCTGGGGCACCTGGACGGGTTGATTCGCCACCTATATCAATGATAGTTGCGCCATTTTCAAGCATCGCTAGAGCAGAAATGACAGCGCTGTCGGATTGTTGATAACTGCCGCCATCAGAAAAAGAGTCTGGAGTAAGATTCAATATGCCCATGATATGGGTTTGGCTTAGGTCTAATACCTTGCCGTTTGGTAAATTGATTGTAGACATAGGAATGTAGATTTAAAAAAACCCCGAGTAGCTCGGGGTTTTTAGGGTTGTTAGTTTACCGATGGTTGGTCGGTATCATCAAGTTTATTTTCAGGCTTTTTTTCTGTTTCAACCTGTTTTTCTGCTTGAGATACATCATCAGCTGTTGCACCTGCACTTGGCTTATCGTTATCTTTACGATCATGTGCATCGCGCGGTGGACGCACCTCACGACGAGCCATTAAGTCATCAATTTGAGCTGCATCAATAGTTTCATACTTCATTAGCGCATCTTTCATTGCATGAAGAATATCCATATTTTCTTTTAGAATATCTTCAGCACGCTTGTAGTTGCGATCTGAGAAGTCACGTACTTCTGCATCAATAAGCTTAGCTGTTTCACCAGACATGCTCTTATTCTGTGTTTGACTACGACCCATGAAAACTTCACCTTGATCTTCTGAATACAGAAGCGGACCAAGTTTTTCACTTAAACCCCATTGTGTAACCATTTTGTGTGCAATATCAGTCGCACGTTCAATATCGTTGCTCGCACCTGTGGTGACTTTATCTGCACCATAGATTAGTTCTTCAGCAATTCGGCCACCGTAAAGACTCGAAATCATTGACTCTAAGTGTTGCTTAGAATGACTTACGCGGTCTTGCTCAGGAAGATACATAGTTACACCAAGCGCGCGACCACGAGGAATGATTGATACCTTATAAACCGGATCATGCTCTGGCACTAAACGTCCAACAATCGCATGACCAGCTTCGTGGTAAGCCGTCATTTCTTTTTCTTGCTCGCTCATTACCATTGACTTGCGCTCTGCACCCATCATGATTTTGTCTTTAGCTGCATCGAATTCAGCCATACTGACAACACGCTTGTTACCACGTGCAGCAAAAAGAGCAGCTTCATTTACTAGGTTTGCAAGATCTGCACCCGAGAAACCTGGTGTACCACGAGCAATTAACGCTGGCTCAACATTATCTGCCAGAGGTACTTTGCGCATATGTACTTTAAGAATTTGTTCACGACCACGAATATCAGGTAGACCAACAACAACTTGACGGTCAAAACGACCAGGACGAAGTAACGCAGGGTCTAGTACATCTGGACGGTTTGTCGCAGCAATTACAATAATACCTTCATTGCCTTCAAAGCCATCCATTTCAACAAGCATTTGGTTTAGTGTTTGCTCACGCTCATCATGACCGCCACCAAGACCTGCACCACGTTGGCGACCTACCGCATCAATTTCATCGATAAAGATGATACAAGGTGCAGCTTTCTTAGCTTGCTCAAACATATCACGTACACGTGAAGCACCAACACCAACAAACATTTCAACGAAGTCAGAACCTGAAATAGTAAAGAATGGTACTTTTGCTTCACCAGCAACCGCTTTAGCAAGTAGCGTTTTACCAGTACCTGGAGGACCTACCATCAGTACGCCTTTAGGAATGCTACCGCCCAATTTTTGGAACTTTGATGGGTCACGTAAGAAGTCTACTAACTCGGTAACGTCTTCTTTTGCTTCATCACAACCAGCTACATCAGCAAATGTTGTTTTAACTTGGTCTTCGCTCATTAAGCGTGCTTTGCTCTTGCCAAATGACATAGCGCCTTTACCGCCACCACCTTGCATTTGGCGCATAAAGAAGATCCAAACACCAATAAGCAGTAACATCGGGAACCATGAAATAAAAATGGTCGCAAGAAGTGATTGCTCTTCAGGCTCAACACCCTCAACGATTGCACCACTCTTAATAAGTTCATCAACAATGTACTGGTCGTGCATTGGGATCACAGTTTTGAACTGCTCACCATTTAATTTTGTACCGTACACAATGCCTGCTACGCGATCGAATTTCGCTTCACGTATTTGTTCAGAACGAGCTTCTTTAACAAACTGCGAATATGCGAGTTGGCGATTAGAACCTTCGCCCGGATTGAAACTCTGGAATACCGACATCAGTACAACGGCGATAACCAACCAGAGAATTAAATTTTTAGCCATATCACTCAAGGCATTAACCTCTTGTCTTATCTAACAATGAAAAAATCTTTTACTTTAAATACTGTACTACAGTTTGTAACCTGTCGCTACTATATAAACCTCGCGAGAACGTGCCCGAGAAGAGTCTGGTTTACGAATCTTTACAGTTTTAAAACTATTACGTAAATCTTTTACAAATTGATCAAATCCTTCTCCTTGGAAAACTTTAACAGCAAAATTACCGTTTTGTTTAAGCACTTGGTGACACATATCAAATGCAAGTTCCACTAAATACATGCTACCGGCTTGATCTGTCACGTTATTTCCGCTCATATTAGGTGCCATATCTGACATTACTAAATCAACGTTTTTGCCATCAATTCGTGTTAACAGCGCATCCAATACAGCTTCTTCACGAAAGTCGCCTTGTAAGAATTCTACGCCAGGCAGAGGATCCATAGGTAAAATGTCACAAGATATTACAGTGCCCTTATCGCCTACTTTGTCAGCTGCATATTGCGACCAACCACCAGGAGCAGCACCTAAATCCACCACAGTTAAGCCTGGGCGAATTAATTTATCTTTTTTGTCGAGCTCTTCTATTTTAAAGTAAGCGCGCGAGCGATACCCGAGTTTACGGGCTTCATTGGCATATACATCATCAAAATGCTCTTTTAACCAGCGTTTTGAACTAGCCGAATGCTTTTTATTAGACATTAAATTCTACTCTAGAATTAGTATTATTGTTTATATGGCGGTAGAATACCCTTAATTCAAGATTATTTCTGCGAAATTTACTAAATATGAAGTTATCAAACAAACAAAAGCAGTTTTTAAAAGGCGAAGCACACGCGTTAAACCCTGTTGTTTTATTAGGTGCAAATGGCTTAACTGAGGGTGTACTTCTCGAAATTGAAAACGCACTTGAAATTCACGAATTAATTAAGGTGAAAGTTCCAACAAGTGATCGTGAAACTAAAGCGCTTATTTTTGAAGCTATTGTTCGCGAAACTGGTGCAATCAAGTTACAAACAATTGGCCACATCATTGTGCTTTATAAACAAAGCGAAGATAAAAAGATCCAATTACCAAAAGGTTAATTCAAAACGAATATTAACCCAATAAAAAACGCGCTTTAAGCGCGTTTTTTATTGTATTGCTTTAATGTCATATCGAGAAAATCGGTGGTTAATTCATTTAAAATGCCCGCTTCTGCATTAATCATCAAGCTAAAACCCAATTCTAGCCTGGGGATCACTAACAGATCTGCGCGATAACCTTGCACCCAACCACTGTGATAATAAATGGTCTCACCTCTGTAGTCATAAATCCGCCAACCTAAGCCATATTGCGCTTTTTTTACTTTTGAACGCCAAACCCTGCGTTTTAGCTCTTTCTTGGTATTTATTTGAGGGGTTGTTTGCAGTGCTAAAGACTCTTTTGGTAATACACTTGGGTATTTACCTAACTGTGCTTTTAACCATTGCACCATATCACTGGCACTCGCATTAACACCGGCAGCTGGCGCAACTTTATAATAATTAGGTTTTAATTTTGTAGTGTACCAGCGCTTTCTAGCTCTCACATGAGGATGAGCGTAGTTATCATCTTTGGTCATTTCATTAAAACCTAAGCTGGCATTTTTCATATTTAGTGGCTTAAACAAAAATTCATTCACCCAAGTGTCGTAATCCATATGGGTAGATTGCTCAATCACATCCCCTATTAAACTAAACATGACATTTTGATAGCCATAACACCTGCCTGGTGAACAAATCGGTTCCACTTCTGCCAGTTTTACTTTAATTTTGTCATACGGCATACGTGATTCGATTAAATTATCGTAGGCATTAGGCACAAGACCACTACTATGACTCAGTAAATGTGATACACGCAGTTTTTTATCGCGACTATGGAAATGAAAATCAGGCAAGTATTTAGTCACTGTATCATCAAGCTTTAAATGACCCTCGTTTGCAAGCTTTGCCGCCAACGAACCTGCAAATGTTTTTGAAACAGACGCCAAACGAAAGCGTGTATTACTGTCGACAGGATTACCACCAACACGCTTTGTTTTACCATAGCCATAAGCAAACTCGCCGCCATCTACTTTAACAACAGAAAGTGCGGCACCTGGGATGCCTTTTTTTCTCAGCTTAGCCACCATGGATTTCTTATAGCTTTGAACAAAACGATCAAACTCAACATTCTGTCCTGCATTATCAAGACTATCGGCAGAAACAAAAAAATTAAAACTCACTAAAAATGAGAAAAACAAAAACCGCATATATATCGCTATTCTCGGAATAATTACGCACATAGTTTAACAAGCATCAAGCAATGATGCAGGGGGAATTGTTAATTTATTTTTAATCACAACTTAAACACTACATTTTTTTACAGGTGAACTACACATTTATACATATAATGCGTATTTTAGTAATCAGCACAACAGCATCTATTAAAACAACAATAATTTAAAAATGAATAAACTTACAACGACATTATTTTTTATCTGTTTACTCGCTTCAGCGCCAAGCATTGCAAGTAATCGTCTTTATGCCGACAATACACTTGAGGCAAGCGACGGCTTTACTTGGGATTGGAGTTTTGGTGCTGGGTACTATGTCGATAAAAACTACCTTCAAGGTATTGATTACCAAGATGGCATCGAACTCAATATTAATGTCGCTATTAATTATGATAAGTTTTATTTTGATGTAGATAATTCTCAACTTTCAGGTGGTTTAACTATAGGTTATAACTTGGTTGATAAGTATGACTGGAGTTTAGATTTATTTGCAATTAATGCGCACGAAGGCTTTGATGAAACAGGCACCTTTTATGATGAAGATTTGGTTTACGAGTTGCGTGGCATTAAAGATCGTGAAGACGATTTTAACGCAGGGCTTCGTTTAACCCGTAAAGAAAAAACCCATCAAGTCTCTTTTGAATTACTGCAAGACATTTCAGGTGCACATAAAAGTCTATGGGCAAGTGGCTTTATAAGTACCATTCAAGATTACCGTAATTGGGAGTTTAGAGTTGGCTCTGGTCTTAATATCTACTCATCAGAATTCACTGGTTACTACTTTGGTGTCGATGCCAGTGAAGTGATTGAAAATGCTCGTCCTATTTACGACCCAAGTGTTGCCTACAGTGTGACGTTTGAATTTCACGCAGAATACCCAATTAACGAGAACTGGGTATTTTTAGGCGGCTGGTTATCCTCTTGGTATTCTAAAGAAATCAGCAACAGCCCGCTTATTAGCAGCAGTTTAGTACACAGAGCTAAGGTTGGCATTCGCTATGTATTTTAACCTTAAGTTTACTCTAATAAAGCTCAAACTTGCTGCACTGTTCGCTTTCGCTAACGTGAGTTTTGCTAGTACTGAATTACCGGTAAATAACCCCTTTACTGATCCCGAACTCGCCATTTTTCCAGAAAAATGTGTTGCGCTTAGACAAGGTAAACACTGTTATACCAAGTTAAAGTTTCAGTGGCATGCGCCTGTTCGTGGTGATTATTGTATCCGCACAGTCAGCGACCAGAAATTAATTCGCTGTTGGTACAATAGTACGTTTGGTGAACTAGACAGTGAATTTAATTCGCCCGAAGCCAAACTCTATGAGCTGGTTGAAATTGGTTCAGGCCAAGTAAGTAAACAAGTAGAAATGAAAGTAAATTGGGTATACACCAATAAACGCAAAAAACGTCGATGGAGACTGTTTTAATGGATATTGCAAAAAAGATACTATTAGTTGAAGACGACACGTCACTTGCTCAATGGGTAAGCGAATATCTTGTTGAACAAGGATTTGATGTCGCTTTGTGCCAACGTGGTGATGAGGCGGTTCAAGCGGTTAAAAAGCATAACCCCGATTTAGTTTTGCTTGATTTAATGCTCCCTGGCAAAGATGGCATGAGCGTCTGTCGTGACTTGCGTGTTTTTTATCACCAGCCAATCATTATGATGACTGCCAAAGGCGACGAAATTGATGAAGTCCTCGGCCTTGAAGTAGGCGCGAGCGATTACGTTATTAAACCTGTGCGCCCGCGCGTATTGCTTGCTCGAATCAATGCAGTACTTCGAGAAAAACAAGGCTCAAGCGATAGCAGTAGTGATGAAATAAACATTGGCAGCTTGCAAATTGACACGCTTTCACGCGATGTATTTATGGATAAGCAAAAGCTCGCGCTTTCCAATGCTGAGTATTCATTATTGTATTTCTTAGCATCAAATGCCGATCAAATTCTCGACCGAGACAGCGTGTTTTTGGCAACAAAAGGCCGTGAATACGATGGCTTAGACCGCAGTGTCGATGTGCTTATTTCTGCGCTTCGTAAAAAAATTGGTGATGACCCACAAAGTCCAAGCAAGATTAAAACAATCTGGGGCAAAGGCTACTTATTTGTCAGCCAAGCTTGGTAAATAATGAAAAAACTGTATATCAGCCTGATCACAGGTGCGTTAATTTCATCCTTTATCCTTGGCTGGCTGATAGATTCTTTGAGTGCACCAACGAGTAATCAAGATAACTTTAAAGTTGAAAAGCAGATTCTCGCAGGGGTTGTGTCAGAAATAAGCCAACATCCGGCTAGTGAACATCAAGCTTGGTTAACACACTTTGCAGCGGCAAGTCAGTTTAGTTTAAGTTATCACAATAACGCCGAACTGGCCTTACCTATTGAGCTTCACTCACAGCTGCTTATCCCTGGCGGCATAACATTAGAAGATGAGTTAGGCTTTTATTTAATTCAAACCAGTGAAGCATTAGCTGATCACCACATTCAACTGCGCGTTGAAAAGCCTCCGATGCCAACAAACCGCACCGATTTATTCTTAACTGTCGGTTTTTACCTCGGCATTTGTATTTTTATGTGGTGGTGGCTAGCGCCTCTGACTAAAAGGCTGAGTTTATTGAACAAGGCAACCGCGCAATTTGCCAATGGTAATTTGGACGCCAGAATTAATTTAACAGGCCTCAGTTATATACGCGAGCTAGAAACCAGCTATAACCGAATGGCCGACCAAATTCAGCAATTAATTGAAGAAAATCAATTGTTAGCGTCAAGCATGTCGCACGATATTCGCACGCCTCTTGCCTGTTTGCGCTTTGGCTTAGATGCTGCCATTGATAGCCAAGATCCGAGCAAACTTAAACATTATTTAGCACGAATGGAAAGCGATTTAGATCAAATGGAATGCATGCTAAATAGTTATTTAGAATATGCCACCCTTGAGCAAAAGTCTTATCAAATATCGCCAACCTCTATTTCAAGTTCAGAGCTATTCGAAAACTGCTTTTACCAAGTGGAGCATAAGCTCAATTCGCAAGGTGTTGAGTTAGAAATAAAAACGGAAAACCAAGCGCTTTACGTTGACCCCCATTGGCTTGCGCGTGCAATCGTTAACTTATTAATTAATGCAACCGATTTTGCAAAAACGAAGATTATTATCAGCACAACACAAACCCATGCAGATACTTTTATCGAAATTGAAGATGATGGTCCAGGTATTGATGATGCCAACCTCGATAATGTTTTGAAGCCATTTTTTCAACAAGAGAACCATCGAAATCGCGCCGCCAAAAACTATGGCCTTGGGCTTGCTATCGTCGCGAAAGTAATTGCATGGCATTTTGGTGATATTAAAGTCGCTCGTTCGAAAGAACTTGGTGGTGCAAAGTTTACTTTACGCCTACCCCATCGTTGTCATTTGAAGAATAAAACAGGCACTTGGTAAGTGTTTTCATAACAATCGAAGAGCTTACTGCTTTGTAACTGATTTAAAATGCTAACTCTGTGTTTACAATTTTTTAAATCAATTGATCTAAATCAAGCAAACTCACTCTATTAATTTATTTCAATTTACAGTAGATTGGGCGGCAAATTAATAACGAGAAAAATATATGGGTGCTTCACGTGGAGAGTTTACCTCTCGACTAGGTTTTATTATGGCTGCAGCCGGTAGTGCTGTTGGTCTTGGCAACATTTGGGGATTCCCGACACAAACAGCAACAAATGGCGGTGCTGCATTTGTTTTAGTCTATTTAATTTTAGCGTTTTGTTTAGCCTACCCTGCTTTTATGGCAGAAATTTTAATTGGTCGTTATGGTCAAGCAAACGCTGTTACTTCATTAGAAAAAATCTCACGTAGCCAATTACAAAAACGCTTTGCGTTTATTGTAGGTTTTGGCGGTATTGTTTGCGCGGCATTAATTTTAAGTTTCTATGGCATTTTAGCAGGCTGGATGACCTCTTACGCTGTTCAATCAGGTGCATCTATCATTGGTGCTACTAGCGTTGCGAAGTGGGCAGTAAGCGATAGTGTGGCACGCAATATTTTCTTCTGTGCCGTGTTTATGTTTTTAACCGTAATTATTATCCGCAACGGTGTTGAAGATGGCATTGAAAAGTGGTCAAAGCGTTTAATGCCAGCGATGATTGCACTACTTGTGTTACTTATCATCTATGTACTCACCCTTGATGGTGCTGAAAAAGGCTTAGAAGCATATCTTAACCCTGATATATCACGTGTACTTGATCCCGATTTATTAATAAGCGCGTTAGGCCAAGCATTCTTCTCATTGTCACTTGGTACGAGTGTAATGGTGATTTACGGCTCATATATTTCTAAAAAGGAAAATATGGTAACGATAGGCGCACAAGTAACCTTTATTGATGTCTCAATTGCCTTTTTAGCGGGCCTTTTAGTTATTCCTGCAATGTATGTTGCATTAGAGCAAGGGGTACAAATTTTCGCGGAAGATGGCAGTTTATTGGCAGGTCCAACACTCGTATTCCAAGTATTACCTAGCCTATTTGATTCAATGGGTCAGCTTGGTGTATTTGTCAGCTTAGCTTTCTTTATTTTAATGTCGATTGCCGCGCTTACTTCGTCAATTTCTATGCTAGAAGGCCCTGTTTCGTACTTAGTTGAATGCCACAATATTGAGCGTAAAACAGCAACAACCTGGACTGGCATTGGCATTCTAGCTATTAGCTTTGTGATTATTTTTAACATAAACACCATGCTTGATTTTGTAGCTACACTGGCAACTGAATATGGTCAGCCAATTATTGCAATGCTTTGCTGTGTTTTTGCAGGTTGGATTTGGCAGCGTAATTCGCTAATTGAAGAAATTAAACATGGCAACGAGCAAGTCGAATCAACACTATTTTGGAAAATCTGGCCTTGGTATACGAAATTTGTATGCCCACTTGCTATTGCGGCTGTATTTATTCACTCGCTTACATAATCATATTTAAAAAGCCGATGCATATCATCGGCTTTTTGTCTCTTCGATACAACTAATTAGTAATCATGTGAATATGCGGTATGCCATCTTCAAGGTACTGCTCACCTTCTACCTTAAAGCCTTGCGCTAAATAAAAATCCACTAAATAACATTGCGCTGAAATTTCAATACCAACCCCTGAAAAGTGACTGGCACAAATATCTTTCGCGAGTGATACAACGGCTTGTGCTAAACCTTTTCCGCGATGAGATTGCTTAACTAATACACGACCAATAGCAGCACTGTTTTGATAACTTGTCTTAGGCGCTAAGCAACGTGCATAAGCCACTAACTCATTATTGTCATAGCCTAAAATATGACGTGTTTCATCGTGCATGTCTAAGCCATCAAGTTCCTCATATGGGCAGTCCTGCTCGACCACAAATACATCCACTCTTAGCTTTAATAACGTGTATAACTCAAGTGTGGTCAATTCATTGAATGTTTTACTGTAAAATTTAGTCATACCATTTTCCAAATAAAAAAGGGGCACTTGCCCCTTTTTACACTTCTTAAACTCTTAACCAAAAATATGTTCAAGCTGATCACAAATTTGGCTTAAATTTACCTGATCGTGTTCAATTGTTAAGTCTACATAACCATCTGAACCGAACATACGGTCAATTTCAATAAGTACATGCGTTTTAAGTGCTTCAGGTACAAAAGAAAGCTCTACTTCTTTCGGGCCAAATACTTTTAAACCCGCTGGTTTGTATTCTAACTCCTGATAACAGCCTGAAGTTGAATTGAAATTTGCAGTACGTAAATAACCTTTTTCTACATCACTTTTAACCAGTTTGTAGCCTAATTTTTCCATTGCGAGCATAAAGGTTTTTACTGCTTCATTAGGGTAAACATAAACTGGGTCGCGATCTGTCGCATCAAGTGCAAAATCAATGTTTAAACCCGTAGCAATCCATACAACACTTTGATTAATACCTTGTGAGATTTCGGTAATAGGTGTTTCTGAATGAAGACGTGCTTCAAATGGAATGCGTAACTCTTCACCTGGCGTTAATGTACGCTGATCAACAATCGACCACTTTTCTAACACATGATCTGCAAAGTAATCGCCTTCATCTGATTCAACTTTTACTTTGGTCATTAGAGCTAACTCTAGCCCTGAAATATCCTGCTCAACATCACCTGCATTGATGATAACTTCTGCTGAAAACTTTTGCCCTGGCTGTAAATGCTCAGTATGTAGCACAGTATCCACTTTTGCCGCACCAATACCGATAGATGCGAGAACTTTTTTGAACATATAACTCACCTTGTTCTTTATACTTATATTGCATATTAACCATAATTTTTCATGCTTGTCAGTAAAATTTACGTTGTTAAGAGCGGATTAAGTTAGCATTGCTATGATGCGCTTTTTTTTCATACATAGATTGATTATGCATTTACACAAACTGCTCACATTAAGTACTATTTTTTGCTTTTAGTTGGTTGCAAATTAACCACAAAAGACATTGAAAATGGCTATTTATCAAGTTATCAAAATCTCACAACCCACAAAGACACCAACACAGGTTATCATCAACGTTGGGTATCAAGAGAAATGACGCGAAAAGTATCGCCATTCAAACCACAGGCGGTATACCTAGCGCCAGTTATCTATTACCCGCAGTTAGAGCAGCATCAACAAATTGATTATCAGGCAGCAACGAAAATACAACAGTATTTAGATATGCGAATGAAAACCATTGTTTCGCAGTATTTCCCTATTTCAACCACCAAGGGGAAAGATGTATTGGTGATTGAGCCCGCGATTACTGCGGTAAAAATATCGCTCGAAGATTTATCGCCCCTTGAAGTAATCCCCTTTCGTGCTGTTATCTCTGCGGTTAACTTATCGCTTGGTGGACGCGACCGTGACGTAGAAATCCGCCTTGAAGCCAAAATCAAAAACGGCTTTAACGATAGGTTACTTGCTACAACTGTACATGGTGGGCAAGGATTACAAATAGAAAATAGTAGTGAAAAGCTCTCATTAAGACACCTAACACAGTTAATTGAAAGCTGGTGTTTTGCGTGGGATCAACAACTAAAGGCTTATAAACGTAGACTGGACGAGAATGCATAGCGCGCTACACTGTTTTTAGTTACACTCTAATTAACTGAGAATTAAAAAAATACCCCATGGAATTATTGTTTTACGCTACAGCCTTTATTTGTGGCTTTGTTATTTTACAGTTTAAATTACCGCCGCTAATTGGCTTTTTATGTGCGGGTTTCATTTTAAATATCGCTGGCTATCAAAGCAGTGAACTGCTTGAGCAAATGGCCAATCTTGGAGTCACTTTGCTACTATTTAGCATTGGCTTAAAACTAAAAATTGGCAATTTAACCAAAGCGCAAGTGTGGGGGCCTGCGACCTTACATATTGTGTTATGTAGTTTATTATTTTGGGGCGCTCTACTTGGCTTTAGTTGGCTCAAGCTACCATTGTTCTCAGAGCTAACTATAGAATCTGCAGCAATCTTGGCATTTGCGCTGAGTTTTTCATCGACCGTTTTTGCCGTTAAGGTACTCGAAGAGCGCGGTGAAATGTCAAGCTTACATGGTAAAGTAGCGATTGGTATCTTAGTTATGCAAGATATCTTTGCCGTTGTTTTCCTTGCCGTAAGCACAGGCAAAGTACCAAATTATTGGGCCATTGCATTAGTATTAGCTTTGCCTCTGGTTCGCCCAGTATTTTATTGGATGCTTGGTCGTTCCAAACATGGTGAAGTGCTGCCTCTTTTCGGCTTTTTCTTTGCACTTGTAATTGGTTATCATGCATTCGAATTTGCCGGTTTAAAAGGTGATTTAGGTGCACTGATCATTGGTATGATTTTAGCGCCGCATAAAAAAGCAGGTGAACTATCTAAAGCCTTATTAAGTTTTAAAGATCTGTTCTTAGTCGGCTTCTTTTTAACAATTGGCCTAAATGCAGAGCTAACCTTACATGCCCTAATGGTTGCCACCATTTTGATTATTGTGCTGCCATTTAAAATTTTACTTTATTACATTTTAACCAATGCATTTCATTTACGTGCCCGCACATCATTGCTTGGCGCATTTTCGCTTTCGAATTACAGTGAGTTTGGTTTGATTGTATGTGCGCTTGCAGTATCAAGTGGATGGCTGACTGGCGAATGGTTGGCAGTGGTTGCCATTGCAGTATCGATTACTTTTATTATTGCATCACCACTTAATAAAAAATCGAATGAGCTGTATGTAAAGTTCGAAAATTACTTACTTAAATTTGAGTCAAATAAACGCCTTGCTGAAGAGATGCCTGTAAATTTGAACAAAACCAAAATTCTTATTTTTGGCATGGGGCGTGTCGGTACCGGTGCCTATGAAACCATCGCGCAAACCTACCCTAATTCTGTCGCGGGTGTTGATATAAACCCTGAAACTGTTGAAAAGCACATTAAACGTGAACGTTTTGCTATTTTAGCAGATGCTACCGACCCTGATTTTTGGAATCGCATCAACCACTCAGAAGTAGAAATGGTAATGCTAGCAATGCCCAAACACGCCCAGAATCTATTTGCGTTAGAGCGATTAAAAGCATCTGGTTTTTCTGGCCAAGTAACGGCTATTGCCAATTACCCTGATCAACAAAAAGAACTTGAAGATATGGGTGTACATACCACCTTCAACTTCTATTTAGAGGCAGGTAGTGGTTTTGCTGAGCACGTAAAAGAAAAGGTATTTGCTGCTACCGAAAAGGCGTAACTCTCACTCGCCACGATTACGTTCGTTTACATTCTTAAGACACATGGCCATATTGTTTGGGGTAACATTTAAGCAACAGTTTCCCCTGAATAACGTGGCTATGCATCAAAAAACTAAAAACAACGCACTACCCTCTGAGTTGCTTGAGTACATTAGTGATGAACTCGAGCATCTTGATGCCGACTTTGCTAAGCTCACATTTTATAATTTATTGCTCGACAAGCACGCAGTGCCAAAAGATCATGCGCTACGTCATAATCCGCAACATCATTTACCGGTTGAAAAGCTCAATCTTTTATTACGAGAAAAAGGCTTTAAACCAGTAAAACAGATTAAAACTCAGATTCACTAAGGTATACTAGTGGTGACTTTCACAACACCACTTTATGTATGCTTGCAGATAAACAAGCGTTGTTAGACGCTATCAACCAGCCCATGCCATTCGGTAAATATGCTGGCCGTCCACTTTTAAAACTACCAGAGCCTTACCTCGTTTGGTTTAAACAAAAGGGCTTTCCCGAGGGCAAATTAGGGCAACAACTCGCATTAATATATGAAGTGAAACGCAATGGCCTTGAAAAAGTGTTAATGCCATTGCTTAAGTAATTATAAGGAACAGACTGTAATGCAACTCTCTCAATTATCACCGCAACCGCTGTGGCAAATTTTCGAAAAAATATGCAGCATTCCACATCCTAGTAAACACGAACAAAAGATTTCTGCATGGATCCAGCAATTTGCCACTGATCTTGGCCTTGAGGTTAAAGAAGACAAGGTAGGTAACTTAATCATCAAAAAACCAGCGACCACAGGTATGGAAAATCGCAAGGGCGTTATTTTACAAGCACATATGGACATGGTGCCGCAAAAAAACAACGATAAACAACATGATTTTGTAAACGACCCTATTGAAGCCTACGTTGACGGCGAATGGGTAACTGCCAACGGCACAACCCTAGGTGCAGACAATGGTATAGGCCTTGCCGCAAGTTTAGCTGTGCTGCAAAGCACAGACATTAATCATGGTCCGCTTGAAGTACTTGTCACTATTGACGAAGAAGCTGGTATGACGGGTGCTTTTGGTTTAGAAGCGGGTTGGCTTGATGGTGAAATTTTACTTAATACCGACTCAGAAGACGAAGGCGAAGTTTACATGGGCTGCGCAGGTGGTATTGATGTAAATATTGAATTACCTGTTGAGTGGGAAGCGACAGATTCAACTAATTCAGCTGTTAATGTATCGCTAAATGGTTTAAAAGGCGGCCACTCTGGAGTTGATATTCATCTTGGTCGCGGCAATGCCAATAAGCTACTTGTTCGTATGTTAAGCTTGCTTGAAATTGATTATGCAATAGCTAACATTCAAGGTGGCTCTCTTCGTAATGCAATCCCTCGTGAAGCAGAAGTGACATTAGTAATTAATGAACAAGACAAAGCCCAATTAACAGCAGCATTAATCAACATTAACAGCTTATTTTTGTCGGAAATGAGCAAGGTAGAGCCAAATATTAAGCTCTCTGTTAGCGATGCGCCGCTACCTGAAAAGCAACTAGCAAAAGTATCTCAAGCAGCAGTAATTAACAGCATCAATGGTTGTGTTAATGGTGTAATTCGCATGAGTGATACCATTGACGGCATCGTTGAAACCTCAACAAATTTAGGTGTTGTCGTCACCAAAGGCAACCACATAAGCATTAAATGTTTAGTTCGTTCACTGATTGATAGTGCGCGTACAAATACACAGAATATGATTGCATCGACCTTTACGCTTGCTGGTGCAAGTGTAACCTTTACAGGTGCTTATCCTGGTTGGGAGCCAAAAGACGACTCACAAATTAAAGATATTTTACGTGAAACGTACCAAGGTATGTTTGGCTCATTGCCTAAAATTATGGTGATCCACGCAGGCCTTGAATGTGGTTTATTTAAAAATGCCTATCCGCATTGGGATATGGTGTCGTTTGGCCCAACGATCCGCTTCCCTCATTCGCCAGATGAAAAAGTGAAAATCGATACGGTTGAGCCTTTCTTTAACCTGCTGGTTGAAGTGTTAGGTAATATTCCAAGCAAAGCGTAAAACAAAAACGAGCGTTAGCCGCTCGTTTTTTTAGTTTGTTTATTAAGGCGTAATTTAGTTACGCCTTTTTTAGCACTGCGCTTTAATGATTTGGCAGATTCAACAAACGGTTTCGTATAAATTGCTAAAAGTGAATCATGCCCGCAATCATACTGCCCTACACCTATTGAAATTTTACCAACCTCTGATGCCTTAATTAGGGTTCCAGTCATTCTGTCCCAAATCGCGAGTGCCGAGCCTAAGTTAGTATCAAAATGGATTGGGTTATCGCTATGATGAATTTGATGCTGCGCAGGGCTAATGAAGATCCCTTCTAATTTATCACCCCAAGATAACCAAATATGCGAATGGCGCAAATTAGAGCCAAATAAATTAAACAAAAACACAAATACATTAGCGCCAAGCACATCAAACATGCTAATGGCATCTGCAAACAAGTAATACCCTATTCCAACTGCGATGCCCTGTACGATTGCCATACGACACGCGTATAAATAACTCTCAACAGGGTGCGAACGATAAATGGTAAACGGTGTGAGCACTTTGGCACTGTGATGTACTTTATGAAATTCCCACAAAAATGGAATTTTGTGTAGCGCGTAATGCAGTAAAAAGCGCGTAAAGTCGTCGATAATAAAAAGTAAAAATGTGAAAAACGTAATAATTTTCCATTTTGCTAATGTTATTGGCTCAATAAGGCCAAATAACAATTCTAGAACATCACTTAATGCAATGGCAATGGGTGCCATGGTCAATACAATTGGGCCAAACAATAACGCTTTTAACAGCTTATTCACCACCCATAAGGCATAATCTTGCTTGGCGCTTTTTGCAAGCCATACCGACTTAGGAAAGAGAAACTTGATAAAACCAATTGGCGAGCGCTGACTAACCGCTGCAAAATAAACAGGTAATGCCAAAAACACCGCACTTAATAAATATATATAAAAAATGCGTTTGTTAGCATCGGTGAAGTAACTCGGTAGTTCACTTAAACTTTTAGAAAATATCTCTAACACATCAGTTCCTACAAAAAAGGGGCAAAATGCCCCTTAATCACAATACCAAAGAATTAGAATTGGTATTTATAACCAATAACAAACTGTCTTGGTTTGCTTGGTCTTGCACCATACGGGCGACGACTGACAATATATGCTTCATCAGTAAGGTTATCAATCTTACCATAAATGCGACCATATTGACCAAGATCGTAGCTCGCAGAAAGGTCAACAATCAAACTTGCATCCGTTTTTACACCCTCAAGCGTATTGGCTCCTGCTGGCGCACCTATCACTTCACCAGCAACTTCCTTCATCTCACTTACGTATTTGAAATTCAGGTTGGTTTCCCAGTTGTTAGCGGCAAGGCCAATTTCAAAATTCAGCTGATGATCTGGTAGATAAGGTAGTGAATCACCCGCTTCAACTTTGCCCCATTGCACAAAGTCAGAGTTTAAATCATTTTGAAACTCAGATTTTGTGTAGGTGTAAGTAAAGCTATATGGCATATCAAATTGCGTGCTGATTGGATAGCTTTGTGCTAATTGTGCTTCCACACCATACACATTCACTTCACCACCGTTAAATTCTTGGTCTAACTCCTCATCAACACCACAACTTGATTGTGAACAGCTTTCTTTTAAATTGCTGTAGTCATTAAAGAAGCTAACAATTTCAAAGTTAGTTGCACCATCATTAAAGCGACCACCAAATTCGTAATTAACGCTCTTTTCAACTTCAATCTCTGAGTCTTGTTTTGGACTACTCGGTACAAAGCCTTGATGCACCCCAAAAAGAACACCTGCATTTTCTGTCAACTGATAGAAACCACTAACACCTGGTAACCAAATGG
>NZ_JAPEHW010000046.1 GCF_028875915.1 Pseudoalteromonas sp. G4
AAAAGCACAGTCAACAACTTCTACTCGACATGAGTTTTCACACAGTCTGGGCACTATTCTGACACTGAAATATTTTAAAATACAAATCCAAAATGCGTATTTAACTCGGTCATCCCTGACCTTGATTTGAAGTAAGGTAAAACTCACTTTTGGTTACTTATCATTTTAGGCAATTTGATTTTCTAACATTTTAATTGCTAGTTAAGCATCACAAATTTCGTAAACATTTTGCTTTATGGAACCTAAAGGAATGCTGGCAAAACCTGTTTTGCAATTTGGTCAAAGATGACGTCTTCTCTATCATGGCCTGTAATTGCGATAACTAAGTCGAGATCATTCACAATGATGATACGGTTGCCTCCTGCTCCCCACGCAAAGTTAACATTGTAGTTTCGATTTTTTAAAACGATGTCAGTCTGATACCAAAAATAGCCATAGTTAAAACTCTCGGGTATCCAATTTTCGGTTGGTTTTGTAATCGCACCGAAAGCCGCTTTTAAATAAGCTTCAGAAAGAAACTTTTGATTATTTAAGTTGCCTATTTGTGCAAGCATATGACCAATTTTAAGCATGTCACGAGACGTTAAATCAGCGCCACTTTCGGCGACCGGTATTCCTTTAGGATCTAATTTCCACTTATAGTTTGTTATACCCATCTTGTTAAAGAATTCCTTTTCTATAAACTCTTTAGCTGTGCCTGGTACAACAGCATTTATTACATGCATAACTAAAATAGGATCTGGAGCTTGATACATGTATTTCTGGGATTGTTTATTTATTGGCTGAGTCTTTTCAAAAAAAGCCTGAATTTGCGCGGTGCCTGAGTACTTTTCGCGGTTTTCCCTAAAGTCTTTTAAATCTTCATCGCTAAATCTAAGCCCTGAATTCATGCTTAATACATTGTGTAGCGTAACAAGTTCCGTACCTGCAGCCAGCTTACTAGTATCTAGATCGTCAAAAAAATTCACTAAAGGCTTATGCAAATCAGCCATGCTTAAATAACCGAGCTGCATCGCTCTTGCCACTATTAAACTGGTGTAACCCTTAGTGGCAGAAAATTGGAAATGAGGTAAATCGATTCGCCCATTATTAAAGTATGACTCAAATACCAACTGCCCTTTGTGGCTAATAAGTAAACTGTCATACTTTCCGTATTTATTCTCTGCAAGCTCGTTAGCTAACTCTAAAAGTTGCGTTTTGTTTCCATCATCGATGCCCAGTTTTGTTACTGTTAAGTTGTCCTTTAACTTTTCTGGTGCAGGGTTAATAAAGGCAGTTTCGAGTGGTTTCATATCCCAAAACGAGACGGCTTTCTCTTCAGGTGAAACGCGTGGCGCTTTAAGCTCAGCTTCTTTCGTAACCCCCTCAATTGAGATGGTTAAAAGCAATGCAGTGAGCATTTTGGCTCGGTAACTTTTCAACATGTTATCTCCTTAAAGTCGAAAAAATTTCGTGCCCTGCTATTTATATTTGATTTCAATATTTAATAGCAAAGCGAAAAATAGCGTAACCACACGGTACTTATAAACCTATGTCTAACCAACTTAAATCACCTTAAATGTTCTTAAATCTTCCTTTAACATATTAAATTTAATAAGTTTTTGTATCACTAAGTGAAGATGAGACAAGGCGCCATTTATACAAGGTAAAAAGTAAATGTTAATTAGTCTTGTTCGGTTATAATTCATTTCATCAGAAATAACTTTTCGGATAGGTCTTTGCATAACAGTCATAAATATCAATTGGGACGATGGCTCATCTGTCCAATAACGAATACACTTCAAAGCACTGACGAGCTGAAATCAATTGATAATAAAAGCATGCAAGTGCTTTTACTTCTGATAGAAAACTCAGGAAATAATGTAAGCAAAGAACAGATTATTAATCATGTTTGGAAAGAGAGTGTTGTTAATGACGAAATCTTGTCTGTCGCTATCAGTAAAATTAGAAAAGCATTAGGCGATAATGCTCGGCAGCCAACATTTATTAAAACAATACCGAATGTGGGTTATTGTTTGATATCAGATGTAATTCCACTTGCTGAGAATACGCTAACTGACGAGCAACCTTTAAATACCGTTAATCAACAAACCAACACTCTTAAATATGTTGTAATTGGTGGCATATTGTTACTCATTACAATCATTTCCATTTTGAGTTTTTACGCCAGTAATCCAGAATCTAAAACGCCAAACCTTGCAAATATTAGCTCAATTGCAATTCTGCCCTTTGAAGATTTAAATAAAAGCCAAGACAACATATATTATGCGGAAGGTCTTTCAGACGCGATTATCAGTCAACTTTCTCAAGTAAAAGAGTTAAAGGTTATTTCTCGTGATTCCTCTTTCAATTTTAGAGTAAACAGAGATCCATCTATCATTGGTGATTCGCTTAAAGTTGAAGCGTTACTTGATGGTAGCCTGCAGCAGACTGCAGATCAAATAAGAGTAAACGTACGCATCATCAGTACGTTTGATGGTCGCTTACTTTGGGCGAAAAGCTTTGATAATCAAGATAGGCATGTATTTCAATTACAAGATAAAATAAGTCATGCAGTACGCAAAGCTATTCAACCAAGCATCGCACCACAAGTGACGGCCAACACAAAAGTCGACGGCCAAGCTTACGAATGGTTCCTAATGGCTCAATATTTTTGGCGGCAACGCACCCCCACTTCATTATTAAAAGCAGAAACTTATTTTAAGCATAGTCTTGAATTAGAACCTGAATATGTGGATGCACAGATAGGGTTAGCAATTACTTATGGTCAATTTCATTATTACGCAAATTGGCGCGCGAGAGAATCGGTCGATAAAGGCTTACCCTATATTGAACAAGCACTGACATTAGAACCAAACCACGCAATGGCACTTGCCGCTAAAGGGATGTTGTTAACGCTTAAGGCTAGCTACTCTGAAAACCCGAAGCCTATATTAACTGAAGCACAAACACTGTTTGAAAATTCATTAGCCTTGGAAGACAACGCAACGACACGCCATTGGTATAGCTCTTTACTTAACCAAATGGGTAAGGAAGCGCTCGTTATAGAAAATATGGAGCATGCAATTGCGTTAAACCCGCTTTCCGCTTCATTAAAAAGCGTATATAGCCAATATTTAGCCATTAGAGGGAAGTTAGATACCGCGCAAAAACTTTATAGCCGAGCGCTCATTTTGGAACCCGATAGAGCAGCACAGGTTATTGAATCCACACATATATTTCGCAATACACCAAATTCAATTAATGCGATTGCGAAGTGGCACGTAAACAATAAAAGTCTCTTTGAATATTGCTCAAGTGACGAATATTGTGAACAAGTAGTTTTTGCATATTTAAGTATTGGATTGGATAAAGAAGCCAGTAACATATTGGCTCGTATGGTATCCAAACACGAGCACTTTAAGCACTCTTTAAAGTTAATAGATTACGGACTAAATAATGATTTAATGAATGCTGTTTCTTTATTGGAACAACTAAGTAAAGCGCATGCCAATAACTATAAATATAAACAAAACTTAGCTATTGCCCAGTACCGTGCTGGTTTATATGCACAAGCCAAGGATTCATTATTAGCGCTTAATCCAGATTGGCAAAATGCCCATACTATTGACGTAACAACAGACAATTATTTAGCGTTATCACTCTATGGCGCAACTTTATTGAAGCTAAATAAGCAAGCATCTGCTGAGCAACTTTTGAATAATGTCGCACAATTTCTTCATTTAGATAAAGTGCAAGACAAAGCACAAGCAGAAATGGTATTAGCACAGGTATATGCTCAATTATCTAAACCAGCAAAAGCAAAAGAGCACTTAAGTAATGCATTGAATCTTGGTTGGCTTGAAACATTTGATCGCGAATGGTGGACATTAAAAGACAACCATTTATTAAAACCCATAATGAATCAAACTGACGTTGAAGAATTAGTAGCAACGCATCAAGAGAACGTAAATAAGTTAGCAGAGCAAATTAGCTTAGTATTTTAAGGTTTAACACGTTAATGCATTTTTAAATTTGCACTTTCAACAGATGAAATTAAACATTAGTTAACTGCACAGCAAGTAGATTTAAGCCGTTGCATACGCTTTTAAAAAGCGGGCGACGGCTTTGTCTACGTGCTCTCGTACTTCGTCTTCGCTAATTGGCTCGTTTGGCAGCAATACTGCTTTAATGTGCAAACGCCCTTTAATCATTTCAATCAATAGCTTTGCAGCAAATTCGGCGTCGTCTACATCAAGTATATTTTGCTGGTGCAAATGGGTTAAGTATTTTGCCAGCGGAATACTGCCTCTCAGCGGGCCAAAGTGATAAATAAGCTCACCAACTTCCGGCAGTTTGGGCACAATATTGGTCACTAAGCGGAACAACTTCACCATGGTTTCCGATAAAAAGCCCTGCGCAAAACCATAACACACCTGACTAAGCGCTTGTTGCGGCGGCAAGTCGTAATCGATATTAAGCAAAGTGCCCACTTGCACTTCGGCTTTTTCACGAATAACTGCAAGTAACAGCTTTTCTTTATTACCAAACTCACTGTAAATATTGCGCCTTGACCCGCCCGATTCACTAATAATCATTTCAAGCGAGGTATTGTCGTAGCCATGTTCTAAAAATAGCGTTTGTGCTACCGCGAGGATTTTTTTACCGCGCTCTGATAACGGTTTTGCATTTAAAATTTGTTCTAAACTCAAGACTGTACCTATTAAATGAAAAAACATGGTTGACTTTGGTACTACATGGTACCAAAATATTTGGTACTGCATAGTACCAAATTAACTTACTCAATTTGTGCTTATAAAATTAGCACCTTTTACAGGAACCGTTATGCGTTTACTTTACGTTGTTGCGTGTATTATCACGCTTGTTGGCTGTTCAAAAGAAATCGAACACTCTGAACCTCCTATCCGCCCAATCGCATGGACAGCGGTAAAAACCTCAAATTTTGAACAAGTGCGCACGCTTTCGGGCATTGTTGCCCCCGTTGAAAATGCCAGCTTAAGCTTTGAAGTAAACGGTAAAGTTGAAAAGGTGTTTGTGAAATTAGGTGATACGGTGAGTAAAGGCCAACCTCTTGCCAAGCTTAATCAGCTCACGTTTCAGTTAAGTTTTGAATCTGCATCAGCGCAGGTAAAACAAGCCGAAGCGACGCTTCAAGAAGCGCAAAATGAATACGAGCGTTACAAAACGCTAAGTGAACAAGGTTTAGTATCTAAATCAGGTTTTGATAATTCAAAATCAGCGTTTGAATCTGCCAAAAGTGCTGTGGATGTTGCCAATGCTCAGCTCAATATTGCGCGCAAAAACGTGCAAGATAGTGAATTACTGGCACCTTACGATGGGGTTATCACCAAACGTTTAATTGAACCCTAGCAGCAAGTTGCCGCTGGCCAATCCGTATTTGAAATTGAAGGCCAACACGGTTTTGAAGTACGCGTAATGGTGCCTGAGAGCATAATCCATGACTTAAACAGCGATATGACCTTAAAAGTAACCTACCCTGTAATGCCGCAACTTTCGATGAAAGGGCATATTTCAGAAAAAGGCACCCGCGCTGAATCTGCCAATGCGTTCCCTGTTACGGTTATTCTTGATGAAGAAAATCCAGTGCTGCGTGCCGGCATGACTGCCGAAGTGGAATTTGTTTATCAAGGTGTTGGCCGCACTGGTTATACAGGACCAAGTATTCGCATTCCAGTAAGTGCCCTTGGCGCCGACATCAAGCAAAAGGCATTTGTGTTTGTTTTTGACACTAACACGCAACTATTGGAAAAGCGCTTTGTACAAACCGAAAACGTTATTAATAACCAAGTGTTAATTTCAAGCGGTTTACAGGATGATGAGATTATTGCCACAGCTGGCATTGCGTTTTTGCGCGACGGGCAAAAAGTATCGCTGCTTGATAATGCCGTGCAACGTTTTAACTAAGGAGCGGGAAAATGAATATCACCGCTTTGGCGTTTAATTATAAAAAACCCGTATTACTGGTGGTGGCGCTATTAATGCTAAACGGCATTTTTGCCTACTTCACCTTGCCAGCACAGGAAGACCCCACCATCACGATTCGTGAGGCCATTGTTAGCACACAATTTCCGGGCATGGCGCCGGACCGTGTTGAGCAATTGATCACGCGAAAATTAGAAGAAGAAATCCGCAAAATTCCGGAAGTAAAAGAGATTAAGTCATCCTCTTCTACTGGTCTTTCGACTATTCACGTAAAAATTTACGACCGCTATTTTAACCTCGACAATATTTGGCAAGACTTACGCAACAAGGTGAATAATGCCCAAGGTAAACTGCCACAAGGCACTTTACCGTCGTATGTAAATGATGAGTTTGGTGATGTATCAGTGATCACCCTTGCGCTTACTGCCGATGGCTTTGATATGGCCGAAATGTACGATATTGCACAGCATATTCGCGACACCCTTTACAGTGTTGAAGGCACTAAAAAAATTGAGATTTTAGGCGCCAAAGCAGAGCGCATTTACCTTGAAGCATCAAACGCAAAATTGGCGCAGCTTGGCATTTCGCCACTGGCACTTATCAGCGAACTGCAAAAACAAAATATAGTGCAATCAGGTGGCCGAGTTGATACTGGAAGCCGCAGTTTTATTATTGAGCCAACGGGTAATTTTAATAGCATCCCAGACATTGAAAATACCTATATTACCATTCCTGGTACTGAAGATTTTATTGCCCTTAAAGACATCGTCACGATTAAAAAAGGGTTTATCGACCCACCTGATAAATTGGCGTATTTTAATGGTAAGCCAGCGATTTTCTTCGCTAATGCGATGCTGCCTGAATACAACATCTTAGAATTTGCGCCGCGCTTTAAAGCCAAAATTGCAGAAATTGAACAGACATTACCCATTGGTTATCAACTCGATATTGCCACTTATCAGGCTGACCAAGTTGCAAAAACCGTGAGAGGCGTATCAATTAATGTGCTGCAAACACTGGCGATTGTGCTTGTAGTTGTGATCCTGTTTTTAGGGCTGCGCACCGGCTTAATTGTGGGTGCCATTGTGCCACTTGTTATGCTGGTAACCCTTGCCATTATGCAATACAGCGGCATTAAGCTTGAGCGCATGAGCTTAGCAACGCTGATCATTTCACTTGGTTTATTGGTTGATAACGGCATTGTTATTGCCGAAGATTTTAAACGCCGTTTAGAACAAGGCATCGATCGCTACAACGCCATGGTGCAAGGATGTAAAGAGCTAGCAGTTCCGTTACTTAGTTCGTCAGCCACCACCATTTTGTTCTTTTTACCGCTAATGCTGGCAGAGCATGTTGCGGGCGAATATACCCGTTCAATTTCATTAGTGATTTTAATTACCTTGCTAAGTAGCTGGGTATTAGCACTTACAGTAACGCCAATTTTAAGTTACTACTTTATTAAAGTGCCAAAAACCACCAGCAGCGATAGCAATGAATTTGGCAAACTAACCAGCTACTATGCGAAATACGAGCAATTTTTACATTGGGTGTTAAAACACAAAGCCCTGTTTATGGCGGCGATGTTTGTGCTATTTATTGGCGCTGGCGCATCAATGAAATTTGTTGCCAAACAGTTTTTCCCCAATTCAGATCGTACCCAAGTACTCGTAAACATCGATTTACCACGTGGTACGTCATCGCGCGAAACCAATCGTCAAATGCAGGAAATTTTCACTTGGTTAAATAATAAAGAGCAGTTTGACTATATTGAAAGCTTCTCAGGCTATGTTGGTTTTAGCGGCCCGCGTTTTGTGCTCTCACTCAACCCTGAAGATCCAGCTGAAAATAAAGGCTTTATTGTACTTAATGTAACGCCAGAAACAGATATTGCCTCGCGGGTATTAGAACTTGATACGCAAATTGAGGCGCGCTTTCCAAATGTATCAGCACGTGTGCGCAAAATGTTCTTAGGGCCGTCGGATTCGTCCATTTTAAAAGTGCAGGTAAAAGGCCCTGATAAAGAGGTTATTTACCAAAAAGCGCAAGAAATTATGGCGGTATTACATGCCGCACCAAACTCATTGAATGTGCGTACCGATTGGGAAAATTTGATTACTAAAATCTCGGTTAAAGTGGATCAGCACCGTGCAAAACGTGCAGGGCTTACCTCAAGCGAAATCGCACAAGCCCTTGAAAGCTACTTTAGCGGCGGTGTAATTACTAACTTCCGTGACCAAGATGAAATTATTCCAATTGTGCTGCGGGCCGGTGAAAACGAGCGTAATAGCTTAGATAGATTACGTACTTTAAATGTTTATTCAGAAAAATCTGGCCGTGCCGTACCGCTTTTTCAAGTTGCTGACTTTGAGCCGATTAATCAATTCTCGATTATTCACCATGAAGATATGTTCCGCACCATTAGCATTGAAGCGCGCAACACTAAGCTTTCTGCGGAAGATTTTAAAGCCCTTGTCGATGAGCAAATTCAGCTGCTTAAACACGACTTACCTGTTAATCACACCATTGAATACGACGGTGTAATTAAAGAGTCAAAGGCAGGGCAAAAAGCGCTTAGCGCTAATATGCCAATGGTGCTTGGATTTATTATTATTTTATTGGTGGCGCAGTTTAATTCATTTAGAAAAGCCATGGTGATTTCGCTTACTATTCCGCTTTCATTTATTGGTGCGGTGATAGGTTTACTGTTAATGCAAGCGCCCTTTGGTTTTATGGTAACACTTGGCCTTTACAGCCTTGCGGGTATTATTATCAACAACGCCATTGTATTAATCGACCGCATTGCAATTGAACAAGCTGAAGGCAAGAGCGAGTATCAAGCCATTATTGATGCATGCTTAACGCGTCTTCGCCCAATTGCGATGACCACCATCACGACCATGATGGGGTTACTGCCGCTGATTATTGGTCAAGATCCATTGTTTTACGGCATGGCCTGCGTAATTGCCTTTGGCTTGGGTGTGGGAACTGTTTTAACCTTGGGCGTAGTACCTGCGCTTTATGCTGGGTTCTACCGCGTTAAAAAGCAGGACTAACGCATGTAAAAAAGCACAAGAGTTTGCTTAGCAAAAACCTTGTGCTTGCCAAGCGTATTGACGTTGTAAGTTTATACGCTCACTTTAGGGAAACACATAAAAGCGCTAATTTATTAGCGCTTATTACATTAAAAAGGGCAAGAAGGATGTTGATAGACCATTTCAGAGACCACCTGCGCCATCAACAATTGCTCATCGGGCAAAAGGCCTGTTATCGGCGTTAATGCCACTGAATCAATACGTTGACCTGTGATCACCTCTGCAAATACCAATGCCGTTAAATACTTGCCAAGTGATGATGCATGATTACCATCGTCAGCATGCAGTTTAAGGTGTGGCATTAGTTGTAATACCTTGTCCCAAACAAGCCCTACAGGCGCTATGCAACTTGCTTGTTTTGCAACAATACTTTGATGAAGGTCGTAGACATATTCTGCCTCAGTGCTATCACCGCGCTGTGGATGTTCAGGAAATAAAATCGGTGTAACGTCAGCATCTTTTGCCCTTGCAATCCAATTTTGTGCAGCACTTGTTGAGTAATTAGTAGTACGAGACTGTGAGTATTTTTGCCCTTGCAAAATAATGTGCGACCAGTTTTCATAAGCAAGCATTTGAAGTGCGCTAGTGCTGGCAAAACTAACATCTAAAAAACCATGCCCGATGACTTTATTTACAGCAGTTTTCTCAGGTGTAATTTGTTTGATAACTGCTGTTACAGCACTACCTAACCCTGCAATATGACTATTGCCTGTTAGCGCAATTCGATAAGCGTTTAGGCTTTGGTTGTTTGGCACAGCCTCATTACTTTGCGGTTCGACTTGCCCACCGTCCTTACTACTAATTGGTTCAAATGCAATTGTTGGTGTTGCTGAGTCGGAGCACGCTATGCTAAATGTACTTAATAAAACGAGTATTAACAAACGCATAAACTTACTCCAGCGCCATACTTTGCTGATAAATTACAAATAAATTATCTGCTAAATAATCTGATTCGTGCGGAACAGAAAAGAGTTTTGAAGATGCTACTGGGCTTGCACAATTTTGCCACGTATTGGTGACAGAGCCACTACTACTTGCTGTAACCGCTGGATGGTTCGTTTGCTCAAATTGCGATGCACAGCCATTAATTGCAAGCCAGTGGTTCAGAGTATCTTCAACACTGGCAATATTGCCATATGCACGACCATTAATTGGCACATCAGTATCGCTTGGACTGTGCAAATGGTGAATTGCAACCGCAGTAGAAGTCGTACAAGCATTAAAATCACCTCTAAATTGCCCCGCCAATGATACGATCCCCTCTAGTTTTTCAGGAATTTGACACGCTAAGGTATAAGCCATAAAACCACCAGCCGAATAACCAAATATACGTGCTTTATCACCATTAATGGTGTAATTGGCATGGGCGTAATCAATCAAATTTGAAATGTAGTGGGTATCATCGCTGGTATTGCTGTTTGTTTTACTATCCCATTGCCATGCACTGCCATTACCATTTGGACTAATTACTAAGTACCCTTTTTCTTCGAGCATGCTTGCATCGAAAATTCCGGCTACTTTAGCCATATAACCTGGTGCGCCATGCAAAGTAAGGATCAACCCTTTGTAATTTGTGCTGGTATCACCAAATACTAAATTGTCTCTGCCTTCAAAATTAAAGCAATTTGCGCCTTGGGGAATTGCTCTAGCACCGCACAGAGCATTGTTATTATTTGGTTCAATATATGGGTCTTTTACGTTACTACTTCCACTGCCGCCACATGCTGAAATAATGCATGTCGTTAGTAATAATATTGGGGTTATTTTTGTCATTTTGCTAATCTCGGTTTTGCCATAAAAAACGAGATTAAAACTAATCAAAAGCTGTTATTGTGGCTTAATTAAGTTATGATAATTTGATAATGAAATTATAATAACCTGCAAAATCAAAATGATAGGAACTTCATTTAGCTTTGATGCTATTCAAGTTAATACGCAAACAAATACCCTAACCATCAGTGGAAAGGTGGTTGAATGCGAGCCGAAGCTATTTGAGTTATTGATTTTTTTCTGCCGAAATAGCGAACGGGCACTATCGCGAGATGAACTAATTGAACATGTGTGGCAAGGCAGAGTAGTAAGTGATGCGGCTGTCAATCGCGCTATCAGCCAGCTTAGAAAACTAATAGAACCAAACCCTTCCCAGCCGATATATATTTTAACCGTTAGTAAAATTGGCTATCGCTTTGCTGCAACCCCAATAGCAAGTGAAAACAAATCACCTGTGATATCCAAAACTACTCAGTCCAAATCAAATTTAAACTCGTTTTTTGGTGTTGTAGCAGCACTTTTAGTATTTGCTGTTTTTGTTTTATTAAAGCCAAAACCCGTCTCTCAGACGCTTGAATTAACCGACCGCACTATTTTAACAGAGCAACTAGGCGTTACGTTTAATCCCTATTTCGATGAAGCATCTAAAACCCTTTATGCATTACATAAAAAAAGTAATGACGGTTTAAGCCAAGTCGTTATTGTGCAAAAAGATGGCAGCCTAAGCCCATTATTTGAAAGCTCAGCATACTACACAGATGTTATCGCACGTGGCGATAAAATCTATTTAGCTAGACTGCTGGATTTAACTGACCGGAAATGTGAAGTTGTTGAATTTAAAATTAAAACAAAAAAAATCACCACAATAGTTGATTGCGCAAACAGTGTTATTTCGCACCTTGCACTTGGTGAAAACGACCGCCTAATTTACCCATACCGAGAAAGTGACTCGTCACCTTATAAATTGATGGTATTAAATACTCAAACAAAGCGGCAGCAACAACTCACTCACCCAGAAAGCGTTGGCAATACATTAGGTCACCGCGTGTTTGCACTCAATAGCCACACACTTGCCTATATTAATTACCATGCCACAGAGCCAGACAGGTTAGTGCTACTAGATATAGATAATCGCTCTGAAAGTTATAATGCACCGCTTTTAGATGGTGTTATATCTGTAACTTGGTATAACCAAACTCTATTAATTTCCGCAAAAAGTGGCTTATATCAGTTCGACGTCGCAAACAAAACGCTCTCACAGCTAGATTATTCTGATACCTTTAACCGAATTTTTGCTAGCAATAATGCACTTTATGCTGAGCACTATTCAGTTATCTCAAACTTGTATCAGCTCACTGCCGTTCAAGCACCTTTAGCACTTACTCAGCGCCAGGCTACAATAATGCAATTTACTGCTTCGCCAATAGATGAACGCATTGCTTATGTTGAATCTTTAAATGGCAAGCTCAGTATTAGAATTAGTTCTGCTAATAGTTCAGAAATACTGCCCTTTGACGAGCAAATCACCTATGTATCTAATTTAGCGTGGGCTTTTGATGCATCTAAACTTGCCGCTAATATTAATGATGAGCTGTATGTTTATGATTTTAACAACGCCAAATGGCAGCATATTAAACATCATTTTAGCGCGATTCACTTTGTTGGTTTTGATGACAATAACAACTTATACGTCAGTGCTGAACATCAACAAGCATGGAATATTTGGCAAATAAGCGATTCTTCAAACACTGCTTTGCAAATAACGTTTAATGGTGGTTATAGTTTTTATTTTGACAAAAACGCTCTTTATTACACTAAATTCAGCCAAGATGGTTTATTTAAAACGTTAGATGCAAAGACAGAAGAAGTCGTAATTGATGATTTCCCATTATTGCAATGGCGCAATTGGCAGCTGGTAAACAATAAAATTATTTACCCTAAATACAAGCAGTATGTTGCTTTTGATACCCGAGATAAAACTATTTCACCTATTGTTGAATTAGCTAATTACAGTGCAAATGTCTGCCGTATGTCTAATATCAACGAACAACTCTACTGTAGTTTACTCGACAACCAAGTAAGCCAAATTTGGCGTATCAATATAAGTTCAAGCACACAATAAAAAAGGCAACCAATTGGTTGCCTTGTTCCATAGAGAATGGAACCATTATGACTCGTTTGTGATGTTATTTACATGCGCCTGCATCTTGCCATACATCCCAAGGGCCTGAGTTTTCCTCTGGGTTTGCGCCTTGTGTCCACCACTGGGCTGTATAAAGACGGCCATTGTAAGATGCCTGCTTACCGGCAAGGAAAATAGCACTTGCCGTCCATGCAACTACCCCATTACACCCATTACCACCCGTATCGCTACTCACTGTAATTGACTGTGTTTTGGTGTTAGTTAGTCCTTCACTATCCGCTACTGTTAAGCTTACAGAATACGTGCCTGCTTGCGCATAACTATGGCTTGGGTTGGCTGCACTACTTGATGTATTGTCGCCAAAATCCCATGCATAGCTAACAACGCCTTTATCATCGCTTGCAGCTTGTGCGAATGACACGTCTAAGCCAGTTGCATTAAATGAGAAGTTAGCAACCGGTGCTTGATTTTCACCACCGCCACCAGAGCATGCACCTGTGCGTTTCCAAACATTGGTATACACATCTGGCTGTGCCCCCGTTGACCACCAAGTGGCTTCATATTGATTGCTTTGATAAGCGACTTTATCACCCACTTTATAAGCAGTTGCAGCTGACCAATTAGCTAACCCGTTACAGCCACCCGTGCTGTCGTCACTAATTGTAATGCGCTGTGTTTTGCTATTTGTTTGCCCTTTTGTATCGGTAACGGTGAGGCTTACCGTGTAATCACCTGCAACACTGTAGGTGTGACTAGGATTTTGGGTTGTGCTACTTGCACCGTCACCAAATTGCCATGCATAACTTGTAATGCCTTTATCATCGCTTGAGCTATCACTAAATTGCGCTGTTTTACCAGATACTTGTACCGCAAAATTGGCTACAGGCTTTGCATCTCCAGAACCTCCTCCACAGCTACTGCCAGCTAAATAATCATACGCAGCTTTAGCTTGAACAATGCCATAGCCGTAAGAGGTATCGCGCCCTGTGGCACCTTTATCTTTTGCCGTTGCATTTAGAGCATCACGAATTTGTTGATTTGAACAATTCGGGAAATGACTCCAAACAAGTGCCGCAACGCCTGACACATGGGGCGTTGCCATTGAGGTACCACTGATACTTTTATAGCCACTGTTGATCCAGGTTGAGTTAACACTAACCCCAGGCGCAGCAATTTCTACTTGGCTGTTATATTGTGAGAACGACGCTTTGCTTTCACTGCTATTAACCGCCGCTACTGACACTACGGCATCGTACGATGCTGGATAGCTCATTGAACTATTGCCATCATTACCTGCAGCGGCAATGTGTAACATGCCTTGCGCGTAACTATTTGCAAATGCTTGTCGCTCGGCGCTTGATTGACCCGAACCACCTAAGCTCATACTGGTTACATTGGCACCCGCTTGCTGACATTGCTCAATCGCTCGGATTAAGTCTGAGCCATACGCCCAATTTCCTTGATCGTTAAATACCTTAACAATGTGAAGACCAAGCTGGTTTGATGGGTTTACCCCAACCACACCTTGCCCGTTACCGCCAATTGCCGCAATGGTGCCTGCAACATGGGTACCATGACCATTGCCATCGTTATACCAATTGCCCGTATTATTGCTGCCGTAACCATCATCACCGGTAATACCATTAGATGGTAAATCAGGGTGACCTAATTGGTAACCGGTATCCATAATGCACACCTTGCGATTTCCGGTTAAATTGTCACTTAGCTGATTCGCCTGCACCATACCAATGCCATAAGGTGTACTTTCTGCAAGAAGGTAGCGCTTTGGATCAACCTCTACTGACTGCACATCGGCACGTTGTAGTAAAGCATTTCGCTCTGCTTGTGTGAGTTCGACTGCCACAGAGTTTGTGCTTGGCAGTACGTGAATTGTTTTGACGCCAACGCTCGTTGCTACTGACTGCAATTGATTGTGTTTAAATTCGCGTAATTGGTGTGTATCTGCAGTTACAGGCAGTTCAATGTTCAGTGAATCTGCTTTTAATGTAACAATAAATCGCTCAGAGCTATCTGTATCTAACGAAACTTTATCCGCCGCAAACGCTGCGCCTGCGAAGGTACTGCAAAGTAATAAAGCGTGTGTTGTTTTATTAAATTTTGCTTTCATAACTATTGCCTTAATGTTGTTGTGAAGTAACGCAAACAGTTAACAAACTATTTACAAGAGTCACAAGAACAGAAAATAGACAACGCTGTCAATTTTAATTTCATATGTAAACAAATGAAAATAAACATAAAAACTGGCATGTAAAATTGCCTTTACGGGAAAGATTCGGAACATTTGTACCTATTTAAGGGGTTTCATCAGAGAGCAAAAACTCTAAGCTCGAAAATGTAAATATTTTATTACCGGTGGTTATAACCAGAGCATCTTTTAAATATTTTTTTGGTATAAAAAATAAGCAACCCAACAAACTTTAACCCTTGTTGTAAGCAATTCAAAGCCAGTTAGCCAAACCATTAAAGTTAATCAGCCAACTTTGCCGCTAACAACCAAATTCGACCGTTATTCACTTTTTGACAATTTATTGCTCATTGCAAACTAGTATGAAGTCATCAACCAGGAAGCAAAGAGAAATCACTATGACACAGTATCACTATCAAACAGTACCAGCACAGGTGCAATATGCAGGCTTTTTTAGACGTTTTGCAGCGCTTATCATTGATGGAATATTATTTTCATTGGTCATTGCCGCTTTTGCATTCACCTTTTTTGAAAATTACTTGTCATGGAGCCCATTTAACTTTTTCGAATTTAATGAGTTTATGAACCACGAAATTTTACCTTTTATTTTGACGGTAATGTTCTGGGTTTATAAAGCAGCTACCCCTGGAAAAATGGCTGTGGACAGTAAGGTGCTTGACGCTACAACAGGTGAAAAGCCAAGTGTTGGTCAAAGTGTGATTCGTTACATTGGTTATTATATTTCAGCGCTGCCACTTGGATTAGGCTTTTTATGGGCAGCAATTGATGAGAAAAACCGTACTTGGCACGACCTTATTGCGGGCACAGTAGTAGTAAAACAATCCTAATAGTCCCCTTTAACAGTAGATAGACTTCCTAACTTTGGCCCGCATTATGCGGGCTTTTTATGTTTTCTTGTAAAAAGCGAATAAATAAATCGAGCTTAGAGGGTAATGCACGATTGTGACCATAAAGTGCCCAAATTCCTTCTTCTTTATCGCGATAATTGGGTAATACTTCAACTAAGCTTCCTTGTTTTAACGCCTCTCCAACATAGTAATCGGGTAACTGTGCAAGGCCTAAACCACTGATTGCGGCATCTAATAAACTCACCCCTGAATTACATTTTAGGCGGCCATTCACACGTATATTGCGCGCTTTGCCTTGATACAAAAAACGCCAATAGTCATTACTGCCAACCAAACATTGGTGCATGTTAAGTTCTGACAACGTATGAGGTTCACCATGTTGTGCAATATATTGTGGGCTCGCACATACAAACATTTGCCGTGAAGCTAGTTTTTTCGCCATTAGATTTGAATCTCTTAAATGGCCTAAGCGAATGGCAATATCAATACCACCATCAATTAAATCTAGTTTTTGATTGGTAAGTACAAGATCCACTTCTATCTGCGCATGCAAAGTTAAAAACGCATTTACAAGCGGTGCAATATAACGCTCACCGTACGTTACCGGCGCAGTCACACGTATTTGCCCAGCAATGCCGTGCTGAATACTACTAACATTTAATTCGGCTTGTGCAAGCCCTTCAACCAAAGGCTTGCAGTCATAATAAAACTGTTGCCCCATTTCAGTTAGCGACACTTTACGGGTGGTTCGTTTGAGTAACTTAACGCCTAAACGCTGCTCTAGCGCATTAACCTTGCGACTAACATAAACTACTGATACGCCAAGTTTACTTGCTGCCGCAGTAAAGCTTTGCGTTTGTGCAACTGCAACAAATTCACTGACGCCTGCCCAATCCATTTCACACCTTAAATTTGGTATTAATTAAACTAAATTATTACATATATGAAATAATAATTTTCAAAATAATATGATTATCTTTTCTAAAGAAATAAATAAACTAGTTAACAACAAAGTAGCAAATGAACTAGCCTTTATAACTCACATTATTAAGGCAACTGTAAATCACTTATGGGAAACAGATTATGGCGTTAAAAATTAAACCAGGCCAAACTTCGATTAAATCAAAAGCAGCTGTTGCATGGGCTGCTGGCGAACCACTAAAAATGGAAGAAGTGGATGTACAACTGCCAAAGAAAGGCGAAGTACTTGTACGTATCGTTGCAACAGGTGTATGCCATACAGATGCCTTCACACTTTCAGGTGATGATCCTGAGGGGATCTTTCCTTCAATTTTAGGTCACGAAGGTGGCGGCATTGTTGAAATGGTGGGTGAAGGCGTTACCAGTGTTGCGGTTGGCGATCATGTAATCCCCCTTTACACAGCAGAGTGTGGCGAGTGTAAATTCTGTACTTCAGGCAAAACTAACCTGTGCCAAGCAGTACGTGAAACCCAAGGTAAAGGCTTAATGCCTGACGGTACAACCCGTTTTTCACTAAACGGTGAACCTATTTATCACTACATGGGCTGCTCTACCTTTTCTGAATACACTGTATTACCAGAGATTTCTCTGGCAAAAGTAAATAAAGAAGCACCTCTTGAAGAAGTGTGTTTACTGGGTTGTGGTGTAACTACAGGTATGGGTGCGGTGCTTAATACTGCTAAAGTTGAAAAAGGTGATACTGTTGCGATTTTTGGTCTAGGCGGTATTGGTTTATCCGCAATTATTGGTGCTCGCATGGCAGGTGCAAGTCGTATTATTGGTATTGATATCAACGAATCTAAATTTGATTTAGCAAAACAACTTGGTGCAACAGATGTCATTAATCCACAAAACTTCGATAAGCCAATTCAAGAAGTCATTGTTGAAATGACTGATGGCGGCGTGGATTATTCATTTGAGTGTATTGGTAATGTGAATGTGATGCGCCAAGCACTGGAATGTTGTCATAAAGGTTGGGGTGAATCAGTAATTATTGGTGTTGCAGGTGCTGGCCAAGAAATTTCTACACGTCCATTCCAATTAGTAACAGGTCGTGTATGGCGTGGTACTGCATTTGGTGGCGTTAAAGGCCGCTCTCAATTACCGGGCATTGTTGAACAATACCTAGCGGGTGAGTTTGGTTTACAGGAATTTATTACTCACACTATGGCACTGGATGAGATTAATGATGCGTTTGACCTCATGCACAAAGGTGAAAGCATTCGCTCAGTTGTTCATATGGATAAATAACCTGCATTAAGCGTTTATTTTCGATTTTCACAGCAATTTTGTTTAAGCGCCTAAATAATTTTAGGCGCTTTTATAAGGGATCAACATGTCTTTAGAAGTGTTAAGTAAAGCAAAAGTATGTGATGGATGGCACAAACAATATAGTCACTCATCTTCTCGTTTAAACTGTGATATGCGCTTTGCGATATTTTTACCACCTAACGCAACCGCAGAAACGCCTGTGCCTGTGCTTTATTGGCTATCGGGTTTAACCTGTACTGATGAAAACTTTATGCAAAAAGCAGGAGCCTTTGCCAAAGCTGCCGAGCTGGGTATTGCCATTGTCGCGCCCGATACAAGCCCGCGCGGTGAAGATGTAGCCGATGATGAAGGTTACGATTTAGGAAAAGGCGCAGGGTTTTATCTAAATGCTACGCAAGCACCTTGGTCAGCCCATTATCATATGTACGATTACATTGTGGATGAGTTGCCTGCACTCATTGAGCAACACTTTCCAGTAACAAAAGTTAAATCTATTTCAGGTCATAGTATGGGCGGACATGGCGCTCTCACCATTGGCCTTAAAAACCAAAATAGCTATCGTGCTATCTCAGCATTTAGCCCTATTTCTAACCCAATTAATTGCCCTTGGGGACAAAAAGCTTTTACACATTATTTAGGCTCAAATAAAGAGTTGTGGCTTGAGTATGATGCATCAGAGCTACTTAAAAAGCAGGCTTCAAGCTTGCCGATTTTAGTTGACCAAGGTGATGCTGATGGCTTTTTAACCGAACAACTAAAACCTGAAAACCTGCTAGAAGCCGCAAAACAAAGTAATACGGATATCACCTTGCGTATGCAACCAGGCTACGACCACAGCTATTACTTTATCCAATCATTTATCAACGAACATCTTACTTTTCATAGTAAATATTTGTTTGCCTAAGATATATTTACAGGCTTTATACTTACTAAAGCCTGTACTTTTCGCTTAGACAGTTGTGTAAATTCTCATAAATTGGGTAATATTAATACATAAATAAGGAGTGTTTTTATGAGTCAGCCTGCTGTTATACCCTACACTATTCACAGCGACAAAAACGCTGTTTTTTGTAAGATGTATCAAGGTATTTCTTTTGAAAATATCTATCAACACACGCTCGAACTAATGGCTGATAAACACTACCGTCCAGGGCTGAATGGCTTTTATGATTTTACTAGTGTCGATAAATTAACCGGTGATAAATCCATTTGGCATTCTTTGGCTAAAGGAATTTCAAGCAATGAACTATTACCCGTCCATTGCTCGGTAGCGATAGTAGTAAGTGATCTAGAAAATCAAACTTCTCACCAGCTTAAGGAATTTATTGCCTTAACAAAAGAAGCGAACATCCACTACAAACTGTTCACTGAGCAGTCTATTGAAGACGCTTTTGCCCATATTAAGCTGAATGATACTGCGATACTAACCCAGATTGCTTTTTAAATATTCTGTTCGATATTTTTTGACCAAGCTTAGGGAAAAACATTAACGCAACTAATAAAGTGTCATTAAACATTATGGTTGCCGAATAAAGCATCGCCATTAATTCATTCTCACTATTATCAAACATCATGTAATAACCATTTACTATGAAATGCGCCGCACCGTTACATAAAAGGATCATAACAATCAAATCAACAGTGGCAATATAGCGATTAGCTGATAAGCAAAAACGCTGCATTACCAAAAGCACCATAATTGCAGTAATACTATCTAAAATGGTGTAGCTGATAGCAATAGCGCGATAATCTTGATTGCTATCAAAATAGCGATAAAAATCATACAAGCTCGCAATAACAATATCTGTGGTCGAATAAGAAAGTGCAATAATTGCAAATACCCAACCTATAAATAAAGGAAGTTGCTGTTTAAATACTCTTACAAAAGCAAGGCCTGAGGCAAATAACATGAGCCAAGAATAAAAAGCAGCAATTTGGGTCGCGAATGCCCCATAGGTTGGCCCTACACGAAAAATCGACCAATACCAATCAACAAAAGAATCATACATGTAATTTAACTTTCATCAGTTTTTTGAAATTTAACTCTGGTTGTGAACATAACAAACGCAATGTACCAAGCAAAAAATGCCAGAACAAAGACCACTAATAAGGCAGGACTTAGAGATTCAATCATATTAAAAGCAATAATTTCTTGAAGAATTTAATGAATATACAAACCATAAAACATTGTATCATTCAGTTAAACAACTAATCCCGTTGTTTGTAAATAGAGTTTAACGAGCTGCACTTTCTTTGTAAGCGCTTATCAATTTTAATTGTGATTTGACGATAGGCTAAAAAGGTTTCTTATCGACTGGCGTAGCCACCACACCCTAAAGAGTGAGTTGTTTTGTGCTCTGATAAAGTGCTGTTTTTTTCATTGCTAAATAGCGATACACTAACAGCCCCTTTTTCTGGGCATTTAGCTAAAGTGTATTTGAATCCTTCTTTAATATTCACCATATCGTCAATTGAGAATAGCAGAGGTAATTTATCAGGGCTGTTTGCATCGATGTAATTTCTACGGCAGGTGATTTGCCATGTGCGTTTTAAACTTGTGTTCATTTGCTCAGAAATAACAGAGGTGCTGGATGGCGTATGATGTAAAAAACGGCCAAACGCTTTTCTACAAAACGATTTGTATTCTTTGGTATGTAAAATAAAGGCATGCCAAGCCACATCGACCACTTTAGAAGGCATTGCAACCAATTGACCATTCGCTAAATTACAGATCAAAAGATATTCTCTTAATGCTTCAATAGCGAGCTCGCATTGCTCTTTGGACAACTGCGGATAATGTTCGCGCAAAGAAAGTGCAATATTCTTTGGCATTTTATAAGTTTCAATAAAGGTATGTTGATTGCTTTTATAACTAATAGCGAAAAATAAAACAGTTATAATTGCGAGTAACATACTGATAATAATAAACGCAGACATAACGCCTCAAACAACTACGAAAGATATAGTAGATACAATATTAACTTAGTTGACCAAAAAAGTAACATAAAGTTTACTTTTTAATTGTAATTGCTTTTTAACAATTCGCTTACTTTAAACAACACATCAATTAAATAACCTTTAAGGGACATAAAAATATAAGAAGGTTAGAAAAAGAAACTCAAGAAAGGCACACTTTAATTAGTTTATTCACATCTAATTTAGTTACACATTTAAAGTGTAAAAGAGTCGCTAATGTGGCTTTGCAGTATCGCACTGCCAACAGAAATCAAACGCTGCGCCATTGTCTTCATTGCAATTATTACAGTGCCAATCTGGTTGTTGCTGTTGTGACATAATGCTTGCAACGATTTTTTTCGCTTGCTCAAGTTGAAATTCAGACGTTACCCAAACTTCAGGCCAGGTTTCAAAACACGGTATTTCTCCTCGCCCACCTGCTGAAAATTGGTTTTTAATTTGCGTTTTAATGCCTGCATTTTGTAATGCCACGTTAATATTCATTACTAACGTTAAATTTTCATGAGTATAAACAAGCGTCATGAGATATCCTTTTGCATAGGCACACAGCGAAGCGTAACCCCTGTCGGAGAAACGTAATTTTGCTGTGTTTCCCCTTCAAAGCCACATGCGTGATAAGCTGAAACAGCGTTTAAAGTGGACTCTAACATTAACCGCTTTAGTCCGTGCTTTTTGGCTAACATTTCTAAAAAAGTGAGCATCTGCCTGGCAAAACCGTTGCCAGTGTGCGCTGGTAACACAAACACTCCGTCGATTTGACCCGATGTTAAATCAACTGCGCCTGTACCAACCGGTGTGTTTTTATATTCGGAGATATAAAATGAATCGACGATCATATCTGTAATAACATCATTTACTGTAAAGTTAGTCCATTTTGCCAGCTGTGAGGCGCTATAAGTCGATTTACAGCCACTTAAGATCGCTTCTTTTCTTATAGCTAAAACCGTCTCAACATCCGCAATGCTCGCTTTTCGGATTATTAGTTGTGATTTCATATTAATGGTGCGATCCCGTATAATTGTTGTGTGATTTAATTCATCGACTAAGTTTTTACTGTCGATAACATGATTTTGTATTAACAGGAATAACTCTATTTCACGACACAATAACTCAATAATTAACATACCAATCATTTATGAGCATTGAAATGACTTACGAACAAGCTTTAAGCCAACTGATTACATATGGCGACAACATTAACAATGCTTTCCTTATTCTAGCAAAGCAGCCATCGGTAAACGTGTTGCCACTGAGAGCTACAAAATCTCATCTAAAAAACGTATTAACCAAGTTTATAAACAATGCGATTGATGAAGACGACCTGTGCTTGTGGGCGGCTATTATCGAAAATCAGCAAGCCATTGATTCATATGAAATAGAAGATTTCTTGTACGCATTAAATAACAGTGAGTTAATGGGCGAAATAAACAAAGAATCCATAACGAAAATGCTTACTCTGCTTGAATGAGCTTAATAAACTTGATTTACATTATATTGCTGTGCTTAAAAAGCCGATAAACTTAACTAATAACCAACAAATAAGTAAAACCATGCGAAGCAAAGGACAAATCAAAAGCGAGTTGATCACAATTCCGATTCTGCTAATTGCCATTATATTGGTGATCGCAGGTCATTTTATTATGAAACCGGTTTTTTATGACAAAGCCTGGGCTGAATATAGTTTAGCTGCACTGCCTTTTTTAATGTTTGCTCTGGTTATAGTAGCCTTTAAGTTAGCTCTCAAGAATGACCAAAAAGCTCAGCTTGAAGAAGACAATTAACTCATGATATCACTGCCTTCCTTCACCAAGGCCACCATTCCTGATGCACCTCGGGCGATTGCAAAAGGCAGCTCTTTAGCCGATTTACTTAATGACAACGCGATTTATTATCTCGCACGAAATATTGAGATTGTGCACAGTGACTTTGATAGTGAAGCATTCGTTAAAGAGTGCTTAAACGCACCTGAAGGTCTTGCCTTAATGGCAAAAGGTCAATTTATTGCCAAAGTACTTCATCAATTTTTACCGCCCAATTATCAGGCTGCCATCAACATACTGACACAAACGTTAATCAACGCTGATGAATCATCAGAAGAGTTTGGACTGGCAGGCTTTTTTTACTTACCTCACAGTTTTTACATTGCACAATATGGCTTAGATGCCAAGTATAACGATGGTATCGACCCTTTCGATATTTCAATGAAAGCACAATATGAATTAACACAGCGATTTAGTGCTGAGTTTTGTATTCGCCCTTTCTTAATAGAACAACAAGCGCGCACCTTAGAAACACTGAAAGATTGGCAATTCGACCGCAACCGCCATATTAGACGTTTAGTATCGGAAGGTACTCGCCCTAAACTGCCATGGGGCAAACGATTACCTGACATTATTAAAGATCCTATGCCAATTTTACCTTTGCTTACACATTTAAAAGATGACTCTAGCTTGTATGTCAGGCGGAGCGTGGCAAATAGCTTAGGCGATATTGCAAAAGATCACCCAAGTTTGGTTTTTGATCTTCTAGAAAGATGGCTAGAAGGCGCAAACGCTGAATTAAAATGGCTTATTCGCCATGCCGTGCGTTATTACGCTAAGAAAAATGTTGAGCGTGCTTTAGCAATACGTATCGCTGCTAAATAAATGCTTTTATAACGATATTTTCCCGTTATCCTCTTTGTAATTCAATAATCTGTTTTTACCAAATTTTATTTAAAAATTCCTTTCTATTTCCTCCGTTTATTTAATTATTGACTATACTTTGTCAATTAAAGAGCGTGTTAATTAACAACCCCTTTGTGCATTAATAGCAGCTTAATTAAATGCCTTATTAAAGTGATTTGGATGACTAAAAGCGGCAAAAATAGATTTTTACTGGCATTGTGTCTAACTGCACTACCCGCTTATGCTGATGAAGACGTCGATGTTTATAATCTTAACTTACAAGATTTGCTTTCAATAAAAATAGCTACAAGCACACTCACCGAAAAAGATATTTCGAACATTCCTGCCCCTGTAACTATTTTTTCCCGTGACGAAATTGAAGCGCTAGGTGTGCGCTTTTTACATGAAATCCTTGAATACGTACCGGGATATCAAGTCACCCGCTACAGTAATTATCCCTATGAATACTCTGCATCATCGCGTGGTTTAACATTTGGTGCATCCTCTAAAAAAATTCTCTTTTTATTGGATGGCCATAAAATAAATGATCCCCGCTCAGGCAACGCCACGCTTCTTGCTAATTTCTCGCTTCATCATGTTGAACGACTTGAAATTATTCGCGGACCTGGCTCTTCTATTTATGGCAGTAATGCCTTTACTGGCGTTATTAATATTATTACTAGGAAAGAAGCAAAAGAAGTCAGCATTGCTACAGGCAATGAAATTAACTACGACATATTCGCGGCATATAACCAATCCCTCTATGACTATCAATTTGATGTTCAACTTAATAAAGTTAAAAGCCAAGGGGATGATTACCAAATTAAAGACGTATTTACAGGCGACCCGTTTAAAACAGATGACCCATTCGAGCTATCTTCACTGCAACTTGCTCTAAGTGATGAACGCAGTCGATATCAACTGCATTACCGTGAAATTGATATGGAGAATTTTTATCATACTGCAAGAACCAGTAATCTATATAACTTTTCCTCTCATAGCGCTTTATTTTTGTTTACCGAGCAAAAAATTGATTTATTTGAAGACGTTTCATCCTCGGTATCAATAGATTATTTAAAAACTGAACTTATCAACGGCAATCAAAGCTCACCGGCTGGCGCATTTTCTGCTATTAGTGAACCAAGCAGTGATGACCCTTTACATGGTTACGGCGCTCTTGATTCATACCGGGTACTTACTGCGTTTAATAATAATTGGCAAATCAATCAAAGCTACGAAATGCAATTTGGCTTAGAGTGGCAATACAATAAAGAATCACGTGCTGAAGGGTTTACTAACTTTGATTTAGCGGCAGTGTTGTCAAGGCAGTTCCCTGTAGATTATTACCCAAATGTCGATTACAAAATTAAAGTGGGTGGTGAGCAGTCTCAACCATTTTATGGTGCTTATTTACAGCTACAAAGTAATATGGGAGCAATTAATTGGATAGTTGGTGGTCGATTAGATCAATACCCAGATCTTGATTCTCAATTTACACCTAGGCTTGGCTTGGTTTACTTAGCAGACACTCATTGGCAACTAAAGCTACTTTATGGTGAGGCATTTCGCGCCCCAGAATTAAGCGAGCTTACACTATTTAGTGGTATTAGCCGCTCTGGCAATGCCAGCTTAGAAAGTGAAAGGATCAAAACAACAGACTTTATAGCCCAATATACAGGGCAAACAATTTGGTTCTCTATCGACCTTTTTTATAACGAATTTAAAAACCCCATCATCAATGGCTTAGTTAATGGATTGAATGGTCAAGTAAATGGGGATAGTGAGTACGGCCACGGAATAGAAACGGAATTAGTATGGCAAATTGCTGAAAAAACCCGTCTTCGCACGACTGCAACGCACTTTACTAAATTACCAAAATCCGCATTTAAAGATTCTAATACCTTAGCAAGCATGCAACTTGATCACCGCTTTGAGGCTTTTCAAATCGGTATTTCAGGCACCTATCGCTCTAAAAGACAAACACCAATTAGCCTTAGTGAAACAAAAAAACTAGACGATTTTTGGTATTGGCGCAGCTTTATAAGCTATAACATAAGTAGCAATTTATCTACGCAATTAAGTATCAATAATTTGCTAAATGAAACATTTTATAACCCTTCAATCACCCCATCGCTTTCTGATGGCATTCCATTGAAAGGGCGAAATGCGAGCATAACAATAAAATGGGCATTTTAGTTAAGGGGGCGGATTGAATTATTCTTCACGGATTATTTTTGTGATTTCTTTACTATTTTTATTGATGCCAGCTATGGCAGAAAAAACCGTTGAAGAAACAAAATTAAAATCTGCGTTTATCGGTCAGTTTTCGCAATTTATTAGTTGGCCAACGCCTTTAAAACATATTGATATCGCCTACTTAGGTGATGATGATGCTTATTGGCAAAGCCTTAATGACATGGCTTTAAACATCAAACAAGCCGGCCCATTTAAACTTTCAAGGCTCTCTAACCCCGCTGAAGTAAGCAATACAAAAATAGATATTTTAGTGGTGGATAAAAGTCGTAATGAACTATTACCCCAGCTTCAAGCCAGTATAGAAAAACGCCCAATTTTACTGATTACAGAAAATGTGACAGACAACAAATTAATCGGTATTAATTTTTTTAAAACAGTGAATCAAACACTATCGTTTAAGTTAAATCGCTATAACTTGTTATACCAAGGTTTAAAAATTGATAAAAACATTGTGCTACTTGGCGGTTCAGAAATTGATGTTGCCAATATGGTTAAAGAAATGTCCTTTAAACTTTCTGAATCATCACAACTTATTGATAAGCTAAACGAACGTATAAACTCTCAAAATAAAAATATTGCCGAAAAACAACTTGTCATTAATCAAAAGCAATTGGAAATAAACGAAAAAAACAGTGAATACCAAAAGCTAATCAAAAACTTTAAGCAAGTTGAAGAAAAATATCAAAGTGCCCTTGCCCAACTAGAAATTGATTTAAATAATTCACAACAAGCGCTTGATAAAAACACTTTGGCACTTGAAGAGCAACAAACAGCCCTTACTAAAATTGCATCAGATAAAACCGCCCTGAATTTACAAGTTAAAAACAATCAACAACGCATCCAAGAGCAGCTTAATACGCTGAAGTCACTTGAGGGTCAATTGAGTGATAAAGAAAAAGCTCTTGTTACAAAAGAGCAACAAGTACAAACAACCACTCACAACTTAATGCTCAGCTTACTTGGTCTATTGGCGTTTGCTATCTTGGCTATAAGTCTTTGGTATTTTAATAAAAAGAAACATACGCTTAACCAAATTTTGGCATCCCATAACCAAGAGTTAGAAGAAGTAAATCTCGCACTTGTTTCCACTCAAAAGCAATTAGTCGAATCAGAAAAGATGGCTTCACTTGGCGGGATCGTTACAGGTGTAGCTCACGAAGTAAATACGCCGCTTGGTTCTGCAATTACCGCGACATCTCACTTAAGTGAAATTACAACCGATCTATTGGCCGATTTTAAAGATCAAAAACTATCCAGCAGAAAATTCGATCAAGTACTTAACGAACAAATTGAAGCAACCAATATAGTCTTTAAGAACTTATGTCGCGCCGCCGAACTAATAAAGAGTTTTAAACAAGTATCGGTTGACCAAGTTTCTGAAATGGCAAGGGAGTTTGAAATAGTTGAATACCTAAACGAGGTAGTGATCAGTTTACGTCACCAAATCAAGCGGCAAAACATTGAAGTCGAAATCATTTGTGATAGCACATTTGTAGTTTATAACTATCCGGGTGTGATATCGCAAATATTCACAAACCTTATCATAAACTCTATCACTCATGGCTTTAAAGCGGATGTTGCCGGTAAAATTACCATCACAATCTCTGAGTACCAACAGCAAATACACATTGATTATTTAGATAATGGTATTGGCATTGATAGCGCGTTAGGCGATAAAATTTTCGACCCATTTTTCACAACAAACCGTCATGCGGGTTCAACAGGGCTTGGTTTAAGTATTTGTTACAACCTAACTAGCCAAAAATTAAAAGGTTCTATTCAATTACTTGAATGCGATAGTGGTGCGCACTTTCAAGTGCAATTTCCAAAACGCTTAGACACCGCCAGCAAGTAAGCTTTTTTTCAAGTCACTTATTAGATTTTCTAAGCTGTTCAAATTAGTTCTTTTCGTTGGTGAAAGGTCATTAAATTATTTTATAGTGATACGTCTCACTAAAATTACTCAGGAAACCAAATGACACAAATCGCTTCATTGTTATCAACGATAAATACCCAATGCCAAGCGCTATTTGGTCAAGGGAACGTCGCCAATTACATTCCTGAGCTAGCCAAGATTAACCCGAAGCAATTTGCTATGGCAGTACTCACTGTTGATGGTAAAATTTATACCACAGGGGATGCTAAAACACGCTTTAGCATTCAGTCTATTTCAAAAGTACTTACGCTTTCGCTTGCATTACAACGCTATGGTGAATCTTTGTGGCAACGTGTTGGAAAAGAGCCATCAGGTACGGCGTTTAACTCACTTATTCAGCTTGAAATGGAAAATGGCGTACCGCGCAACCCATTTATTAATGCTGGTGCCCTTGCCGTGTGTGACGCACTTCAATCACGCGTAAGTGCACCATTACATCATTATTTAGAAACGGTGCGAGAGCTCTCAGGCAACAGTAAAATCAATTTTAATAAGTTTGTGTCCAAATCTGAGTTCAAGCATCGATTTCGTAATGCTGCAATGGCTAACTTAATGAAGTCGTTTAACAATTTTGATAACGATGTAGATGCCGTGCTGAGCAATTATTGTAAATACTGCGCCATAGAAATGAACGTTGTTGAACTAGCTAAAACCTTTAGCTTTTTAACCAATAAAGGGGTTTCGCAAACTACAAAAGAAACCTTTATTTCGCGCAAACAAAACTCACAGCTTAATTCGCTGATGTTTACCAGTGGTTTATATGATGCCGCGGGTGATTTTGCTTATCGCATTGGTATGCCAGGTAAATCGGGGGTTGGTGGCGCAATTTTAGCTATAGTACCAGAGCGCTACACAGTCGTTGTTTGGTCGCCTGAATTAAATCAATATGGCAACTCGATTGCAGGCTTACACGCACTTGAAATGTTCGCCAAAGAAATGGAAATACAGTTATTTTAGTTTTCCAAAGCTTTGGCTTGGTTCACATATTCAAGTGACTGCCCTTTCGTTTCAGGCAAAAAGCGAACGATTAATACCAATGTAAACAATGCGCACACACCATATATTAAAAAGGTAATTGCCGCGCCTAAGTTAGCTAGCTCCCAGGGAAATACTAATTGTACTAAAAAGCTCACACCGCTGTTAATCAACGCTAAAAAGGAAATGCCAATACTACGCAATTCGCTTGGAAATACCTCTGAGAAAAATACCCACATTACAGGCCCCAGCGACATAGCAAAAGACGCAACAAATGCTGTGATACCAAAGAGCACAAGCGCTGCATTAATATCGGTAGCGCGCATTAATATGTCACTACCAAATTGCCTAAATTGCTGTTCACCAATGGCCTCAATCACCGCATTTTTAAATGCAATATCAGAGGTATACACTTTAGCTAACAGCGGCGACAGATTAGCCGCATTTAACTCTTGATGGGTTGCTGCTAACGCAGCGACATCTTTATCATTAATTTGATAAGTTGCTTGTTTAAAGCCATAGCTACAAATCAGCATGCTTACACAAACCCCAACCAATCCAATAATAAGTAAGGGCTTTCGGCCGAATTGATCAATCGTTATCAGCGCTACAAGGGTAAACAACACATTAATTGCCCCAATCCAACTTGCTTGTAAAAACGCAGCATCAGTACCAATACCACTTTGCTCAAAAATCACTGGTGCATAAAAGAAAATAACATTGATGCCTGATATTTGCTGGGCTATCGCAAGGGTAATTCCCATCAACAGAGCTAATCGTACTTTACCCGCAAACAAGCCTTTTAAACGAGTGAAAAAAGCACTCTGTTTTTGTTCAATCACGCTTATCTCTTCAAGTTGTGCGTCTATATCTGTTTGCGAAAACAATCGTTTGAGTACTGCTTTTGCATCTGAATGATGGTTTTTGAGCACCAACCAGCGCGGGCTTTTTGGTAATAAAAAGAGTGCTAAAAACCACACTGTCGCTGGCACTAATTCTAATGCTAACATCCAGCGCCAAGTTTCAGCCTGCGTACCAAAAAGCGTTAACGTGTTACCTTCTGAATGACCCAGTTGCAGTAAAAAGTAGTTTGAAAAATACGACACCGATAAACCAATCACAATATTCAATTGGTTGATAGACACCAACCTGCCGCGCGATTTAGCCAAACTAATCTCAGCGATATACATGGGCGTGATTAGCAATGAACAAAACGCCAAACCACCAATAAAACGCGCCAAAACTAAACTTTCAAAATCAAAAGCGACAGCAGAAAAATAAGCAGAACAGATATATAACAAAGCAACCGCAATTAAGGTATTGCGACGGCCAAATTGATCACTTAAAAAAGCCGCAAAAAAACTGGCAATAATTGCACCTAAGGTAGGCGCACTTACAACTAACCCTTGTTGCCATTCATCAAGCGAAAATTGTTCTGATATAAAGCCGATAGCACCAGAGATTACCGAGGCATCAAAACCAAATACAAACCCGCCAAACGAGGCAATAAGCGCAAATTTAGCTGAGGGAGAGATTCGATTAGTCAGCATGCAAAGCCCCAAGAGAGTCACGAATTATTAATTCTGGTTTAAATAGATGATTAATTGGCGTTGACGTTTTCGTATTATAAATATTGCTGAGCACCCAATTAGCAGCCATTTCACCCATTTTCGCAATCGGGTTATCAACGGTTGTGAGTTTTGGATATAAGTAACGGGCAAATAACACATTATCGAAGCCAATAATCGATAGTTCGTTTGGAATACTAAGACCATGCTCACGGGCGGCCGTCATTGCCCCAGACGCCATTTCATCATTTGCACAAATTAATGCGGTAAATGTGTTATTTTGCTTGAACAAGGCATTAAACCCGTCTTGCCCTTCTGACTCATGGTATCCGCCTTCAAAGCATAAACTGCTATCAAACGAAATTCCTGCTTCTTCAAGTGCTTGTTTGTGCCCAGCTAAACGCTGCTGCGCGTCTTCTTTAAAATGCGGGCCGCTGATGTAGGCAATATTACGATGCCCTTGCTCTATTGCTGCTTTGGTTGCTAAATAACCGCCTAATTGGTTATCAAGTACAATGCAGCGCTCTTGAAGAGATTCGATATTTCGGTTGATCAAAATGATCTCGATATTATTGTCGAGTAAGGATTTTAAATACTCTTCAGAGACTGCTTCAGCATTTAATATAAGTGCATCACAGCGTCGGCTAATTAAGAATTCAATGGCTTGTTTTTCTTTTTCGGCTTCACTGTGGCCTGCAGTGATCACTACATGCTTGCCAGCATCACGCAGCATAGATTCAATTGAGCTCATCATGTCACCAAAAAATGAACCGTGCAGTTCAGACACCAACAAGCCCACACTATTACTGCGATTTGAGGCGAGTGACTGTGCAATTGCATTGGGTTTATAACCAAGCTCGGCCATCGCTTTATGCACTTTTTCTTTAGTGCGCTCGCTCACTCTCGCATTGCCGTTTATCACACGTGAAACGGTTGCTAACGATACCCCAGCGGCTTTTGATACTTCGTAAATAGTTGCCATAAAAAAGAAAACTGCTTCTACATTCAATAAATTTAATAGTTATTAGTTTGAATTTCTAGCGTTTATTAGTGCTTTGTACGCAAGCGCGCTGTGTTTAAGCGTGCGCTTTTGTGTTTCGTAATCCACATGCACTATGCCAAAGCGCTTAGTATACCCTTCTGACCACTCAAAGTTATCTAATAAACTCCAAACAAAATACCCTTTGACTGGCACTCCTTGCTGAATTGCTCGTTCTACAGCAAGTAAATGTTCATCAATGTAATCAAAACGTGCTTGGTCAATTACTTCACCATCAGTGATTTCATCATCAAATGCAGCGCCATTTTCAGTGATATAAATATTTGGTAATTCAAAGCGTTTATTTAAGTCAGTTAGTAAATCAAAAAAAGCACTTGGTACAACTTCCCAGCCCATTGCTGTTTTTGCATATTCATTTGAGTCCACTTCTTTAAACAGTACATTATTGCCTGCTTGATACACCTTACGGGTATAATAATTAATACCAATAAAGTCGAGTGGCGTAGAAATAATTGCCATATCACCTGCGGCGATATCCGGCTTCACTTCCTCAGGCAATAGATTAACAATGTCTGGATAGCGCCCTTCAAGTAACGGCATTAAGTACCACAAATTCAAATATTCATCCGCATGGCGACAGGCAATGGCATCCTCAATTGAATCTGTTAATGGATAACAAGGCGAGAAATTAAGTACAATGCCGTTTTCAGTACTTGGGCTTAAACGGTTTAGAATTTCCATTGCTAAACCGTGAGCTAAAAACAAATGATGCGCTGCCACCTTACCTGCTTTTTGGTCGGTATGCCCTGGCGCATGAATGCCTAATTCATAACCTAAATAAGCAGAGCAGAATGGTTCATTTAACGTAGCAAATGAATCAACATAAGGTGAAATGTAAGGCGTGATTGTTTCTACATAATTGGCAAACTCATAGGCTGTTTGACGATTTAACCACCCACCTTGTCTATCAAGGTAATCTGGTAAATCCCAATGATAAAACGTCACAAAAATCTTAATACCATGCGCTTTTAAGGCTTGAAATAAGTTGATATAAAACTTAACACCTTCAAGGTTTACCGTACCGTCTTCTAACATAACGCGGCACCATGACAATGATAAACGGTACGCATCAACACCAATATCGGCCATGATGGCAACATCTTGCTGCCAGTGGGTTACATGCTCACAACTTACATCGCCATTGCTGTTATCTGCGATAGTGCCTTCTTTTTCACAAAAGGTGTCCCAGTTTGCCTTTAATCGTGTATTACGCGCACCTTCAATTTGGTATGACGATGTGGCCACACCAAATGTAAAATCTCGCTGCATCATGTTACTTGTCTTGGCTAAGCGAAAATGCTTCATGGTCATTAACACCTTGTTTTATTGTGATTTTAATAGCTGACACTTAAAAATTAGCGAATCAAAATCCGATTTCTATTTGATATTTTAAACGCTTTCTGCAATTATCAAACTATAAATGTAAGCGCTTACATAATTAAATGTAAGCGCTTACAACAAAAAAATCAACTGGAGATCATTGTGAGTTCACCCAATCCACTAAATCAGACCGTGCAAGTTGAGGCAAGTAATACCTCTAACACCCAGTTTGCACTCGTTGCTTTAACTAGCCTCTTTTTTATGTGGGGTTTTATTACCTGTCTTAATGACATTTTAATTCCCTACTTAAAAGAAGCTTTTACCCTTAATTACACCCAAGCAATGCTTATTCAGTTTTGCTTTTTTAGTGCTT
>NZ_JAPEHW010000047.1 GCF_028875915.1 Pseudoalteromonas sp. G4
TAACATTACGCTTTTTTACCTTTACAGCAGCACAAAAAAACAACCTTGCAGTTGGCAGTAAAATTCGTTGCTTTGGCGAAATTCGTCGCGGGCGTAATGGCTATGAAATGGCTCACCCAGAATATAAAGTCTTAGACGATAAAGGCTTAAATGAAATGGAAGAGTCACTTACCCCTGTTTATCCAACAACTGAAGGCTTAAAACAGCTATCGCTTAGAAAGTTATGTGATCAAGCTGTGACATTATTAGAGCGCTACGATATTGAAGAGTTACTGCCAAGCCAATATCAGCCTGAGGGGTATAGTTTAAAACAAGCATTACTCACCTTACATAAACCAAGCCCTGAAGAAAGCACCTTATTACTTGAGCAGGGTCTACATCCTGCACAGCAACGGTTAGCCTTTGAAGAAATCCTCGCTCAGAATTTAAGTTTATTAAAACTGCGCGCCAAGGGCCAAGTTCATATGGCGGTAACCCTGCCACCTAATAATCCCCTTGAACCACAACTGCTTGCGCAGCTACCTTTTACACCAACCAATGCACAACAACGTGTTGTTGCTGAAATAAAGCAAGATCTTACTAAACCCTACCCTATGATGCGATTAGTGCAAGGTGATGTGGGCTCAGGTAAAACATTGGTTGCAGCGATGTCAGCACTTACAGCTATTAGCCAAGGCTATCAAGTTGCTTTAATGGCACCAACAGAGATACTCGCTGAGCAACATGCCAATGCATTCCGTAACTGGTTTGAAGCTTTAGGCATTACCACAGCTTGGCTTGCTGGCAAAACAAAAGGCAAAGAGCGCGCATTAGCGCTTGAGCAAATTGCATCGGGCGAAGCGCAGATGGTAATTGGCACTCATGCACTCTTTCAAGAGCAAGTCACTTTTAATAATTTAGCGCTTATTATTATTGATGAGCAGCACCGCTTTGGTGTTCATCAGCGCTTAGAACTGAGGGAAAAAGGCAAAAATGGCAACTGTTACCCGCATCAGTTAGTGATGACCGCCACACCAATTCCTCGTACACTCGCAATGACTGCCTATGCAGATTTAGAAACCTCTATTATTGATGAGTTACCACCGGGAAGAACTCCCATAACAACAGTGGCGATCCCAGATACACGCCGCCAAGATATTATTAAACGCGTCCAGCAATCAGTGATTCAAGATAAGCGCCAAGTGTATTGGGTATGTACACTAATCGAAGAGTCCGAAGCATTGCAATGCCAAGCAGCTGAAGATACCGCTAAAGAACTAGCAAATTTGCTGCCTGATGTGTCCATAGAGCTTGTTCACGGCCGAATGAAGCCAGCTGAAAAACAATTTATTATGGCGGAGTTCAAGGCCGGTAAAATTGATGTTTTAGTTGCCACAACCGTGATTGAAGTGGGTGTAGATGTACCTAACGCCAGCTTAATCATTATTGAAAACCCTGAACGTTTGGGGCTTGCTCAGTTGCACCAACTACGAGGCCGTGTTGGCCGTGGGGCTGTGGCATCACACTGTGTACTGTTATATCACCCGCCGCTGTCAACCACCGGACAAAAACGACTAGGTGTGTTGCGTGACAGTAATGATGGTTTTGCTATTGCAGAGCGCGATTTAGAAATACGTGGCCCAGGTGAAGTGTTAGGTACTAAACAAACAGGACTCGCCGAATTTAAAATTGCCGATTTAGTAAGAGACAAAGCGGTAATAACACAAGTCCGCCCTGTTGCCAAACGTTTTATAGAAGAGCATCAAGATCTTGCTGAAAAAATCATTACTCGCTGGTTACCCAATAAAGAACAGTTTGCCCAAGCTTAATTTATTTTTTTGCTCTCGCGAGTACACTTGGCGGCATTTTGGCAGCAAGCAGCGCTAGTTTCTTTTCGACTTCTTTATGCTGCTGTTTATCATAAATCAGTGCACTATTGAGCCAGCGATAAGCATCTTCAAAATCTCTTGGACTCCCTAGGCCTGCATTAAATAAATCAACTAAGCGTATTTGCGCATTAAGATTGCCAAGTGATGCCGCTTCTCTTAAATAGACGATGGCTTTATCTAAGTCGCGTTGTACCAATTGACCTATATGATAATAACGTCCTAATTGCTCAAGCGCAGCTGCTAAGCCTTGATCTGCAGCCTCACGCATATAATACACACCTAAGTCTACATCACGCTCAACACACACAGCATAAGCAAGCATATCACCATAAAGGAATTGATATGCAGGCACTTTCATTTTGCTCGCGCGCGCTTCGATATCTTGCACTAACTGACAATCATCTAGTTTTACGCGGGTTAAATGTTCGTTTTTATTTATTAGTTTTATTAATTCATCTTGGCTGTAGATTTGCACTGCTTGTAGCTCTGGTGTTTCAGCAAATACACTTGTAGCACTTAGCAGTAAGCAAGATGTAATAGCAGTTAGACGTAATGTTTTAACAAATAAACTCATATATATACTCAAGCAATTTCATGTGTCGCAATCGCGATAACAACTACTAAATATTGATACAAAATATATACCAACCTGAAAGTTTCAGGCATAAAAAAAGCTGCCAGAGGCAGCTTTTTTTTAGAAATCTAGATTATTCACCAAATGGGTTGCGAACAATCATTGTTTCTACACGGTCAGGACCTGTCGAGATAATATCGATTGGAACTCCTGTGATTTCTTCTAAACGCTTGATGTAGTTACGAGCAGCTTCTGGTAAACCTTCATAAGTAGTTACACCAAAAGTATTTTCACTCCAACCAGGCATTTCTTCGTATACTGGTGTTACTTTCTCGTAACCTTCAGCAGCAAGTGGTGTTACATTTGTAACTGTGCCATCTTCTTGCTTGTAACCAGTACAGATCTTAATTGTTTCTAAGCCATCTAAAACATCAAGCTTAGTTAAACAGAAACCTGTAATTGAGTTAATTTGGATAGCGCGGCGCATTGCAACAGCGTCAAACCAACCAGTACGACGTAAACGACCCGTAGTAGCACCAAACTCATGACCTTTGTCACCTAGGTGTTTACCCACAGGATCTTGCTTATCTAAGCCGTCATAAAGCTCTGTTGGGAATGGGCCCGAACCAACACGTGTTGTGTATGCTTTAACGATACCTAGTACATAATCTAAGTTTAATGGACCAAAACCAGCACCGGTTGCAACACCACCTGCCGTTGTATTTGAAGATGTTACGTACGGGTATGTACCGTGGTCGATATCAAGTAGTGTACCTTGCGCACCTTCAAATAAGATGTGCTCGCCATTAGTACGTGCTTGGTCAAGTAACTCAGTAACGTCAACAACCATAGACTTAAGAATGTCAGCAACAGCCATTGCTGCGTCTAATGTTTCTTGGTAATCAACTGGATCAACTTTATAGTAATTAACTAGTGTAAAGTTATGATACTCAAGTACTTCTTTTAGTTTTTCAGCGAATAACTCTGGGTTAAATAAATCGCCAACACGTAAGCCACGACGCGCCACTTTATCTTCGTAAGCTGGACCAATACCACGACCTGTAGTACCGATAGCTTTAGCGCCACGTGCTTCTTCACGAGCCATGTCTAATGCTACGTGATACGGTAGAATTAGTGGACATGCCTCAGAAATTAATAAACGCTCTCTAACCGGAACACCACGCTCTTCAAGCATGCCGATTTCGCGCATAAGTGCATCTGGTGCTAATACTACACCGTTACCGATTACACATTTAACATTGTCACGTAGAACACCTGATGGGATAAGGTGAAGAACTGTTTTCTCACCGTTAATAACGAGTGTGTGACCTGCGTTGTGACCACCTTGATAACGTACAACTAAAGACGCTTTATCTGTTAGTAGGTCAACAACCTTACCTTTACCTTCGTCACCCCATTGGGTGCCTAATACAACGACGTTTTTACCCATTGTAACTTCACTTAAAGAAAATTAGGCGCAGATTCTATCAAAAAATGGGGGCAAAGATCACCCCGTTTAGCAGCTTTTTTCATCATTTTATCTAAATAACTTCAATTAAATTGGTATATACAAGCTAATTAAGCACTGTTGTTTTTAGATAATTTACTAATAAATTTAATTTTTATTTTATCCTTGGTCGTTTTTTATTTTATGGTTTTAACCACATAAAAAGCAGCCAACCAATTAAGGTTAAAGCTATGCCTATCATCCGCAATTGCGGATCAGTTAATTGCGCTATTTCACGTAAATACTCGCGCCATTTCGCTGGAAATAAAGCAGGCCCAAGCCCTTCAAAAATTAACAACAAAGCAAACGCCAGTAGCAATACATCAAAGCTCATTATTTTCTCCATAAAAAAGCCCTGCAAATGCAGGGCTTTTAATATTATATTGCAACTGAGTAATTTACTTACCGGTTTGCTTCATATACTTAAAGAAGTCACTATCAGGGCTAAGCACCATAACGTCTTCTTTGTTTTTAAAGGTTGCTTTGTAAGCATCTAGGCTGCGTAAGAAGCTATAGAATTCAGCGTCTTTGTTGTACGCATCAGCATAGATTTTTGCTGCTAACGCATCACCTTCACCACGTACACTTCGTGCATTACGCTCAGCATCAGCTAGCATAACAGTTACACGACGGTCTACGTCAGCGCGAATTTCTTCTGCTTTTTCCATACCTTCTGAACGGTGTTCTTTCGCTACAGCAGAACGCTCAGCACGCATACGCTGGAAAATTGAGTTACTAACTTCCGTAGGTAAGTTAATTTTCTTCACACGTACGTCAAGCACTTCAATACCAAGCTCAGCAGCACTTTCAGATGCTTGCGATAACGCTTCTTGCATCAGTGCGCTACGCTCACCAGAGACAATTTCACGAATCGTACGAGAACCAAAGTTAGTTCTTAAACCGTTGTTAACTTTTTGCTTAAGTAGTGTTTCTGCGTATTGCTTATCACCACGTGCACGCAGGTAAAACTTACTAAAGTCTTTAACGCGCCATTTAACATATGAGTCAACAATAAGGTCTTTCTTTTCACTTGTAACAAAGCGATCAGGTGAACCATCTAATGTTTGAATACGTGAATCCAGTTTACGTACTTGTGAAATAAACGGCACTTTAAACTGTAAGCCAGGTTCATAAACCACTGCGTTATCAACACCATCTTTCTTAACCTTACTGAATTCAAGAACAATTGCTTTTTGACCTTCAGGTACCACAAATACACTAGAGAAAGCTAGCATTGTTACAATAACAGCAATAACTAATCCAAAGTTTCTCATTGGTTGTATCTCCCTGAGTTATAACGGTCGTTTGAATAACGATCGTTCGATGAATTCAATTGGCTGTTTTGTGTTGTGCCTAATTGTTGTCTTAAATTATCTACGTCATTGCGTTGACGAGCAGGCGTTGCATTTGCTGATGACTGCTGGATAATTTTATCCAGTGGTAGGTACATCATATTATTGCCACCTTTAACATCGACAAGCACTTTAGATGTGCTACCAAGCACCTCTTCCATTGCTTCAATGTATAAACGCTGACGAGTAACTTGTTTCGCAGCTTGATACTCAGGAAGTAAGCGTTCGAAACGTGCAATCTCACCCTGTGCTTCAAGTGTTACACGCTCTTTATAAGCTTCAGCTTCCTGCGTCATACGAGTAACACGACCACGCGCAGTTGGTTCAATCTCACGTTGATATGCTTCAGCTTCACGAATAAAACGCTCTTCATCTTCTTGAGCAGCAATTGCATCATCAAATGCATCTTTAACTTCTGCCGGTGGGCGCGCATCTTTAAAGTTTACATCTGTCAGAACAATACCTAAGTTATAAGGAGTTATGATTTTCTCAAGCTCCTGCCAAGTGTCTTGACGCACTTGCTCACGACCTTTCGTTAAAACGTCATCCATTTTTGCATGACCAACAACATAGCGAAGCGCACTGTCTAACGCTTGTTGTAAACTGTGGTCTGCATCTGTCACACTAAAGCGATATAGATACGCGTCTGTAACACGATACTGAACAACAAACTCAACACTTACCACGTTCTCATCTTCTGTCAGCATAAAACCTGACGCTGATAATGAACGTACAGCTTCAACGTCAACCGGAATTACGCGGTCAACAAATGTCATCTTCCAACGAAGACCTGGCAATGCTATTTCATGAAACTGACCAAAGCGCAGTACAACACCACGTTCAGCTTCTTTTACCGTGTAAAAACCGCTTATCGCCCAAACCGTTACAGCGATGATTAAAACAAAGACCAGTGCGGGGCCACTTAAACCGCCGTTGCTTGATCCTTTTTTACCGCCAAATAAACCACCAAAACGGTCGCCATATTTGCGAAACACTTCATCTAAATCAGGTGGACCCTGATCTCGACCGCCCTTGTTATTCCATGGGTCTTTGTCGTTGCCATTGTTACCCGGCTCGTTCCAGGCCATAGCGCCACTCCAATATTAATAATTAAAATTAAACTTTGGTAAATTTACCAAAACCTTAGGGGATTTTCTAATTTTTACGGTAAACAAATATTATTGAAAAGTTAAACTACTAACTCTTCTATTTGTTCACCAAACTCTTTTTTCAATCGCTGCCAATCCGACATTGGCAATCTTACATCCAATAACCAGTTACCTAGTTCATCAAAATTTTCAGTTTGTACCGCATTCAAACGATACAAAGCGCCCTGCAGACGGCCTAACTGAGGTGGTATGCAAATATTTTCATGGAACATTTGCTCAGCCAGACATTCACCAATTGCTTGTAGCAACAACTCACAACCAACGCCTGTTTGCGCTGAAAGCCAAACGCGAATAGGTCTTCCTTCGTCATTACGGTCAATGCGCGGTGACACTTCTTCCACTAAGTCAATTTTGTTGTAAACCAATAATTGTGGCACATCATCCGCATCTATCTCCCTAAGTACATCCTGCACTTGCTCGATATTCTCTTGACGCCTCACATCTGCCACATCTACCACATGTAATTGCAAATCAGCTTCTCTTGTCTCTGCTAGAGTTGATTTAAATGCAGCAACTAAATCATGCGGTAAGTGACGAATAAAACCAACTGTATCTGCAAGAATCGTTGAACCTAGATCTGGCACTTCGATTTTACGAAGCGTTGGGTCGAGGGTTGCAAATAATTGGTCTGCAGCATACACGTCGCTATCTGTTATACGATTAAATAAGGTCGATTTACCGGCGTTGGTATAACCAACTAATGATACGGTTGGAATCTCATTTCGGTTTCGTGCACGGCGCCCTTGCTCACGCTGTTTTGCTACTTTTTCTAAGCGTTTTAAAATATTTTTTATTTTGCCACGAATTAACCGGCGGTCAGTCTCAAGTTGTGTTTCACCCGGGCCACGAAGACCAATACCACCTTTTTGTCTTTCAAGGTGCGTCCAACCACGGATTAATCGTGTTGAAATATGACGTAATTGGGCGAGCTCAACTTGTAGTTTACCTTCATGGGTACGCGCTCTTTGCGCAAAGATATCAAGAATCAAACTCGTTCTATCAAGCACGCGACATTTACATATCGCCTCTAAGTTACGTTCTTGTGAGGGGGATAATTCGTGATTAAAGATGATTACATCTGCATCATGGATTTTGACAATCTCAGCAATCTCTTCAGCTTTACCGCTACCTACGAAAAATTTGGCATGCGGGGATTGACGACTGCCTTGCACAATCGTCAATGCATTAACACCAGCTGAAGAAACGAGCATTTCCAATTCTTGCAAATCTTCACGATCGCCTTCATTTGGAAATTCGATATGAACTAAGACTGCCTGTTCACCGGCTTCATAACGGTCAAACAAGCATTAAACTCCTATTAATTAGTAGTTACCGCTCTCGTCTTCTGAACCTTGCGTCGCTTGGAAATTAACAGCGCGCGCTGGTACAACAGTTGAAATAGCGTGTTTATAAACCATTTGGTTTACTGTGTTTTCTAATAAAATCACAAATTGGTCAAATGACTGAATTTTACCTTGTAGCTTAATACCGTTAACTAAATAGATTGCTACGGGAATACGTTCACGACGTAACGCGTTTAAAAATGGGTCTTGTAATGATTGGCCTTTTGCCATTGTTATTTTCCTTAGTTCTAGGTGTTCTTATAAAATTCGATAAATCTAACGAATTCAATTATTTTTACTGCACCACTCTACTAGCTTAGCGAACTTAACACGCGTTGCAAGTTTTCTTCATCGCCAGACTCTAGCCAAGTAATATTTTGCCAGCCACGCAACCAAGTTAACTGGCGTTTGGCAAGCTGACGCGTGGCAGCTATGCCTTTAAAAACCATTTCATCATAGTCACACTCTCCCGCCAAATAATCCCACATTTGACGATAACCTACACATCGAATAGATGGAAGATCAGGGTGTAAGTCTTTTCTCTGATATAGGGTCATAACTTCTTTTTCAAACCCCATATCGAGCATTATTTTAAATCTTTTTTCAATCCGCTGGTGTAAAATCGCGCGATCGCACGGTGCTATAGCAAACTGTAAAACGTCAAAAGGTAACGGCTCAGCTTTTACCTTCTGTAATTCGCTCATAGGTTTCCCCGTTAAACGGTAAACTTCTAGAGCACGATTTATGCGCTGCGAATCATTTTCATTGATTTTACTTGCAGCGACCGGATCCACATCGCTTAACATTTTATGCATTGCCGGCCAGCCTTTTTCTTGCGCTTCAATTTCTAATTGCGCTCGTATCACTTGGTCAGCATTGGGTAAAGGCGATAAACCTTCTAGCAATGCCTTGAAATACATCATGGTACCACCCACTAAGAGCGGAATTTTACCTTGGCTGTGCAACTGGGCAATATTATCTAGCGCATCACGGCGAAAGTCAGCAGCAGAATAACTATCAGCAGGATCGATTAAATCAATGAGTCGATGTGGCGCTAATGCCAGCTCTTGTGCATTTGGCTTCGCAGAACCAATATCCATACCTTTGTAAACTAGGGCAGAGTCCACGCTAATTACTTCAGTATTTAAATGCTGACACAACTGTATTGCTAAATCTGTTTTACCAGATGCTGTTGGACCCATTAAGCAGATAATTGGCAATTGTTGCAAGGTTTTACCTCTGTTCGCTTAAGTACTAAATGCACTTTCAAAGTTAGTCAAAAAGACTGTTATCTAAGTCAATTTTAACAGTTTTCGATTTAAAACTGGCAATTAATTCAGGCTTTTTTACTACTAACTCGACTAATTGTTTAGTTATTGAGTAATTTAGCGCTTTCGCTTCAACAATTTGCTGTAGCCAAGTAAGCCAAAATTGAAGCTCGGTTGCCGTTTGCGTCTCAGAAACATTTTCCACTAGATTATCTAAGATTAGATTAACATCCACTGAATAGAGCACTTCGGGTAACTTTTTCACTAATAAAAACTGTGAGTTAACAGCAATATCAAACCCTAAAATACCCAACCATGATAAATGCTGCTCTACCTTTTCAAGTAAATCACTAGACAAATTAATACGCACTGGAAGCAATAAACTTTTGCTTTCTAATTGACCGAATTGCTCTACTTGCAGTTGCCAAAGTACTGGTAACGCTGGTGCTAAGTCTATTAATTGTGGTTCGCCAGATATTGACCGGAGCGCTTTTCCCTGGCGTAAAGGCAATAATTCACTGCAAACCACATTCGTATTGCACACGCCTATATCATTAAATTCAGCAGCTTTTGTTGCGTGAGGCAAACTTTGTTCTGCAACACCTTGATAAAATGCATTAACAGAATGCTGTCGAGTTGCTGTTGGTACATACGTCTGATGGCTTAATGGTGATTTTGGGTAAGAAGTTGTCGTTTGCCCGCCTGAATAGGATGGGCGTGTTTCACGTACATCAACCTCATTCGTTTGAGAGAGCGCACTTTCACCCAATTGTAAGGGATATTCATTTTGTAAAGCTAAATCTTGTACTGGAACGTCTGAGTTTATCAAAGGTTGCTCAAAGCTAATCGCTTGTCTTACAGCCTGAACAATAAAATCATGGACTAAGCGTCCTTGATGAAAACGTACTTCATGCTTTGCTGGGTGCACATTCACATCAATTTGTCTTGGCTCAATATCCAAATAAATTACAAACCCTGGGACTTCATAACCAGGAGCATACTCTTCAAAGGTTTGACGAATCGCATGGAAAATGAGTTTATCGCGCATCATACGCCCATTCACATAGGTGTATTGTGGCTCAGTCTTACTGCCCATTGGTAAAACCCAACCATGGAGGCTAAGTCTTTCATCACCTGAATTAACATACACGGCTTGTTGCTCAAATATCCTGCCAGCAACTTGTGCCACACGCTTTACATAGCTTTCTTGTTGCATTTGGGAGCGGTATTGCCTAACGACTTTCCCGTTGTGCTTAAGCGTAATTGCTACATCAAAACGCGATAGTGCAATTCGTTTTAATAATTCATCAATATGGTGAAATTCGGTTTTTTCCGTACGTAAAAATTTGCGTCGTGCAGGTGTATTAAAAAACAGGTCAACAACTTCTATTGTTGTGCCATTAGGGTGCGATGCAGGCGTTATTTGCACCGCCATATCTCGCCCTTCAGCATACGCTTGCCAAGCTTCATCTTGATTTTCGGTTTTAGAGGTTAGCGTAAGTCTTGATACTGAGCTAATTGAAGCAAGCGCTTCTCCACGAAAACCAAGCGAAATAATCTGTTCTAGGTCATCTAAGGACTTTATTTTGCTGGTTGCATGTCGCGACAAGGCTAATGTTAGCTGATCTTTTTCGATTCCAGCGCCATTATCACGAATACGAATGAGCTTGTGACCACCGCGTTCTATGTCTATTTGAATACGTGTTGCACCTGCATCAAGACTGTTTTCGACCAGCTCTTTAACAACCGATGCAGGCCTTTCAACCACTTCCCCTGCCGCAATTTGGTTAGCAAGGCGCGCAGGCAATATTTGTATAGACATAGTAATAATTCTGCTTTTGAGCGAGTTTAGCTTCTAGGAATAGCCAAATTTTGGCCTATAAAAAGGGTGTTTGAAGACAACTTATTCGCCTTTTTCAGTGAACTGATTGAAACACCATAACGACTCGCAAGTAAACTTAGAGACTCCCCAGAGCGCACTTTATGAAAACGTGGTTGGTCTTTCTTAACTTTGGCAAAATACGAATCTTCAGGAGGGTTATTTTTAAAGTACCCTTTCACAGATTTGAAAATTGCATTGGCCAGCTTCTCTTGATGCTCACGTGTTTTAAGTAAGCGTTCTTCCGTAGGATTAGAAATAAAACCAGTTTCGACTAAAATCGATGGAATATCTGGTGATTTTAGCACAGCTAAGCTTGCGGCTTGAGGCGTTTTTTTGTGCATTTTCGTCACCTTTTTCATCTCAGCAATAACATCTTCAGCAACTTCAAAGCCGGTTTTCATTGAATGGTCCATCGACATATCAAGTAACGCTTGTGCTAAATATCTTTCTTGCTGCGTATCTTTTAAGACGTCCGCTGCACCACCTAGTAATTCTGAATGTTGCTCTCGATTCTCAATCCATTTACCAATTTCAGAGTTTGCACGTCTAAGTGATAATACCCAAACCGATCCGCCACGCGGTTGCGGCGAAGTAAACGCATCGGCATGAATCGAAATTAAAAAATCTGCTTTTTTGTCACGCGCCCGATCAGTACGAGTATTTAATTTTACATAGTAATCACCGGTGCGCGGCATTACTGCTTTCATGCCTTTTTCAGCATTAATTTTGGCAGCTAAACGTTTTGCAATTTGTAACGTTATGGTTTTTTCATAAGTACCTGAGGGCCCTATAGAACCAGGGTCTTCACCGCCATGCCCTGCCACAACAGCAACAACAATATCGCGGTCACTACTGATATCACGACTTTTAACGACAGTCTCAGCTTTTGGCTTTTCTTTACTATAAAGATCAAATACTAAGCGGTCACTGTAAGGGCCAGTTGGCGCCAATGAAAAGATCACTGGTTTTACAGGTGCTAATAGCTCAAATACCAAACGGGTATCTGATTTGCGTTTAGGCGTACTGTAGCGAATTTTCTTAACTAGTTGATGTTTTTTTTCTATTTTTGGAAACGTCGCATTACGCCCTGGAGTTGATTTAATATCAACTACCAATCGAAGGGGATTTTTTAAAAAGAAATAACTGTATTCTGGCTTTTCTTTCATATCCAGAACAACACGCGTGCTTTCTGGCGATGGCCAAACACGCACACTATCAATTTTATTCGCAGCTTGTAAGCAAGTACTTACAAGCAACAAAAAAACAGCTATAAAACTGAAGTAAATTTGTTTACTAATCCAACTGTTAGTCATTCTTAAGCTTATTTATTATTGTAATACCATTCTCGGTATTGGCCGAAATGGTGATTTTACGCGCACTCTCTACATATTCCATTGTAATCTCTAGATCAGCTTGTGCAAGCATTCCTGCGCCTTTTTCAGGCCATTCAATAAGGCACACTGAATTATTTTCAAAATAATCACGAATACCCATAAACTCTAATTCTTCAGGGTCTGCGAGGCGGTATAAGTCAAAATGATATATATTTTGTTCGGCTAATTCGTAAGGCTCCACAAGCGTATACGTTGGACTTTTAACATTACCTGTATGACCAAAACCTTGTACCACGCCACGAGTTAGTGTCGTTTTTCCTGCACCTAAATCACCATGTAAAAAGATCACTGCACCTTTATCTATTACTTGAGATAATTTAGTGCCCATGGCCACAGTGGCATTCTCATCAGCCAAAAAGCAATCAAAAACATGATCTTGTTGATTCATTTACTTCTCCACTAATCAACGAGTTTTCTTATAAAAGGAAATAAATCAGTAACTAACAAGCCCCGCTTTCCTTCTTGTTCAGCAATCTCTGCTGCTCTGCCGTGAATATTAACAGCCAATTGAACGGCTTCAAAGTCTGTCATTCCCTGCGCAATTAAGGCTGCAATGATACCAGATAAACAATCTCCCATCCCAGCGCTTGCCATGCTTGCAGAACCTGAGGTATTTATCGCAATTGCTTCTTGCTGACAAATCAAGCTACCAGCCCCTTTTAGTACCACTGTTGCATTGAATTTATTCGCTAATTTAGAGACTGAATCAAAGCGATTAAGTTCAATTTCAGCATTGGGTATTTGTAACAAACGCCCCGCTTCACCGGTATGAGGTGTTAAAACTGCATTTGATAATGTTTTAGCGTGCTTCGCAAGAAAGTTAAGGCCATCTGCATCAACCACAAGGCGCTTTGCATTATTAATAACCTTATGCCAAATATTTTCAGCCCAAGATGACTGACCAAGCCCAGGACCAAGAACACAAACATCTGCTTTTTCGATTAAAGTTGTAAGCTGCTCGGGATCAGAAATGCCATGAACCATTAATTCATAACGTCCTTGCATTATGATGGCACGATTTTCAGGATGCGTGGCAACTGAAACAAGCCCTGCACCTGACCGAAGACAAGCCTCTGCAGCAATACGAATAGCCCCTGGCATTGTTTCGTCTCCACCAATCAGCAAAACATGGCCTAACTGTTGTTTATAGGCGTTGTTATGACGAAGCGGAAGTTGCGACTTTAATAATTCATAATCAACCAAAGATACTGACGGTGAAACACTCTCTATAAATGATTGTGCCAGACCTAGACCTGCGAAAAACAGCTCTCCTACATATTCTGTTGCATTACCTGTTAACAAGCCCTGTTTTAACGCAATAAAACTCACCGTATAATTTGCTCTAATACAGGTTACTGCAACCTCCCCAGAAGAGGCGTTTAATCCTGATGGTAAATCAACCGCAATAATAGGTTTGTTAAGCGCATTTACCTGAGTAATAACCTCCACATATTTTTCCGTTAACGCGCCATGGAACCCAATTCCCAGTAACGCATCAATATAAACGTCGCAATCTGGGTCGAGTTCATTTACCACCTTACCACCGAGTTTTACATAATCATCATAGGCAGATTTTGCATCTCCAGTAAGTTGAGTTGGCGATTTAACACTGTAAACAGTGACATCAAAGTCATGCTGTAATGCATAATTAGCCACCCAATAACCATCGCCGCCATTATTTCCGCCACCAGCAATAATTTGTATTTTTTCTGCATTTGCATATTTCAAAAGCATTAAATCGAATACCGATTGCGCTGCAGCTTTCATTAAAGAGTACATAGGGATATTCTTTTTGGCTGCAACCAACGCCTCATGTTCTTTTACTTGTTGGGCGCGATATGCAAACTGTGGTAAATTGGTGGTTAATTCTGACGTCATTTATTTCACCTACTGGTATGTCTACTCTTAACTATCCGAATTTGGTAGAAAAAATCAAGCTTTGGGCAAAAGAGCTTGGGTTTGATCAAGTCAATATTACGGATATTGATCTCTCACAACATGAAGCGCAATTACAACGCTGGCTAGATGCAGGCTACCACGGTGAAATGGAATATATGGCTGCACACGGTATGAAGCGAGCTCGTCCTGCTGAATTAGTACCGGGAACACAGCGAGTTATTTCAGTAAGAATGAATTATTTGCCACCCGATGCAAGCTTTGCCAAAGATTTAAAAAATAAAGAAACGGCCTACATTAGCCGTTATGCACTTGGACGTGATTACCATAAGTTGATGCGCAATCGTTTAAAGCAACTTGGTAAACTTTTGGAAAAAGAGCTTGAAGCACACCAGGTATCGCTTGGGTTTCGCCCTTTTGTCGACTCGGCTCCGGTTTTAGAAAGGCAATTAGCCGAAAAAGCTGGTCTAGGCTGGACTGGTAAACACACGCTTATTTTAAATCAAGAAGCTGGTTCGTGGTTTTTTCTTGGCGAACTCTTTATTGACCTACCTTTACCCATCAATGAAGAAATTGTTGAAGATAAATGTGGCAATTGTATTGCGTGTATCACATCGTGCCCTACAGGTGCGATTGTCGAGCCCTATGTAGTTGATGCCAGACGCTGTATTTCATATTTAACCATTGAAAAACAAGGTGCTATTCCAGAAGAGTTTCGTTCTCTTTTAGGTAACCGTATATACGGATGCGATGATTGCCAGTTAGTTTGCCCTTGGAATCGCTATGGGCAAATAACCAAAGAAGATGATTTTCACATTCGTAAACAGCTAAAAAGCCAGGATTTACTGACATTATTTGCATGGGATGAAGCAACTTTCTTAAAAAATACCGAAGGTAGTGCGATTCGTAGAATTGGTATCGAAAGATGGCAGCGCAATATTGCTGTTGCTCTCGGTAATGCACCTTATAGTGAAGCTGTTATCTCTGCACTTGAAAATGCAAAACAAGATGCCTCCGAGCTGGTGTTAGAACATATCGAATGGGCTCTCAAAAAACAGCAACAAAAAATTTCATTAAAAGATAATAAAACCCAGCGCCTGATCCGCATTGTAGAAAAAGGATTGCCAAGAGACGCTTAATCTTTTGGCAATCTAGCTTATACCAATCCTCTTAATTAAGAGATCCCTTTTGAGGCAAGGAAAACTAGTCGATAACAAGGCTAAAATTTTGCTATTTAGTTGTTCTAAATGAAAAATTTTTAACGCAGTTAGCGACAGCTTTAATCCCTCAAAATGATTTTGTATTATTGAGAATTGGTATTATTTCAGCATTACACTTAAATCTGTTTCAATTTCAGTGAAAGCTCGCATTACATCTTGCAGTAAGTCTTCACGCGCCACTGATTTTTGAATGGTTTCATCCACTTTTTTGTATATATAAAGCTCTTGATCTTCATCGAGCCCCATATGCGGTATGCGGTCTTCAAATTCTTCTTGTAACTCCCTGAAGATAGCTTCATTCATCTCATGGCTAAGATTTAATACTCCAACCAAATCTTCAAATTTATTGCGGATCATCGTAAATGCTTCACGCAATTTTAGTTTTTGGTTTGCCAATTGCTTACGCGTTAATATCGCATCCAACTGATGCTCTGTTACACCCACCACAAAACAAATATTGTCACGGATTCGCCCAAGCCGTTCAGGATCGTCACTCGGCAAGTTCATAATTAATAAACTTACTCTTGGATAATTAACTAAAATGCGGGGCATAAATTCATATAAACGCCCTTTATTCTGCAACAGCTCAAATAACTCAACCACCATTGGTGAACAAAGTCCTTCTGAACTATATTGCGAACGATGATTCTTAGTACGAAATTCAATACTGGTTTTCAAACCAAAACTTCGCATGCAGTTTATAAGCGCCTGAGCTAACTCTTCTTTGTCATCAATTTTACCAATCTGTTCAACATACTGAACTATGCTGCCCATTTCACTGCTATTTGCCATCGCATTAAATGCAGTGTCGGTCGCATCTTGCAGTTGCTGCTCAAGCATGCGTTTGTTTTCAACCACTTTAAAAAGTGTATCGAGTTTGCCTTGCAGTTCTTCTTGCCCAAAAGGCTTCACAATATAATCTTCAGCACCAACATTGTAGCCAGCGATACGCTCTTCTACCGAGCCGCGTGCAGAGACAAACATAACGGTGATATTAGATGTTTCAGGGTTTTCCTTTAAGCGGCGACACACTTCGTAACCGTCCATATCCGGCATGCTTACATCTAACAGAATCACACTCGGATTAATTTTAGTAACAACCTCTAAACACTCTGGGCCACTGGCAACACAATGCAAATCATAACTGTCTTCTAATATTTCTTCGATGATTTCTAAGTTGAACGGCTCGTCATCAACAGCAAGCACTGTATTTGAACTCATGGTTGACTCCTTGTAACACAATTCATTGTTTTTACTGTACCTCTTTTAGCTTAGTCAAAGGAATTGCAAACAGGCAAACTTACAAATACAGTTGCCCCTTTATCGATATTGTTTTGTGCCCAAATTTTTCCTTTGTGCAACTCTATAAATTCCTTACATATCGCCAATCCCAACCCTGTTCCTCCTGCTCCACGATTGGTTTTACTGCTCTGTTCAAATTTATTAAATATTTTGTCAAGTTCGCCATCGGGAATTCCCACCCCTGCATCAATAACAGCTAACTGAACAGTTTCATTTAAATGCTCTATAACAACTTCTATCTCACTCTGCTCATCGCTAAATTTAATCGCATTTCCTAGTAAGTTTCTGATGACTTGTGCAATTTGGTCACAATCACAAAAAACAAAAAATGGGTCGAGCTCTGGTACAAAATGTACTTTGATGGTTTTAGCCAAAAGCGCTCCTGACATATCATCAATGCTAGTACGTACAAGCTGATTCAGATTATGTTCGCTAGGATTGAATGGGAACTTACCAGCATCTAATTTAGATAAATCTAGCAGGTTGTTTAATAGCGATAGCAATCGCTGACCAGAACTTTCTATTCGTGAGAGGTACTTTTCTAACTTATCTTTTGGAATTGGATCGCTATTAAGCTTATCTAAGCCAAACTGCGAAAAACTTAGAATGGAATGCATTGGTGTACGCAGTTCGTGCGACATATTCGCTAAAAATTCGGATTTACTTTTATTTGCAAATTCAGCTTGGTCTTTTGCCGCCTCAAGCTCTTGCGTGCGAATATTTACCTTCTCTTCGAGTACTTGTTTTGCTTCTTCCAATAGCTGTTGTTTACGTTTTAAGTGCGCAATATTTTTTAGAATAACTGCTGTTGCGGATTCCCCGTGTACATCAATTTCACTAAATGACCCTGAGAACGGAATAATATCGTCTTTCATAGTATTAACGACAAACTCAAAGTTAAACTGAGGTTGAAAACTAGCGATATTATTTTTTATTTCTTTTGCAATATTGCTATCTATTAGCTCATAAAACGACAGGTTCTTAAGTTCATCTTCATTTCGTGAGAAAAGGCTTAGAAAGGCATCATTTGCTTCTAAAATAGCGCCATTATTATTAAAAATAGCAATGGCATCTGGCGTATTTTTATAAATAACGCGTAATAAGCTATCTTTTTCAATTAATGCATCTACCGTATCTTGTAGGCGATCTACCAGCTCTAAATTACTACGCTCTAATTGTTCACTATGCCAAAGCTTGTAAATTGCCTGCAGCAACACGCTTTCATTCAGCGGCTTTTCTAGTACATCATCTACACCTAAACGAACAGCTTCTATTAACGCACTTTGGTGGGGTTTTGAAGTAATTAAAATGCAGCGGCAATTTGGATTAACCGATTTGATTTGTCTGAAAATATCAATCCCAGTGATATCTCCCATATTAAAATCACTAACGAGTATGTCTATTTGATGAAGTGCTGCACGACCAATTGCAGCATAATCAGTATCGGCAGTGATTACATCAATATGCGCACCTTGTAAACTTGACTCTAAGCCACTTAAACGCGTTTGATTATCATCGACAAGTAGGATTTTGGGCAGCTTAATATCGAGATTGGCCGCCCCTATGGCAAGCCCTTCTTCGAGTAAGCCTATTACCTCTTTGTTATTGTAAAAAGGGTGAATAACCAAAGCTGATGGCATTGCATTTGCGAGTTTTGTAAAGCTGTCTCGCAATTTACTACCTTCGGCATTAGGTGCTAATAAAAAGGTGTTTACATCGCCATAGAGCTCTTGGGTTTGTAACACCAACTTTTCAGGCACTCCGGAAGCAAAAATAACGGCCTCATAAAAAGCAGGCTCTTCACTCGGTTCAAAATCAGAATAATGATGAAGGTCGACTTGGCACGTTAACAACTCTAGCAATACTTTTAAGCGCATTGCTAAAACGCTTGAATTATCTAGAATTAAAATCCTTTTTTGCATAAGGGGCTTGTTGTCTTCGTTGTTCACATAAACTAAGCGTAGTTTGCTTTTGCAATAAACTCATAGTCGACCAAGATAAAATCTCATCTAAAGTGCGAAAACAACCCAAACACACATCTTTATCATTTAAACAACAGTTTTCAACACAAGGACTTTTAATCTTTGTTTCAGCCATAATGTTTAGATTATTTTCATCACAATGGGTACTTACAGTTTAGATCATTAGGATATACTCGTTTTAATTTCTGCTCATTAGGAAGAGACTATGAAAAAAAACTTATTGCTAATCGCCATTTTCGGTTCAACATTAACTGCATGCGATCTTGCTGAAGATCCGAAAAAGGCGCTTGAACGCCAATACTTTTCAGAACACCAAGAATTACAACAAGTTATTGAAGATATTCGTACCGAAGGTCTGTCAGCTGTAAAACAAGGTGCTGAAGCAGGAACAGTTGCCGCTTGTGTTGCATCTAAGTTAGACGCTGATCCAATGGGCGCTCTTATTGAGGTTGAAGGCGCATTACAAGATTCTATCGATTTATCTGAATTACTTGCGACTTTATCAAACCTTTCTGAACAAGAGCTTTCGCTTGAAAGCCTGCCCGATTTAATTCGTCAAGGAACCGATGCTATTACTTATGTAAAACACATGCTAGAGCAATACGATGTAAATGAAATACAGCAACAAGCAGCTGAACTAATTGCTAACGGACAAACTAAAACAAAGGACCTAGGCCAGCATTTACGCTCACTCATTGAACAGTGTGAAAAATAAAAAATGGCCAAAGAAATTTGACCATCGTTACATGTTAATTAAACACTGCTGCAGAAATTAACTCAGCAAGTTAATATTCGTTAGTTATTATCTGGATCGTCTTCTGGTTTTACTTTGAAGACTTTTTCAGGTGGTGGTTTAGGAGCCCAATCAGGATCAAGCTCTAAATTAGAAAACAGCGATGACTTCGTTGCTTCCTCATTTTTATCACTATCATCTTCTTGCAACTCTGGCTCTTCAGAGGCCACTTGCTCTTTTAATGCTCGCCAACTTGATTTTGGCGCATCCTCTATTTGTTCATTTCCAAACGTTGGGGGTTCTTCAACTTCATTCATTTGCGCTTTAATTGCGCGCCAACCACCAAGGTTTGAATTATCTGTATCATTATCAAGACTCTCTGAATCGCTTGGTATAGTATCAAAACTACTGAGGCTTTCATCTTGAGTGAATGATGTTAAATCTATTTCGTTTTCTAGGTGCTCTTCAAGCTCAGAAGCTATATCACTTTGTTCAGTTGTCTCAGAAGACTCTTCACTCACTTCAGACTCTTCTAACTTACCCGCATCATCTAAGCCTGATAAAAAGCCTTTACCCGCCGCTAAGCTTTGGGCTAACTCTTCCTCTAAGCTACGTTCTGAGTCATCTTCGTCAACTGCTGGCGCAGCCTTACCATCGTAGTGATTAAGGTAGTCAAACATCCCCTCATCAACAGCTCGTTTCGCAGCGCGGCGTTTAAACTCTGAATGAGGCACCATGTTTTCAGGAGTATCATCGTCTTGAGCAAAATGAGAGGGCCCTTTATCAGAAATTATTTCGTTATCCAGTTGATGATTTTCTTCTAATGAATCTCTATTTTCAAACTCTGACACAGCTGAGCCACTAGAATCAGATTCATCGTTAACTTTCATTACATCAAGCGGCTCTTCAGTTTCAGGCGAGTATGTATCTAATTCGTTGACATTTTCAACATCGTCTCGGGTTAAAGCTGAGCTAGGCTCAATGTCTGTGGTTGATTCAACATTTGCTGTTTCAAATGATAGATCGCCCTCACTATCTGAAACTCCCAGTATTGATTCTTGTTCCGTTGATAAAGGATGTGCAAAAGAATCTGGCGTAGTTTCAGGTTCATTCTTCGCAACTGATTCATCCACAAACGAAGGACTTACAGATTCTTCTGGCAAATTTGTGGTTGTATCATCAAATTGAGCTGAATCTGTATTTTGCGATTCACTTAACTCGTTAAATTCTGCTGTTCTATTGGTCGAATCAAGAGACTCTATTGATTCAGGTATTTCATTCGGCGAAGTATCATTTTCAGATGCGCTAGATTCAGAGCTAATACTATCTAGTTTTTCTGTAAATTCTTTGGCTTTATTTAAAATTGCATCAAGTTCAGCAATATGGTCAACCGCTGGCTTTTCAAGCTCTTCTACACGATGAAGATCTTGATGATCAGCAGCTATTTCTGCAACCGAATTTTCATAGGAACCCGGCTCAGGATATTGTGTTTCCTGCTCCTTCTCTGCAATTTCTTGCTCTGCCAACTCAGCTGGCGATGGGTTGCCTTGCAATGGTGTTTGAGCTAACTCACCATTATGGCGATTTAGATTTTGTTGTCTTTGCTGCTCTTCCGCTAAACTTTTTTGCTCAGCTCTTGCCGCTACATAAGCGTCTATTTTTAAAAGCCATTCATCAACTTGTTCGTCGCTATATTTTAGCTCTTTGAAACCTAAAATATATTCATTTACTTTTTTCTTATGCATTACCGCTATTGGAAATTGCGATTTAAAAACTGCCATATCGTTAAATGCAACTATCGGTTCCAGTTCTGTATTAAGCTCAATTATTTGCTCAACTGCATGACAGCACTGATTTACAACATTCAGCGGGCTATCAAAAGCCACTAAATCATCACCAACCTGCTCTTTCCATTCTGGTAATGTCGCGCTGCCAATAATTGCACCACGCTGTTTTTGACCAAGTACAACAAATACACCGTATTGAGAAGCAACAACACTATCAAGCATCACTTCTTGACCATTTGGTAAAACGATTTCTATACGTTGTCTACGGAAATATAAATCAGGATCAAGAGCCCCTTTCGCTGGTTTTGCCTTTTTCTTTTCAGCTGCTTTAACACCAGCAGCCACAATTTCTTTTGACATTTCCTGCGCTTTTTCTTTAATTTCATCCATACGTGAACGTACAAATTTCACATAAATGAAAATGGCGATAAGCACAACGACCAACATTATGATTGGCAACATCATCGCTTCAAGTAAGCTACCTTGCTCTACAGGAACTTCATTTTGCCATGTTACTGGAACAGGTTTTGGTTGTGGTTGTTTTTTAGGCGCAACAACCGGTGTTGATACTTCTTCAGCTGGCTTGGTATTGGGCTCAATAGTCTGAGTCTGCTCTAGGTTTGCCTTAGTTTCTTCAACCAGTTGTTGCTCAGAATTTTGCTTTTGTTCTAGCGCTTCAAATTGCTCTTGCGCTAGGCGCAGTTGCTCAGAATTTTGCTTTTGTTCTAGCGCTTCAAATTGCTCTTGCGCTAGGCGCTTTTCTTCTTCAGTTAAAGTCGGTTCACTTTTTGATACTGTTTGTGCGGGCTTTACTTCAACAGCTTCAGGTTTGTTACAAAGGCGTTCATAGTCTCTTTGCGCACGACGATAATTAGGGTGTGTTTTAGTGTTTTCATAGGAACTCATTTGCTGTTTAAGCAAAATACAGGCCGCAGAATTCGCATTACTCTCAGAAGAAAAAAATGCAAAAAATAACACTACAAAAAGTAATACAACTCTAACCTTTCCCATTGAAGATATAACCAAAGTTTAACCAAATTAACGACTTGTTATAAGCTTACGCATTTAACGCATTATTGCCAATAACTCGATGCTTAAAAAATCGATTTTAATTAAGTTAATAAGCTCAAATTTTTAAAGGTGTAACTGCGGGGGCTATTGCAAGCCATGTTTCTTGTTGTATTTGTCTAGAGCAATTTGTACTTCAGAAACAATATGTTTATCCGTATTTTTACTAAATGCCATACATGCTTGGCGCTCGTTAATATTTGTCACTTCGATACTACGAGTAACATCATCAATGCTTCGCTTACCTGCTTTTAACGATTCAAACATTTCCCATTCTGATTGCACTAAAAAATCAACTCGACCAGCTAAAAACTTTCGCAACTCAGCACTTGGATCAGAAGTAACATCTAAATTAACACCTTCAACAAAGCCTTGCTCTAGTAAAAACTCATGACTCCTAGCATTTCGACCTACCGAAGTAATGTAATTTTTAGCATCCTCTAATGAAGATAACTTGATATCTTTTCTGTTTTTCAAATGAAATAAATACACTTTTACAGGCGCCATTAAAGGGCATACCCACTGGTATAATGGCTCTCGTTCTGCAGTTCTGAATATTGAATAAATGAGCGTATTTTTATCCGTTTTAGCCATATCCATGGCCCTTGTCCAAGGGTAACTATGAATTTGATACTGATAACCCAAACCATCTAATATTGCTTTTACTTTTACAGTTGAGCGTCCCACGAGATTGCCATTTTCGTCGGTATAGTTAAACGGTCGCCACTCTTCAGTGACAACCGAAAGCTCTGTTTTGCTTGAGGCTATTCCATCAGCACTCAACAGAAAAATAATCGCAATAATAATTACACGAAAAATAAACTCTCTCCTTATGCTTGTTAAGAGCTCGCCTAGCTCACCGGTGACTCTTTTAATACAGACATTTTGGCAGGTTGCAATGCAATAACCGAATCCCCTTCAGCAGGAACTTGCCTACCATCGATTTCAACAGGCACAATATATTCTTGCTGGCGCCAAATAAATAAAGGGATAGCCTCTTTATTTACCTCTAAATAATCTTCCCAGGTAAACGCATCAGCAATCCGTGTTGCGCTCACCTTCCCGCCTTTAGCTATCATGCCTGATAAGCGTGCAAAGGTAGCATCGTTGGCAAACAAATTTTGCCTAGATAAAAAGGTCGCACTGTCTTTATTTGCTTTTGCATGTGCATCTGAAGACTTAAGTGAAAACACTTTTTCTTCGCCTAGTAAATGTGCAAAATGTTGAATACCTAATGCGTTATAATGACGATTTGGTGACAAGCCTAATACTTTACTAATATCCGTAAGGGGCAAATAACGCTCTGCGTGTTCTGATTGTGGATTACCGTAATAACAAGGTAATCCATCCATGCGTGCCATTTTACAGTTCTCCCAAGCGGGATCAGATAAATAAACACTCACACCGATATCATTCAAACCTTTCGCTACTTCGCGTGCCACATGGTTAGCACCAATAATCAGCACTGTTGAAGGCTCAGGCTGACGGAGCTTTAACAATTTAGTGAGTGGTACTGCAGTTAAACTTTGCAATACCACAGTGATAATAATCACAGTAAAGATAAGTGGCACTAACTTTTCTGAAGTCGGCACGCCAGCTTTAACCATACTTAGCGCAAACACTGAACCAACCGCCGCAGCCACAATGCCACGAGGTGCAATCCAACTTAAAAGTGCACGTGCCCGATAGTTTAAATCGGAGCCAAATGTGGATAATAAAATGGATAACGGACGCGCAACAAATAGTACAAACGCCATAAAAATAAGCACACTCGGGCCTAATTGTTTAATATCATCAACATGGAGTCGCGCTGCCAATAAAATAAATAAGCTCGAAATCAAGATCATTGACAAATCTTCTTTAAACTCAAGCACTGCATCAATTTCTAGATCATCTTGGTTAGCCAGCCAAATACCGAATACAGTTACAGCAAGTAAGCCCGATTCATGGCTTAAATAGTTTGAGACACTAAACGTGGCCAACACCAATGCCAAAATTCCAAATTTATGTAATTCAAAAGGTAACCACTGACGTCGAATAAGTAAGCTGGTAAACCAACCTGCAAATAGTCCGAGCGACAACCCCACTATAAGCGTCATAAATAAAGCGCCAAGGGTATGATTAAAAATACTTTCTTGCCCTGTAAGCATTACAGCTTCAAACACCAGTACCGCGAATAAAGCACCGATAGGGTCAATTACAATCCCTTCCCATCGCAACACTTTATCGACATCTTTATGAGGGCGCATCGCATTTAACAAGGGTGCAATTACAGTAGGCCCTGTGACCACAAGTACGGCACCTAATACCGCTGCAACGCGCCAATCTAAACCAAGTACAAAATAAGCTGCGCAGCCAATCACCACAAACGAAGCTAACATACCAATTGAGCATAAATTGCGTACCACTTTTTCAAGGCCTTTAAGCTCTCGAATATGCAGAGTAAGCGCTCCTTCAAAGAGGATAACGGCAACAGCTAATGAAATAACAGGAAAGAGTAAATCACCAAATATCGCATCTGGGTCAATAACATTAAAACCAGGGCCCAGCAAAAGCCCTGTTAACAGAAGAAAAAGAATAGCAGGTACTTTAAAAATCCATGCTAACCACTGAGCCGCTACAGAAAACAAGGCAACCAGCGAAATATAGACTGCTGACATTAAGAGTTCACAACATTAAAAGACAGAATATAACCATAGTATATCTTCGAAAATTATTTCTATAGTTTTTTAACAATAAAATTTATTTCAAACTAACCTTTGAAACTACTTTTTTTGCTTTAAATTTATTGCATTACAAAGCGCCATAACGCTAAAGTAACTATACATCTAGGCCATTCTTTATTTGTTTCAGTACCATGTTAAATGCCAGTGAAAAAGAGAAAGTTGAACTTGAGCATCAAGCAGCCAAACTCTTTTTACGCCTTTATGAAAAGCAGTTTAATTTACCAATGCGACATATTTGGCATAATCAGCCAAGTAAACCAGATGTAAGCTGCTATCAGGCAAAAGAAAAGCTGGATATTGAAATCGCCCACTTGTATGGCAGTGAAAAAGAAGCCATGGCAATTTTAAAACGCGAACTCAGTCCTGAAACTAAAGAGCACCTTTGCGCATTATTACTCGAACCCATCGAAACGCGATTGACCAGAGCATTGCAACGTATTTTAGCGAGTAAAGCTTGCAAACATTATGATTCCAAGCGTGTTTGGTTAGTTATTCGTAATGCAAACCCTTTTTGGCATTCACAAGATATTCAGGCGCTGCAGCATCATTTTGTGATGCCAAGCCCTCACCCATTTGAGCAAGTATGGATTATTGGTGATATGAAAGGCCACTCAGGTTTAATACAACTTTATCCTTAAGGGCTTGTTGACCCCCAATTCAATTTTTGCTGTAATCGAACCAAATTAAAATTGAATACAATATACCAATGAAGAAATTAACCCTGTTCTCTAGTCTATTATTTACTGTTTATGCAAACGCAAATACCGCTAACATTGAAAGCGTTTTAAGCAATATTAAGCAGTGTAGCGACACCATAGTGTTACGCCACCAAGCACTTAGCAAAGAGCAAGAAGATGCAGCTTGTAACATGCTATCCGCGCAAGAAGCACGCTTTCATAACACCTTTAATACCAAAGGTAAACCAGTTGCCAATGATAACAACCACTTCCTTCGCGCAAATATCTACCAAGATCGTGACGCCTATGTGAAATACGTTACAGCGCATTTCGACGTGCCAAGTGATAATGGCGGCATGTATCTGGAAGGCTTACCGCACTTGCCAAATAATTCAGCTGAATTTGTTGCCTATCAAAAGAAAGGGCAAATTTGGAACCTAAGCCATGAATATGTGCACTACTTAGATGGTCGCTTTAATATGTATGGTGACTTTTGCGCCAACTTACACGACTCCCACTCAGGCCCTGAATACTGCCCAAAACCTGCACCACTGCTACCACACTTAGTTTGGTGGAGTGAAGGCATCGCTGAATATATAGCAAAAGGTGAAGACAATGAACGTGCAGTTAAAGCAGCTAAAAAGCAAATCATTCACTTGAGCGAGCTGTTTAATACCAGTTATGAACAAAATGGCGGTTCTGAGCGCGTTTATGTATGGGGCTATTTAGCATCGCGTTATATGATGGAAAAACAACGCGATAAAGTAGAACAGATGCTAGCACTTACCCGCAAAGGCCAATACACCCGCTATCAGGCATTGGTAAAAGAATGGGGTAAATCAATGGACAGTGATTTTAGCCAGTGGCTTAATCAACTGTAATTTATAATAAAATTCCTAGCAAAGGCTGTTATATCGATGATTAACAGCCTTTTTTAAGTTTATTAATCGCTAACTCGCTTACCTAAAATAGTTAAGCTGTATTCGTTATCATCCATCTTTGCCACATTAGGTAACTCGCCCCAAACAGCAAAACCATTTTTAGAAAACAAACGCATACTTGGCGTATTATGACTAAAGATAAAGGCAAGAAGCGTTTTTATATCAAGCTTAGGTGACAATGACAGTGCAAACGAAAGTAACTGTTGGCCAATATTTTTACCACGCTGCTCACTATCTACATAAATAGCAATTTCCACAGTGCCATCGTATGCAGGGCGGCCATAAAATGATTTAAAGCTCAGCCATGCAACCACTTGCTCGTTTTCTGTCACAACATATAATGGGCGACTCTCTGTATGGCTATCAAACCACACTTGCTTACTTTCCACCGATTGTGCCTCGGTGTCTGCGGTTACCATTCTGCTTTCAATCGTCTGATTATATATATCAACAATGGCGGCTAAATCTGATTGGGTTGCTAAACGCGTTTTCATTTTTATGTTCAAACTAAAATTGTCATTACCAAGCCATAGTATCACTTGCCAAGACCTGATATAAATAACAAAAATTCATATTAAGCGAGCGCTATTTATGCAACTTTATGGGTCGCTAACCTCACCTTATGTACGCCGATTGCGTGCTCTTGCCATTGAGCAAAACATTCAATTCGATTTTTTAAATTTAAACATTTTTGCTGAGCAAGACAGAGAAACGCTAGTTAAGCTTAATCCAACTCGTAAGATTCCAATGTTGGTTGATGGTGAACAAGTCATTTTTGATTCAAATGTTATTTATCGCTACCTCAGTCAAAAATTAGATTTCTCACCGCTTAGTTGGGATCAGGAAAATACCCTAACACTGATTAATTCAGCGAATGATTCACTCGTTGAACTATTAATTTGTAAGCGCTCTGATTTTGATACTAACGACGATAAATTATTTTTCAATTTACAACGTGACCGCGTACAAGGGGTATTATCAGTACTTAATGATGCAGCGGAAAAAGGCGAATTCAACGATTACAATTATCTTGCTATCTCGCTTTATTGTTTAGTTGACTGGATTATATTTAGAGACTTAACGGATATATCTTCTTTTCCATCACTATTAGCATTTCATGTTGCTCACCAACATCGAGCTTCAAACACTGAAACAGCCCCGAGGGATTAATCAGCATGAGCGAACACATTGAACGCATAGAAGACTTTGTAAGCCAAGTAAAACAATCTAAACAATGTTTTGTGCTTAGTAGCGAAAACGGTTTATTAATCGCCCCCTCCGAGTTTCAAGAAGAACGTGATGTGCTCTTGCTATGGGCATCATCTGATGCTGCTAAGCACCAATGTAGTGGTGAATGGCGCGGCTTCAACGTAATTGAACTTGAACTTGATGATTTGACTGACTTACTTCCCGATTTACACGATGACGAATTGTTAGTGGGGTTAGATTTAAGTGATGAACAAATAGCTATCGAAATCGAAGCAAACGCTTTGCTCGACGACTTAACACAATGATCAACATTACTCCGTTAACCGAAGCGTATTATCAACAAGCATTATTGCTTGCCAATAAAGTGCATGGCGATAATTACCTTGATTTATCTAGCCTTGTTGATATGCAAAAAAAGGCAACCCAAAATGGTATCAATGCCAACTTTATTGCCTTAGAAGATGATAACGTTGTGGGGCTGCGCTTAAGTTATGCCGCCAATCAATGGCCACTTGATGAGTGGTGCAGCCCGTCTTTATGGCCATGCTCGCAAGCAAATATGGCCTATTTTAAATGTATTGCGGTCGACCCTAATCAACAAGGTAAAGGCATTGGTCCAAAGCTATTAACAGCGTCTATTAATGCATTAAAACAACAAGGCGCTAAAGCGGGTATTGGCCATTTATGGCAACAAAGCCCAGGGAATGGCGCAGTTAAATACTTCACCAAAGCCGGTGGAAAATTGATAAAAGAGCATAAAAACCGCTGGTATGAGTACAGTATTAAAGAAAACTATCAGTGCACAATTTGTGGCGTACCTTGCCATTGCAGTGCTGCAGAAATGGTAATTGAATTCTGATGACTCACGTTTACGATCCTTTGCATCACCCTCATTGTCAGGGGCAAGACTTTGCATCTAGCTATTGGGCCAGCACCATTGCATTACCCAAAGCGACGCCCAACGTAAGCAAAGCACAGCAACATGATGTCGCCATTGTTGGTGGTGGTTATTCTGGTTTATTAACGGCTTATTATCTTGCAAGTGAACATCAGCTCGATGTGTGCGTACTGGAAGCAAATCAAGTAGGTTTTGGCGCCAGTGCTCGTAATGCTGGCTTTGTATTAAAAGGTTCTGGCCGCTTAAGTTACCCGCAAATGACCAATAAATGGGGGCTTGATGTCAGTAAAGGGATTTATGCTGAGTTCAGTGATGCAGTAAATCGTGTAGAACAGCTTATTGCAAAACATAATATTGATTGTGATAAACAAGAAAATGGCTATTTAAAAATAGCCCACAATCAAAACGCTTTGCAAAGCCTAAATGCCCAAGCAGACTACATTCAAACTCACTTACAAAACGCTAATACACCACCATGCCAATGGCTCAGCCAAGAAGAGCTAAGCGCTCATTATATGAAAAACCAGCAAGCATTTGGCGCGCTTCGTTATAGTGACAGCTTTGGTGTAAATCCATTAAAGCTACTACTGGGTTATCGTTCCCTTGCCCTTGAAAGTGGCGTAACACTTTACGAAAATTCACTGGTTGAACACATTATTGAAACTGCAAATGGGTTTGAATTAAGTGTAAATGGATTTAAAGTCAGCTGTAATAAACTCATTATGGCTGGTAATGCCTACAACAATAAGCAAAGCCATCAAGTGATTAACAATCGCTACCTACCAATTTTAAGCAGTATTTTTGTATCGAAACCGCTTACATCGCAGCAACTTGCTGAATCTGGTTTGCAAACGAATCAAGTCTGCATGGATACACGTACACTTAAATACTATTATCGCCTGCTACCAGACAACCGACTGTTATTTGGTGGTCGGGGCGCGGTCTATGCCAAACATCAAAATAAACCTGTTTATTTGGCAAATCTTAAAAAAGGGCTTAATGACTGCTTTCCTTCGCTCAAAAACATCGAGCATGATTATTATTGGAATGGCTTTATCGCAGCTGCGCTTGATGATATGCCACATATTAATTTTGACGGTAAACTTGGCTTTATTTTAGGTTATTGTGGCGCTGGTGTTTCGTTTAGTGCACAAGCTGGTTTTCGTATGGCGCAAATGGTAGCAGGCAAAAAAGTACCTGAATTACCGCTGTATAACACTCCTTTACCTTATTTACCTTTTGCGCGATTTAGACGGATTGGGCAGTTCGCATATTACCAATATGCACAAGTTAAAGATCGGTTTTTTTAATAAGAGCGTTTTAAACGCTCTTATTAAAAATTGATTTAACGTGATAATTCAGCCTAGTTATTCCACCAATTTTTGCTAGAATAGTCGCTAACTGATTAATATAGTGGATAATCCGTGAAGTCACACCTTGGCCGCCGCCCATTTACTCATATGGAAATCCATACCTTATTCAAAGGGTATATTTATGGCGACCAAAAAATGCCTCGCGAGCAAGCCAAACACTGGCATTTTTGGCTACCGCTTTTAAGCTACTATACTGGCGCATATAGTGATGAAATTGGTCAGCTCTCAGTAGACTCGGTAATCAAACAAGATGGCCATTACTTCTTTAACTTTCACACCAATAATAAAATAAAGCCCAGACGCGTGCCAGTACACCCAATGCTAATTGAACATGGGTTCTTAGATTACCTAGACTATTTAAAAAGCCAAAATCAACAGCGATTAATGTTCGATTTACCGGCTAAATCAGGACGCTACAGTGAAAAAGTGCGTATTTGGTTTTCTGGCGAAGGAGAGCGAGCGGGCTATTTGCAAAAATGCCATATCCCCAATATCGACTTAGATGGTAGAAAAGCCGCAATAAGTTCTTTTCGACTCAATTTCGAAGCACAAATTCGTATCTCATCGATTCAAGCCGGAAGCAAAGACGCATTTAATTATTTAATGGGTTTTAAAGACTATACCGACAATGAGTTTTCTAACAGCAAATTACTATGGCAAATTATTCGTGGAGTCAGAGCGCTGCCAAGCAACATAACTTGGCAACGATTTTGTGATAGACACTAGATTTAAAAAACTGGTGCTAAGTTCGATCGCACACAAAAGCGAGCATATTTGTCGAGCTTTGATATTTTAATCGAGTGATCTTATGTGCACAGTGCGCACTTAAATCTAGCCATTTGGAAGGCTTATCACTGCTATCTAATCGCCAATGGTATATTGCACTACCTTTACCATAAATAAGTGCATCATCACCTTGCCAAGCATAATAATCTACGCTTTCTGGCAGTTGCAGCACAGGTTTTAATGATTCATTTTGACTATCGAATAAGGTGATCCACTGCTGATCATTTTTATATTGGCTAAAAGAATAAACATTGCGTGTTTTATTAAACGCCAAAGTACGGCCAATATCATTTGCGACTGGCTTACCTGTTTGTTTTTGTGTGTTACCAAAGTAAAGAGCGTGCGGCTTCCCAAGTACAAAGGTAATTAAATCGTAATTTTGTCCCCAAGCATGATAGCCAATTTTTCCTACTTCTTTACGCAATAATTTTGCAGTTACTGGTTTACTAAAACCATATTGCCAAAGTTCCTGACTAGCATCATGCCCTTCCAATATAACTGAAAATCCATCTTCATTGGGTACTTTAGTTGGCGAATATTCACTAACATCGGTATTGGTTAAGTTCTTTGTTTGCTTGGTTTTGAAATCGTAAAGCATTACATCGGTTTGCCATAGTTCACCTTGCTGAAACCCAGCGGTATATAGCAAGCCACCATCAACAAAATTAGGTTGATTATCATAGCCAATTCGGTTGGAAATATTTTCTGCTGAGATAATGGTATTGCCTTTTAACTTAACTAAAAACACATCTGTATTAGGCAAAGTAGAGGCAGTGTTATTAGCAAACAAGGGAAGACTTGCGATGGCGATTACCGCAAAACCAACTGCTTTTTTCATTATTATTTTCGGTATTTAATGGTTATTTTGATAATTAATAACATAGCTATTGTCATAAAGACAGACTTGACCAACACGAGCTGCCCAGATATAAACACATAAACAACTAAAAAAGTGTGCTCTATGTCTGCCAAACATCCCATCATTGCAATTACAGGTTCGTCCGGTGCAGGAACTACCACTTCGACCAATGCAATTAAGCACATTTTTCGCAGCTTAAACATCAACGCGGCATTTGTTGAAGGGGATAGTTTCCATCGCTACACCCGCCCAGAAATGGATAAGCGTATTCGTGAGGCTCATCAGGAAGGCAAACACATCAGCTACTTTGGCACAGAGGCCAATGACCTTGCTTCACTAGAACAATTATTTACTGACTATGGCAACACAGGTACCGGTAAAAGCCGTCGCTATCTTCATACCTTTGACGAAGCCGTTCCGTACAACCAATTACCTGGAACCTTTACGCCATGGCAAGACCTTGAAAATGACACTGATATTTTATTTTATGAGGGCTTACATGGAGGTGCGGTCGATAAAGATGTCGATGTTGCAAGACACGTCGATTTACTAATTGGCATGGTGCCGATCATTAACCTTGAATGGATCCAAAAGCTTATTCGCGATACGCAAGATAGAGGTCACTCACATGAGGCTGTAATGGGCTCTATCGTGCGTTCAATGGATGATTATATCAATCATATTACTCCGCAGTTTTCTCGCACCCACATTAACTTTCAGCGCGTACCGACTGTAGATACATCAAACCCTTTTAGTGCAAAAGACATCCCTTCATTGGATGAAAGCTTTGTGGTTATTCGTTTTCGCGGTATTGAAGATGTCGATTTCCCTTATTATCTACAAATGATAAATGGTGCTTTTATGTCACGCATGAACACCATGGTAGTGCCTGGGGGGAAAATGGGTTTAGCGATGGAATTAATTCTACGTCCTCTTATTGAAGATATTATCAATAAGAAACGTGCTCTTCACGACTTAAGACAAAACTCATTACCAATTTAAAGCTGGATTTGAGATTTCTAAAGAAAGTTTCTGATTGTTTTTCTGAATTCTGAAATCTTTATATCTAGTTTCAACACAAACTAAAATAAGAGCTCTTGGTGCTATAATTTAGACCTTGGCGGTTAACTTATCTAAATTCACTTGAAAAAGAATTGGAGCGAGTATCGAGGTTTGAACTCTTGATATTAAAAGTACGACCTTGGCGGTTAACCTATCTGAATTCACTTGAAGAAGAATTGGAGCAAGTAACTTGGTTTGAACTCTTGACATTAAAAGTTCGACCTTGGCGGTTAACTTATCTTAATTCACTTGAAGAAGAGTTGGAGCGAGTAACGAGGTTCGAAC
>NZ_JAPEHW010000048.1 GCF_028875915.1 Pseudoalteromonas sp. G4
TACTTTCTTTATGGGTACTGCTGAAGCGGTTAACTCTGCAGCTGCAGGTAAAATCTGTGTTATCGACCGTGGTAATATTTCATTCCACGATAAAGTACTTAACTGTGAAAATTCAGGCGGTGTGGGTGCGGTTATCGTAAACAATGAAGCAGGCATGCTTTACGGTACTTTAGGTGATACAAACGCAACATCAATTCCTGCAGTAGGTGCAGCACTTGAAGACCGTGCGACGCTTCTTAACGCAGCATCAATGACAGTTAAAATTGGTACAAGTGATTACGGCTTTATGAGCGGTACTTCAATGGCTACTCCAGCTGTTTCAGGTATTGCAGCACTAGTTTGGTCAAACCACCCAACATGTACAGGTACTGAAATCCGTAATGCACTTAAAGCAACAGCTTATGATGCAGGTGCAGCAGGTAAAGATGTTTACTTTGGTTACGGTATCGTAAAAGCAAAAGCAGCTGATGATTACCTAACAGCGAATGGCTGTGCTGGCGGTGATAATGGCGGCGGTGACAACGGTGGTGGTGAAGGTGATATCACATTATCAGCACAAGGTTACAAAGTGAAAGGCACTAAACGTGTAGACCTAACATGGTCAGGTACAAGTGTATCTTCAATGGACGTTTTCCGTAACGGTTCAATGGTTGCTACAGTATCTAACACAGGTAGCTACACTGACGCAGTTGGTGGTAAAGGTGGCGGTAGCTTCACTTACCAAGTATGTGAAGCGGGTACTTCAACATGTTCTGCTGAGAAAACAGTTGTTTTCTAACTAAATAATAAATCAACCCAAAAAATCAAAGCCGCACTAGCGGCTTTTTTTGTGGCTGAAATCATGGTTGTTACTGGCGATCTGCTTAAAATTTACTATTCTAAAAACTGCAACAATTGTATTTGGGGCAGTAACCAATGAAACTCTCTTCTCTTACCGTATGCATTGCATTATCTTTTACTGCGAGTGTATATGCCGAAATTGATAATCATCGTTTTATTATTCAAGTTGATAATGGCCATAAAGGCGTTGTGAAAGCTCTTGCTAAACAATTAGGAGGCGATATTAAACTTGATAGCGATGGTTTTTTTGCCGCGTCATTCGATGGTACCGACTTATCTACACTAAAAGGGCTGCTAAATAACCCACATATTAAATTGATTGAACAAGATCATCCTCGCAAAGCATTTAACCTGTTTAACGATGATATTGGCGATGCTATGTCACAGCAATTAACACCTTATGCTGTATATCAATCACAAGCAAACCAAGTATTGTTTGATGGAAATACCGGTATAAAAGTATGTGTGATTGATTCGGGCTTAGATCAATCAAACAATGATTTTGTTTGGGGCAATATCAGTGGTTCTAACGATTCAGGTACTGGCAACTGGAATGAGCAAGGCGGGCCTCATGGGACTCATGTAGCTGGCACCATTGGTGCTGCGGATAATGGCTTTGGTGTTGTGGGCATGGCACCTGGCGTGCAAATGCATATTGTAAAAGTATTTAATGCCAGTGGTTGGGGGTATTCATCAAGTCTTGCTCATGCCGCCAATGTATGCGCAGCAGCAGGCGCAAATATTATTAACATGAGTTTAGGTGGCGGTGGCGCTAGCTCAACTGAATCAGCAGCTTTTGAAAACTTCGCAAGCGCTGGTGGACTTTCTGTAGCTGCTGCTGGTAATGATGGTAATAGTGTCCGCAGTTACCCCGCAGGTTATGCGTCGGTGATGATGATAGGCGCTAACGATGCTAACAATCAAATCGCTAATTTCTCTCAATTTCCAAGTTGTGAAACGGGTCGTGGTAAAAAACGAAAACAAGATGAAACCATTTGTGTAGAAGTGACTGCTGGAGGTGTTGATACTTTATCTACCTACCCCGCAGGCTCAGCCAGTAATTCGGCAGTATTAGCTGATGGAATAGGTGTTGCATCTAGTGCTATGGAAAATACAGGGGATGAAAGCGCGACGCCTTATTTTATGGGGCTCGGGGATTCTGTTGATAGTGGTGCAAATGGCAAGGTGTGTGTGATTGATAGAGGTAGTATTAGCTTTCATGATAAAGCGCTTAATTGCCAAAACTCGGGAGGTATTGCAGCGGTTATTATAAATAATGAATCTGGGTTATTTAGTGGCACATTGGGCTCACCCAATAATACTAGCATTCCAACAGTAGGAATTGCGCTCGAAGACAAAAACCAAGTGCTTAATGCGCTATCTATTCGCGTTAAAGTGGGAGCTAGCGATTATGGCTATATGAGTGGCACATCTATGGCAACGCCAGCCGTTGCAGGTGTAGCAGCGTTGGTTTGGTCAAATCATCCAGATTGTAGCGGCGAAGATATTCGTAGTGCATTAAAAGCAAGCGCGCTTGATGGCGGAGCCGATGGTAAAGATGTGTACTTTGGTTATGGCATAGTGCAAGCAAAAGCCGCAGATGATTACTTAATTGCTAACCCGTGTGCTGGTGGTGGTGATAACTCCGGTGATACCAGCCTTTCTCTTACAGCCTACAAAGTAAGAGGGCTGCAGCATGTTGATTTAAGCTGGTCTGGTGTCTCTGGCAGTTCGGTCGATATTTACCGTAATGGTAATATTGTTAACTCAGTAATTAATAACGGTGAATATACTGATAACATCGGTGTGAAAGGCGGTGGTAGCTATACCTACAAAGTGTGTGAATCCGGTTCGACTCAATGTACTACAGAGCAATCGGTAGTGTTCTAGTAATTAAGATACGTCATATTAAATTCATTAAATAGTGAATGTGCCTTCCTATAATTAAATAGGAGGGCACGCTATTGAAACTCGATCCTACCCGTTGGGCACCTAAGCATTATTACAAGCGCATTTTGATTTGCGAATTTGTATTTTTATTCTTTTGTTTGCCGATATTTTTATTTTTTGTACGCGATTTGATCGCGCCTTACTTACTGTTATTTTTGGTATCGGTAGTAGGGTGGTGCGTATTACTGTTGTTAAGAGATCCTCGATTTAAACGTTTTCGTCTTTGGAACCCAGAGCAATTAAAAATTTCACTCGATAGGGTTATTTCAACTTTCTTGATAGCTGCATTGTTTATGGCTGTTGCCAGTTGGTATTTTACCCCGCAGTGGTTTTTTACTTTGCCAACCCAACAAACCAAGTGGTGGTTTCTGTTATTAATACTTTATCCCATTTTTTCAGCGTGGCCGCAGGAAGTGATTTTTCGTACCTTTATGTTTCATCGCTATAAACGCGTATTTAAAAGTAAGCAGTTACGCGCATATTTAAGTGCCACTAGCTTTGCCTTAGCGCATTTATTATTTGCAAATTGGATTGCTGTAGTAGGTGCCTTTATTGCTGGTTTAGTATTTTCATTTACTTATATTCATTCTCGTAGCACCTTATTGGTTGCGGTAGAACACAGCCTGTGGGGATGTTGGTTATTTACTGCGGGGCTTGGTATGTATTTTGATAGCACAATGCGTTTATATGGTGAATAAGCAATTAGGTGGTTAATGTTTAAAATAATAGCGATAGCCAATTTGGTATTGGGTCTCTTTTTTATCGATTGCTTGATTTAAATACCAGCGTGAAGGGCGATGAGAATCGATATAGTTCAATTCAGTTAATAAGAATGATTGCTTCGAGAGTTTATAACGGTATGCAAGTGAAAAAGCATTCCCTTGTTCATCATTATTATCACCCCAAAGGTCATCTAAATCATCCACATTAAAATGTTCAAAACGAGCGGCAATATGATGATCTGACCAAAAGTGACGGAGCATTATAAAGGCATTGTCAAAATCATTATCGACGACTCTTTCTTTATAAGGGGAGGTCATGTATGTATTACCTGCCATAACTTGCGCTATTACTTCCCACTCTTTTGTAAAACGGTATTTTAAAGCGGAGTGAAAAAACTCAGTTGTCCAAGTGTATTGGCCGTTTTCAACTAAGCCTTCCTCGGCAAAGTTATCGTAAAATCCAATATTAAATTTAAGTTTATTGTCGTATTTCCAATTTGCAGAAAGATGTAACCCAAAGCGATTATCAAGTTCTAAAAACGGGTCTGATTCAGCTGCTTGAAATTTGAGTTTACCCTCACGTGCTGGAAAGTCTTGGACAATTAACTTTTCATGTAAGAGGGTTTGTCTGCTGCCAATAGTCCAGCCATGCCACGCAAGCATTGCCCCCGCAGGGTCATTATTTTTAAACAGTGACACATCAGCTGAAAAGCTGTGCTTTGACCCAGAGAACTTACCAAGTTTTTCAAGAGACAGGTTTACGCCTGTATTACGTAGTTCTTCACCAACCCAATTATTTAAACTGCTCGATGTTAACGTATATGGGGTGGACCATGCTGTGGCCACATTTTCAAAACTTATGGTTGGGTAGAAAACGCCAATTTTTGATTTTACTCGCCATCCGCTACTTGTTGGCAGGCTTTTATAATTCAAATAGCCTTCGGTTATGCCAATGGCACTGTTACCCTTGTTGGCAAATGCATTAGCAACAACAGTAGCTGACCAGGTTGAATTAAATTCTAAATCGATATGGGCACCTAATTGTCCTAAAGCTAAACCACTACCATCGTTAAAGCGATATTTTCCATAGTCGCCAGCTAAATAGCTTTCGCTACCATCACTTGCAACATGGTAGGCTCTCAAATCAACTATTCCCTTAAGGTTGGCGTCTAATGCAAAGCTGTTAGCATGTATGCCAAATAAGGAAAATACTATTAATACGTTAGTTAACCGTTTTTGCATTCGCTGTAATCTGCTGTTGGTAGTCTGACTGTAATAACCATGCTTCAAAGTCATGTGCAGGTAAAGGCTTACTAATAAAATACCCTTGCGCTAACTCGCATCCTTGCGACTTGAGCCAAAGTAATGTTTGTTCATCTTCAATACCTTCGGCAACCAAAGTTAACCCCATATTATGGGCGAGCTCAATTGTTGATTTAACAATGATTTTGTCGCTCTGATTATCAAGCAAGTGCTGCACAAAAGAGCGGTCAATTTTCAGCTCTTGCACTGGCAACTGTTTTAATTGCGCCAGTGACGAATAGCCAGTGCCATAATCGTCAATGGAAAGTTTAAATCCATTTTGGTTTAGGTAATTTAACACTTCAGTTGCTTTGTTTGGGTCGTCTACCACGGCATCTTCAGTTACTTCAAGAGTAATGGCGCAATCCCCAAGTTGATGTTTGTTTTTAAGTGCTATCACAAAATTTGGGAAAGATTTATCTAAAATATTTTCAGCTGAAATATTAATGGCGATATTAATTTTAATCCCTTTATCCAACCATTCTATATATTGGTTAATTGCGGTTTGAGTTACCCAGCGCGTTAGTGCATCCATTTGCCCTGTTTTTTCGGCAATGCTAATAAAGCTATCTGGTGGAATGATTCCTTTTTCTGGGTGCTGCCATCTCACTAGCGCTTCAACATGGCTTATTTCCATGGTTTTTAAAGACAGTTTTGGTTGATAAAACAGTGTCAGCTGATTTTCTTCAATAGCTGTTCGTAGATTATTGGTTAAGAACAGTCGCTCAATAGCATTTTGGTCAAAAATGGGGTCGTATATTTGAAAAGTGAGCTTATCATTTTTTGCACGCTGAATCGCCACATTAGATTTTTGTAATAATTCAGCAACTGAGCAATTCGGGTGTTGAGATGAGCGCACCACACCAAAGGTAAACTGAAGATGCAATTGTATATTTTGAAAATGGCATTGCATTGTTAATGCTTGTTGTAACTTGCTAATTAAATTTTCAATATTTTGTTCTTCTGCGATTAGTACAAAATATTCTGCACCAAGGTGGTAACTGTCAAAACCGTGCTCTGTTTGTACAAGTTGACTCGCAACTTCATTTATTACGTAGTCACTTGCTTGATAGCCAAGGGTATCGGCGATGTCTTCTGCGCGTAAAATGCATAATTGAATAATTAAAAAGTCATTTTGCGATTGTTGGCGTCGTTCAATTGCTGCAATTAATGCATTACGATTGGGCAGATGAGTAAGTTGATCGTGAAATGCTTGAAAGCTGATGGTTTCTTCTCTAGAAATAATCGCTTTTGTCATTACATTAAACTCGCTCGAAAGCTGTTTTAACTCTCGGCTGCCAGTGACATCAACGATGCCATCGTAATTACCTTTGGTAAGAGATTTAACTTGGCTAACTAAGTTTTTTATCGGTCGAGTAATATCTCTGGCAATTGCAATTGCCCCAAAAGTGGATAACGCAACCGTAATTACAACTAATAAGAACAATTGGCTCCATTGAATATCAATGCTTTTTAGCAGATCAGCGCGTGATTCAAAAAGCACTGCTGATATATAGCCGCTATTCGTGTTACCGAGCTCTAATCGGCTGTATAAATATTGTTGCTCAGTATTAGCGATTATCCGCTTAAATACATCGGCTTTTATTGGGTAGTTTTGCTCATCTGAGCTGGCAATTACGCTGTAATTTTTACCATCAAAACTCGCAAAGCCAACATTAACATCTGTCAAAGCAGCTAACTCATTTGCCAGTGCATTATTTATTAAATAACCAAAGCCTATCCAACCAACAATTCTCGCACCACTTTTAATAGGTGCAAAGCTTAATTGATATAATGCATTATCAATAAAGACGAGTTGGGTAGCTTCTTGTTTTAATAAATCTGTGGACTGACTAAAGGGTTTGCCTTGCTCTTTTCCTATTCGTACTTTTTTATTTCCTTCGGCATCTGTAATCGTAACAAGCTGCGCAAAAACAGTGCCTTCACTATTTATTGCCATGGCAAGATCGCTATCAATGCGTTTTCGATGATTATTAAGTGCCACTAAAAAGCTTTTGGTATCTTCTTCGAGTACGGATTTAAGGCCGTAATCTTTAGCGGCTGTTTCGGCAAAGGCCGAAAGGTAATAGCGCCGGTTGTTGAATTGTGTTTGAAAAATATCAGATGCATTACTTAAGCGATTATTAAGCTGGGTACTCTCTAATTTTATATTCGCGTGATAAGTAAAATAAAAACTCACCAGTTGCACGAGTAGCAGTAAAAATAGAAATAAAATTAGTATTTTACTTTGTAAACTGCGCACTTTGAAAAGTCTCATAATGAATTAGTACTCTTCTAAAAATTCGAATTCTTGTTGTCCAACTTGCTTTGGAATAGGCAATAGCGGTTTTGCCAAAGTTAATGTGATTGTCTGTTTTTCGTTATTTAACGAATGAGTCTCAGTAATTTTATGAGACGGTGTATCGAGTTGAGGATGCCAAACTGAAATTTCATATTCACCGCTGTTTTTAAGTGAAATACTCGATAGTCCGTTTGTGTTTGTTTTAGCGAAATAAGGAGTGTTAACGACAAGCAGAAAGCCACTCATCCAGTCGTGAATATTACACCCCATGGCAACTTCTTCTGTCTTACTAATGTTTTCAATTTGTTTTGACGAGCCTGCTTTTAACTTAAACTCAAAGCGGTTTTTACCGGATACCGAGTAAATATGATGCGTAATATCGTCTTTATTTAAGAAAACAATATCTTGCCCTTTTTGCATTACCGTAATGTAAGGCGCAAATTTTTTATCTTGCTGATCGATCACAAGAGGGTGGTTATTGGTGGGTAAATCGGATGTTCCAGACTTCGGCGTAAGATAAACGACAATGTCGTTGATTGGGGTGTTATTTTTATCAACGACCTTAATAGCGATGTCTAGCGCATGCGCGTTAGTCATCATTATGAATGTTGAAAGTGAAAAAAGTATATTCCTCAAGCGCTTTTCCCCTGCATGCTTAGCTCAATCAATTTTGCTTTCATTTTTAAAACGAGTGAGTTGAGCTAAAAATAAGTTTAGACCTGTTTATAGCTAGAGCGAGGTTTTATAGAAAAAATTGCACGATTTATGAAGAATATAAAAAAAGCCAATCATTTTTAGATTGGCTTTTTCGATAAAGTAAATGCAAAAAGAGCTTATTCGATATTCTGGATCTCAACGAAGAACAATATCCAGAGCGCCTCTGTAGCCCAATAAAATCAAGCCTTTCAGCAATGCCGTCTCGGTAAGACTAACACTGAACTACCACTCGCGCTACCATTTTTATTTGACTCTGATTTCCCGACAATTGCCGAGAAGTGAGCTAATTGCTATCCTTGCTGCTCATATAATGGAAACAAGTTGAACAAGGAATGTAATGGCAAAACGTAGTTTATTGGAAGACTTAACTCATCTACCTTGGCAAGTGAGTGTTGTATTATCAGTTGCTGTCTATTTTATCTTTAAGTTTGTACTTCCTATCGTTGTAACCCCAAACCCAATAAGCCAAACTTTACTGCAGGCTTTAGATAATTTCGCAATTTATATCTCTGCAATATTACTATTGCCAGCCCCTTTCGCTTATTTTAATACAAAAAGAAAACGCCAAAGATTCGAAGTCCAACAAAGCTTAGATACGATTAAACAATTAAACTGGCAACAATTTGAGCAATTAATAGCTGAATATTATCGACGTTTAGGGTTTTCTGTGACGGAAAATATTTATGCGGGCTCAGATGGCGGAGTTGATCTTGTTTTAAATAAAGGTGCACAGATAACACTGGTCCAATGTAAACAGTATCGTAATAAGCCAGTTGGTGTCTCTGTAGTAAGGGAAATGTTTGGCATAAAAGAAGCTAGGAGGGCTGAAAAAGTTATTATTGTCACGACCTGTAATTACACTAAGGATGCAATTAAATTTGCTCAAGGAAAAGATATTGAGCTCATAGATGGTGCTATGTTGATGCCAATGATCCAATCCGTACAGTCGAATGTGAACCATTCATTTAATAGGGACGGTTTAGAATCTGCAAAAGAAGCTAATGGAAATTGTCCTAAATGTGGATCAAATTTACTACTGAGAAAAGCTAAGAAAGGCCCGCATGCTGGTGAACAGTTTTGGGGATGTTCAACTTTTCCTAAATGCAGATTTGTGCAGAATATAAATTCTATGTGAGCGAATTTTCTTTTACGACCCCAAAGCGAGTTAATGAAAATACTCAATATTTTTACCTCCCACTTATGTTTATTTATTTCATGGTCATGAAATCAACTGAATATCAATATAGCGTCATATACAAAGTGTATTTAAAAACTATAAAATCTAACATTGGCAGTAAGTTACGTAATTTGATATAAATATAAAAATGAAAATAATGAGCTGCTAGCTCGCTATAAACTTGTTTTACGAATAAAGGAACTATCGATGACTAGTCTATCTACAGGTGAATGGATCGCAATAGTTGGAATTGTAGTAGCTGTTTTAATCGGATTGATTCAAATCTTGCGCAACAACGCATCTAAATCTGGGAAGTTTAATATAAATCAGTCTTCAGGAGCATTTTCAAAAGGAAAGCAAAAAATAGATGTGAAAGTAGAACAAAATGACTAGTAACATTAACATCAACCAGTCTCAAGGAATAGGTAGCTCAGGTCAACAAGAAGTTAAAATCGATCAAAGTGTACATAACTACCCTCTAATCTATAAGAATCTAGTAAAAACCCATAAGGGAACTATAACTTTTGATCCTAATACTCTTAGAAAAGTGATCATTGCTATTGCCGATGAATACGATGAATTGGAGCAAAAACCTTGTGATTTTGGTTCCATAAGTATTGAAAAGAAAAATGAACTTAACAACTTAAGTAATTCATTTTATGTGGAAATTATTTCTCGAGACTATGAACCATACTTTTTTGAGCTTGATATCTTTTTAAGACAAAGGGCAAGTGAAGATCTACAGGGACTTGTTGGAAAAATAATTAAGAGTTTGAATAAGAAAATATTAGCCGGCTATCAAGACTTTGAAACATTCGAAGAGCTCTTACTTTCAATCGAAAATGTTTTATTGGACTCCCAATATGAGTCTTTATGCGATAAAGAAGATTCGATAAGTCTTTTTTTGTTTTATTTGTACGCAAACTGCTTTATTGGCAGAAAAACTGAAGAGGAAATTTTATGTTAACGCCTCATCGGTTTATGAATTTAGATTACTCATTAGTAAATGTAGCTTCGCAAGTGGTGCAATGTTTAAAAGAACGAGGCAGTGATAATCTTCATGAAGTACTAGCTTACGCTCAAACCAGTTGTAAAGAAATTAATGAGCAAGATGTAATGTTAGCTATTAGTTTTCTATATTTGCTTGGCAAGGTTGAATATAAAAAAGAGCAAGACTTGGTTTGCCTTTGCGAGAATAGTGATGATTAAGTTAAGTAAAATATATTCTAATAAGCGAAATATATTCCCTGATATTGAGTTTAAAGATGGGCTAAATGTGATTTTTGCTAGTGTTAGCAAAAATTCAGATAAAAAGTCTTCTCATAGTCTTGGTAAAACAACTTTGATTGATATTTTGGATTTTTGCTTTCTTAAACAAATATCCAAAGATCACATATTAAAGAAAAACTGTTTTAGTGAATTTGAATTTTTCTTAGAGGTACAATGTGGCAAGAACCGGTTTGTTACCATCAAAAGGCCTGTTGTTGGTAAAATTTCAATAACAAGTACATCTAAAAAAGCTAGATTTGACTCAAGTGAATCTGAAAGCTGGGATTATCAGGAACTAGCATTTAAAACAGCAAAAGAACACCTTAACCAACTTATATGCCCAAAGCCTATATTGATGGCTGGTTTTAATTACAGAAATGGTCTCCGCTACTGTTTTAGAAAACAAACCCAGTATGAAAACACCTTCAAAGTTAACAATAGTAGAGAAAGTGATGCTTCTTGGACACCTTATTTAGCCTCAATCATTGGTATTAACTCTCGTTATGTTGAAGAAAAATATGACGTAAATAAGCGTGTGGAATCATTAAAGAATGCTATCCGAGAAGTCAATAACCTTCCTAGTGACAGTGGGCAAAGCTTAGAAGCTGAAATCACTCAAATTGAAGCTGCTGTGAGTAGGATGAAGATCGAACTTGATAGATTTGATTTTAAAAGATCTGATGATCATGTAAGTAAAGAATTGATTGATAAAGTCTCTGAAAATGTATCAGGGATGGTGGCAACAATATATTCCTTAGATCAAAGAATATCTGCCATTGACAAGTCGCTTCAAGCTGAGTTTTCTTTTGAAATGGAGAAAGTTTTATCTCTATTTGAAGAAGTAGAAATATATTTTCCTGAGAGCTTAACAAAATCATATGAAGATTTAATTAGAGTCAACAAGGAAATGTCTGTCGACAGAAAAGAGCGGTTAGTTCAAACAAAACGTACGATTATAAAAGAGCGAGACGATATATCTAAGAGACTGAGTAGCGAGAGAGAAAGGCAACAAGAATTAACAACAGTCTTACTCCAAAAAGATGCTTTTGAGAAATATAAAAAACTACAAAACCGGCTAACAGTTGAAGAGTCAAGAGTTGCAGTTTTGAAAGAGCGTTTAGCTAAAATAGATTTGGCTACTGAACTTGGTGACAAGTTAGAAGAGGCTGAGTCTGACAAAGCAAAAGCAGCTAAAAAGCTTGAAGTCGAAACAAAAGTTAGAGGTAATATTAAGCTAACAAATGCCGTAACATTATTTTCTGAATTTGTAGAGCATATCCTAAATTTCTCAGCGTTTTTTTATACTTCCACGAACAAAGATGGCAATATCCAATTTAAAATAGGATTAAAAGATCAAACTGCAGTAAACGAAGGTTTTTCATATACTCGTGTATTATCTGCAATTTTTGATACGACCTTACTTTCTCTTCACTCCAAAGATGACTTTTTCAAATTTTGCTACCATGACGGCCTTCTAGAAAGTTTAGATGACCGGCTTAAACTTCTCTTGATTGATGAGTGGCGAAAAGTATCATTAAAAAATAACTTACAGTTTATTATTACTGTGCTTGATAGTGATTTACCCTTGAAAGGCACTAAAAAGGAGTACTTTGGTAAGAGTGAAGTTATACGTGAGTTACATGATCGAGGGCCTGATGGCCGTTTATTCAAAATGGCCTCATTTTAAACTCTAAAATAATTCGGTTCTCTAGGAAATTTTACTCCGTGCTAAAAATTTCGCAGGGCGAATCTTAGCTTTGGTACTGAGTATTTTTTGCAACATGAGTAAGGTTTTAGCCGTTTTTATATTAACGTTGTATGGTTTGAATTACTAAGGGAATAGCAGTAGTACTATATGAATCAATCAGGCATATACGAACAACTCATTACCAACTTAATATCTGGTCGATTAAACCGAGATAAGTTTTATGTTGGTGAAAAGGTATTAGAGCAATCGGAGGCGGCAATTTGGTTGTCTCGTTTCTTGAGCCGAATTATTGAATATGCTGTTAATTGCTTACCATCCGGAGATGATCAACTTCAGCGTCAAATTGAGTTGTCGAATCAACTAATTCTATGGCTTAAAGATAAACTGCAGGATGACGAGTTTTTTGATGAAAACTTGCTTGAAGGTCAGGGCAAAATACTCACCGCTTTATACGAAATAGAAAACCCCGTTGCCGCCGATCTTAAAAAGTACGTTGAAGATATATTCCCGTTAACCGGCCTTACCCAAAGTGAGTTGTTTTGCGGCAGCAATGCCGGCTTGTCGTTAGAGAGCGAATTAAAACGTGAGATCTTATCGTCAGATACAATTTATTGGTTAGTATCATTCATCAAGTGGGCGGGCATTCGAATCTTCCGCAACGAGCTTGAAGAGTTTACTCGTAGTGGTCGCAAGTTAAAGGTGATCACCACGTCATATATGGGCGCGACGGATGCTAAAGCAGTAGAGTTTTTAGCGTCTTTGCCGAACACAGAAGTTAAGCTTAGCTACAATACAAAGCGCGAACGATTACACGCTAAAAGCTATTTGTTTTTACGAAATACCGGTTTTAATACAGGCTATATTGGTTCTTCCAACTTATCTCATTCAGCCTTAACGAGTGGTCTAGAGTGGAATCTAAAGATTACATCTCAAGAGATCCCTCATATTATTGAGCGATCCATAAATACATTTGAAACTTATTGGAACTCAAACGAGTTTGAAACTTTTGATGGCAAAGTTGAAGCTAAAGAAAAGCTCAAAACAGCTTTAAAACAAGCTCGCATTGGCGATGGCATAAACGAGCCATTGGCGCATTATTTTGAGATTAAACCATTTACTCACCAACAAGAGATCCTCGAACAACTTGAAGTAGAGCGATCTTTGCATAAGCGATTTAAAAATCTAGTGGTCGCGGCTACGGGCACTGGAAAAACGTTAATATCGGCGTTCGATTTTGCTCGCTATTTAAAACAGAAACCGAATGCCAAATTTTTATTTGTTGCTCATCGCGAAGAGATCTTAAAGCAAGCGAGGTTGGCCTATCGAGGCGTGTTAAAAAACGCCAGTTTTGGTGAGTTGTGGGTAGGTAATTATAAGCCTGAGCGTTATGAGCAACTGTTTGCGTCAGTGCAAACACTGAATAACCAACTCCCCGATTTAAACTTATCAGCAGACTATTATGACTATGTTGTTATAGATGAAGTGCATCACGTCGCTGCCAGTTCTTATCGAAGCATTTTAGCCAGATTTGAACCGCAGATTTTACTTGGCTTGACGGCCACGCCGGAAAGGCATGACGGTTCGAATATTCTTGATGACTTTTGCGGTGTTATTGCTGCGGAAATACGTTTACCTGAAGCGATTAATCGTCGCCATTTATGCCCGTTTCAGTATTTTGGTGTCGATGATGATACAGACCTTCGGAATATCAGTTGGAGTCGTGGGCGCTATGATATTGCAGAGCTTACGAACTTGTATACTCATAACCAGCAACGAGTAGACAAAATATACCAAACCCTAAATGAACTAATTACTTCAATAAGTAACATGCGAGCTTTGGCTTTCTGCGTTAGCAAAGAGCATGCGGCATATATGTGTAAGCAGTTTTTGCTCAAAGGTATTAAGTGTGACTATTTAACCAGTGATAACAGTCAAGACCGAGCTCAAAAGCAGCAAGCCCTTCGAAGTGGCGAAATCAACATTTTATTCGTTGTTGATATTTTTAATGAGGGTGTTGATATACCTGAGGTAGATACACTGTTGTTTTTGAGACCAACAGAAAGTTTGACGATCTTTTTGCAGCAATTGGGACGTGGTTTGCGTTTAGCTGATGATAAAGAAGTTTGTACTGTGTTGGATTTTGTTGGTAATGCCAATGCCGATTACGATTTTGCCCATAAGTTTCGAGCGTTGGTGGGGAAAACCGATGGCGCCATTAGTGATGAAATTAAAAATGGCTTTCCTCATGCGCCGCTTGGGTGCCGAATAGAACTATCTAAACAAACTCAAGATGTTGTGCTAAGGAACATTCGTAATGCGACTTTAAGCAGACAACGGTTAATAGGTTTAGCACATTCTTTTTCTCGAGACTCAACCTTAGAAATAAACTTGGCAAACTTCATCAAGGTATATCCACAAGTTGAAATAGAAGCTTTGTATAAAAGACTTAGCTGGACTGAGCTTTGTTTAGAAGCGGGTTTGTTTAACGATGTGGATCCTGAGCTTGTTCGTAACTTTGCTCGAATGGTCAAGACAAGGTTGTTAGTGTGCGATGATCATGAGTACCTTAAAAGCTTAAAACGCTTCGCTACTAAAGGTTTGATAACTTCAGATTTGCACCAACTCATGGTGCATTATGACTTCTGGCAACAATCAGGTGAAAAGTTAGGCTTCCAAGACATCAACGACAGTTTAAACCGACTTGGAGATCAGTGGTTAAAAGCGGAGTTAGGAAGTTTAACCACTTTGCTAATTGACCGTATACACCATAAACAAGAAACAATGCCAATGATGGGCAACCACCCGATAAAGCTTCATGCTAGATATGCCAGAGAGCAAATACTCGTTGGTTTTGGTGCTACCACATTTGAGAAGCAGCCAAATTCAAGAGAAGGTGTGTTTAATATTAAAGAGCAAAATATCGAATTGTTGTTTGTCACTTTGAATAAAAATGAAAAACAGTTTTCACCAACTACCATGTATCACGATTATGCGATAAATGAAGACCTCTTCCATTGGCAAAGCCAAAACTCAGCGAGGCCTGAGCGGGGCAAAGGGTTAGAGTATGTAACCCACAAAGAAAAAGGCAAACGTTTGTTCCTCTTTGTTCGTGAGCAATCTAAAGATGAATTTGGTAAAACGATGGGGTTTGTTAATTTCGGTGAAGTTGACTATGTGTCACATACAGGTAGCCAACCGATGAATATTACTTGGAAGTTGCGTAATACCATGCCCGCATTTATGTGGAAACAGGCTGCTAAACTGGCAATGGCTTAGTAATTAAAGATAACAAAGCGTTTTTTATTCCGTAAATACAGATTTGCATTAGATATCGGAACAGGTACACATGAGATATTTTTGAAGATTAAGTTTTAAATTATATTCAATTTATGTCGTGACAAGACAGTTAGTTGTTTTGAAAAGCTAAGCTCCTCACTATTCGCCTGTTTTTTGACAAGTTGTTGAACTAACTGAATATGGTGTTCAAGCTAATTAAAACGGAAAAACACCATGTTAAGCTTTAAGCAAGAATATTACTTACCGACTGCTGAGCAGCATCAACAAGCTTTAATTTCAAACCTTCAAGATGATTTAATGTCAGAACCAGAGTTCAAATCCCTGGTGTCCAATCTCATGATCACCGATAGTGGCTTAGAAGCCGTTTTCGCTATGTCGTTAATTGACTTGAAGGTTAAGCAGATGAATCAGCATAACCAGAAGAACTATCAAGAACTAATTAATGACGCAGTGACTGCCATAACTATCCTTAACGATGAAATTGATTACATTGTTGATGTTGCAGATGAAGAGCTAACTGTTCACGCAGTTATGCAGCCTATACTTGCAGTCACTACATTCCTATTGGGGAAATCACCTATAGTTAGGTTTTGTGAAGATAGGGAAGAAAAGGATCTCATGATTCGAGTTGAAGAACTCATCAACTCTTTTCATACTACCATCCATAAATCTGCAGAGCACAACCGTCAGCCTCACTAGAAAAAAGTGGGAAATCGGCGATTAAACGATATTAGTAAAGCTCAAAATAAAAACCTACCGGGTAGGTTTTAGTTCTGATTTTACTTTGCTAAGAAAATCAGGCTGCAAAATATCTCTGCAGCCTGATGTGAATATTACTTTTCACTCTGAGCTGAAAAAGCTGCAATAGCTTCTTGAAACTCATCTACCAAACCTTGAGCATTAGATATTTCCCGCAATAGATACTCAGGATCTTCAATATTAACAAGCCTTAAGCTATAAAAGTTATCATCTAGCTCGAAGTACTCTTCGAGCTCTTCTAAGGTATTCTCTAGTGACTCTTGGATAGTTAAGCCTTTCGACGCAAAGAGTTCATGGTACTCGTTTAATGCCTGTTCGAAAGCACGACTGACTGAGATCCCACCTTGAAGTGCTTCAATAGTGTCGTGAATATAATCTGTGTCAACTTGGTACTTCATTTAAACTGTTTCCTTTAATTAATTTAAAGCAAAAACAGTTTAAATCGATGTCTCTTTTTTCTAGAGAGTGTATCGTTGACATCAATTATGAGTGTATGTGCTGCTTAGTTAATTAAGTGAAAATCAAAATAGCCGTAAATATTGCACTGCCAATACTAACTATCTTTAAGCTATATAAATTCTCATCAAACCAAGTGTTTACACGTAAATCTCGGTTCATTTCTATTGCAGTTTTGTAAGCAAATTCACGCCACTGAGCCACATCTTCAGACTGATATTTATTTTTGTATCTTTTAATTCGTTTTGCTCTTGCGAGTCTATGTTTGTTGTCCATTAGTTGGCCCCATAGTTTTGCTTTGTAGTCAATTATGGCGCCAAAAGAAAGTCGAGAGAAGGCCCATTAATTCTACTTTTCAATATTTGAATACAACGGATGTTTTTTGACGAATCTTCCCATGCAGGCAATCTACTAACTCTAAATACAAACACGCAAAACGAAGGTATTGCGCCTCTGTAATTGAGTACAACATTATGAATTTTATCGCTTACTATCGTGTTTCGACACAACGACAAGGTCAAAGTGGTCTTGGATTAGAATCTCAACAGTCTGTGGTGACTGATTATATAAATAGGCAAGAAGGCGCTTTGCTACATCAATACACTGAAGTGGAGTCAGGGAAAAATAACAACCGTCCAGAATTAGCCAAAGCACTTCAACATTGCCAGCTAACCAATTCAACATTAATCGTTTCAAAGCTGGATAGGTTGTCTCGTGATTTGCACTTTCTAAGTTCAGTGATGCAAAGCAATATTAAGTTCATTTGTTGTGACCAGCCCAACTCAGGCCCATTGGTGTTGCAAGTACTAGCAGCAGTGGCGGAAGAAGAAAGAAGAGCGATCTCCACAAGAACAAAATTAGCTTTAACAGAAGCTAAAAAGAGAGGCGTGGAATTAGGTAACCCTAACTTTAATGAAGTCAGAAATACTTGTACCAGCAATGCTCATGCACAGTTTATGACAAACACAAAAAAATACCGAGAGGCTATTTTGCCAGTTATTGAAAATGTGAAAGCAGCCGGTACAACAACGTTAAAAGGCATTGCAGACGAACTAAACAGACTAGGCTTCAAAAGCCGAACGGGTAAGCAGTTTTACCCCTCTACAGTAAGGAGTTTGATAGGCCAGAATTAACGGCCTATTTGTAATATCTTGTCTTGGCAGGACCTTAAAATATGATTTTATATGTAAAGGTAGTCGTAGTTTTTTAATCATAGAACTAACTGCTGCAATTAATAATGCTCTTTAAAGGAGGGCTCTCGTGAGATATATGCTCTTCGATTGGATGCACGTCAGCAACTAGTCGATAACCTAATTTGCGTCTTGTTGCTATATATCGAGAATCCTTTGCAGTATCACCAAATATGGATCGTAGTTCTGATATCATTTTATTGATTGAGCTATCTGATACCTCGTGTTTCCACACCTTTAAAATTAACTCACGTTTATTCACTAAGCGATCATTGTTTTCGACCAAAAAGGTGAGAAGTGCAAATGGCGTAGATGTGAGCTCATAGCACTTTCCCATAGGGCACTCAATTTGTGCCAGCTTAGTGTTAAATATGTAATCACCGATTTTGTACAAAACTCACTCAGAAAACTAATCAATCCTATCTTCTATTATCCATGCCTTAGCACTTTGTCAAAAAACACAGAGGAGGCTACAGGCTTTGATTTTATTGGGGTGAAGTAAATGCAACGAAAATACAATCTACAGGTAAGGTTTAAGAAAGTTTTGTGCTGTGCATATGAAAGTGTCTACGTAAGAATGCGGTTGATTTTGGAATAAAATAAATAAAATGGAGAAGTCCCATGATCAAACGTATTGCGCCGATTGCTGTTTTAGCAGCTTCAATATCTGCTTGTGTTTCGGTTCAACCAGCTCGTGATATCCCGATCACTACAACTAACTCGAAAACATTCACTTTTGATAAAACACCTGCTCCTGGCGTTGAACTAACTCAATCACAAATATTATCAGGCTTAAAGAGCCAAATAGCTGAGGCTGCATCACATAAATACGGCTGTAATCCGATGTGTAATACCCCTAAAGGCTATAGCCCTGGCTACTTTTTCGAAGGGGCGATAATTGAGCGAAATGCTGATAGCTATGTTGTCACTTATCGTAAAGGTGACACTTATCGCTCAACAACAGGCACTATGATGGAAGCAAAGAAAGACATAACAGCTAAGTTACCTGTTAAGGTAGAGGAGATAGGAGACTCTTGGGTTGTACAATTATCATCACCTTCGATGCTACATAAAACCAAAGGGAATGATGATATGTTCTTGTTTAAAACTGATGCTAAAGCTATTAGTCAATACAATAAGTTACTGTCAAAATTAGACCCAGTCATCCTGGCAGAAAAAGTAGAAACGGGTGAGTTTAAAGTAAGTTATGATCCAGAATCAGTGGCTACTAGCTTAAATCGCAAATTACAAGCGCAGACAAGAACGACCACTAAAGGCGGTGCTTTACGTACTGTTTATAATCTAAAAAGTGGTGAGCATTCGGCTATAGCAGAAGTTAAAGTCTACCTTAACAAAGGTTCGTCACTTGTTGAATATTCTATCAAGCAGAAGTTTAATGTGGACGCAAATGGCGGCTCTTCTTTTGATGGCGATGCTTTTAAATCATTCAAGCAACAACTTGTTGATGCAGCAAATAGCTAGCCCAATTATTAAGTGAGTGCATTGCAGGTGCTAAGCTTTTATCGATACCTGCTCTGCCTCAATTTACACAATCAAAATCGGTTACCTCGCTATTATTTTATTGCTTAAGATTAAGCTCAATGAGCCCTCGAGTAGATTTGGGTGCCATGCAATAACTTAGGTACCTAGCAGTTAGCTAAACTGCCGCTCGATTCACACAAGAGCATTTACTGCTCATATCCGTTTTACATGTCAGCGAGCTGTTATTACAAATGCAGCCATCCTTTCCACAGGAAAAATGAATCATCCATTTTTATTGAGTTCAAGGTCGGAAGCCTTTTGCACACATTTAAATTCGAAGTAGTTTTTTTGACAGATTAGAGAGTGCGCTCAAGCTAGTCATAACGTTTAATAGTAAGAGATAATTATGACTGATGAAATGAAACAAGAGCTTACTAGGCTTGCAGGTGTTTTGTCTGAGCCAGGAGTATTAACGAACTTTGGCTGCTTAGAATCACAAATCGAACTGATGAAACTAAAATGTGAGCACTTCTCCCCAAATAAACCAATATGCGTAGTTAAAGATTGGGCTATATGGGATATTGAGCCCCCGCAATCAGCACCTGATTGTGTAATATCGCTGATAAAGGCTGACTACATTATTTACGATGAGCTAGATAGGTTTCCTGTTGGTGGTTGGGTGCGTACAACAGCAATAATCAGTATCCACGAAAATTGCATATTTGCGACTAATAACACTAATTATATTTTGGTGGGAAGTGGCACTAGAAAAAATGTCGAATTCAAGGACATGATGAAGTTTTTCTGAGGTTGATAATAAAGCAGGTTACCCCTGCTTTTTTTGTTCACTTGGAATCTCCTCGCTCTCTTTAGTTTTTTTCGTAAAGTAGCGTTGATCAATACACAGCGCTAACAGATGGTTAATTGATGCGTCGGTATCCCCGTTTTGAAAGATGTCCATAGCATCTTGAAAGCTTATCTGTTTATCCAATAAATGTTTTGCCCAAGTATCCGCTTGTGCTTTCTTAATACCTAATGATTCTAAATCTTCGCTTTTCACTGCATCTGTAACTAATAGAATAGCAACTGCGATACGCTGTACTTTAGTAAAATTTTTCATAAGCTATACCTCTGTTTTGGTTACAAAAGGAGCTTAAGTAATTAATAGGCAGGTTTTTGGCTAAAACTCTAAGAAAGTTTGACGACTTTTAAATTTAAAACGGTAATAAAGTTCCGACTTGGAGGTTGTGTTTTATTAAAAGCGGTAGTTTGATACTGTTTTGTTGCTCTATTTTATAATGTAACGGTAGATTTCTACCGAAAAGTTGTTATTATCAGAGACTAAACGGTAATAAACTACTGGAGTAGCGATGCAAACTGTTACATTGCAGTTATTTAATCAAGGTCAATGGTGGGATGCTGCGATTTTGAACTTCTCTGAAGAGCAGTTTAGTGCCAGTTGTTCATTGTGCTATGAGCCTGAATACATTGCTGCAGTAGCAAGCTATGACATCAAAGACTGTTGGGCATGCACAGTTAATGCTCCCATTAGCATCATTCCGAAAGACTATTCCAAGTGGCCAGCATTACTAGATGACATTTTGCCAGTTGGTAAATCTCGAGATTGGTGGCTTAAATATCTTAATATTAGCCGTTCTAACGAATTTCAGCAAAACTATGCGCTGCTCACAAATGCTTGTATGTCACCCGTTGGTAACTTACGAATAAAAGAGTCAGTAGCGACAGAGGGTAGTATAGATCCTCGCCGCTTTCCCATTGAAGATGTTATTTCATTGCAATACGACTTCTTAGAGTATGCCAATGAACAAGGTGCAGCGGTTGGGGGAGCTACTGGAGCTGGTGGTGTTGCTCCAAAACTTTTACTAATGCTCGAAGATGACAGTGTTTTTATTGACGGAGATTTTGCTGGAAAACCATTGGCTGCCACAGCCTACTTAACAAAGTTTGCTAGAAATAGGCGTACAACTCGAGACAACAATATTCTCAAAGCTGAAGGTGTTTTTTATCAGGCTCTTACAGAGCTTCTTCAAGGTACTAGTGTTAAAACCATCGAAGTCAACAAGTTAAAAATACTTGAAGATAAAGAAAGTGGACAAATCAGTTTATGGCTACCGCGCTTTGATATCGGATTTGAAAATGGCGTGGCTACAAGAATTGGTTTGGAGAGCATCTACTCAATCATTGATGCGGAGCCAGGCAGTTATCAAGAGCATTTTGATGTTATGGAGACAGTTTGGAGAAGGATTAATTCTGCAACTCAAATGACCAAAAGTGAATTTGCAAAGCAATATGTTGTTAGAGACTTTTTAAATCTTGTTTTTGGTAATTCAGATAATCACGGCCGTAACATTTCATTTTTAAAATTTGACGGCGACATTCGTTTTGCTCCTATCTATGACTTTGCTCCGATGAAAGCCGATGAAGAAGGAGTAACTCGTTTATTCAAATGGGGACGAAATTGTGAACTTGGTGGGCAAGTGAGTTTTTCAAAGATTGCTGAGCAACTTTCTGACTTTTGTGAACCGGACGAAATGATTTTATTTTTGAGTCAACTTGCTGAAAAATTAATCGACTTGCCAGAGCTGTTAGCAAGATTAAATTGCCCTGATGAAATATTAAATTTTCCTGCGATTGGGTTTAGCAACATAAAAAATAAATTAGTAGAGATGGGAGTTTATGATGGCTAGTTTGTCTGGTGAACAGCGAAAAGAAATTCTTGCGAAGCTAGAAAATGATGTTGCCAACAATGTAATCACCATTGGTGAATTAGTTAAGCAAGTTCGCACACAATTGTATGGTATGACACAAACTCAATATGCAAAGTTTATTAAGGTGTCTGACAAAACGCTTAGAGATATTGAAAAAGGCAATACAGATCCTAGAGTCTCAGTGCTGAATAAAATTTTAGCTCCAGGAGGCTTTCAACTATCAGTTCGTGCTCTTCGCCGTGAGATTTAATTTTTTGCAGAGTTTAGGTCAAACAACTTAAGGAGAGGAGATGCCAATTGTTACCATCTCAGTATTTCTGATAAGCGTATTAGTACTGACTATTACCTTCTTACTTTTATATAAACGTAAGTAAGTTCTAACCTTAATTGGCTCATCAGTCAGTTAGAACTTTTTTGTAAGTAATCAGAATCACCTCATTGATTTGTAGAATCCAACGACAAGATATTTTATCAATATAAAAATACTCGATATTGTTATTTCTTTATAGCGAGATAGTTCAAAACATAACCTTATGTTCCGCCCGTTGTTTAATCCTCATTATGTTGCAATGTCAAAGGGGTATTACCTCTGCATATTATTCCTCGCAGGAAAACAGTGTTCCTGCAATAGGGTACTGGTTTTAAGTTGAAGCGGTTTCTGCGAGGTATTGCAGGAAGTGTTGCACGCTCGAGCCACAAAGTTGGCTCTGTAGTCGAGCATATAGACAAAAGCCTGCAAGTAGTTGCAGACTTTAATCTTGAGTTTTAGGTTAGGTGCTTTTTTTATCAGATATGTCTGATTAGTTGGACGTGGCCCATTGCTGTACAGCTCTTAAGTTTATGTGTATGGACGCTTCTTTTTTGTTTATCTTTCGTTGGAAATCAAGGCGGATGTGCTTTCCTATTTTCCATTCGTTTTGAGCGAGTCTTGCTATGATTTGATGAACTGAGATGTCGACTATTTCAATGTACTTTTGCAAAGGTAAATGTTCCTTGTTGGAGTAATCGTCGACAAGCTTATCTTCTCTAAATCCAAGCTTAATTGGCTGTTCATCTACCTTAGTGTCACGTCGATTTTTTAGCAGTTCAGACATTGCTTCACTCTTAATCTTTACCAGATTAAGCTTGAGGTTATGTTCAAAGTGATCATCTAGAATATAAAATTTAGATTGAAAACGTCGACGAAAAAGATCCACGTTGATACCTGCAATTTCTCCAAATGATTTGATTGAAACTGTTGACGGAAACTGAGATAACTCTGAAAAAGAGATGATATTTTCTTGTTCAGTTAACAAATCTAGCTTTATGTTTCGTTCGTTTAGGTCTGTATCAGGTTCATGAGTACAATTGTTCATAGTTCTTTCGAGCGTTGACTTGCGCCAGAAGATTTTCCGACCAGATTTACGATCTGGAGGAGGAAAATTTCCTAAACGAACTTGCTCAAATAGCCAAGAGTAGCTTTTGTTTTTCGCTTTCAAAACTTCGCTGAGCGATAGCGTAGGTTCAGCTTTCAGATATTGATTTAGCATTTTTATTTTCCTGCATTACTTCTTCTATCAAATTTAATAATCGCGCCTCTTCAATTAAATTTTCTATAGTGTCTGAGAGCTCTATTGAGGCCCGTTTCCTAGCTGGATATAAATGGTAGTCATCGTGCCTGTATCGCCTTGTTGAGTGCAAGATATAGCTATCAGCAACATGATCAGAGACTTCCAATTCACTCAATAACGTTCTACAAGTGTGCCTCAGCTCGTGAGGCACTTTGGTCAGTTTCGGAGCAATTTTCCTAATAAACTTGTTGGGTGTAGATGAGCTTATAAAGGGACTGTCAGAATTAGACTTCCTTGCTGGAAATAAGTAGTTTGAACCATTCTGAACCTCAACGATTTCCAAAAGTAAGCTTTGAACAAACTGCGTCAGGTAAACAGCACGCTGGATACCGTTTTTTTCAGCAGTAAGATTCCATACTAAGTCAGCTTCTTCATCATCGCTAAGATGTTTTGTTGTATGCCCAAAGTCTTTGTTGTGAGCTTTTATTAAGTCTCCTTTTCGAGTGCCAAGCACTAGCAAAATGTAAACAATATTTACGTTAATAGGGGCTGTATTTCGGACTTTCTCTAAACATTGAATAAGGTAAAGCAGTTCCTCAGGTGCCAATGCAGTTCTATCGGAGTCATCAACATAGCCAGTTTCTCTAGCTGTAAAGTAACTAGCAACATTGATGTCGATTAATCTATATCGTATGCCTCGCTTGAGTAGTTTTTCTGCAATTTCTCGTGCCATTTTAGCGGTTGCTTTGTAGGAAAAAGGTGTTCCTGCTGCTTTTGCTCTTATTTTTTTCACCATGACCTCGATGAGGCAACCATCAAAGTGAGAAATGGATGCGTTGCCGATGTATGGTTGCATGTGTTTGTGATATAGGCCTTGAATACGAGCCATATCTTTAAGAGGCTCAGGTTCTGTAATGTCAAACTCAGCTTCAGATGCTATGAACCAGTCATAAGCTAAGTCATCAATGGTTTTTATGTTACGACGATGCTCTTGAAGCTGATATGTGTAATCGTCGATATAACCGTTTGTGTTCAACTGTTTTTCGTAAACAAAGCTCTGCTCGACAGCCTCTTCTAATGATATCTGCTTATCAAGTATTCCCAATGTTTGGTAATGATATTTCCCATGTTTTTGCATCCGGAAAATGAGGGTTTTATTACCTTGTTTAGCAGAAGCATAAAGACGGTTTGCAATTTTTTTTGTCGGAAATGCCTCTCCGAAATTCGCAGTTAATGTCTTGAGCCTTGTTTCAGCATCTAGAAGGCGTTCGGTATATATCTCTTCAATCATTTATTACTTAGTTCAGTGTTGTTATTTAAGACTCGCTCAATATATTCTGTGAGCAGTTTTCCCTCCATTATGAGTCTGTTGAAGCTTTCAGGCCTTTGTATACAGGGGATAGGAGGTTTTTTGCCTCTTTGATTGGATCGGAGTATTCAAAAAAGAGAAGAGTATTGTGGCTGCTATTCTCCCTCTCAAGATAAAGAGGTTGAAATCCTGTGAACCAAGCTTGTAAGGGGCTAGAGAGGGAGTACGATAAAAAAGTATCGGTTGTACTTACATTAAGAGTTGTGAAACTAAGCTATAAAAATTGCGCCACTTGATTCCTGTCAACGTATTCAAATTTTTTCGATGATTGCTTATGAAGTTTATTCGGAATTATCAAGGAGAACATTATGGCTTCAAAAGCAAATGCAAAACCACCAACACCTATGACGCCACAAGCGGCGCAACGAATTCAAAGTTCGACAGCTAAAACCAATGGTGGCAACGTACCAAAAGGTAGTTTTGCGGCTCGCGCAACTAGTAGCGTTGCTAAAAATAATAAATAATAGTGAGGGGGATCACCCCTCTTTCAAAAAGGAACTTTTTAAGGTCTTAATTTATGGTGCCTATCAATGAATCTTATCCAAACATTGGATATGTTTTAAATCGTCTAGCTGATATTGCCGACACCAAATCATTGGCGGCTAAGGGAAAGAGCCGTTATCGCAAGGAAGAAGACTTTGCATCTAGGAAGTCTTTAGATCCAACACTGATTTCAGAGTCAGTGCGACATTTATTTTATGAGCCAATCTCTCAGGTTGTTACAGGTAGTTTCGCTGAGTTTTTCTCTGACTGTATCTGGATGGGGTTAAACAACTTCATAGAAATCATGAAGCGTGTACCTATGGAAGGAGTAGCACAAAATAAGGTAGTTTATCAGCTTAATCAGCACCTACTTGTAGAAACACTTGCGAGTATCATTTGGCAGGTAGGAATTAACCAAATGCCAAATAATACTGTTCCAAGTTTCTATTTGGATAGTCATCCAATCAAAGCACTTATTGATTTTTACAATAGCCAGCAAGATTTAGCTGAAAACGACATAAAAAAATTCTTTGAAAATACTGACAGAACAGTTAGAAAGTGGCGAAGTGGTGAAGAGCTCCCTAATATTGGTAACTTAACTCTACTTGCTCAATGGGCATCATTATCCAATCCAGAGGCGGTTAATGAAGAGATGGAAACTTTGTTTTTAGCAAGATTCATTGATTCATTTCATAGAAAAACGAAGCATCAGTTTGTTACTCATTTAAAAGAGGCTGTTTTGTGGCGGATTATAGATTTTGGTCGAATATTTTATCAGTTTTACATCAATGAAATAAGTTCAGCCAACTTACATATACTGTCAGCAGAAGGTAATGAACTGCATAAGCTCCTGAGACGCTCTACAACTAAACCTTCTGGTAGTTTTGCTGATTATTCAGCTAGATTAGCTTCACTTAAAAAATCAATTGAAGAGCATAATTTAAACGATGAGCTTAGCTATCACTATTACTGGCTACAGGGACGAATGCTAATACTTAGTGGCCAAATCGATACAGCGCTTGAGTGCTATCTCAATGCAGTTGAGTCATCATTGTATAAATCGGGTGATAATATTCGTAATTTGTTAAAGGAAGCTCTAGCGATTGCAGCTATTCAACAAAAACCTCATAAACCAACTTTGAAAAAAATAAAAAGTCGAGCATTAACATTTTGTCCCCAAATAATTGAACCTCAACTTAGAGAGTTACCTGTAAATATCACAAAAGAAGACGTTGATGAATGGTGCTTTTGGTTTGCAATACGTTTCCCTCAATCAGGCTGGTTTGAGGAAGGGAAAGAGATACTAATGGATCGTTTAAGACAGCTAGGTTTAGACGAAGTAGCAAAAAAGTGCCATTAGAAATCAAAGATTATCAAGTTTAAAAGTGTAAAAGCGTTTATGCCAGAAAACTTGCTAGTGGAGACTTCAAGAGCATCTGCTAGCAAGTTATATCTAGGGATATGTATACCAGTGGTTGCCTTGCTTTCTGATTTTGCCTCTCAGAGTCGCCCTAACTAAGGCCTGCTTAACTATTTGTTCGTCAAACATAGGGAGAGCTTGGACAATGTACTCAGTTGTGGGCGGATAACCGTCCCAGTGCTTCAAATCTCTAATTGTTTCAATTAGCTTCTTATCTGTTACACGTTTCATATTACTGTTCTTTTTCAGGTAAACATGCGCAAAAAGCTTCAGCTAACATTAACAGGGCTTCTCTTTTTTCTGGCAAAAATGAGTACTTGTTATAGATATGCTGCATCTTAGGGAGTTTATGGTTTAAACATATTTCGGCGACTTGATCAGATATGCCGAGTTTTGCTAGCAATGTTCTAGTTGTTCTGCGGATATCATGTGGTGCTAGTGTAAACGGTAGATTTAGATTCTTGAATGCGTGGTTTAACGTATCATGATAAACATGGGGGACACGGCTTTGCTTTCTTGCCGGAAACACATAATCGCTGCCACAGGCTCTTATTTTTAGTTCATCAAGCCAAACGATGACTTGTGGTGATAATGGAACTAAGAACTCTCGGCGCGGTTTTGTTCTCTCCGCTGGAATTGTCCACAGCAACTCGTCAAAGTCGAATTCTTCCCACTTAGCGCCTAACAGTTCCATCTTTCTAGTTGCCGTAGAAAACAGCAAGCAGGTTGCTAGGTAGTTATCTCTACTAAAAGCAGTTCCTGCTGCTTCGGCTATGTCGAAAAACTGTCTGATTTGTTTTTCATTTAAATAGGTATCCTTTGGCCTTTCTTCGCCGCCTGCGTCCATTGCCGTGAAGGATAGGGCCAGGTTGTGGCGAATTAAATCGAGCTTAACAGCATGTTTAAATAACGCCTTCAATAAATAAAGTGACTTATTAGCAATGGATGGTCTCGGTGCTTTTGTTCGTGTGCCTTTTTTGATTTTCTGCAGTACATCTGAAATCTCCAAGCCGTTTTCGGTGCTTTTGTTCGTGTGCCTTTTTTGATTTTCTGCAGTACATCTGAAATCTCCAAGCCGTTTATTTCTTTAATTGAGCGGTTACCTAATGGCTGCTGTAAATTCATTTCATAAAGACGCTTTAAACGATCTGCATGTGCATAACGAGACTCAATGATTGTTTCGAAGTAATGTTCAAAGACTGCATTTAAGGTATTACGTGCTTGAAACTCTGCTTTACGTTTTTCCATTAAAGGGTCGATGCCGTTTGCAAGCTGGTGGCGAAAAAATAAGACTTTCTGTCTTGCTTCTTTTAACGAAATAGTTGGATAGGCGCCAATAGCGATCACCGAACGTTTTCCGTTAATTTGATAACGGAAATTAAAACTCGCATATCCAGATTTGGTGAGTGAAAAAAATAGGCCATCTTTATCGGCAATTCCGCGGGTTGGTTCTGCCTTTTTGATGATAGATTTGAGTATGGTCTCAGTTAACATATATATCCTCCAAACTTGTAGGGTTATTTGGACGACATTGGTGACTTGAGAGAGCGAACTACCACTCGCACTACCACTTTTTTGTATTTTTGGCCTAAATTATTCAAAATAATTTGGACGTTAAAAATACAAAAGCCCAGTATTACTGGGCTCTAGCGGAGGTGTTTGGACTCTAATGGATATTATTCTATATTTTGAATTTGCTCGCGCATTTGTTCAATCAATACTTTAAGTTCAACTGCAGCGTTAGTTACTTCTGTATTGATAGACTTAGAAGCTAGCGTATTTGCTTCACGGTTAAACTCTTGCATCATAAAATCTAAACGACGACCACACGCGCCACCTTTTTTAAGAATTTTGCGTGTTTCTTTAACGTGCGACTGAAGGCGGTCAAGTTCTTCAGCAACATCTTGCTTTTGTGCAAGATAAATCAGTTCTTGCTCAAGGCGATTTTGATCAATCTCTGCTTGTAACTCTTCTAAACGGTTAGTGAGTTTTTCACGTTGCCATTTCATTACTTCAGGCATTTGTCCGTTTACAATTTCAACTTGACCAATAATCGAGGTTAAGCGGGTATCAATCATAGTTTCTAGGTTTGCACCTTCCGAGCCACGCGCATCAATAAAATCAGAAACAGTTTTATCAAAACCACTTAGTAATTCTGTTTGCACTGAATCCATATCCATTTCTTCAGCTTCCATTACTCCAGGCCAGCGTAGAATATCCATTGGGTTGATGTCGCCTTTTACTTGGTCTTGTAACCAAGTCGCATTATTCATAAGTTGCTGAGCAAGGGTTTCATTAATTTTCATTTCGCCCACATGCGCTGGGTTAGCATTAAATTTTAGTGCTACTTCAACTTTACCGCGTTGCAATTGTTTGCGCAGTTTTTCACGGATAACAGGCTCAAGTGCTCTAAATTGTTCTGGTAGACGAATAAAGGTTTCTAAGTATCTTTGGTTAACAGAGCGGATTTCCCAAACGCCGTTACCCCAGTCACCTTTAACTTCATGGCGAGCGTAGGCTGTCATACTATGGATCATGTGCGGTTTCCTAAGTTTTTAGAAATGATAATTTGTGCTTGGTCGCATTATAGCGGAAGTTGTTTAGCAGCTTACAGTAAATTTTGTTTGATAAAAATATAAAGAGACTGCCTTTTATTACTTTTCCCGTAGCGAATAAAGGAATTACTTCTTATAATATGCCAAATCTTGAATAGTGAGGATATCTAATGCGTCCTAGTGAACGAACGCCTAACCAAATTCGCCCAGTCTCTTTTACCCGTAATTATACAATGCATGCTGAAGGCTCAGTATTAGTTGAGTTTGGCAATACTAAGGTATTGTGTACTGCAACAGTTGAAGCTGGTGTGCCGCGTTTTATGAAAGGCCAAGGTAAAGGTTGGATCACTGCCGAATATGGTATGTTGCCGCGTTCTACTCATAGCCGCTGTGGTCGTGAAGCTGCAAAAGGCAAGCAAGGTGGTCGCACTATGGAAATCCAACGCCTTATTGCACGTTCGTTACGTGCAGCGGTTGATTTAGCTGCACTTGGCGAAAATACAATCACTATTGATTGTGATGTTATTCAAGCTGATGGTGGTACTCGTACTGCTTCAATTAGTGGTGCATGTGTAGCATTAGTTGATGCACTTACCTACATGCGTACTAAAGGCATGATCAACGCAAATCCACTTAAGCATATGATTGCTGCAATCTCGGTGGGTATTTATAACGGTGAAGCGGTAACGGATCTTGAATATTTAGAAGATTCGGAAGCTGAAACGGATATGAATGTGATTATGACTGAGACAGGTAAGTTTATTGAAGTGCAAGGTACAGCAGAAGGCGAACCGTTCTCATATGACGAATTAACCGACTTACTTGAGTTGGCTAAGCATTCAATTCGCGAAATCATCGATATGCAAAAGCAAGCGTTAGCGTAATAGGGTACAACATGAAAGATTATCAAAAAGAGTTTATTGAATTTGCACTTGAGAAGCAGGTGCTTAAGTTTGGTGAGTTTACACTAAAATCTGGCCGTACAAGCCCATACTTCTTTAATGCGGGTTTATTTAATACCGGTCGTGACCTTGCGCGCTTAGGTCGTTTTTATGCGGCAGCGCTACAAGATTCTGGTATTGATTTCGATGTGTTATTTGGTCCTGCTTATAAAGGTATTCCAATTGCAACAACAACTGCGGTTGCACTCGCCGATCATCACGACTGTGATGTGCCTTATTGCTTTAACCGTAAAGAGAAAAAAGATCACGGTGAAGGTGGTACATTAGTAGGCTCTGCACTTGAAGGTAAAATCATGCTGGTGGATGATGTTATCACGGCTGGCACGGCAATTCGCGAATCAATGGAAATCATCGCTGCAAATGGTGCAGATCTTTCAGGTGTTCTAATTGCGCTTGATCGCCAAGAAAAGGGTAAAGCTGAACTTTCTGCTATTCAAGAAGTAGAACGTGACTTTAATACACAGGTAATTTCAATTGTTAAGTTAGCCGACCTTATTACTTACCTTGAGCAAAAAGGTGATATGTCAGAGCACTTAGCATCAGTTAAAGCATATCGCGACCAATACGGTGTAGCTTAATTACATAAAAGTTTGATATAAAACCCCGATTATCGGGGTTTTTTTATGGATAAATAAAATGAGCGAAATTAATAAACCAAATGGCGGCGGGTTACAGCGTGTATTTAAAGCCAGTTATTGTTCTTATTTAGGTATAAAAGCGGCAATAAAAGAAGAGGCTGCATTTCGCCAAGAATTGTTTCTAGTATTAATTATGTTTCCGGCTTCATTTTGGTTGGCTCAAGATTTGATTCACTGGGCTGTGTTAGTTTCAGTGCTGCTATTAGTATTAATAGTAGAATTATTAAATTCAGCAATTGAAGCGTTAACTGATCGCGTAAGCACAGAAAGGCATGTTTTATCTGGTCGCGCAAAAGATATGGGTTCAGCTGCGGTTACTTTTTCACTATTAATCGTCGGTATTGTTTGGGGTGTAAGTCTTTATATAAAGATCTTTGCTTAATTTACTTTGATGTAAAAATAGTCACTTCTTAAGTTATCCAGCTTTAAAAGTGATAAATATGTAACGAAAGTTGCAAATTATGGCGGTTTTGTACATATTTCGCCCGAACGATCCAAAAAACTAAAAAAAGTTTGAAATAG
>NZ_JAPEHW010000049.1 GCF_028875915.1 Pseudoalteromonas sp. G4
AACTACATAAGAAAAATTCCGCCTTGTTATCATTTCATTTCTCCAGCGCTACTTCTGATCACATACTTAACAGAATTGGTATTGCTACCCAAAATAATAATAAGAGGAACAAGTTGTGGAAGCATTTGGCAATTTTTTAGATATGCTAGATGGTATGTTAGGGAGTGCCTTTTGGTTCCCATACGTACTGCTTGGTGTAGGTCTATTTTTCACCATTTATTTAAAATTTCCTCAGGTACTATACTTTAAACATGCCTGGAAAATAGTAAGTGGTAAATACGATAAAAAAGAACATGAAGGTGATACAACGCACTTTCAAGCACTTGCAACAGCACTTTCAGGTACCGTCGGTACAGGTAACATCGGTGGTGTAGCACTGGCGATTTCAATTGGTGGTCCTGCAGCGCTTTTCTGGATGTGGATGACCGCATTCTTTGGTATGACAACCAAATTTGTAGAAGTAACGCTTTCTCATAAATACCGTGTTAAAACAGAAGATGGCACTATGGCAGGTGGTCCTATGTATTACATGGATCGTCGTCTTAATATGAAATGGCTTGCTGTATTATTTGCCGTTGCGACTGTAATTAGCTCATTCGGTACAGGTTCACTGCCACAAATCAATAACATTGCACAGGGTATGGAAGCGAGCTTCGGTCTTGAGCCAATGCTAACAGGTGGTGTTTTAGCTATTTTACTTGCACTTGTTATTTTAGGTGGTATCAAGCGTATCGCCGCCATCACGTCACGTGTTGTACCATTTATGGCGGCTGTTTACATTATTGGTGCGTTTGGCGTTATCTTCTATAACATAGAAAACATCGGCCCTGCATTTGCGTCTGTATTTACTAATGCGTTTACAGGCTCTGCAGCAGCAGGTGGCTTTATTGGTGCATCATTTGCGTATGCGTTTAACCGTGGTGTAAACCGTGGTTTATTCTCAAACGAAGCAGGTCAAGGTTCAGCGCCAATTGCCCACGCATCTGCTAAGGCGGACGAGCCGGTATCAGAAGGTATGGTGTCAATTCTAGAGCCGTTCATTGATACAATCATTATTTGTACACTTACAGGTTTGGTGATTTTGTCATCAGGTGCATGGACTGAAAAGTTTGATACTCGTTTTGAGCGCACCAGTATGGAATTCATTGATGGTAACTACCACGAGCGTGTTGAAGCGCAGCGTAACGAGTTATATGCCTACCTGAATGATCAACAATCAAGTATTAAACCATTTAGCGGTAAGTTGAATGTAATTGAAGGTAAAGCGGTAAATCAAAACTTTACTGTAATTCATAACCGTTCAGTTGGTGAAGAAATTCGTTTCCTTTTAGATGGCGACCACCTTCACACTGGTACAGTAGTGATTGAAAAAGGTAGCATCGTTGATAAAAGCATTGTTGTTCGCGGCAAGTCACTTGTTCATTCTGCGGAACTAACAACACTAGCGTTCCAACGTGGTTACTTTGGTGAAAACGGTCAATACATTGTATCGATTGGCCTATTACTATTTGCATTCTCTACAGCAATTGCTTGGTCATATTACGGTGACCGTGCAATGACTTACCTACTAGGTTCGCGCTCAGTTATGCCGTATCGTGTATTTTATGTTGCTGCGTTCTTCTGGGCATCGTTTGCAGATACAACGCTCGTTTGGAAACTTGCAGCAGTGGCAATTGTTGTAATGACCTTACCTAACTTATTCGGCATTATGTTGCTTCGTAAAGAAATGAAGCAAGAAGTTGATGATTATTGGGTGAAGTTTAAAAAAGACAACAGCCAAGAAAAAGAGTAAACTAGAAGGCGCCGAAAGGCGCCTTTTTTAGTTAGCTTTAGGGAGCAGTAAATGGCGAGGATAAGTTGTCCAGCGTGTAGTAAACCAATCTCTGATAAACACAAAGTATGTCCACATTGTGACACTGCAGTGGCAGGACTTGATCAGCATGAAAGAGAAAAGCTTGCTTATCGCCAATATATCAAGCGTAAGCAAGGATTACTAAACCAGTCTTTTGTTGCACTGATTATTTTCCTGGGCGGTTTTTTATACCTTTATTCGCGAGAGCCCGCAGCTGAAAGCTTAGAACAAATGACAACCTATGGTGCGATAGCAGCAGGATTTGTCTGGTACATCATTAACCGTATTCGCATTATTTTATTGAAAAAGTCGTAACATGAATATCGAACAATTAGTTAACTCTCTTACTCCTGAATTATTTGCTCGCTTAGAATATGGCGCATCGACAGGTAAATGGCCTGACGGTACGCCTTTAACCGACGCACAAAAAGAACAAACAGTACAGTTAGTGATGCTTTACCAAGCAAAGGTTGCCAAAAGCAACGAACAATTTACTATCGGCGAAGATGGTCAAATGGTTCAAAAATCAAAAGCACAATTAAAGAAAGAATTTAGTCCACAAAATGAGATCGCAAGGTTCGCGCAAGATGATATTTAGTAGTTTATTCACGCCGAAATGGAAAAGTAAAAAAGTAGCCGAACGTTTAGTTGCGGTCAGTAAACTTGATTTAAATAAATCAAAAGAAAATGCGATTTTGAATCAGCTAGCGCAATCTGATGATAATGAAAAAGTACGCATTGCAGCATTAAAGCGCATCAACGATATTTCGTTGTGGTGGAAAACATACAAACAAACAACGAGTCAGTCACTGCAAAATAGCGCAGAAAAAGAGATATTTAATCAGCTAGCGCAGCATACACCCAATGAAGAAGAGTTAAACATTCTTATTAAACGTTGTGACAAACCGCAGCAGCTAGAATCGTTATTACCGCTAATAACTGACTTTGATAAAAAAGTAGCATTGTTAAAACGCATAGGTAATAAAGCGCTTATTTCAGATTTTTTTATTTCAGCCACTGAATCGCAGCAACCTCTTTTAGTGCCGCTTATGCAAAGCGTACAGCTAGATAAAGCGATTGTTAAACATGCAAAACCTGCACTGGCAAAACAGCTCAAAGAAGAGGCTGAAAAGCAACAACGTGAAGCGTTAAAACCACAACAAGTTAATCAGGCTGTAACGCTTGTTTTGGCAAAACTTAATGCACTCAGAGATAAGTTTGATTACATCAAATGCGCTGACGAGTTAGCTGTGTTATCAACAGAGTGGCAAAATCTAGAGCTAGAATATCTTGCAGACAGAGAGCAAGTTGAAGAAAAGCACCAAGTCATTTTGGCAAAAGTTGAGGCGCATCTAGCTACATTAAAAGTAAAATTTGATGAACTAAAAGCACAAGAAAATAAAAAAGCACAAATTGAAAACGCAAAAAACAATGCTTTAGCATTGAATAAAGAAGCTGAAGGTGTACTGAATACTTTATTAAGTGAACCAACTCCCGACAACCTGGCATCTCTTAATGCTGTGATTGCGAAAATGAAGACAGAGCTTGCGAGTCTAGAGCAGTTAAGTTTGCCTACGGCGAACTTCCAAAAGCAATTATTGACTATCGAAGGACAGTGTGAAGAAGTAAAAGCGGTAATTGATCTATTGCCTGCTATAGCCTCACAAGTAAATAAAGCAAAATCTCTTACAATTGCAACAAATTTACAAACGCTCGATGCGGCGCAAGCTGAAAAAGACGAGTGGTTTAATACTTCTAATGAAATGATTAAGGCGCTACCCAAGCCATTAATGCGTAATTATCTAAACCAATTACGCAGTCACGACAAAGCATGGTACTCAGCACACAAAGCTTTATTTAATGAGTTTAAGTCATTACAAGCGGGTATTTCTAAACAATTAAAAGACATTAAACGTTTAATTGAAGCAGGACGCTTCAAAGTGTGTTTTGGTATTTTCAAAGGTGTACAAACGTCGTTTAGCGAGCTGCCAACATCAGCACAACAACGCCTTGAAGCTGAATATCAATATGTTGAGCAAGAGCTTACTAAAGTAAATGAATGGCAAAGAGAAATTAGTTTACCAAAACGTCATGAGCTTATAGCTGAGGTAAATGAAAAAATTGCTGAACAATCAGATAATATTGAAGAGCTGAGCACGTGGATTAAAATTGCACGCAAGCGTTGGAACGAGCTGGGTTATGTTGCAACTGACGAAGAAAAAGCACTTGATGAACAGTTTAATTTGCAGTTAGAAGTAGCGTTTAAACCTTGTCGTGAACATTATGCAGCTCTTGAAGCTGTGCGCGAAGAAAATGTGGCTAAGCGTCAGTTGCTTATTAATGAATATCAAGCACTTTTAACTACTTTACCAAATATCAACCTGAAAGATATTGAAAAACAATATAAAAAATTAAAGCAAGACTGGCGTGACGCGGGTGAAGTTGATAACAAACGCTACAAGCAGCTATTAGCGAGTTTAAAACCAATTGATAATCAGATCTTCGCATTTATCAAAGAAAGTCACAGTAACAATGCATCATTAAAAACCCAGTTGGTTAAAGATGCAGAAGCATGTTTAACCAATGACAATATTGATGATGTGATTAACCAACTGAAAGCGCTTCAGGCGCGCTGGAAAGAAATTGGTTTTGCGGGTAAAAATCATGAGAATCAGCTTTGGAATGCGTTTCGTGAAATTAACGATAAGGCATTTGCATTACGTGACATTCAGAAAAAAGCTGAGCGTGAGCAACAAAACTCTCAGCTTGTTGCATTTCAAAGTCGTTATAAAGAGATAAATAATGCAGCTGATCTTAATAATTTTACTTCACTACAAACTGCCTTAACGCAATTGAAGGCATTAAAAGCAGAATTGTTTGATGCTTCGTTACATAAAACAAATGTAGCTAAAGAAATCAACGAATTGATTTTGCAATATCAAAATCATCTTGAAATGATAGAAAAAGAAAAATCCCAAGAGCAAATGATTTCTTTATTTGCTGCGCTAGAGCAAGGTGATATACCAATTGAATGGCAGCAAAAAGAAGTGAGTGAGCTTTCAAGGCATCAATTAACAATTCGTTTAGAGCTTTTAAACGAATTAGAGTCACCTGAAGCCGATACCGCACTTCGTCTTAGTGAACAAGTAACCTTGTTACAAGAAAAGGTAAACGGTAGCTTGCATGATAATGAATCATTATTAAATGCGTGGCTCAGTCATGGCGAACTTGATGAGGTATCACTTAAACTGCTTGCTAGAATAAAGCCAGCATTTATATAAAGTTTGCTGACTTAATAAAAAATAAAGCCACAATTTTGTGGCTTTATTTTTTTAACTCAGCTCGCTCAGTGCGAAGCCAGCTTAGCTTGTCTTTTTCATGGGAAAGGCGCTCTTTGTAACTTTCTTTAATGCGTTTTCGCTCTTCTTTTACTTCTTTTAGAAGCACCTTTTTTTCATCACTATTCATTGTTTGAAGAAGTTTACTGTTAAGCTTTTCTAACTCAAGAAAACGTTCTTGTTTGAGGGAGTTTATTTTATTTAACACACCTTTAATTTTGCTATCAAAAGCGTTAACCCTCTGATTAGTAGTAAATTCAGTTAGGGTTTTCTTATTTGCAAACGGTTTCGATGATGTATTTACTGGGGAAAATGAACGTTTTTCTTGGTTTAGTTCTGCTTTGCAAGGAAATTGACTGAATGTTACTCCTTGCTCTGAGGTACATTGATAGTAATCAGGTGCAGATAAGGCTATTAAGGGAGTGTACGCTAGGACGGCGAGATATTTCATTGTAGTTCCTTCTATACTCTAGTGACATCCTGTCATGTATTAGAGTATAGAAAGGGAATGGCTATTGCTCAAATTGCTTGAGTTTTTTAAGGCTTTCTACCAGGAAAGGTACTTCTAGCTGGCTTTCTATTGCAAAGCCTTGCTGAGCTGAAATTGTTTCGTGCTTTCCATCGGAGGTCAGAAGTGTCAGTTTATCTTTTTTATAAATTAATAGGGTGTTTCCACTTATATTTACACCGGTTTCATTTTCATTAAATATGTTATTACCTAGCGTAAATTTGTTTATACTTTGGCATGCGAATGTTGTTGCTAAGACACTGGTGATAACATCTTGAGGCGTTGTAATGGTTGCTGGTAGCAGTGATTCGCTAGTGTATAGTGTGGATTTGTGCCAAGCGCTTTCACTATTATCTGTAACCGCATAAGCATAATCAGCTTTTTGCTTAATCGCTTTGGTTAAATCATCCTCTGATTTAATGTAAAACATGGTTAAATTCGCATCAACATCTTCTGCTAGACGAGGTAAGTTGATAAACGATGCCCTTACCGTATTACTCCATGCTGGTAAAATACCTTGGGTGCGTATGGTTTTTTGATAATAGCTTGGCAAACCATAAATTAGATTAAACAGCGATTCTTGTTTATTGGCAGGCTGATAAAAATTCTCAATAGGGTTCAACGCGTGCTTTTGTAAATACGTGTTTAGTAATTCTTCAGAGTCAAAAACGTACACCAGCGCTTTGCTATTTACTGCTTTGCAAGAAAGTGCCTCTGAAGGGGCTACGTAAGTTACTTTGCCATTTGCAAAATCGACATTTTGCGCTTCTTTGTATTCATCTAAATCAACGAGTTGATAACGTGCTAGTAAGCTTTTTGCCGTTGTCGGGTAAGAAAGAGGCAACACATTATCTTGCTTTGTAATATCAAGCTTAACGTTTGCATCAGCCCAAATATGAATTAAATGACTCGCTACAAATGCAAAAATAAAAATTGGTGAAATATAACGGCGAAAAGGTTTTTGTCTTAACTCGGTTAGATGGCGCCATGTAAAGTTACTGGCAATGAGTTCGAAAAACAAAATTACAAAAATAATGCCGCCTGCTACAAACAAGGATAATGTTGGATTTGTCGAAATGGTATCACTTATTAATGAGACAATTTGCTCAAAGACTTGAGGTGAAAGATGATATCCCAATTGGAAATACACATAAGCATCAAGCGCTAAAAGTGACATTGTAAAAGTGGCTATAACCGCCGCCATACCACGAATATGGCGGGGGTAGGGAAACACTAAACTGAGTGGGAAAATTGTCAGCACAAAACATAAGAACGTTAAAAAGCTGATATGGCCAAGCCAATTAAAAATTAAAAAGGCCTTACCTGAGAGTGTCATTGGTAGCGGATCTGAAATTAAATACAGACTACTCACCACGAGCGCAAATAATATATTTGCAAAGGTAAACCAATGACCCCAACTTAACAGCTTTGCTGCTTTTGAGGAAAACGCCTGTTGTGATGACAAATTCATAGCGTTACTTTGCAGAGTCTTTTAAGGCTTGTGTAAAGTTGTCGATCAGTGCTTGTCGTTGTGCAGCAGGCACTTTCTCATTAATAATATGAGAAAGTGTATTTCCTAAACACATTAAACTTAAATCTAGTGGTGCTTTATGTGCTACAAGTGTTTTTAAAAGGTCATCTACAAGATTTTCTACTTGCTGGTCTGAATATTTTGATAAGATAGGCATCAATTAAGTTCTAATTTTATAAAATTACTCATATTTTAACATTTGAGGCGTGAAAAACAAAGATGACAGTGCAAGTAGAAAGACTCGTCGTTCACTATGTAGACAAAAAAGACGAAACCGTTGAAATTCATCTACGCAATGATGAAATGCCAGTAAATGACAAGGTAAACATCTTTATTGAGCAACTACACCATGCTTATAACGGTAAACCAGGCAAAGGGTTTTGTGGTTTCAGCTCTGAAAAAAATGGCGTGGTGAGTTCATGTATTCAAAGTTACCGTCAAGGTGAGATGCATTTTTATCATTTAACTGAGCAAGCAGCAGAAGTTCTAAAAGAAGAGCTTAATAAATACGCCTTCAATGAAACCGGTTACTTAATTTTCTGTCACTATCGTTTTGTGGCAGATGATTATGTAATGATCGCCCTTGTTAATGTTAAAGAGCATTATTCTATTAACCAAGAATTAGATTTAACCTCATCGCGTCATTTAGATATTGCTAAAATGCAGTTAGCGGCGCGTATTGACCTCAATGGTATGGCTACAGCGCTTGAGGATAATCGTTACATTTCATTTATTAAAGGGCGCGCAGGTAGAAAAGTTGCAGATTTCTTTTTAGATTTCCTAGGTTGTGAAGAGGGCATCGATGCAAGACAGCAATCTCAGGCAATGCTTTCTGCTGTGGAAGATTATTTATCTGACAGACAGTTTGATAAATCGGAGAAAGACGATTTGCGCAAACAAGTTTTTGATTATTGTTCTGATTGTGTTGCAACAGGCAGTGACGCAGATGTTTCTCAGTTATCAAATACCATTAGTCGCGATGAAAATGTGAGCTTTGATAGCTTTTATAAAGAACAAGCTTATGATCTTGAAGAATCGTTTCCGGTAGATAAGAAAACAGTCACGTCAATGGTTAAATTTTCCGGTCAAGGAAGTGGAGTAAGTGTTAGTTTTGAACGTAAGCACTTAGGTGAACGTGTTCTTTACGATAAGTACACAGATACATTAACTATCAAAGGAATTCCACCTAATTTAAAGGACCAATTAGAACGCTTTTTTGAAGAGAATTAATTGTTCTTTGTTCATAGGCATCAGATTTAGATTTATCGACTCTATTTAAATTACTCGATTTGAAGCAAAAAAAGAGCCGCATTAAGCGGCTCTTTTAGTTACAACTTAAGATTAAACTGTTTTTGCCATTGGCGCACTAGCTTTACTCACAGGGTTTATGCTGCCTGGGCGCATTGCACTTGCCACAGGCACTTGACGTTCATTATGGGCCATTGCTGTTGGCATGATAAAGCCGTCTGTAAGTGCGGCACCTGTTGCTTTCGTCATAGGTGCACTTGCGTGAGCGTAAACTGTACCGTTCGATTTAGGCTTATTTGCATCAACAGAAATTTCAGCTTTAACATTTTCAGTGCCGATAGTGTTATCAACTGCAGGCTCTTCAACTGTTACTTCTTCAATTTTTGCTGTAACTTCAGCGTCGGCAACTGGCTCTGTGGTTAATTCTGGCGCAGACACTTTTGTAACGCTAGGCTCTATTAAATCAACATCATTAGATATCGTGTTTTCAGCTGTGTTTGCTTCAGAAGCAGGCTTAACTGAAGCTACAGCTGCGGCGTCTTCCACTATTTCTTGTTCAGCATCAGAAGTTAGTGTCTCTGCAACAACTGGTCGACTTGTTTCTGGAGCTTTTACAGCTTGTGCTTCGATAACTGCTTGCGCTACAGGTACATTATCATCTTTTTGCTCTTCTTCGGCCATTGCTTGATCAGCTACAGGCACAAAACCAGGTGATTCAGTTGTTTCAATTTCGATATCAGACTTGTTTTCACTCGGCTTTTTACGACGTTGCCCAGCAGCGCGTAGGTGACGTGGTGAGCGACGTGAACGAGTTCGCGTCTCTTTTTCATCTTCTGAAGAATCTGACTCAGCAGGTGCTTCTTGCTTTGCAGATTGTACCTTAGCTGTTTCACTGCTTTTTGGTGCTTCATGTGAAACTGCAGGCTGCTTTTCTTCTGGTGAAGAAACTTCTTCAACTGCAACTGGTGTAACAACTTCAGCTTCAATTTGTGTTGCCACTGGTTCTACAGCAGGCATCGGCTTTTTCGCTTTAGCTGGTTTTTTCTCAACAGATTTTGGTTCTACTGGCTTAGTTACGGCTTCTTGAGCAACTGCAGTTTCAGTTGCACTAGTTTCAACTACCGCTGTGTCATTGGTGTTTTCAACACGCACTTTCTTGCGCATGTTTCTTCTTTGACGACGCTCTTTTACCTTAACTGGTTGCTCATTTGCTGTTGTTTCAACTTGTTTTTGCTCTTTGTCCACTTTATTGGCGTTTGAGCGGTTGTTACGACGGCGACGGTTATTGTTCTCTTTTGCGTTACGCTTTTCATCACGTTGTTCGCGCTGCTCCTTTTGCTCATTGGCATTTTGCTTAGCACGATTATTAGGCTTACGTTGATTACGGCGACGGTTGTCATTACTACGCTGGTTATTACGACGACCACCACGTTTTTTCACTGGCTTTTCAGGTTCTTCAGTTGCAAATAAACTGCCAAACCATTTTGCAATTTTGGTAAATAAACCTTCTTTTTCTTCTTTCTTAACTGGCGCAGGCTCACTTGGAACAACAACACCTTGCAGTACTGGCTGTTCTTTTACTGCTTTTTCAGCATGAACGATTGTTTCAACGTTTACTTCTGGCGCTTGAACTTGGTCAAAGCTTACAGTTTCAATTGTTTCGTCTTTCTTTAAACGAATAACTTCATAGTGCGGCGTCTCCAAATGCGGGTTAGGAATAATCACAACGTGACAACCATGACGCTTTTCGATACGACGTACGCTCTTACGTTTTTCATTTAAAAGATAAGTTGCAACCGGTACTGGTACCTGTGCATTTACTTGCGAAGTATTGTCTTTAATTGCTTCTTCTTCTAATAAACGAAGAATAGACAGTGCTAACGACTCATTAGAACGCACAGTACCTTGGCCGTTACAGCGTGGACAAGTACCTTGGCTTGCTTCACCCAGTGACGGACGAAGACGCTGACGCGACATTTCAAGTAAGCCGAAACGTGAAATTTTGCCAATTTGAACGCGCGCGCGATCAGGCTTAACCGCATCTTTCAAACGATTTTCTACCGCACGTTGGTGGCGCGGCGGAGTCATATCGATGAAATCGATAACTACTAAACCACCTAAGTCACGTAAACGAAGTTGACGTGCAATTTCGTCAGCAGCTTCTAAATTTGTATTTAATGCTGTCTCTTCAATATCACCGCCTTTTGTTGCTTTAGACGAGTTAATATCGATTGACGTTAATGCTTCTGTTGGGTCAATTACAATTGAACCACCTGATGGTAAACGCACTTCACGTTGGAAAGCAGATTCAATTTGGCTTTCAATTTGATAGTGAGTAAATAATGGTGCATCGCCTGTGTATAGTTTTACACGGTTAATAAAGTCAGGACGGAAACGCTCAATGTGTGCTTTTGCCTCATCAAATACGCGCTGCTTATCAATTAAGATTTCACCAATATCACGACGTAAATAATCGCGAATAGCGCGGAAAATTACATTACTTTCTTGGTGAATTAAAAACGGAGCAGGGCCGCTTTCAGATGCTTTTTTAATAGCGTCCCAATGAACAAGTAGTGCACGTAAATCGTATTCAAGCTCTTCGAACGATTTGCCTACACCTGCTGTACGAACAATTAAGCCCATACCTTTTGGTAATTCTAAACGAGATAATGCTTCTTTTAGTTCAGTTCGTTCATCACCTTCGATACGACGTGAAATACCGCCTGCGCGAGGGTTGTTAGGCATTAAGACTAAGTAACTACCAGCAACACTGATAAAGGTTGTAAGTGCAGCACCTTTTTGACCGCGCTCTTCTTTATCAACTTGTACGATTACCTCTTGGCCTTCTTTAACTACATCTTTAATGTTTGGACGACCGTTGAAGGTGTAACCGTCAGGGAAATAACTGCGGGCAATTTCTTTAAGAGGTAAGAAACCATGGCGTTCTGCACCATAGTCAACAAAAGCTGCTTCAAGAGAAGGTTCTACGCGAGTAATTTTACCTTTGTAGATATTTGCTTTTTTTTGTTCATGGCCAGGGCTTTCGATATCTAAATCATACAAGCGCTGTCCATCAACCAGTGCAACGCGCATTTCTTCTTGTTGCGTTGCATTGATCAGCATACGTTTCATATTGTTAAACTCTATATAGTAGTAGAGATTAACAACCATACTTGTTCAGACACCCACGAAATTGTGCAGTCTCACGACTGGGCTGTCTGGGTGGAGTATTACTCCGATTTTCTGTTAAATTGCCTACTGGCAGGTGCTCGGCATTGTTCAGCCCAGCACAAAAATTCATTTAAATATATTCTGAACGACGTGTGGTCGTAAATCTCGTATCTTATCTTTTAAAATACGTTTATTAGCTGAGTTCGATGGGGCTTTTCCGGGTCACAATCTAGTACACTCATTGCTTCAGTGGGCCACTACATGCGCTTTAAGATCGTTAAAAGCTTTTGAAAGCTGTCAGAGACCTGTATGATCTGCGTCTTAAAGCGTGTTTCATCGTTAGCTTTGGCTAATAAAACACCAAATTGACTGTTGGAGCGGAATTTTTGCTCTCAAAGGTTCAATTTCGAACGCGATTATCCCATTAAATATGGACGCTTCGCAACTAAATTATTACTCAAATCAGTGATTAGGCAATGTCAGAACAGCAAAAAAATCAGGTCCAATTTGTTGATATCGATGAAGGCAATGATGGCCAACGAATTGATAACTTTTTAATTACCTTTTTGAAGGGTGTGCCTAAGAGTGCCATTTATCGCATTTTGCGAAAAGGTGAAGTGCGCGTAAATAAAAAACGCATTAAACCGATATACAAACTGAAAGCGGGCGATATGGTACGTATTCCGCCAGTTAAAGTTGCTGAAAAACAAGAGTTTGTGCCTAAAAATCTCGATAAAATCAATAAGCTTGAAGACGCCATTCTGTTTGAAGATAAATACTTGATGGTTATTAATAAGCCTTCTGGCATGGCAGTACATGGTGGCAGTGGCTTAAGTTATGGCTTAATTGAGGCGCTACGTAGTATTCGCCCTGAAGAGCGTAACCTTGAGTTAGTGCATCGTTTAGACCGAGATACATCAGGCTGTTTGCTGGTTTCAAAAAAACGCTCCATTTTACGTGGTTTACACGAGCAACTGCGTGAAAAAACCATGGAGAAAAATTATTGGGCACTAGTTACAGGTAGTTGGGCAAGCAAAATTAAAAATGTTACCGAGCCACTTCGTAAAAATACCTTGCAATCAGGTGAGCGTGTGGTGCGTGTTGATGAAGCAGAAGGTAAACCAAGTCAAACACGTTTTCGTGTATTAGAGCGTTTTGGTCAATTTGCAACATTAGTACAAGCATCGCCTGTGACGGGAAGAACACACCAAATTCGTGTGCATACGCAATGCAAAGGCCATCCTATAGCATGTGATGACAAATACGGTGTTGCAGAGTTTGATAGCGAAATGAAGAAAAAGGGCTTAAACCGTCTTTTCTTACATGCTCATGACTTAACATTTGTACATCCTAAAACAGAAGAGTCTATGCGTGTTGAAGCGCCTTTAGATGGCAATTTAAAAAATTGCTTAAAAACACTTCGTGAAGACAAGTAATGACTAACAAACAATTAATCATTTTTGATTGGGACGGTACCATTATGGATACCGTGCCAAAAATTGTGAATACGGTTAAATTGGTGGCAGACTGCCACCAATTAGCTCGACCAACTGATGATGCAATCAGACAGATTATCGGGCTTAGTCTTGATGTAGCCATTAACGAACTGTTTGAAAAGCCGTCAATGACTTTAACCCTCTCGCAAAGTTATAAAGACATTTACGTAAACGAAGAAACACCATCAACGCTTTTTCCTCATGTAAGAGAGTGTTTAACAGCACTACATGAAAAAGGCTATACACTTGCTGTGGCAACGGGTAAAAGTCGGAAGGGATTAAACCGTTTAATGGCGGAAACAGAATTGGCACATCTATTTAAGGCAACACGTACAGCTTGTGAATGTGCTTCAAAACCATCGCCTGAAATGATTTTAGAAATTTGTGATGAACTTAATATCGCAAGTGATAAAACCGTGATGGTTGGCGATACAACGATGGACTTAGCGATGGCAAACAATGCTAAGGCAACATCGGTAGGTGTAAGTTTTGGCGCTCACCCGGTGAGTCAATTAAAGCCGCTTAAACCATTCGCCATTATTGATCAGTTTGAGCAGCTAGTAGACTTGTTTTAAATTAATCAGCGTTCAGATTAAGTGGGTCAACATCAAACTCATGTAATAACGATGTGAGCTTGATTAAAGGAAGGCCCACTAAACTGTTTGGGTCCTCACCAACTATTTTATCAAAAAGAACAATTCCCAAACCTTCAGATTTAAAACTGCCAGCACAGTTTAATGGTTGCTCTATATCGATGTAATTCTCAATTTGGCTTTGCGTTAACTCTCTAAAATAGACTTGGGTTATATCGTGGGTCACATGGAACTTATCTGATTCGATATCAAAAACCGCTAAAGATGTAATGAACTCTACTTTTTGACCTGAAAAAAGAGTTAGCTGTTCAATCGCTTTGTCTCGTGTATGCGGTTTACCTAATATCTGTCCATCAAAAAGGGCAACTTGATCCGAACCTATCACAATACCTTGCTGGTAAATTTGCGTGGCTGTTTTCGCTTTTTCAATTGCTAATCTTTCGACTAATTCAATTGGCGCTTCATTCGTTTTGGTGCTTTCATCAATGTCTGGTGAAAACGCATCAAAATTTGGCAATATTTTTTTTAAAATTGATTTTCGAAACGGTGAACTTGACGCTAAAATAAACGGGGTTTTCATGATAATTTTCAACGAATACTTACTTTTTGCGCAGAATAGAATTCAATTGCCCTAAATGCAAAGGAAAGTTGAATTTTATTTTGACTATAAGTCTAACAATCTATATGATGCAGCCCCTATGCAAAAGGTGAAGATTCCGATCACGCTTGATCCGGTAAGAACAGCACAAAAACAGGTCAGTTATGACGGTGTTGTGTTGTTTGAACAACTTCCTCGATTACTCGAAGTAGTTGTTAGGAGCGAGGGTGAGGTCGAAGTTAAGATTCATTTCAGAAAAGATGAACAAGGTATTAGTGTTGTCGAAGGCCAAGCCAAAGCCAACATTACTACAGTTTGTCAGCGCTGTAATGAAGAGTTAGGGTTGGATTTGGAACTAGACTTTGCTTATTCGCCAATAGGTATAGGTAAGTCATCTGAGCATCTACCGTCATGTTATGACGTTGTAGAGATGGATGAGGAAGGTGAAATTAACTTGCATCAACTTGTTGAAGACGAGTTAATGTTAGCCATCCCAATAGTACCGATGCATGAAGAGTCTCATTGCAGATTTTCAGAAAAGCCATTGAGCTTTGGTGAAATAAAAGCAGAAGATGACAAACCAAATCCATTTGAAATTTTGAAACAACTTAAGAAAGATTCTTAGGAGATAAGGCAATGGCTGTACAAAAAAGCAAGAAGTCTCGCTCTAAGCGTGGTATGCGTCGTTCACACGATGCGATCAATGGTCCAACTCTAACTGTTGATCCAGTATCAGGTGAAACTCACCGTCGTCACCACGTAACTGCAGACGGTTACTACAAAGGCGAAAAAGTAGTTTCTTAATCGAGCTATTTTGATGTCTAATCTAACCATAGCGTTAGATATAATGGGGGGCGATTACGGCCCCCGTTCTTCGTTGCCAGCAGCAATTGAAGCTGTTAATTTGCACGATAATATCACCCTGATTTTATGTGGTAACGAAACACTTATTCGCACTGAGCTAGAAAAGCTCGACGCACTGCAACATCCTAGATTACATATCAAACACTGTAGTGAAGTTGTTAATAACGACGACAAACCTGCTACGGCATTACGTTCAAAAAAAGATTCTTCCATGCGAAAGGCCCTTGATTTAGTTAAATCAGGTGAGGCGCAAGCATGTGTATCAGCGGGCAATACAGGCGCTTTATTCGCAATGGCTTACTGCATTTTGAAAATGCTGCCAGGCATTAGCCGTCCGGCACTTATTAGCTCTGTGCCAACAGAAAAGCCAAAACCAGTTTACCTTCTTGACTTAGGTGCCAACGTTACTGCTGATCCTGAAACATTATTTGAATTTGCTTTAATGGGCAGCGTGGTGGCCGAGCAGTCACAAGGCATAAAAAACCCGACAGTAGGTTTACTTAATATTGGTGCTGAAGTAATAAAAGGCCATGATGATATCAAACGCGCAGCAGAAATTTTTGAGCAATCTGACGCAATAAATTACATCGGTTACTGTGAAGGCACAGACATTTTTAAAGGTAAGGCCGATGTTATTGTGTGTGATGGTTTTGTGGGCAATATTGCACTAAAAACCTGTGAGGGTATCGCTAAAATGATCATTCATAAGCTGAACAAAACCCTTAAGAAAAGTATTTTTTATCGTGCAGCGGCACTTTTAATGTTTCCAGTGCTAAAAAAGCTCTATAAAAAGATGAACCCCGACCAGTATAACGGTGCAAGTTTGGTAGGATTACGCGGTATTGTGGTTAAAAGTCACGGTAATGCTAAATCGCCTGCATTTTTAGCAGCTATTAACGAAGCCGTGAGAGAAGTTGAAAAGCAACTTCCTGAAAAAATTGAAGCCCGTTTTGCAGCGCTAAAAGGCCAACAATTGGACCTTGAAAATGTGGATAAAGATTCATTTTGTTCACCCTGCAATAAGTAAGCGCATTTTTTCCACTTAAAGAATTTTTATAACCAGCAGTAGCTGGTTTTGTTTTGTTATAGAAGAAGAAAACTATGTCAAATAACACAGCGATTTTATTTCCTGGTCAAGGCTCACAATCAGTGGGCATGTTGGCTGAATTATTAGCTGAATCAGAAGTAGTAAAAGCTACTTTCAGTGAAGCAAGCGATGCACTGGGCTATGACCTTGCGGCATTAGTGCTAGAAGGTCCTGCAGAATCACTTAACGAAACACACTGCACTCAGCCTGCGTTATTAACGTCAAGTGTTGCAATTTATCGTCATTATCTTGCTAACGGTGGTGAAAAACCAAGTGCTATGGCAGGTCATAGCTTAGGTGAATACTCTGCACTGGTTTGTGCTGGTGTTATTTCACTTGCTGAAGCAGTAAAACTGGTTGAAAAACGTGGTATTTACATGCAAGAAGCGGTTCCAGCAGGAACAGGCGCAATGTACGCAATTATTGGCCTTGCTGATGATGCGATTGCAAAAGCATGTGCTGATGCAGCTCAAGGTGAAGTCGTGTCACCAGTTAACTTCAATTCACCTGGTCAAGTGGTTATTGCAGGCCAAAAAGCAGCGGTAGAGCGCGCCGGTGAATTATGTAAAGAAGCGGGTGCAAAGCGTGCATTACCGCTTGCTGTAAGCGTGCCGTCTCACTGTGCATTAATGAAGCCAGCAGCTGATAAGCTAGCTGAAGATTTAGCAGCAATTACATTTAATACACCTGAAATCTCAGTAATTAATAATGTTGATGTAGCTACTGAAACTGCAAGTGAAGCAATTAAAGATGCACTTGTACGCCAGTTATATAGCCCAGTACGTTGGACTGAAACAGTGCAAAAACTAGCACAAGATGGCTTAACAACAACTTATGAATTTGGCCCGGGTAAAGTATTAACGGGTCTTGCAAAACGTATTGATAAAAGCGTTAGCTGCGAAGCAGTTAATGATTTGAACTCTATTTCTAGCGTGTTAAACGCCTAATTATTGGAACATTTTATGAGTAACTTATTCTCTTTAGAAGGTAAGGTTGTACTAGTAACCGGCGCGAGTCGTGGTATTGGTAAATCAATTGCTGAAACGCTTGTATCACTTGGTGCGACGGTTGCAGGTACGGCAACTAGCGAAGGTGGCGCGACCAATATCAGTGATTATTTAGGTGAAAACGGTAAAGGTTACGCACTTAACGTAACAGACGCTGAATCAATTGAAGCAACATTAGCTGCGATTAAAGCTGATTTAGGCGATATTGATGTACTAGTAAATAATGCCGGTATCACACGTGATAATCTGTTAATGCGCATGAAAGACAGTGAATGGGATGACATTATCGACACCAACTTATCGTCAATCTTCCGTTTATCAAAAGCGGTATTACGTCCAATGATGAAAAAGAAAAAGGGTCGTATTATTAACGTAGGTTCTGTTGTTGGCACTATGGGTAATGCAGGTCAAGCAAACTATGCTGCGGCAAAAGCGGGTGTGATTGGTTTTTCTAAATCAATGGCACGTGAAGTAGCTTCTCGCGGTATTACGGTTAACGTAGTTGCACCAGGTTTTATTCAAACTGATATGACAGATGAGCTAACTGACGAGCAAAAAGCAGCAACGCTTGCTAACGTGCCGGCAAATCGTTTAGGTCAGCCGAACGAAATTGCAGCGGCTGTGGCTTATTTAGCATCTGACGCTGCTGCTTACGTAACAGGCGAAACTTTGCATGTAAATGGCGGCATGTACATGATCTAAGCCAAACGCTTATCGCAATTTCGGCGAAATTGTTTAATTTAGGCTTGAAATTGCGGTGAAAGTAGGCGATAAAAGGTTAGTTTTTGATTTGTGAGGTTCGACCAGATAATAAAAATGGAAATGAATCTTGAATCATAAAATTTTGCAGCGTAAACTACGCCGCAATCTGAAAAATAACGCAAAGCGTTTTTAATTAAGGAAATAAGAATGAGCAACATCCAAGAACGTGTTCAAAAAATCATCGTAGAGCAACTAGGTGTTCAAGCAGAAGAAGTTAAAGCAGAAGCATCATTTGTTGATGATTTAGGCGCTGATTCACTAGACACTGTAGAACTAGTAATGGCTCTTGAAGAAGAGTTTGACACTGAGATCCCAGACGAAGAAGCTGAGAAGATCACTACAGTTCAAGCAGCTATCGATTACGTTACTGCTCACGCTGAGTAATAAAAGCTTAGACAGTAAGGCAGCATTCCAGCTGCCTTTTGTTTTTCAAAAGCCCGCTTTCGGGCTTTTGTATTATCTGCACCTAATATATTTTGGAGATGACTGTGGCTAAACGTCGAGTAGTGGTTACTGGCCTAGGTATGTTAACCCCTCTAGGTAATGATGTTGATTCAACATGGCAAGGTTTATTAGCGGGTCAAAGTGGCATTGGTTTAATTGACCATTTTGATACGACTGACTTTGGTACTAAATTCGCGGGTCTTGTAAAAGATTTCGACCCAACGTTATACATGGCGAAAAAAGATACCAAAAAAATGGATTTATTCATTCAATACGGTATTGCCGCTGGTGTACAAGCGTTTAAAGATTCAGGCCTTGAAGTAACAGAAGAAAACGCTGAACGTATTGGTGTTGCGGTAGGTTCAGGTATTGGTGGCTTAACTCTAATTGAAGAAAACCACGTTAAGTTATTGAACAGCGGTCCACGCAAATTATCACCTTTTTATGTGCCTTCGACCATCATTAATATGATTTCTGGTCATTTGTCGATCATGCATGGCTTAAAAGGTCCTAATATCTCGATCGTAACGGCATGTACAACAGGTCTTCATAATATTGGTCATGCAGCTCGTATGATTGCTTACGGTGATGCAGACGCAATGGTAGCAGGTGGTGCAGAAAAAGCATCTACGCCAATTGGCATGGGTGGTTTTAGTTCGGCACGCGCGCTTTCTACACGTAATGATAACCCACAAGCGGCGTCTCGCCCTTGGGACAAAGACCGTGATGGTTTTGTACTTGCAGATGGTGCAGGTGTTGTTGTTTTAGAAGAATACGAACACGCAAAAGCACGTGGTGCAAAAATTTATGCTGAGCTTGTTGGCTTCGGTATGAGTGGTGATGCTTATCACATGACGTCACCACCGGAAGATGGCGCTGGCGCAGCCCTTGCGATGAAAAATGCACTTAATGATGCAGGTGTGAATGCAGAGCAAGTGGGCTACATTAATGCGCACGGTACATCAACACCAGCAGGTGATATTGCTGAAACCAACGCAGTTAAGTCTATTTATGGCGCAGCGGCAAGCGATGTATTAGTTAGCTCGACCAAATCAATGATGGGTCACTTACTGGGTGCTGCAGGTTCAGTTGAATCAATTGTAACGATTTTATCGCTTCGCGACCAAAAAGTAACACCGACAATCAACCTTGATAACCCAAGTGAAGGCTGTGACTTAGACTATGTTGCGCATACTGCGCGTGACGCTAAGTTAGACTATGCCCTATGTAATTCATTTGGCTTTGGTGGAACTAATGGCTCTTTATTATTTAAGAAGATATAATCGTTAGCAGAAATCAAAAAGTATTAAAAGCCTAGGATTTCCTAGGCTTTTTTGTCGCTATGGATATAACAATAATCAACAAAAATAATCCAAATACAGTGCCTACCAATGACAGAGCATTCCAGTACGGTGATGGCTTTTTTACTACCATCAAAGTAGTTGACGGTGAAGCGCAGTTATTAGAAGAACATTTGGCAAGACTTGAGCAATGTAGTACTCGTCTTTTCTTTGACAATATCAACCTAACTGGAATTGAATCGAAAATTAAACAGGTAGCGCAAACTCAGGCGCTTACTGTGGTAAAAGTGGTGGTTAGTCGTGGTCAAGGCGGACGAGGCTATCAAATACCTGAATCCCAATTACCGCAAGTTTACATCAGTTGTTTACCCTTTCCTGAAAATTACTTAACAATAAAAAACACAGGCATTGAACTTGATACGCTTGAAACACCACTTGCTATTAACCCATTAACAGCAGGCTTAAAAACCTTAAACCGATTGGAGCAGGTAATAGCCAAACAAGAGCTAAAGCAAAAAGGGTTTAATGAAGGGGTGTTGCTAAACTGCAATGGTGAAGTGATTGAAACCACAGTTGCAAACTTACTGCTATTAAAAAATGGCGAGCTTTTTACTCCTTGTCTTAAAAACTCAGGGATTTATGGCGTTTATTTAGCGCACCTTACAAAGCAACTCACAATTAATTTTAAAACACTTACTCTTGAAGATTTTTACGCTGCGGATAATGTATTTTGCTGTAATAGTTTAATGGGTATCGTGCCCATTACACGTATTGATAATACAGACTATGATAAAGACGCCGCGCTAACTTATTTAAGTGAGATTGCGCTATGATCCGTGCGCTTGCTTTTATCTTTACGTTTGTTGTGGCTGCTGGTGCATTTATTGGTATTCAGCTTAAACAATTACAAACTTCTCAAATCACAATTAATGAGCCAACACTTTATCAAATAAAAGCAGGCACCGGTGTGAATGCGATGTGCCACGCATTTCAAAAGAATAACTGGGTGAAGGATTGTTTTTGGTTAAAAGTGTACGCCAAAATTAATCCAGAGATGGTTAAGCTAAAGCAAGGTATGTATTTGATTGAGCAAAAACCTCTGCTTGCGATGATAAGCGACATGAATAATGGGCGGGATCATCAATTTCCATTTACTATTGTAGAAGGTAGCACCTTTAAACAAGTGCTTAGTGATTTTAAAAACGCTAAATACCTTGAAAACGTCTCAGAAATCGCATTAAAAAATGCGCTTAAAGATATTGGCATCAAACAAGATAACCCTGAGGGCTGGTTTTACCCCGACACCTATTTTTATTCTGCTGGTGATAGTCAGCTAGATATCCTAAAACGCGCTTATCAGAAGATGGTTAACACCTTAGACAGTGCATGGCAAACGCGCGATATGGCCGTTCCTCTTAAAACCAAGTATGACGCGTTAATTTTGGCGTCCATCATTGAAAAAGAATCTGGCCATAATGCCGAGCGAGATTTAATCGCTTCTGTATTTGTTAATCGGATTAATAAAGGCATGCGCTTACAAACCGACCCAACTGTGATTTATGGCTTGGGGGATGAATATCAAGGTGACATTAAATCGGAGCACTTAAGGCGCCATACGCCTTATAATACATATCGAATTAATGGTTTACCGCCTACACCGATTGCAATGCCATCAGAGCAAGCTATTTACGCGACTTTGAATCCGCGTTACTCTGATTTTTATTATTTTGTTGCATCGGGCGGTGGCGAGCATCACTTCTCAAAAACATTAGCTGAACATAATGCAGCAGTTAGGAAATATTTATTAAACAAATGATTGGTAAATTTATTGTAATTGAAGGCCTTGAAGGCGCTGGAAAGTCATCTGCAATTGCTGTTTGTCAGCAACTATTAAATGACGCAGAGATTAGTTTTGTGAATACCCGTGAGCCAGGCGGCACGCCACTGGCAGAGTCGCTGCGTAGCCTTGTTAAAGCGACACATGAAGAAAAAGTAAGTGATGCAACAGAGCTGTTATTAATGTACGCAGCGCGCTCTCAATTGGTTGAAAATGTAATTACACCAGCACTTACAAAGGGCGATTGGGTACTAGGTGACAGACACGATTTATCGTCACAAGCTTATCAAGGCGGTGGTAGAGAAATTGAAAAACATAAACTTGACGCCTTAGCCAATATTGTCCTGGGTGATTTAAAACCAGATTTAACCCTGTATTTGGATATTGACCCTAAAATTGGCTTGGCACGTGCAGCTAATCGCGGTGAACTTGACCGCATTGAGCTTGAGCAGCTTAGTTTTTTTGAAAGAACCCGCGAGGTTTATTTAGCAGCCGCAAAGAGTGACAGCAGCATAATTACAATTGATGCCAGTCAACCAATGGATAAAGTACATTCAGACATTAAAAATGCACTTAAACAGTTTATAGCAGGGGCAACTGCGTGATCCCAACCTGGCTTCAAAACGATTATCAAAGATTAGTTGCGCTTGGTGCAAATAAACACTTGCATCATGGTCTTTTATTACTTGGTAATCAGGGAGTTGGTAGTTTTGATTTGGCCCAGCAACTTGCCATTGATTTATTGTGTTTAACTAATCCCATGCAGGCATGTGGCCACTGTAAAGCATGTCTATTAAATCAAAGTCAAACACACCCAGATTATTTACTAATTGCACCAGAAAAAGACACGATTAGTGTTGAACAAGTACGTGCAATTAGTGACTTTTTTGTTACCAGCGCAAGTTATCAGGGCAATAAAGTTGTTATTATTAAAAATGCTGAGAGTTTAACGTTATCTGCGAGTAATGCACTGTTAAAAACATTAGAAGAACCTAACAGCAATCGCTACTTAATGTTATTAGCGCAAAATAGCGCTGCGATGCCTGCGACTATTTTAAGTCGTTGCTTTAAAGTGCAACTAAGCGTTGACCTTGAGCTTGCGAAGTCTTTTATCAGCAGCTTAGGCATTGATATTAATGCACCATGGGTGAAAGCTTTTTTACACAGCCCGCAAACCCTTGCACTTTGGCAGCAGCAAGAGAAAATTAATGTCATAGAAGATTTATACACTATGATAATGCAAAGTGGCCTCCAAACACGCCATAAGCAATTGCTTGAACTTTTTAATCAAAACCCTGATTATATAGACATATTTGTGCAATTTTACGCACAAAAATTGCAAACTGAGCTACTCAGTAATACGCTTGATATAAAACGCTACCAAGAAAAAACTCAAGCGTTACTCAGCTTTGCAGATAAATTTAAAGAAGTTAAAGGACTTAATTTGTCATTACAGTTAAATCAATTACTGAAAAAATTAAGTTATTTATAAATAGGACATTATTTTGCAAGAATTACTCGTTGATTTTGAAGACACACGTGAGCTTTACAAAAGCTACATGCCTTACCTTAAAACAGGTGGCTTATTTGTTCGTACTAATATGCAATTTGAAATGTCACAGCCCCTTGCGCTTCGCATTAGCTTACCAGATGCACTTGAAGAAGATGTGATCACCGGTGAAGTAGTGTGGATCACACCGCAAGGCAGTCAAAACTCTAATCCACCTGGTATTGGCGTTAGCTTTATTGATGATAAAGGCCAAGTACGCGATAAAATCGAAAAAATGCTAGGTGGTATGTTAAACTCTAGCGATCCCACTTATACCATGTAGTTTATGGATTTTTTGTGATTGTAGATTCTCATTGTCATTTAGACAGATTAAATTTTGATGAGCTTGGCTTATCGCTCGAACAAGTACTTGATAACGCTCGCGCCAAAAAAGTAGAACACTTTTTATGTGTATCAGTCACCCTTGATCAATTTCCAGGTATGCTGGAAAAAGTGCAAGGCTTTGATGATGTATCAGTAAGTTGCGGCGTTCATCCGCTTGATCAAAAAGATGTACTTGATAAAGGCCGTTTATTAAACCTTGCTAATAACGATAAAGTGGTCGCCATTGGTGAAACAGGGCTTGATTACTATTACAGTAAAGACACCCACCAAGTGCAAAAAGATTCGTTTGCAGGGCATATTGATGTCGCAAATGAATTAAATAAACCGCTGATTATTCATACCCGAGACGCAAAGAAAGACACGTTAGACATTATGCGTGCGCACAATGCTGAAAACTGTGGCGGTGTACTCCATTGCTTTACTGAAGATTGGGAAATGGCAAAGCAGGCACTCGACCTTGGTTTTTATATTTCTATTTCAGGCATTGTTACCTTTAGAAATGCCGCAGCACTGCGTGAAGTTGTTGAAAAAATACCGCTAGATCGTTTGCTAATTGAAACAGATTCTCCGTACTTAGCGCCTGTGCCGCACCGTGGTAAAACAAACCAGCCTGCATACGTTGAAGATGTTGCATATTTTATTGCGGATCTTAAAAAACTATCGTTTTCAGAGCTTGCTAAAGCCACTACAGATAACTTCTACCAGTTATTTAAGCTCGCCAAGTAGAATACGTTGGAAAATTGCGTGACCTTGCCTCTTTTACTTACAGGCCCGATGATCCGAAGAGCGGAGCCATCGAAAGTCACGCTGTTTTTTGTCAGCAGCAAATCTCTTCCATTTAATGTAAGCTCGTCCACGTTAGTTGATTTTTCACAGTCGCATCATATTTTGCCGCTGGGCGAGCATTGCTTTTGTCATTATTACTTTTTAACACCAAACGCCAATTCGCAATTTCCTGTTGATGTACTTGTTGATTATCAACTAAGTTTAAATGAAGAACCAATTGATTTAAGTGCTTATTTTCTAGAAGGGCAAACGCAATGTGCGTTTGTAATTCCAAAACAACTAAAAAGCATTCTACATGGTTCGTGCCGCAACCCTCATCATGAGTCAAAAGATGCGTTAATCACCGCAAGTGATTTTCTCGCGTCTAAACGTCAACAAGCTAGCGAAGAGCCAAGTGTGTTGATTATGTCGGGCGACCAAATATATGCCGATGATGTTGCTGGCCCAATGCTACTTGCAATCGAAAAGCTAATTGATGCCCTTAAACTGTTTAAAGAGCCGTGTTTAATTGAACCGCTTGAATTTTCGTCAAGCCATACACTGTATACACGCGATACTATTTTACCTAATACTAAATGGCACGAGCGCTCAAAGCTTGAACTAGGTTATTGGCTGCGCCGTGACTTAGAGCACTTTACGAGCCTTAAATCACACAACCATTTGGTGCATATTGAAGAGTTTTTTGCTCTTTATTTGTTAACAACCAGTGCGGCTTGTTGGCATTTAATTGATATTGACAGCTTAATTTTTGATTCAAACAACGCAAGCCATCAAGGCAAGTTTCAAGAGGAAAAGTCGAATATCACTGAGTTTGTGAAAGGCTTGCCTATTGTTGAAAGGTTACTTGCTAATATTTCGCACATAACCATGTTTGATGATCATGATGTTACGGATGATTGGAACTTAACAGCTGGCTGGGAGCAAGCGGTTTATTCTAATCCAGTAAGTAAACGTATTATTGCCAATGGCCTTATTAGTTACTTAGTGTTCCAAGGTGTAGGCAATGATGGCGGTGAGTTTACAGAAAAACTCTTGCAACAACTTGCAGAGCACATTGGCAATGGCTACAGCAATATAAAAGCATTTGATAAACATATTTTGGCATTTGATAAATGGCACTACTGTTTAGACACCACACCAAAAATAATCGCGTTAGATACACGTACGCATCGCTGGCGTAACGAAACAGATTTTAATGAGCCATCAGGTTTGCTTGATTGGGAACAATTGGTAGAACTTGATAATAAAATGACCGGCCTTGAAGAGGTGATCCTGATTTCTCCGGCTCCTGTGTTTGGCGTTAAATCAATTGAAGCAATCCAAGCAATATTTAATTTTTGTGGTCAGCCGTTATTGGTAGATGTTGAAAACTGGATGGCCCATGAAGGTGCTGCGCGTAAATTAATGCAAATTTTTAAGCGTGCTGATACCCCCATCGAAACACTGATTTTATCAGGCGATGTGCATTATTCATTTTGCTTTTCTGTACAAAGCCGATTTTCAAACCGCGATAACCGTATTTGGCAATTAACCGCCAGCGGTATAAAAAACGAATTTCCTAAATCCCTACTGAATAAATTAAATACACTAGACAGTATTTTATACCACCCAAGTAGCCCGCTAAATTTCTTTACTAAACGTTGGCAAATGAAGGTACATAAGCACCGCCATAAAGAGTCACAAAAGCATTTAGTGAGTGATTCGGCGGTAAGTTTAGTGCACCTTGAAAACGAACGACTAACGCAATATCAGCTTTTACATGGTGATGGAAACATCACAGAATTCGATTTACGCGAAAAAAGCTGATTTAACGGCGGGTTTTTAGCGTTCATAGCAGTGTAAAATGCGCTTTTTTAGCTTGAAATACACGGTATTTGGCGGTGTTAAAGGCTAGATAAAAATTGCCCAGGACCAATCCACATTGTCCTGGGCTTAGGGGAATGGCTCATTTGATGAGCCGTGCGCTAACTTAAAAACTTTATCATTCATAGGGAGAAGTGAAAAAGTATTAGTAATTGTAGTTAAATTAATCCAAAAAAGGAAATTTTTGCTCAAAAAATAACCTCAACTAAAACAGTTGGTTACAGACTTTTTAAGATTTTGTTAACAAATGTATTCAAGGTTATTCCCAAGTTATCAACTGGCTATCCCTAACTAATTCACGTGGTAAACCGTTTTTAATTTTGTTTTTTTGCCACTTACCTAAGCCCACACAGGTATTATTCAGCATTAACAGTACTTCGTCTTTGTCGGAAGTTACTTGTGCTAATTTAATATCTTTACCCTGAAAGTAGTCAGAAGCCTCTGAAAGTGACAGTTTATGGGTGTTTTTAAGGGCTTCAGCGCCAAAACAAGTTGCAAATTCGTGATTTAAACGAACCCCATTTTTATGAATCTTACCCAGTAAAATACCAATGCGGCTGTATTTAATTTTATCGATGACGTTGGCTATTTTTGATGGGAACAACCAAAGCTCTTGGTCGCGTTGCCAAAGTTCACCTGCAAGCGGTTTCATCGCAAATTGTTTTTTGATTATTTGGTTAAACTGCTCGGTGATTTTTTTATCGGCAGGGGTGAACGGAAATGCGCCTTTTTTTATTTTTGGTTCAGGCTGTGGCACATGGGATTTTTTAACAAATTTGGCTACAAAGAAACCCTCAGTATCGTAAATTTGTGGCCAAATATGTAAGTAACCTTCAGCGGTTGCTGAGGCCTCTGCATTTTCAAATAAATGATTAAGCGGGACTACCTCAACATGATCAGCAAAGGTGGTTAACAGGTGTTGGCATACTGCTTGGTTTTCAAGCGGTGTTAATGTGCAGGTTGAATAAACCAAAGTACCACCAGCTTTTAAAGCATAAAATGCACTTTCAATTAGGCGCTTTTGTACATCAGCAATTTCAATATTAGATTCTATGGACCAATTTTTTAGTGCATTTTCGTCTTTACGAATAGTACCTTCGCCAGAGCATGGGGCATCTAACAAGATATGGTCAAAACTCTGTTCCATATACTGGCCAAAAATACTGGCGTCAAAGTGCGAAAGGGCGCAGTTGCTAATGCCTAAACGCTCCATATTGGCACTTAACGATTTAATACGTGAACTCGAATACTCATTGGCAACTAAGACACCTTCGCTTGAAAGTGCTTCGGCAATTTGTGTTGATTTACTGCCAGGTGCGGCCGCCATATCTAGCACACAGCAGTCGCTTAAATCATTGCCATTTAATAGGGCGGTAACAGGCATCATTGAACTTGCTTCTTGCACATAGATGCAACCAGACAAGTGAATATCGGTATTTCCAAGCGAAAGTGATTGTTGGTTTTCAGGACGCACTAGCCAAAAGCCGTTTTCACACCATGGCACTTGCGTAATTTGCCAATCGTTTTGATCTGCATACTGTTTAAAACTGTCGACAGACATTTTTTTTGTATTGACGCGTACAGCAGTTCTAAGTGGTTTCTTACATGAGGCTAGGTAATCGTCAATTGATAGGTGAGAAGGAATATAGCTTTCAACATCATCAACGAAGGTTTGTGGAATAAAAATATTAGCGTGCACTTTTTCTCTGCCAACAAAGGTATTTACACCAATAATACAGGAAATGTGGCACACTAAGCAGCATTCATAATAATAATAATCTGATTATGCTTAACAAAATTTGGTTATCTTTCTTTATTATTGCGTTTGTATCCGCGCTTGCCACTTGGATGGGCGGTGATGGCCTTGTATTTGAACGGCTGGTAAAAGCCCTGTTTAGTATGGCTAAAGTATCCGTTGAAATTGCTATCGGCCTAATTGGGGCACTGTGTTTTTGGTTAGGGGTAATGAAAATTGCCGAGCGCGGTGGCATGGTTGATGTATTGGCCAAAGGGTTATCGCCACTGTTTACCCGTTTAATGCCCGATGTGCCAAAAGGCCACCCAGCATTTGGTTCCATCACAATGAATTTAAGCGCTAATTTACTAGGCCTTGATAACGCCGCAACGCCGATGGGCATTAAAGCCATGCATGATTTGCAATCGCTTAACAAAACACCTGATACTGCAACCAATGCGCAAATTCTGTTTTTAGTATTAAACACCAGCTCAGTAACCTTATTTCCAATTGCGGTATTTGTTTATCGCGCGCAGCAAGGCGCCGCCAGCCCAACGGATGTATTTATTCCTATTTTATTAGCAACTTTTGCCTCTACCTTTGTTGGTTTGCTTGTTACCTGCGCTATTCAGCGAATTAAACTGTTTAATACTGTTGTGCTGTTATACCTTGGTGGGTTAGTAGCCATTGTGATGGCACTTATTTTGTATTTTATGAACCTGACTACAGAGTTGATGCAAACGCACTCCGCGATTTTCAGTAACTTTTTAATATTCGCCTTTATTATTGTGTGTTTATGTTGGGCAAGTATTAAAAAAATAGATGTGTACGACAGCTTTATTACAGGCGCCAAACAAGGGTTCGAACTGTCTATCTCTCTCATCCCATATTTATTAGCCATGCTATGTGCCATTGGGGTGTTTAGAGCGAGTGGGGCGCTTGATTATGTATTGGATTGGCTACGCACTTTAGTGATTACGCTAGGCGGTGATACACAATTTGTAGATGCCATGCCAACCGCTTTTATGAAGCCACTTTCAGGCTCTGGCGCACGGGCAATGATGTTAGAAACCATGAATACCCATGGCGCAGATTCATTTGCAGGGCGTTTAGCATCTACCATTCAAGGTTCTACCGAAACCACTTTTTATGTGTTAGCCGTGTACTTTGGTGCAGTTGGCATTAAGCATACCCGGCATGCAGTAGGCTGTGGCTTAGCTGCAGATTTAGCAGGTATTTTAACAGCCATTGGCGTGTGCTACTGGTTTTTTGGTTAGTTGTTATAAAATTAAACGTTTACAAATGCGACAAGGGGCTAATCACACCGTTTGCTCCTTGTTGCAAAACATGCGTATAAATTTGCGTAGTTTTAACATCGCTATGACCTAATTGTGCTTGAACAGTACGAATATCTGCACCACTTTGCAGTAAATGTGTTGCAAAGGAGTGCCTGAGTGTATGTGGAGTAATCGGTTTATTCAGGTTTGCGGCTTGTGCTGCACTTTTGATGGCCTTTCTAACACCGGTTTGATGGAAGTGGTGACGGCGTATTTCGCCTGTTTCAGGATCGGCGCTTAGTTTATGCGAAGGAAAAAGATACTGCCAAAGTAATGATTTATTTGCGTTTGGATATTTTCTAGCAAGAGCATTAGGCATCCAGACCCCTGCGTATTGTGCATTTTGCAAATCAATCTTTAAATATTCATCAACTTGTATAATTTGATTTCTTAGCATGGGTATCAGTTCAACAGCAAGCGTGACGACTCGATGCTTTGTACCTTTACCGTTCCATATACGAACACACTTATAGTCGAAATCAATGTCTTGAACTCTCAATTGCACTGCTTCCATAACACGTAAACCACTGCCGTACATTAACCCAGCAATTAAATAGTAATGTTTTTTAAGGCAAGCCATTAAACGCCTAATTTCGTCTGGCGTCATGACAATAGGAAGCTTTGCTTGCCTTTTACTACGCACAAAAGATAGATTGCAAGACAACTCATTACCAATAATATGTTTGTAGAGAAAAGCTAATGAGTTTAATGCAGTTGCTTGTGTTCTCGGAGATACATTTCCTTTGAGTACAATATAATCTAGATATTCGATTACTTCGTTATCTCCCATTGATGCAGGATGGCGTTTATTATGGAAATGTATAAAAGAAGCAATCCATTTTAGATAAGTATCGACAGTTCTGATTGAATATTGGCGAGTTAACATAAATTCAGCAATATAGTTTAAAAACGGAGAACGTGTTTTCATTATCTCATCCAATTAACACTGTATATTTATACAGTATTACATGGTTTCTCCTATATTCAAGAAAACGACCCAATGGGTCGTTTTTAAAATTCATAAATAATGTAGCAGCAAAAAAATATGATATATAGCAACAGATTACGATTTATGTTAAAAGTGGTTTAATAAGATAAATGACCCAATGTTCGCTAGAAAAACGACCCATTGGGTCGATATTAAATTGTTAGATTTCATGTTAGCTATAATTTCGCAATATTTAGTATAAAAACCATAACTAGGAAAAAAATATGACTGAGAATGCCCAAAAAAATGCAAAACCTTTTTCTCAAACGTTTTTTCATGGAACCAAAGCAGATCTTAAATTGGGAGATCTTATAGAAACAGGGTTTAATTCAAATTTTGGACAAAATAATAAGGCTAAGTATATATTTTTGACAGCTACACTAGATGCTGCCATTTGGGGAGCAGAGCTTGCCCTAGGCAATGGTCGCGAAAGAATTTATTTGGTTGAGCCAACAGGCCCAATTGAAAATGATCCTGACCTAACGGATAGAAAGTTCCCAGGGAATCCAACTATGTCATATCGTTCAACCCATTCATTTAAAGTTGTAGGTGAAGTATCAAGCTGGCAGGGTCATTCAATAGAGCAAGTTAAAGCAATGAAAGATGGTTTAAATAAACTACATGAACAGGGCATTAACTCTTTAAATGAAATCTAACAAGTCGGTGCACATGACTGCTAACACGTCACTCGGTTTTCTCTGCCTTCGGCAGTATAGCAAACCATCGTGCCTTAGTTTGCGCAGCATGTGACCTAGGCGTTAGATGTAATTAACCGGAAAGTTGCGCACGAATAATTTTTTTCTTCAAGACTGCAATTTTAAGAGAAAAAGACATATACTCCCTTCGAATCATATTGGAGGCGGATCATGAAAAGCTGGTTATTTCTTACTATTGCGATTCTTGGAGAGGTAGTTGCAACATCTTCATTAAAGTCCAGTGAAGGTTTTACGAAGCTCGTACCATCTTTCATCGTAATTGTTGGCTATGGAATTGCATTTTATTTCCTTTCATTGGTCATGAAGTCTATTCCTGTAGGGGTGGCCTATGCAGTTTGGTCTGGCCTTGGCGTAGTATTAGTCACTGCTGTTGCATGGGGGCTTTACGGGCAAAAGATTGATGCATGGGGTTTCGTGGGTATTAGTTTAATAGTTTGCGGTGTATTGGTTTTAAATTTGCTTTCTAAGGCAAGCGTTCATTAAGTGGCACTGGCATCTAACAATCGGCAGCAGG
>NZ_JAPEHW010000004.1 GCF_028875915.1 Pseudoalteromonas sp. G4
TAACTTTTATTAATGCACAGGCTGTTAAGTTTTACTTGTTCATTTATTTTTCCTTTTTTCACCTTCAAACTATCATAATCACCAGCGTTAATTGCTTTCAATATATATTGTTGATATGAACACTGATGAACTAAATAGAGCAAATTCATAATGAGCGTTACAGACTGATTTGCTAAAAACATTGTAAATAACAGCAAAAATTAACTTGATAGCTAGGGTATGAAAGCTTTGATTGAAATCTCTAACGGCAAATTAAACACCGTTAGAGAATTTTAAAAATTTTTATTGTTGCGAATTGAAGTTCTTTGCTTTTTCAATGCGCTCTACAATGGCAGGGTGTGAACTTAGGTATTTAAAAATACTTTCTGCGGTATCTACTTTTTCTTCATTAAAACTTTCCATAGCATCAGCAAACGCCGCCGGTTCATAACCTAACTTTCCTAGGTGGCTAAGCGCAAAATTATCAGCTTCTGTTTCCATGTCACGAGAAAAATTGGCTTGAATAACGGCTGAACTTGCACCAACCATTAATTCACCAACCGTTTCTAAATCACCCAGCAATAGAGCAAACACAATGGCGTTTGATAACGATTGGGCAACTAACCTTAGACTATGTTTGGCTTCTACATGACCAATTTCATGAAGAATTATTGCCATTAGCATACTATCAAATGTGGCTGTGTTTTGTGTTTTTTCGAATTCCATTAACTGGGTTATTAGTCCATCAGTAACAATCACTGTACCGTTTGGAAGTGCTAATGCATTTGCGCCAAAGTAGTCACTTTGTTTTATTAATAATTGATAGTCTTCAATATTTAATTCCAGGGTTTCAAGCGCTTTATCGAACAGAGAATTTACACTATTTTTTATATTGTCATCGAGTGTGGATGGCGATAAAAATGCCTCATCTATAATGGTGAATGATTGTTCACCCATATAGGCTGGAATACTCTCCGGTAACCATTCAACACTTTTACTCGCAAGCGCTGGCATAGCAACCATAATTAACCAGTAAATTAGCGCGGGTGCTAAAATAATAGAAGAAAAAACCGTTAGCCAATTGCTTTCCAGGTGACTTAATAGAGAGCCAGTTTGTTTATTTAAACGCCAATTTTTATCCGCTGGAATAAACATATCACCATTAGGCAAGCGTATTTCGGTTGCTATGCCTGGAATAGCATCGCTTAATTGTACTTCAGTTAAGTTATATGAACATTGCTCTGTACCATTTGAAATGATGCTCAGATGATGCTCAGTTACAACTAATTGGGCAGCACACGCATGTGAGCTGCCCGAGCGGTATAATGTACCATCAATGATTTGTGACATCAGGTAATCGCGATATCTAAATCAAATACATCAGCGATTTCTTCACCAATTGCTGATTTTTCGTCTGTCATATCATCAATAATATGATCTGCATTAGGGTGAATTTCAACAAAGGTACCATTCGCTAAATAACGTGCTTTTCGAATTTTTGCCCATGGGTAGGCAAGACCAAGTGATAACCCAATTGCAATTAGGTTAAAGAACACTAAACGTGTATATTGCATTTCACTAATTGTAGATTCGAATGTAACAACGTCTTTAATTTTACTGTTAGTAAAGTTATGAGCACGTATACGAGACTGATAGATACCAGTAATTAAACTAAACATTCCCACATATAAAAGTGCACTTATTGGGCCCATAATAAACATCGCAGCGCTTAACCCATTTGGATCTAAGTTTGTTGTATCAACTGTTGCACCAAAAATCGCTGCACCAATACCAATCACAATGCCAAAGCCAAACATTGCCCCGACTGATATTGCAACTACCAGTAAAAACGCAATGTAATAGTCAGTAGCCGATAAATCGGTTTCAATTTGACGATCACCATATGTTGTGTTGCCAATAATATATTCATTAACTTTTTTAATTACCCAAGGCATTAGCAAGTAAAGAGTGAATACCGCCAGTACAGGTAAAATAATAAAAACTAAAAATGCCTCACCATAACTACCTTTAAAGCCAAAGCGTACATTACGGTAACTGGTCATTTTATTTTGAAAACGCATACTGCGATTGATCACCCATGGCATTAAAAACATGGCAATTAGCATGATGAAAAGGCCTAGTATTGGCACAAATTGTACTGAACCCATGTAAATTATGAATAATACAACGGCAATAATACGACCAATTAATATTTGAATGGGGTTTGCTAAGTAAGTGAATTGATGGCCTTCAATACTCGTATTGCTATAAAAATAGCGATGAGTACGTACTTTGGCCCATGCTGAATAAATACCAAGAGTAAGGATTGTTAAAACGATATTAACTATCCAAATTTTGAAGAATTGTCCTGTCTCACCTGAAAATTGAACTTGAGAACGACGTATTTGCTCCGTTGTGTTTAGTTCCATTAAACTTTTCCTAATTATTATTTGTTTTAAGATTGCCATTGTAAATCATTTAGTTACAAAGTTGAACTTGAAGATTTTTGAAAGCCTATGCAGTTAGAGTGCATAGAATAACGTTTATATCTTGGTTTTAAGCGAGCAGAGATTTGACATTTAAATATGAAAACTCTATGTAAGGGGCATGTAGATTAATGCTTTACCAAACACTTTTAAATAATAGCTTTATTTACAAAGCTTTAAACCGATTGGTTAATACGCAACGAACTAGATTGATGTTATTTACAAGTCGTTAAGTGATGTTTTTACGTAAAGCAAGAATATAAATTTTATAATGCATAATTATATTGAAGTTATGTTTAGCCAGGAGCAAATAATGAGCGACGCTAAAAAAACCTTTATTGAAAAAGTTTCTAACTGTCTTTGTCCACCAGGTAACGGTGTATTTACTGTAAATACCGCAAAAGAGAGAAAAGAAGCATTACACCAATCAATTTATGGACAAACAGATAATATTGATGCTCTTTGGCGTGATAGCTTAGACAACATTGATGCAAGTGAATATAAAGCGGTTACTTTAGGGATCAGCTCAGATTGTGGTGGTGGCATTTTACGTGGTGCAAACTGGGGCCCTTTGTTCCTTCGCAGCACGCTAATGGAGCAACAACCTAATTCAAAAACTTTCGACCTTGGTGATGTACGTGTAATACCACACCTACTTCATGATAAATATTTAAATGATGGCACTATTTCGAATTGTCAAAAAGCACTTTACCAAGATGAACAAAGTGAATATCCAGTAAGCCCACTATCAATTACTGAAGATGTATGTGACGATTTTTATGCAAATTTCCCAACGAAAGGGATTTTTGGCATCGGTGGTGATCATTCAATTAGTTATCCATTAACAAAGTCTTACTTAAAAGCAAAGCGTGCAGCAGGTAAACGCACGGCTATTATCCATTTTGATGCACATACAGATTTACTGGTTGAGCGATTAGGCATTGATCTGTGTTTTGGTTCTTGGTGTACGCATATTTTAGAATTTTTGCCAGCGCCACATCACCTTATTCAATTTGGTATTCGCTCAAGCGGTAAAGATAAAACACATTGGGAATCAACCTTTGGTGTGAAACAACATTGGGCACATGAAATTCGCGAACAAGGTGCGCAAGCAATTGTTGATGGTGTAATTGCCCAATTAAAAGCGGATCAGGTAGATGAGCTATATGTAAGTTTTGATATTGATGCGTTAGATGCAACATTTGCTGCTGCAACGGGTACACCTGAATATGATGGTATGACGCCTGATGAAGCGGTACTTATTTTAAGTGCTCTTGCTAAAGAGTTTCCGATTACCGGTGCTGATATGATGGAAATTGCCCCATTTACGGATGCATCACATAGTGGTAAACAAGCATCAGAAAGCACATTACGCGAAGGTGCAAAAATTTCTGCATTGTTAATAGATGCGATGAACAGTGTGAAATAATATTGCTATATCAAAATAAAAAGGTGCTACTTGGCACCTTTTTTATTTCATGAGTTTCTAAACATAAAAACACAGGTTACACTTAACATTATGAAAGGCCGCAAATTATAGAACAGGCGCTAATGTTTAATCGCTATACCGTATTTATTTCACTGCTTGCACTAATGCCGTTTATGGCATTTGGTAAAATAACGGTATTCAGCGAAAATTTAAGTGGTTATCAGTATCATAATGAACACGGCGCATTTGTAGGGCCGAACTTTGAGCGTGTAAAAAAAGCATTGGCCAAAGCTAATGTTGAGTATGAGCTCAATGTACTTGCTTGGTCGCTTGCTTATAATGGTGTATTACGTGATCCAAATGCCTGTATTTTCTCTCTCGCACGTTTGCCAATGCGTGAACCTAATTTCCAATGGATTGCTAAGTTAAGTCGATTTACAGCCTACTTTTATGCATTGCCAGAAAAACATATCTCATTAGATTCTATTATTGCGGCTAAAAACTATAAAACAGCAGTTATCGAAAATAACTTTAGTCATCATTATTTAAAACAACATGGTTTTGAATTAGGTGCTCAATTGTTAGTAATTGAGAATGTTGATAAGCTTTTTCATATCATGCGACAGCGTAAAAACTTACTGGACTTAATTGTACTTAACGAAACCCAGTACAAAACAAAACGTCAACTTGATACCACTACACCCCAATTAACAAAGGTGTTAAAGATTAATCAAGATGCGACTAGTTTATATTTTGCTTGTAACAAAGGTATGGATGAAGAAATGGTAAACAAATTAAAACTAGGGTTTGCTAACACAAACCCTAAATAAGTTAGTTCTAATCGAATAATGCGACAGTTTGTCTGCTCATCGCAATTAACTCACCTGATTGATTATAAATATTCGCTTCCTCACACGCATAACCATCACGGCTGTGATGGGTGAATGCATCAAATGCAAGCCATGCATCAGACTTTAATTGTTTATGTGGTAAAAACTCAATGTACCAAGACATTGAGCTTGCAGGAGCAACTTTTGAATACATTTGAAGCTGTGCAGGAGGCCACGCATCTGTTAGAGCAAGAATATGTGCCACTGAAAGTTCTTTTGGTGTTTCTTTTAAACGCATCCATCCTGCAAGTTCGCCATTCGGTGCATTTGAAAACGGCATAGCTCCCTTTTGAATATTAAAGCTCATATGTTGAAAAAACTGAGGAGTAACGCCTTCAGTATAAGGAATAAGGTGTTGCTCATTTACTGGTGATAAAGGGCACGTTTGATTGTTATCTACAATCACATTGGAATCACGCTTTATTGCAAAGCAGCCAAGTGCGATTACCGCAACATGATTATTTTGTAAAATGCGTGCTTCAATCTGAGTCGCATTTTTACCTTCGCGCAAAATAGTCAGTGAAATATCAAAGGGTGTATCGGCAATCAAAGGGCCTACAAAATTAGTGCTTAAAGATAAGAGTTCACGTTCAGGTGATATTGCGTTTCGCATCGCACTGAAAAGCATTGCTGCTGAAAGACCACCAAATGCAGTTCTTCCTTGGCACCAGTTAGCAGGAAAAGACAAGTTGTTAAGAGATTGAGATACAGAGTTTATTAGTTCATCAAAGTGCATAGGGAATTCTTATTTATTTTATGTAAGGCGTTGTTTATAGCAAATGCAGTGTGGTATGACCAGTTGGTTGTGCTAAAAATGTGCGATTGCAAAAAAATTTCAATATTTTAAAAAAAATTTACGTTTTACAGTTGAATTGTCTTTTGGCCACCCCAATTAAGTAACCATCTAAACGAATTAATCATTTTTGATACAGAATTAAAGAAGTAGGAGACGTTCCATGGGTAAGATTATTGGTATCGACTTAGGCACAACAAACTCATGTGTTGCAGTATTAGACGGCGATAAGCCACGCGTAATCGAAAACGCTGAAGGCGATCGTACAACCCCATCAATCATCGCATATACAGATGAAGGTGAAACGCTTGTAGGTCAACCTGCTAAGCGTCAGGCAGTTACGAACCCAACTAACACATTATTCGCAATTAAGCGTTTAATCGGTCGTCGTTTTGAAGACAAAGAAGTACAACGTGATATCGATATCATGCCGTTCAAAATTGTTAAAGCTGACAATGGCGATGCGTGGGTTGAAGCAAAAGGCGAAAAGCGTGCAGCACCTCAAATTTCTGCTGAAGTTCTGAAGAAAATGAAGAAAACAGCAGAAGATTTCTTAGGTGAAGAAGTAACAGGTGCTGTAATTACTGTACCTGCTTACTTTAACGATTCGCAACGTCAAGCAACTAAAGATGCTGGCCGAATTGCAGGTCTTGATGTTAAACGTATTATTAACGAACCAACAGCTGCTGCACTTGCATACGGCATGGACAAAAAACAAGGTGACAACGTAGTTGCAGTTTACGATTTAGGTGGTGGTACATTTGATATCTCTATCATCGAAATTGATGAAGTAGAAGGCGAACACACGTTTGAAGTACTAGCGACAAATGGTGACACGCATTTAGGTGGTGAAGATTTCGATAACCGCGTTATCAACTACCTAGTTGAAGAATTCAACAAAGAGCAAGGCATCAACTTAAAAACTGATCCACTTGCGATGCAGCGTGTTAAAGAAGCTGCTGAAAAAGCAAAAATTGAACTTTCAAGTGCACAACAAACAGAAGTTAACCTTCCGTATGTAACTGCTGATGCATCAGGTCCTAAGCACATGAACGTTAAACTAACGCGTGCTAAGTTAGAATCACTTGTTGAAGATTTAGTAACACAATCACTTGAGCCACTTAAAAAAGCACTAGCTGACGCTGATCTTTCAGTAAGTGATGTAAATGACGTGATTCTAGTGGGTGGTCAAACACGTATGCCACTAGTACAAAAAGCAGTTACTGACTTCTTTGGTAAAGAGCCACGTAAAGACGTAAACCCTGATGAAGCAGTGGCTATGGGTGCTGCGGTTCAAGGTGGTGTTTTAGCGGGTGAAGTTAAAGACGTACTTCTACTTGACGTTATCCCACTTTCTCTAGGTATTGAGACAATGGGTCAGGTAATGACTGCGTTAATCGAGAAGAACACAACGATTCCAACTAAGAAATCACAAGTATTCTCAACTGCTGAAGATAACCAAAGTGCGGTAACAATTCACGTACTTCAAGGTGAGCGTAAGCAATCAAGTGCTAACAAATCACTTGGTCAGTTCAACCTAGAAGGTATCCGCCCTGCACAGCGCGGTGTACCACAAATCGAAGTAACATTTGATGTTGATGCTGATGGTATCTTACACGTATCTGCAAAAGATAAAGACACAGGTAAAGAGCAGAAGATCACAATTCAAGCGTCTTCAGGTCTGAGCGACGATGAAATCGAAGCAATGGTACGTGATGCGGAAGCAAACGCAGAAGAAGATAAGAAGTTTGAAGAACTAGTGCAAGCGCGTAACCAAGGTGATGCAATGGTTCACGGTACACGTAAGCAAATCGAAGAAGCAGGTGATGCTCTTCCTGCTGACGATAAATCAGCGATTGAAGCAGCACTTGCAGAGCTGGAGACAGCTGTGAAGGGTGATGACAAAGCTGAAATCGAAGCGAAAACACAAGCGCTTATCGAGAAATCGCAAAAACTAATGGAAATTGCGCAAGCAAATGCACAAGCGCAACAAGCTGGCGGTGATGCAGGCCAACAGCAGCAAACACAGCAAGATGACGATGTTGTTGACGCTGAGTTTGAAGAAGTAAAAGACGACAAAAAGTAATTTACTTTAACTAGGGCGCGCGGGTTTCGACTCAGACGCGCCCTTAGTGTATCTAAAGGTTTTATGAATTTTGAGGCTAAAGACCCCGCTGGGGCAATGCAAATGCAGTTAGCCAACTAACGGGGAAAGCAGTAATTATGTCAAAACGCGATTATTATGAAGTACTAGGCGTTGCAAAAGACGCTAGCGATCGTGATATTAAAAAGGCATACAAACGCCTTGCTATGAAATATCACCCAGATCGTACCGCAGGCGACAAAGACTTAGAAGCTAAGTTTAAAGAAGTAAAAGAAGCATACGAAATACTTGGCGACAGTCAAAAACGTCAAACATACGACCAATTTGGTCATGCAGCCTTTGAACAAGGTGGTGGCGGTGGTCACGGTGGCTTTGGCGGCGGTGCAGATTTTGGCGACATCTTTGGTGATGTATTCGGTGATATTTTTGGTGGCGGCGGTGGCCGACGTCAATCTCGCCAACAACGTGGTGCCGATTTACGCTACAACCTAGATTTAAGCCTAGAAGAAGCTGTTCGCGGTAAAGACGTTGAAATTAAAGTGCCAACTTGGGTGTCATGTGAGCCGTGTGATGGTTCAGGTGCGAAGAAGGGCTCTAAGCCGCAAACTTGTGGTACCTGTCAGGGTCATGGTCAAGTACAAATGCGCCAAGGCTTCTTTGCTGTACAGCAAACATGTCCTACGTGTAATGGTAGCGGTCAAATCATCTCAGATCCATGTAATAAGTGTCATGGCCAAGGCCGTGTAGAAAAAACCAAGACCTTGTCTGTTAAAATTCCGGCAGGTGTTGATACTGGCGACCGTATTCGTTTAGCTGGCGAAGGTGAAGCAGGGCAACATGGTGCACCAGCAGGTGATTTATATGTTCAGGTTTCTGTACGTGAACACCCAATTTTCGTGCGTGATGGCAGCAACCTTTATTGTGAAGTACCACTTAGCTTTACAACAGCAGCACTTGGCGGCGAAATTGAAGTTCCAACACTTGACGGCCGTGCTAAACTTAAAATTCCATCAGAGTGTCAGACAGATAAAATGTTCCGCATGCGTGGTAAAGGCGTTAAATCTGTACGTGGTGGTGCAGTGGGTGATCTTATCTGTAAGGTGATTATTGAAACACCTGTCAACCTCAATGATCGTCAAAAAGAATTATTACGTGAATTAGATGAAAGTATGGGCGGTAATAGCTCCCGCCATCGTCCAAAAGAGCAAGGCTTTTTTGATGGTGTAAAAAAATTCTTTGATGATTTAACTAAGTAATTTAAAAAATTAAAAAAAGAGCTCAAATTGAGCTCTTTTTTTTAACAAAAATTTGAACAATTAGTTTTTAACTAAATCGCCAACTTCAAAAGAGGTTTGCCAAGTTTTACGATACTTCGCTAACGTTTTGCCACTTTGAATACTAATTAGAGCCTGATGTTGGGGGTTCTTGAATGTAACTCGTTTGCTCTCATTTTGCACAAACTCAGTTGCTTGCCAATCTGCTCCTAAACAACTCGTTACTTTTTCGATAGCCCAATTAAATGATTCACGACTTTGTGATTCGTCATCGTATTGCTCTGAACATTTATAAGCCATTTTATTAGAATTAAATCCAATTATTTGGCAGCTATTACCAAGTAGATGGTATTTTGGTGTCCAGATATCACTAAAATTATTTTGCACACGAGTTGCTTTTAAAGGCTCAAAGCCATTTGCAAAACTGTCAACTAGCCCTTGAATTTTTTCACAAGGTGTTAAATTGTCCACATACGAATTTTGCTCAGGGGATAGCGTTGAACCACACCCAGTAATTGCCATTAGAAGCGTTGCAGCAGAGATTTTACGTAACATAACTTTATCCCTAAAAATTTGTTTCAGCATAACGATAGTAAAATAAAAAATCCATGGAAATTAACGATTAGCCAAATAAATACTGACCGTTTAAATAGGTTGAATAAAATCTAAACACAAATTTGCGTAACAATTGTTCTGGGAATAAGTATTCAGCAATTTTAAGAACAACATCTACACTTATACAACAGGTTAAGTTCATAAAGTAATGAACAAAAAACAGATATATAACGTATTAGTCAAAGTTTTATACCGTTATTAGTAGGTGTTTATCATGAATTATCCATGGATTGAGAAAGCAAACAGAATTTTTTCAGCCGTATTGATTGGTCAGTTTATATTGACGCTAATTATTGCGTTTTTTACGCAAACCTGGCTTGAGGGGACCATCGTAGGCTTAATAATTATGGCGCTTCCTCTTTTTCTTATTCAAACGTCACCATTTGCCGCTGTAACACGGCATGCTGTAGCGATTGCAGTTCAATTATTTGCTGCACTTCATATTCAGCAGACTATGGGGCTGACAGAATTTCATTTTGAAATCTTTGTAATGTTAGCTTTTTTAAGCTGTTACAGAGATTGGAAAGTCATATTAACAAGTGTGTTGTTTGTTGCAGTTCATCATGTTGTATTTTTTGTAGTACAAAGTCAAAGTGCAGGTTTATATATATTTGAAGAAGGGCACCTTCATTTTTACATACTGGTTATACACGCTTTGTTTGCCGTAACTGAAGGTGCAGTTTTAATGTATGTCGCAAAACATGCTCATAACGAGTCAGTTAAAGGGTTCGATTTATCGTCATCGGTGCATCAGATATTAAGTAAGGATGGTAAATTTGACTTAACTGCTTTCTCAAACAACCAAACGGTTGATACTGATTTTAATAAATTAATGACATCTTTTACTCGATTTATAAAACAAACAAAAGAAGTCAGCACGGGTGTACTTGAGCGTTCACAAATAGTTGCTTCATTAAGTAATGAAGTTGAAAATGCAACTGAAGAAAATGTAAGTCAAATAAACCTTATAGCAACAGCAACTGAAGAGATGACAGTTGCTAATGCTAATGTTGCTTCACAAGCAAGCGAAGCTAATGACAGTGCTTCAGACGCCTTTACACGTACTGATAAAACAAAGCAGATTATTGATAATTCAACAAGCAACATTGAAAACTTAAAAGGTGACTTATCAGCTACTTCACAAACTATTGGCGAATTAGCGCTAAAATGTAATCAAATTGAAGAAGTTATGAACGCTATTAAGTCTATTTCTGATCAAACAAATTTACTTGCTCTTAATGCTGCAATTGAATCAGCGCGTGCAGGTGAACATGGTCGTGGGTTCGCAGTAGTAGCCGATGAAGTTAGGCAGCTTGCAATGAAAACAAGGCAAAATGCTGAGCAGATATCAGAAATAACAGCTGCGCTAATTAATGAAGCATCCTCATCAGTTGATCAAATGGATAAGTGTTTAATCAGTGCAGAAGATACTGTAACCCAAGCAAAAGAAGCGTCATCGATGATGATGGGTGTTGTCGATAATATAGAGAGCATGGTTAACAATATGGCATCAGTTGCAAGTGCTGCGAGTGAACAAGCAACAGTGTCAGCAAGCATTTCAGAATCAACTCAAACACTTTCGCAAAACTCAGAACAACTTAAAGTAAATAGCAATGAGTCCAGTAAGCGCTTCCAAGAAATGAAATACGATATTGAAAATTTAAACAGTGAGCTGGCGCGTTTTGAATTATAAACCCCATTGGATCATTGTATGTGTATGGAGTGTGTTGTTATCGGTGAGTGTTTTGTTTTTATCTGTATTAAAAATTAATACTTTCGATAATTACGGCGAATTAACAAAACGTGCAATGGACACTAACTTTGATAAAGAGTTTGTTAAACAGCTAACATCAATATTAGGGGATGTTTCCGGTTCAGTGATCCATTTTGAAGCGGAAGATTGCTTTTGTCAGACTGTTGCAAATGACCATGTTAGCTCAGTTAAAAAATTAGCCATCAATCAAAATTTTAAAAATCATAACCTTGTAGTAAATAACACGGATGGATTATTTTTACCTTCTGTACCTGCAGTCGCAGTGATAAATAAACTAGGTGCTCTTAGTTATTTGGGGCCTTACGCTAGCGGTATGTTTTGTGCCGAGGGCAATGGTCTTGTTGAACCTTACCTTATAAAGAAAAACCCCGAACACTCAAAGCTCGGGGCAACAATTATTACGGATGCAAAAGGGTGCTACTGCAGTGTAAGCTAAACTTATTTATGGCGGGCCTTTAACGTGGTAACAACTTCGCTGATATCTAAATTTTGGCGTTGTAATAACACTAACAAGTGATAAAGCAAATCAGCAGACTCATTAAGTAGTTCTTCATTATCGTTTTTCATCGCTGCGAGAGCGACTTCCACACCTTCTTCGCCAACTTTCTGGCAACTTCTGCTAAGCTCTTTTGCAAACAGGCTGGCAGTATAGCTTTCTTTTGGGTCGTCATACTTGCGTTGAGCAATCACCTTATTGAGCGTACCAATAAAGCTGAGATCTGGTGAAGCATCACCAAAACAACTTTGTGTTCCTAAATGGCATGTTGGGCCTTTTGGATTTGCTAACATAAGTAAAGAGTCTTGATCACAATCGGTATGAACAGAGACCAATTCTAAGTAATTTTCAGAGCTTTCACCCTTAGTCCATAAACGTTGCTTTGAACGGCTATAAAATGTGACTTTGCCAATTTCAAGGCTCTTCTCAACAGCTTCTGCATTACAAAAGCCTTGCATTAATATCTGACCAGTATGCACATCTTGCACGATTGCGGGCATTAATTCACTTTTATTAAAATCAAGTTGTGAAATGTTGGAAAAATTTATTTTCATAATCTTACTGCTATTTCCTGTCTTTTTAGTTCAGTCTTAAGGTCATTAATATCAATTAACCCTTTATGAAAAACTGAAGCAGCTAACGCGCCATCCACATTACTGGTAGTAAATACATCAGCAAAATCTTGTATTTGCCCAGCGCCACCAGAAGCAATAAGTGGTACATCACATAGTTCACGTATTTTACTCAGTTGGGCGTTGTCATATCCATTGCGAACACCGTCTTGGTTCATACAATTAAGTACAATCTCACCAGCACCTAAATCTTGCACACGTTTAACCCACTCTTCAGTTTTATAACGTGTTTGACTCGCCGCATTTGGGTCGCCCGTTAATTGATATACTAAATACTGATCACTTTCCTTGTCATAAAAGCTATCAATACCCACTACGACGCATTGTTTTCCAAACTCATCATGAAGCTCTTTGATAAGTTTTGGTCGAGCGATAGCTGGGCTGTTTATACTAATTTTATCTGCACCCATTTCGAGTACTTTCGCAGCATCAGCTACTGATTTAATGCCGCCAGCAACACAAAATGGAATATTAATATAACGCGCAATTTGCTCAACCCAAGCTACATCCAGTAAACGTTTTTCGACACTCGCGGTAATTTCATAGAAAACTAATTCATCTGCACCTGCTTTTGAATAGGCCTCTGCAAGTTGTAAAATATCACCAACAATTTCATGCTCTTTGAATTTTACACCTTTGACAACCTGGTTATTTTTAACACTCCGCCTCCTCAGCTGTAAAGGCATTATCTAGTAAAGATTTACCTAAAATTATACCACCTACTCCTAATGCCTTAAGTTGCTTAATATCTTCAAGGGAGCTTACGCCACCAGACGCTTGCACGCGAATGTCGTCAAACTTTGCAAGAATATCTTGGTATAAGCCAAAAGAAGGGCCTGTCATTGTACCGTCTTTACTAATATCAGTGCATAAAAAGTCTTTTACACCTAATGCTCTATAAAATTCGATAAACTCGAACAAGTCATAGGGAGATTTTTCTAGCCAACCATGGGTTGCAGGGCGCCATGTATCTGCGTCTTTATTGACATCTAAAGCAATGACAAATTTAGTCGCGCCAAATTTTTCTATCCAACTCTTTACCTGGCTCTTGTCCGTCACTGCCTTCGAGCCAATAACCACTTGATGTACGCCGGCGTTCAGCCATGTGGATATGTCGGACTCGCTTCGAATGCCGCCGCCGATTTGAAAGGGTAGTTTGAGCGCGTTTGATGCTTCTTGAATGAACTGCCATTGCTTTTTATCCGGATCTCTTGCGCCTTCTAAATCCACGATGTGAATGCGTTCAGCGCCTGAATTAGCATACTCAGTTAAACGAGTTTTAAAGTCAAAATCGTAAAACTGTGCGGTGTCATACTTGCCTTGGTATAGTCTAACAATTCGATTTTGTAAAATATCTAATGCGGGAATAATCATCATTGTTCCTATAATGCTAAAAAGTTTTTAAGCAAGCGCTCGCCAACATCAGCGGACTTTTCAGGGTGAAATTGCATGCCTATAAAATTGTCTTTTGCGATTATGGCTGAAAATTCTGTACCATAGTCACTTGTTGCCAACGTATATTGGTTTGGCTGATGGGCAAAGCTGTGAACATAATAAACTTGATCATTCGCATCAATGCCATTCAAAATAGGGTGGCTAGATTTTAAATTTAAATTATTCCATCCCATATGTGGTAAGGTTAAATTTTCACTTTTAAGTGCACCTAGCTTTCCAGGAATAAGGCCAAGTGCTGTCACATTTCCTTCCTCTGTTTCATCACACATTAATTGCATGCCTAAACAGATACCAAGAAGTGGTTTATTATAGTTTTTAATTGCGTCTTGCCAGTTATTGTCAATTAAGCGTTTCATAGCAACGGATGCGTGGCCCACGCCAGGTAACACTGCTCGTGGGAAATTATTAAGCTTTTCAGGCTCAGTGATTATTTCAACCTGAGCGCCTAAGCGTTCAAACGCAAAACGTACAGAGTTAATATTTGCACAACCGGTATTAATTATTGCAATCATAAACACCCCTTTGAACTTGCGGTTGTTTGAGATACATCTTTTGCAATAGCCATGCGAAGGGCGCGTGCGAATGCTTTAAACAAACCTTCCACTTGGTGGTGACAATTGCCATCAGATACAGACAAAATTAAACTGATAGCGGCATTATCGGTAAGGCTTTTGAAAAAATGTTCGACCATTTGAACATCCATATCACCCAGTTTTTCGCGAGTGAAATTTGCATTAAGTACAAAAGATGCGCGGCCAGACAAATCAATCTGTGCCTCCGCCTTACATTCATCCATAGGTAATGAAAAACCATAGCGACCAATCTGTGCTTTTGGTCCAAGTGCTTGTTTTAATGCTTGTCCTAATGCAATACCAACATCTTCAACAAGGTGGTGCTCGTCGATGTGTAAATCACCCTTGGCTTTAACGGTTAACCCAATATTGCTATGGGTACGAATTTGATCAAGCATGTGATCAAAGAAACCCAGCCCAGTCATTACCTCACCTTGTTTTTCAGAATCAAGGTTTAACCTTACAGAAATTTGAGTTTCGTTAGTGTTACGAACTACTTCACCAGTGCGATTTTGCGTGGTTAATTTAGTAACGATTTCAGGCCAATTGCCACTATACAAAATACCTTCACAACATAGGTTTTCAGCGAGTTGAACATCGGTTTGACGATCGCCAATGACATAAGAATTGACTATATCTACTTTACCCGAGCGCATTAGCTCTTTTAGTAACCCAGTCTTTGGTTTGCGACAAGCACAGTTTTCATCATCAAAATGCGGGCAAATCAGTACGTCGTCAAATGTAATGTTTGATGATGTAAACACTTGCATCATTTTGTTATGAGGCGCATCAAAATCAGCTTGTGAAAAGCTGTCTGTTCCAAGTCCATCTTGGTTTGATACCATAACTAAACGGTAGCCTGCTGCTTGTAATTGTAATAGGGCAGGAATAACACCTGGTTCAAAGACTAACTTCTCTAACGTGTCTAATTGTTTATCAATGGCAGGTTCTTCAACTAAAGTGCCATCACGATCTATAAATAAGTAAGGAACTGCCATAAATTATCCGTTTATTTCCATTAGCCAATTGAATACAACATTAAGTTCTTGTTCTGAACCGATACTAATACGTAACCAGTCATCTTCCCCATAAAGTGTAAAGGGGCGCATAATTAAACCGCTTGCCATCGCTTTAGTGATATAACACTTATCACTTAATTTGATGGTGACAAAGTTAGCAAAACTCGGAAGTATCTTTACTACTTTATTACATTGTTTAAGTTTATTTATAAGCGTTTCACGATTGTTATTTAAAATCGTAACTTGACGTTTCATACTGTTAATATTGCAAGGTGAGAGTGCTTGCTCTGCAATAGATGCAACAACAGTTGAAACAGGATAGGGCGCAAGTACTTTTCGCATTGTATTAATCAGTGTTTGATTACTTAAAACAAAACCAGTGCGAAGTCCTGCAAGCGCAAACGCCTTTGATAATGTACGTAACACCACAACATTCTCATGCGAATTGATTAGTGGCGTCGCACTAAGCTCATCACAAAATTCTATATAGGCTTCATCGACAACCACAATCGCTTTATCTTTAAATGCATTAGCAATTTCTTCAATACGCTTAAGTGGAACAACGCTGCCAGTTGGGTTATTTGGATTGCAAATAAACACTAGTTTGGCGTTTAGTGCTTTCTCAACTAATTCAGTTGTTGAGGCTTCTAGCAAATCACTTTGCGTTAGATTGATAAGCGTAACATTGGCGCTTTCAGCAGTTACTTTATACATACCATAGGTAGGAATAAACTGAGCAATTGCATCAACACCGCCTTGGCAAAATGTGCTAACTAGAAGTTCAATTCCTTCATCTGCACCGCGCGTCATCAACACATTGCTAGTCGCTAAATTAGCGTAGTTCGCATATGCTGATATTACAGCCTCTGGTTGCGGATCAGGGTAACGATTAAGATTTGTTAAATTAAATTCAAACTCATTAGTAAAAGGGCTTTCGTTTGCATTTAACCATGTAGAACCACTAAGCTTTTCACTTTTAGCTGAGCTATAAGCTGTTAATAAAGCAATATAGTCAGGTGTGTAATTATCACTCATTAACTTAACTCCTCTAGACGGATTTTTACTGCATTAGCGTGAGCATCTAAACCTTCGGCATCTGCCAGTGGTAAAATACTTTTCGAAAGTTCACTTAATGCTTTTTGCGAAATAGTCTGAACTGTATAAGTTCTAAAAAAATCCATTAAATTAAGTGCTGAATACACTTTGCTGTAACCATAAGTAGGCAAAACATGGTTTGTGCCCGATGCATAATCACCTGCTGATTCAGGGGTGTAATCGCCAACGAAAATGGAACCGACATTGTAAAATTTATCAACAAGGTCATTAGCATGACGAGTCTGAACAATTAGATGCTCTGGGCCATATTGGTTTGATACTTCAATTGCTTGCTCTATGTTCTCAACGAGAATAAAAGGCGAATTTAATAATGCTTTTTCTGCGATATTTCGTCTTGATAACACTTGCAGCTGTTTTTCTACTTCTATCTTTGTTGCATTAATTAATGTTTCACTATCGCTAAGTAAAACAACTTGTGAGTCTTCACCGTGCTCTGCTTGAGATAATAGATCAGCTGCTACAAACCTTGGATTAGCGCCACTATCTGCGATTACTAATACCTCTGAAGGACCTGCAGGCATATCAATCGCAACACCATTAGCTTGTTGTGCGACGAGCTGTTTAGCCATTGTGACGTAGCTATTACCTGGGCCAAATATCTTATTTACTTTAGGAACTGACTGCGTTCCAAATGCCATTGCGGCGATAACACCAGCACCGCCAGACTTTACTAATGTCGTTACACCACATAGTTTTGCTGCGTAAAGGATGGCAGGGTTAATTTGCTCATCATCCTTTACTGGTGTTGCAAGCACGATTGTTTGTGCACCACTTAATTTTGCCAGTGCACCTTGCATTAACACAGATGATGGCAATGGTGCAGTACCACCAGGTACATATATACCAACCGCATTAATTGCTTGGTAACGAAGCTCGCACACCACACCAGGCTGTGTTTCTATCACTTTTCGCTGTGGTAACTGTGCTTTATGGAACGTAGTAATATTTTTAAATGCGATATCGATGGCTGCTTTAAGCTCTGTGCTCAATAGCGCTTCTGAATTTTGTATTTCAGTATTTGATACAATCAGTTCATCAGCATAATTATTATCAAATTCTTGATTGTATTGTAAAAGCGCTGTGTCACCATTAGCTTTTACATTATCAATAATTAATTGAACACGAGACTGTAATTGGTCTGACGCTTGTTGGGCAGGCCTTGAAAGCAGCAAGCCTTGTGCTGCTTTTGATAATTGAGACCAAGTTTCCACCGATTACTCCATCATTTTTTCGATTGGCATCACAAGAATTGAGCTTGCGCCTTTCTCTTTAAGCGCTTCCATTGTTTCCCAAAATAATGTTTCGCTTGAAACCATGTGCAGCGCTACTAAATCATCAGTACCAGCGAGTGAAAGCACTGTTGGCTTGCCAGTACCTGGAAGCAATTCACAGATTTCATCAAGACGCGATTTAGGTGCGTGTAGCATGATGTACTTACTTTCTTTCGCTTGACGAACCGCTTTTAAGCGAGGCAGTAATGTTTCGAGAAGCGCCTGTTTTTGTTGGCTATCCATATTTGGGTTTTGAATTAAACACGCATTTGATTCTAAGATTGTTTCGCCTTGTAATAGGCCATTTGCTTCTAAAGTTGCGCCGGTAGATACAAGGTCACAGATTGCATCGGCAAGGCCAGCGCGAGGAGCAACCTCTACAGAACCGGATAACAAAACAGTTGATGCGTTGATACCTTGTGCTTTTAAAAATTTCTTTAATATTTCAGGGTAAGTTGTGGCTATTTTTTTTCCTTCAAACCAGCTAAGCGGTTGCTGACCTAATTCTTGAGGCCATGCTAATGCTAATCTACAATAGCCAAAATCAAGTTTAGCTAGCTTAGTGACGTTAGCATTTAGGTTTTGTGCTTTACGTTCAGCTTGGCTTTCAACTAACACGTTTTCACCTACGATCCCTAAGTCACACACACCGTCCATTACAAGTCCTGGTATGTCATCATCTCGAACTCGTAATACATCAATAGGCATATTTGTTGCGTGGGCAATTAAACGTTGTTCTCTTAAATTAAGCTTTACGCCAAGTTGTTTTAATAACTCTTGGCAGTCTTTAGAAAGACGCCCTGATTTTTGAATAGCGATACGAAGACGGTTGTTATCACTCATTTTTCTCATTCCCAATTAAATTTGTTTCAATAGTTTTGTTTTGTTTAGGGCTAAAACAAAAACAGCCCGAGGATGTCCCCGGGCTGTTATGTGAAATTCTGTTAGCCAGAGGACGTATTTTCGGAATAGCCCTCCAGCGAAATACCTGAAAGCTACTCCGTTGTATGATGGTGATGAATAGTGTTCAGTGTATTAAGCATTTGTATATAACCTATAAATGTAAAAAATGTGCCAAATGGCTTGCCTATTTATAGAAAAACATGTTTTTTCAGGGTTTGCAATAAAAAATCAAATTAAAAATATGAATACTATATTACAAAAAATAAAAGATGTTATTTATCAGATGCTTGCTATTTAACTGGGTAATCAAAAAACCAGCTTGTATAGGCCTGTATATACAAGTAAAAGTGTGTTTTAAAGTGTTTTTCGAATAAAAATCGTTTCAAAGCTTTGTTTTTGTGGGTTTGGTTTGTGAAGTGCTTTTTAAATAATGCTGGAAGCTTATATTTTTAATGAAGTTAGTTATTTATAAATAAAAATCTGTCTTGTGGCTTATTGAGAGTAAAGTTTTATGTAATGAGAAATATAATGAATTAAACATATATTGTTAGGCTATTATGTTATTGGTTGTAAACCATATTTAATCGCTCTTACTTGAGATAGTTTTGAAGCTAAAGAGTTTATAAAAATTGCCGTTAAATAGGTAAGACAGTGGAGTAGATTATGGATATTTTAACCCCTTTTTTGCCGCGGATAAATTTTATTCAACCAGTTGATAAATCGACATTATTTGTTGCTGGTGTAAGCGATAATAAAACCACGAAAATTCGTTTAAAGAAAAACGAAGCAACACTCTATGAGTTAAAAAAGCAAAAAGAGAATTCTTCTTCTGAAAATCATGAGGAAGATGATAAAGAAGAGCACATCGACACATGGGCATAGAAGACCACTAAACCCGTCATATCGCCTTTAAGCATTATTTCTACCTTATTCTTTAGCATACTTATAAACTCCACTTAAATATTGATTGGAGTTTATAATGAACTGTGTATGTAAAAAACACACATTACAAGTGTGGAAAGGATACGGCGGGGTGGGATATGGTTGTCATTGTGGCATGTCATTTCTTCCGACTAAATATTTCGCTACGTTAAAGGGGCAAGGTACATTTCATTACGAGCAATTTATAAAGACACTAACTAGCGTGAAAGGAATATGCTCGGAACATAATTGCCCACAATGCAGAACGATTTTAAAACAAAAGGAAGTTGATAATATTGTTTTAGCACATTGTGACCACTGCCATGGACTTTTATTTTCAACCAGTCAATCTCGTGAATTTTTTACTAAATACAAACTGCCTAAAAATGATGAAAACCTAATGGGCTTATTAATTGATATACCGTTAATAGGTTTATTATTAAGCTAAAGAACACATCATACTAAATGTATTGAAAAGTTAATCGGGGCAACTGAGGTAAATTAAAGAGTTTGTATTCAAAAAAGATGGGCTTATGGTTTATAACACATGCAGACAGAAATAATAGTAATTAATAAATTTGCCAAGGTTAATAAAAAAGGCCCAAGCTTGAGGTAATTCGGAATCTTAAAAGTTGGGCCTTTAGGGTTTAATTATTTACCTTGGTCGGGGTGGTAAACACTAAAATCAAATAATAACAAAACAAGCTCAAAAAGGTTTGTCATAACTTTTTCAGTTTGTGAAAAAGTGTAGTGAATAATTAACCTGCTTTTTGGAGCTTAATACGGTTATTCATATTTAACCAAATCAATCCAAAACCTATTAAGTAATTTTCTAGTTTATGTTTTTGTACAAGGTGCTTTAATGAACAAAATTCTGAGTCATTATCTGTAATTAGACGCAAAGTTTCATCCAATACATTTGCGTTTAGATGATGATAACCATATAGATACATAGGTTTAGATGCTTTACCGTAAGCCGCATTTAACTTTAACCTTGTTGCTAGACCTGGATATTTTTCTGAAAAATTAAGCCCTTTTTTAAGTGGTTTTTGTGTTTTATCCCAAGGTAACTTAGCAAGTTTTGGTGATACGTCGGCAATAAATTGACGATGAAATGTGCTGTGCAGTTTAAGTTTTGCCGGAAGATGCAGCATGGTTTTAACTACATCATGATTAAGAAATGGATGCGAACGATTATAATAGCTATCTAGCAATTGTTGACCTGCAACAACCATTCTTTGACATCGTGTAGTCAAATAAAATATATCCGCTTGTTTTGTTGCTGGTAATAATGGGTTTATATAACGCTCGAAAACAGATTCAATTTTTGCTTCGATAGATTTATGTCCAAGCAACGGTGCTAAAAGCGGGTGTGTTTGCTTTAAGAATTCTTCCTGTATATAACGCTTAATTCTGGGTGTCGACCAGTTGTTCAGTAATGCTAAGTCAAAAAAATTAAACCCAGGCATTCCACGGTCGTAGTAAAATGCACGATAAGATTCCGCGCCCGTACCTGTAATAATGCTTCTACCTAGTGTTTTGTTTAGAATTTTATCATCAATTAATGCATGTGCATGATGAAAGGGGACTTCTCCCATGCTCGCTTTACTGACACGATGTATGACTGAATCTGATATATTTGTTTTTAAGTTTGTAGGGTGGTGAAGTGTTAAACCACAACTGTTTGCAAGTAACTTTGCGTAGTTAACGTCGGTACTATTAGCAACCCCATAACATAAAGCATCTGGTTTTAGATTAAGTAAATCGCATGCTGCGAGTATTGCACGTGAATCAAGCCCACCTGATAGTGATATTAGAGGATTAATGCCGCTGTTAACACTCATTCGAACAGCTTCAATGAGTGCCTCTTTTGCATCACTGTATTTAGTTTTCAGATTGCTGTTGAATATCTCATTTTTACTATTTTTTTGTTTAAGCTCAGAATTTTTAATAGTTAAAGTCGCTTGCGTATTGCCCATAAAGTGGGTGGTATTTTTTAATATTGAGTTGCTTGAAAATAATTGACCTAACACAACGATTTCTTTAAGTGATTGTTTCTTAAGTTCAAGTGGTTTTTTTAAAGATTGATTGAGCGACGTGCGCGAACTTGCAAGTATAATATTGTTGTTATCTTTGTAATATATAATAGGGAAGGCGCCATAGGTATCGGTGGCAAAATTAATTATTCGCGATTTATTATTAATTGCTATCCAAGATCTTCCACAGTAACTCTCAAATCGATTATTTAAAATATCTGAAGTTATCTGTCTATCTAGGTGACGATAAGCTATATCACCCCATATAAAAATATCTAAGGTGCTAGTTGTATGACGTGTTATGCAAATACTTTGTCTAAAATCTTCAATATTTGTGCTGTACCAGGTATCTGATGAAAGTTCTTCAGTGTTAAATAGAATACTCAATTGCGCCATAATAAGGTCTCTAAAAGATAACTTTTCTTTATAGCAGCAAACAATGTGCCTTAATTAACTTACTGAATCATCGGTTTTAATTTAAATGGTGAAAGTAATTTTTTGCAAAATGCAAAGCTTAATAGCAATTCATTGAGTTAATCACTAACGGTTAACAAGCGATAAGTATCATAGGCAAATTGATCAGTCATGTTTGCAATAAAGTCTTGAATTAACCTTGCGCGATAATAAAACTCAAATATAGGATCTGTTTGGTTACTGTGTATTTGAGAAACCGAGTTTTTATAAACTGCTATATATTTTGATGAAATTCGATTTAATAATCGCGATTCAATAGTGAAACCTAATTCACCCTCTAATAATTTTGTGAATTCTAATTGTGTCATATTTAATAAACACGAAAATTCATTAAGTAGCGTCGTTATTATTTTGTGACCTTGTATTTCTAATTTTTCAACTTCGTGATGGCTAAAAACATGCTTAATTGCAATTGCTTTTAAGGTTTTGGTTATTGCATGATGATAACTGTTATCTTCTATTAATGGCGCATTGAAACTACCATGGTATATATTAACAATATTCTCGCAAAAACGTGTCGCACTATGTTTAATAAGTGGATGAAGCAGGTTAACTCTTAATCTAATAAAAAAAGCGTTGTCAAAATTAAAGTCTTCTTTTGATGCGTGAAGATAAGCGTTTTCACATTTTTCACGCATAAAGTTAATTAATTTTGCATCAGTTATATTAAAAGACTGAATAATTCTTTCATATTCTTCGATAAGTAATTGCTTTAATAAGGTGACAGTAATAAGGCCTTTTTCCACCGCATCTTCAATATCTGCTAAACAGTAGGCAATATCATCAGCTGCCTCCATAATATAACTAGCTGGATGCCGGTTACCCTGTTCAATATTTAGGACTTCGCAAATTTGGCTTATAAACTCAGATTCACTAAAGTAAAATCCTACTTTTTTCATTAGGTAATTCTTACTTTCAGGTACCTGTTGCTTTGGTAGCGTGCCACAACGCGTGTATTTTAATATGCTTGCTGCATGAGAGTAGGTTAAGTTTAATGCGAGTAAAGTATGAACATTACGAATTGCTTGAGCATTACCCTCAAAGTTTGTGAGTTCAAATAACAGTGATGAGGTTAACGATAGTGGCTCTTTTAATTCGTCATCGCTAGGGTAATGTGTTTTAAAAAAATCATGTTGCTTTAGATATTTTTCAAACCAATTATTAATTGCCGATTCACCAAAGTGGCCAAACGCAGGGTTTCCAACATCGTGCATTAAACACGCCATTTCAACAAGTGATTCGAATTCTCTTTCTAAATCAACTAAACCAAGTTTAACTTGTTGTTCTTTGCTTAGCATTTTATAGATTGTATGGATAATAAAGCGGCCGTTTTGTTGTACTTCTAAAGAGTGTGTTAAGCGAGACCTGACTGCTGCGTTGCGCTCTAAAGGGAACACTTGCGTTTTTTGTTGTAAGCGTCTAATCCCTGCACTATTTATAATTCGACCGCGATCACTTTCAAATGCTGTTCGTGTATTTGAAGTTTGATTATACTGCCGAAACGAATTAATTCTTTGTTTAAAATTCATAGTGTTTTGTACTTTTAGTTGTGCGCTTTTGTATTGTAATTCTTTAAGACTTTAATTTTCTATTTTAAAAAATGAACATAGTTCAGAATACGTTCATTTCAAAAGATGAATAATAAACTTACTAAAGTGAATCTCCGCTTTAGAGTTTATACCCCGAGTATTTATGACGTTACATTTGTTAAAAAACCCGCTGGGCTAGCGGGTTTTTTTATGATTATTGGTTAGTAGGTAATCTTGAGGTTAGCTTCATGTGATGTAAGTGATCCGTTACCATTATCAATTTCACAGCTTACCTTAGTATTGCCTGCAGCTTTTGCTGTTAAATAACCAGAAGAGGTTAATTCAGCAATACTTTGAGAGTTAGGGAATGTAAACTCAGCTTGGTTTGTTACATCAATTCGTTGCTCAATGCTAGTGTCGTCAATTAATACATAAATTGCATAGCAGCGTAATTGTTGTGACTGACCAACACGCATCTGAATTGGCTCTTCTTCAAATTCCATTAAATATAATGAAAACTCTGAAACTGTGAGTGTAGTTTCACCTGTTATACCATTCATTTCTGCAATAACTTGCGTTTCGCCACGCGTAATAGTGACCAAACTACCGCTTGATTCATCTATTGTTGCATATTTGCTATCTGATACTTGCCAAGTAACTTGATCGGTAATATCGCTTAGTTCTCCATCATCAAAAAAACCTGTTGCAGTATATAGAATTGTTTGTGACTCTGGTGCGACTTGATTTTGCGGCGATATTTCAATTTTGATCAAGTTAGGTGTTGTAACTGTCACTGGTGCAGTTACAGATTCACCTTTGTAAGTAAAGTTAACTTCAGTCGTACCAGCTGAAAAACCTTCAACGAATACAATTGGGCCTTGATAAGTAATTTGAGCTATTTGATCATCGTTAGTTGTCCAATTACCTTCCTGAGTCACTTCAATTTCATTTCCATCTGTAAATACTGCATATGCTTTTGCTTGTTTGCGAGACTTATTACCAACCCTGACATTGAACTCGGCAGGTTCAATGTATAAATAAGAAATGGCAGGTCCAGTAACAGTGAGATTACTAATATCAGTTACCCCTTTATATTCTATCGAAATTGTACTAGTACCCTCTGAAAGTGCCGTAGCCTTTCCACCGTCGGCGCCTATGTTTACAATCGATGCAACACTCGTATTAGATGAACGCCAAGTGCCTTTCTCAGTAATATCTTCAAAGGAACCAGATACGTAGTAAGCTTCTGCTGTAAAACGACCTACTGTGTTCACCGGTACTTCAGGGTGATTTGGTGTAATTAGAATATATTCTATAGGTTCGTCTAAAACCGTTAGCTGACCCATACCTGTTTGACCATTATAAACTGCCGTTACTGTGGTTAAGCCAACTTCAGTACCATTAACGATTCCAGGAGTAGAAAAATAAGCTAGATCAGTATTCGTTACTGCCCAAGTACTTTTATCTGTAACTTCTTCTTGCGTTGAGATGTCATTATTATATACAGCATAAGCACGTAGTTTCTCACGGCCATTTACATATACAGAGGTATCAGCAGGTTCGACTAATATGCCGGTTAGTACTGGAGGTGCTTCTAAAACGGTTAACTGCCCTTTACCAGTTAAACCATTATAAGTCGCTTTGATAAAGGTAGCTCCTTCTTTATAGCTTGTAGCTAAACCGCCGTCTTTGCCCGATGTTATAACGCTTGCCACTGAAGCATCATCAGATGTCCAAGTTGCAAGTTGTGTAACATTAGTTGAGGTACCATCTGGGTGTATTGCATCTGCTGTAAATTGTTTAGTTTGCCCTGCATTTATCTGAGCAAGGAAAGGTGATACAGAAATCCGCGTTATTTCTTTACCGGTCACATTCACATCTGCAAGTACAATTTTACCATTGTATTCGGCTTGCACTTGGGTAGTGCCTTGAGTGTTGCCTGTAACTAGGCCTGATGCATTCACTGATGCAATGCCAGTATCAACAATTTGCCAATTTGAACTTGTTGTTACTTCAACTGCGCTACCATCACTGTATGCTGCATAAGTTTTGTATTGCTGGGTAGCACCAACGTTAATATCACTGGTTAGTGGATCAATCGTAAGATCTTCTAGTATGGCTTCTGTAACATTCAGTATACCCGTTGACGTTTGCCCTTGATAATTTGCAATTACCTCTGTCGTGCCCATCGTTAAGCCATGATACAAACCATTACCTAAGTGACTGGCAATGCTTGTATTATTGCTGGTCCAGCTAACAAGATCTGTTACGTCATAATTACTAGCATCACTATAATAAGCATGAGCTAAAAATTGAATATCTGTACCACTTGGTGTGCTTTGTGGGGTAGGGTGCACCACTAAGCTTTCTATAATTGCAGGGCCAACTTCGAGATAAGCATCGTTTGATGTGATCCCATTATAACTGGCAGTAACTACAACATCCCCCACATTGTTACCACTGGCAAGCCCTGTTGCATCAATAGATGCAATGCTCGTTATATCACTATTCCAAGTTGATAAGGTTGTTAGATTTTTGCTAGATGAATCTGTAAATATACCAAATGCTTGGTATTGTACCTGACCACCAACATAAGTTGTTTCTCTAACCGGTGAAATTTCAATCGATACGAGTTCAGCGTCTGTAACTGTTACATCCGCGCTGCCACTCATACCATCAAATGTGGCAGTGACCTTCGTATTACCAACAGCAAGTGCATTTGCGAAACCAGCACTTGGCCCTGTTGTTTCAATATTAACAGTCGCTGCATCATCTGATTGCCATACTGCCACTGCTGTAATCGTTTGACTTTTACCATCGCTATAAAACGCTTGTGCTTCAAATTGACCTTGTGTGCCAAGTGGAACAGAAACGGATGCCGGCGTAACTTGTATATTTGATAAAATAGCATCGGTCACCGTTAATTCGGCAGTGTCAGACATACCATCAAATGTCCCAGTGATTTGTGTAACACCTTTACTATTTGCAGTTGCTAAACCTTTACTGTCAACACTCGCAGTTGTAGACGCTGTAGACGTCCAATCTGCTGATAAAGTCACACTGATTTGTGTGGTATCAGTATAATTAGCAACTAATTCAAACTGAGTAGTTAAGCCCTTAGGTAGAGAAACCGTTTTAGGTGAAATTTCAACATTCACTAGTTGTGCATCGGTCACCTCAACATTGGCAATATCAGACATACCATCAAAACGTACTTCAACAGTTGTATTTCCTTTTTCAAAGGCGGTTACAAAACCACCTTTTGATGTATTACCAACGCCGGCAATTGAGTTGTCGTCACTCGTCCATGTGGCGAGTGATGTAACAACTTTACTTGTCAGGTCAGTATAGTGAGCGGTCGCTGTCAATTGCGTTGATGTGCCTTTGGCAATCACAACCGCTTTAGGATCTACCTCAAGTCGTGTGATAATGGCTTGAGTGACATTAAGTGTTGCTGTCGCTGTTTTACCTTTTACCTCTGCAGTGATCATTACACTACCTTGTAAATTACCTGTGGCTAACGCGGTATTTGAAATGGACGCTATAGCATTATTACTACTTTGCCATGTCGCTTGTGTAGTGAGATCGCGTGTTGAGCTATCAGTGTAAATACCTTGTAAATTGTATTGTTGAGTGGTACCAACTGGAATGCTAGTTAATTCTGGTGAAATCACCAGGGACACAAGTTCTGCATCGCTAACTGTTGCGTTTGTTGTAGCTGTTTGACCATCAAATTGAGCGGAAACTTGTGTTGTACCTACATTTTCGCCAAATGCTAAACCTGGGTTGACTACACCTGTTTCGATTGAAACAATCGTTGCATCAGCTGATTGCCACAACGCTTGCGTAGTCACATCTTTTGATGTTTTATCAGAATATATCGCCGTAGCAGTATATTGTCCTTGGCTACCTTTTGGCTTAGTTATATTTATAGGTGTTATTTGTAACTCAGTGATAACTGCATTAGTAACAGTTAGTATACCAGTGTCAGATTTGCCTTGGTAAAGGCCTGTTATAGTTGTTTGGCCTGATTGGTAAGTTGCTGCAAGCCCAGTATTATCGATGGTTGCAACATCTGTTGAATCAGAAGACCAATTGCTTAAGGTAGTTACGTCACTCGAACTGCCGTCAGAATATATTGCACGAAGGGTATAAGGTTGACTCACACCAGCTGCAACAGTGGCACGCTTAGGTTCTAACACAACTTGTTCGAGTACCGCTTCGGTCACGGTGATTAGCGCGTTATCTTTCATGCCATTGTAAGTTGCAGTGACAGTTGTCTGACCTTGTTCAAAACCAGATACCAATCCACCACTAACACCTGTGGCTGGAACTGCTGCAATGTTACTATCAGCAGATTTCCAAGTAGCTGATTGGGTTATATCTGCTGATGTTGAATCAGTATAATAAGCTGTTGCTGATAATTGACCACTATGGCCTTTAGCAATGCTTAATGCAGTAGGGGTAACAGCAATATGGGTAATCTCGGCAGAAATAACTATTAATTGCGCAGTGACTTGTTGACCTTGAACTGTTGCCGTAATGTTAACTGTGCCGGTATGTGCTCCAAAGGCAATTGAAGGTGACGAGATATAAGCAATAGTGTTATCACTTGATTGCCAAGTGGCTTTACTGGTTAAATTTTTAGAACTACCGTCAGTATATTGACCAATAACCTCATAGGATTGGCTGTTACCTTTTGCAATGGTAGATTTAGATGGACTGATCACTAAGCTAGCGAGTTCAGCATCAGTAATAGTAAGCGATGTAGAGTCAGTTAAATCCTCAAAACTGGCAGACACATTGGTTTGGCCAACAGATTTACTAATCGTGAAGCCAGCATTAAGACCTGAAGTTTCAATTGCAGCAATTTGGGTATCACTAATTTGCCAAGTTGCTTGATTTGTTACATCAGCTGTATGGCCATCGGTATAATATGCTATCGCAGTATATTGACCTTCTGTACCAAGTGGAACACGCGCATCTACAGGGGTAATAACCAGTTTTTCTGATGTAGCTGTGGTAACAGTGAGCGACGTACAAGCTTGTTTGCCTAAATAATTGATACAGATTTGTGTCACACCAGGGCTGTAGGTTTTTGCAATGCCAGATTGTGCACCAGTGAATCCAATATTTGCAATTGCTTGCTCAGAACTTGACCACACACCTAGTTTTGTAACATCTTGCACAGATTCATCTGTAAAACGAGCGTAACCTTTGTAGGAAATATGGGTACCAGAAGGCGTAACATAATTAATAGGCGTTAATGTTAGTTCAACAAGTTCAGCATTGGTTACTTCAACAGATGTTTCAGCAATTAGGTTTGAAAACTGAGCTGAGACACTGGATTGCCCAACGCTTGTTGCAATGGCATAGCCAGCATCATCACCACTCGGAGAGATAGAACCAATGTCATCCGCTATTTGCCATGTGCTGCTTAGGGTAACATCTTCAACATGCCCATCACTGTAGAGCGCTTCGGCCTTGTATTGGCCTTGTGTACCAAGGGGGAAAACGCCATCTTGTGGTGTAATTAATAAACGCTCTGCAACAGCATCTGTAACAGTCACTGACGTTGAGTCAGTTAAATTAATATCTTCATAGTTGAAGGCTGCTGAAATAGTCGTGGTACCAATACTTTGCGCGTAAAACATTTGGGTTTTATTAAACTGACCGATTGTATCGTTTTCAATTTTCCAGCTTGATTGAAGTGTTACATCAATAGTTTGACCATTTTCAAGAATTAAGTTGGCTTGATATTGAGATTGTGTTCCAAGAGGAAGTTGTTTATCGATGGGTGTTATCACAAGTGACGAAACAGGACTGTCGATAATTGCTAGTTGACCTTGATTTTTGAGCGACTTAAATTTAGCTTTAACGTCAGTGATGCCTGCTTGCTTCGCTAGTACGGGTGTTGTCCCTGACTCATTTGCTTGAACTTCAGCGAGTTCGGTGTTTTCTATTGTCCAGATACTTGATTGTGTGACATCAAAGCGTTCGCCATTTTGATAACGCGCATATGCACGATATTCCGTGGTTAAACCTACCAATGTTTGATGTTGCAGTGGCGTTACATCAAGTCCAATTAAATCAGCATCATTTACGGTTAAAGGTGTGTCATCGGATACAGTAATGCCATTACTTGAAGAATAAATTGCAGATACACTTGTTTTACCAGGGTTAATAGTCGTTGCTACACCAGATGCTGTAATTGTTGCGATAGAACTTTCTGAGATTTGCCAAGAGGCAATGTTGGTTACATTTTGTGTCGAACCATCGCTTAGTGTAACAGTAGCGATATAGTTTATGTTCACAGCTGTAGGGACGGTGATATTATCAGGAGTGATAACTAACTCGATAGGGTAGGCTGCACATGGATTATTATCTCCGCCACATTCGCTTTTTGGTAAACCAGAATTATCGCCACCACACGCGCTGAGAAGAAAAAATATATTCAGGGTCAATAAAAACTTAACAAACTTTACCATTTAATTAACCTCTTTATTAATAGTTACTTCAACTTCTGAGGCAGTTATTACTGCGCGTCGATTTAGTTGACGATGTTCTTCGGTGTTGTTGTCAATAACCGGATTAGCTTCACCAAAAAATGCAATGCTAATTCTGCTTTCACTGATGCCATTTTTTATCAAATTAGTTTTAATTGCTTCAGCGCGTCGTTTTGATAACCATTGGTTATACTCAACGGAACCTTTACTATCGGTATAGGCATTAATGGTGATGCTTGTCGTAGGGTAAGTTTTGATATGATCTACAAAATCATTGAAATTGGGTGGTATTTTGAATTGACTACTATCAAATGCGAAAAGAGCAGTAACGGATCTCGCAGGTACCACTTTGGTTGCTTCTATCACTACAGGAGCTGGAATTACCTTTGCCTCAACAACCTTTTGCGGCTTTTCTTCAGGGGTTATAGGTTGTGGTTCAGGCTGTGTTTGACGTTTAAATTGATAAGATAATCCTAACCAACCAATATGACCATTACTACTTCCTAGTTTGTTACTACCAAGGTCATCAATATATTGATAGGAAATTCTAGCTTGCCAATTGTCGGCAATATCATATTTAAAACCAACAGAAGCAGTGGCAGAAAAACCATCATCTTTAATCTCAAATGAGGGAGAACTGTTCTTACCATACCAATTAACAACACCAACTTTAGTAAATGCTTTGAAATTGTCACTTAGTGTTAGGTCATAGCCTAAAGCTATGTCCCAAGCTTTCATTTCCCCTTGATAAGGTACAAATAAGCCACTTTCAAAATAGGTGGCATTTACTTCACCTAAATCAATTAAAGAAGACTCAATAAATAATCCGTCATTAAACTGATAACCGAAAAAACCAGCAAAAGCATTATCACGTTTATCACAGCTAATCGCCCATGGCTCACAACCGTGTTGATAACGAATTGAACCAAACTTAGCGCCGGCATAAAAGTAGTCACTTTCAAAGTTACTTTGATTTGCGAAAAGGTAGGGGGTGTATAAAGAAGTTATAAACAGCGTTACAACAGATAACTTCCCTATAGTAAAAAGTGTTTTCATTTAAAAACTCTATTCAATCCATTTAATACCTATTTTTATATATTTTTTATGCAAAAACAAAGTGATTAATGTTTTTTTTTGAAAAAATTAAGATAAATACAACCTTTTTTGATCTGGTCGCGACTAATACAGTAAATCGTTATCATAAATGGGATGTTAAAATGGACTTAAATTACTTTCTTGCAAATTATGGCTACTTACTTAGCCTGCTTTTATCACCTGTTGCAAGTCTATGGCTTTGTTTTTTGGCTATTCAAATACTCGTTAAGCCAGAGCAACAGGCACTTTAAGATTATAATTTAAAACAGATCATTAAATTACTAACTTAAAATCAATTTTTTTAGAACTTTTGATTAAAAAATGACAAATACGTATTGCCAAGCCTGAAAAAATGCATAACTATAGGGTCTGCAAAGGCAAAATAATAAAGATAGGAATCTATAATGAACAAAGCACAATTAGTTGAAAAAATCGCTGCAGACGCAGAAATTTCTAAAGCAGCAGCAGCTCGCGCTCTAGACGCATTCACTGGTGCAGTGTCTACATCATTAAAAGACGGTAACTCTGTAGCACTAGTTGGTTTCGGTACTTTCTCTGTTAAAGCTCGTGCAGCGCGCACTGGCCGTAACCCACAAACAGGTGAAGAAATTCAAATCGCTGCTGCTAATATCCCTACTTTTAAAGCAGGTAAAGGTCTTAAAGACAGCGTTAACTAATTTGTAAAGTTATCATCCCAATAACTTTTAAAAGGAGCGTTCAGCTCCTTTTTTATTATTTATCGAATAGCGTTAACCTATTTTGGACGTAACGCTTTGTCGCCACGACTTAATCCAACTGCACCAGAGCGCACAACCTCAATCACCTCTGTTTCATTTTTTAAGGTATCAATAAAGGATGCGAGCTTATCAACTGCGCCGACTAATTGCAGTGTGTAGGTTGTTTTACCCATATCTAAAATAGATGCGCCAAAAATATCAACCACGCGGGTAACGGCCGCACGTGTTTTCTCTTCATGGGCCATTACTTTAACTAACAATAACTCACGTTCAATATGACTTGCGTCACTCAGGTCAATCACTTTATGTACATCAACTAACTTATTAACTTGTTTAGTGATTTGTTCAAGAATACGGTCATTACCTGTGGTGGTAATTGTGATGCGCGATAATGAGTCATCATCAGTTGGGCCCACAGTGAGGCTGTCAATGTTGTAGGCGCGCTGAGAAAACAAACCGACAATACGTGATAGGGCGCCTGGCTCATTTTCTAAAAGAATGCTTAAAATATGACGCATTATGCTTTTACTCCTTTTTTAAGCCACATCTCATCAACTGAGCCATGACGAATTTGCATTGGGTACACGTGTTCATTTTCATCTACATTGATGTCGATAAATACCAGTTTGTCTTTATGCGAAAATGCTTCTTTTAGTTTTTCATTAAGTTCGCTAGGGTGGTCAATGCGAATACCAATATGACCATAGCTTTCTGCGAGTTTTACAAAATCAGGCAGGGATTCCATATAAGAACATGAGTGACGACCAGAATAAATCATATCTTGCCATTGGCGTACCATGCCAAGCGAACGGTTATTTAAAGACACTATTTTTACTGGCAAGCCATATTGCATACAGGTTGATAATTCTTGAATATTCATTTGAATAGAACCATCACCGGTAACACAAACCGATTCTTTTTCAGGAAAGGCGAGTTTTACTCCCATCGCTGCAGGAAAACCAAAGCCCATAGTGCCGAGACCACCAGAGTTAATCCACTGGCGAGGTTTTGCAAAAGGGTAGTGTTGTGCGGCGAACATTTGGTGCTGACCGACGTCTGAACTAATGTACGCATCACCCTTGGTAACTTCGTAGAGTGCTTTAATTGCAGCTTGTGGTTTAATTTTTTTTGAGTCAGTTTCAAAACTTAAACAACGCTGTTCGCGCCAATTATTAATTTGTCGCCACCAATCTTCTTGCGCAGCGCGGTCAATTTGAATGTCGCTTTTACTAATCGCACTTTGCAATTGTGCAAATACAGTCGAAAGATCGCCAACAACTGGTATATGACAGTGAATGGTTTTAGAGATAGACGTCGGGTCAACATCAACCTGAACAATCGTCGCGTTGGGACAAAACTTCTTAACATTGTTCGTTACGCGGTCGTCAAAGCGTGCTCCCAATGCAAGAATAACATCGGCATTTGCCATTGCTTTGTTTGCTTCCAAATTACCGTGCATGCCAAGCATACCAATAAAGTTAGGGTGTGTACCTGAAATACCACCTAATCCCATCAGGGTGTTGGTACAAGGTGCATTCAAGCTTTCTACCAGCTCTGTTAATTGCTCTGATGTATCTGATAATACGAACGTTTAGCATTTAAAATAGCTGATGCTGCTTTTTTGATTTGTTTAGGATGACCTTTTGTATTGGGGCTGTACGAACGCATCGATATGTCATCTGTCATAATGTAATCAAACGCAAGTGCCGGATTCAAGATATCTTTTGGCAATTCCACAACAACGGGGCCAGGTCGCCCTGATGCAGCAAGATAAAACGCTTTTGCTAGGGTTTCAGGGATCTTTTCTGCATCACGACAGTTAAAGCTGTGCTTTACGATTGGACGTGAGCACCCAACAATATCGGTTTCTTGAAAAGCGTCATCGCCAATTAAATTGGTTGGTACTTGGCCAGATAAAACCACCATTGGAATTGAATCCATATAAGCAGTTGCAATACCAGTAACGCAGTTAGTGGCACCAGGCCCAGATGTAGCAAGTACAACACCAACTTCACCTGTTGCTCGCGCAAAACCATCTGCCATATGTGTCGCAGCTTGCTCGTGACGCACTAAAATATGATCAAGTTCGTTCTCGGCAAATAGTGCATCGTAAATATCTAATACGCTACCACCGGGATACCCAAAAATATATTTAACCTTAAGTGCTTTTAATGCTTTAACAACAAGCTCAGCACCCGACATTTTATTACTGTCCATCCTCATTCCTCTGTGCAGTAGATAAAAAAAACCCCCGCTAGTTGCGGGGGCTTATTAAATTCAGTATGACAAAATTAACTAATAGCTCCCCGCTGGTGACTTAATTAAGACCAGGACGAAGACTGTTAGTAGAAGAAATAATGTCATTTAAATTTGCTCTAAAAATTAATTAACGTATTTGTATTATTTTTGTTAACTGTTGTCAACGGTGAATTCTTCAATTGACATAAATAATTCATTATTATCAGTATTAAAATTAGAAATGTGGTTTTTGTGGTTATCTTTGGTTGCAGGTGAATTGAAAATGCAATCTTTTTAAAGTGTATACAATAATTTGTTGTTACTGAATTATGACGTTAATGTATTTCTATGTTGTACATGTAAAAAAGGCCCAAATAGGGCCTTTAATAAAATAGGAAAATTATTATTTATTTTCTTCTTTTTTCGCTTTTAAATTTGCTGCGTGGTCAATCTTGTAGTCTGGCATTTCAGTTTTACCATTTAACAAATAGTTATCCATCCAACGCATTAAACGTAGGCTGTAATCATATTTAGCAGCCATACGCTTGTTACCGTGACCTTCGCCTGGGTAGTAAATTAAACGTACGTCTTTACCTTGTACTTTCATATAACGGTAAAGTTCCATTGATTGTGCAGGGTGAACACGAGGATCGTCTTTACCGTGCATGATCAGTAATGGTGTTTTAGATTGACCAGCCCAATAAATTGGAGAACGCTCTAAATACCATTGCCATTTGTCCCAAGGGTAAGAACGCGCGTGTACTAGGTGCATTTCGTTTGAAATGTCGGTAGTACCAAATTTTGATAATTGGTTAGTTACACCAACAAACATTACCGATGTTGCAAAATGTTCAGTGAGTTTAGTAGCAGCCCATGCTGATGCATAGCCACCGTATGAACCACCTGTAATGCCAACACGTTTAGTATCAACTAAGCCTTTATCAACAAGGTATTGCTTAAAACGAACAAGGTCGTTGAACTCTTCACCTGCATAGTCATTTTGACCAAGTTTAGAGTAGTCTACGCCTTTGCCTGTTGAACCACGGTAGTTAGGGTAAAGTACTGCGTAACCACGTGCAGCAGCTACTTGACCGGGACGAGAGTAGTTTGTTACCCAACCATCTTTATCGTGACTTTCAGGACCACCGTGAACCGACATAATAAGCGGATAACGAGTACCTTCTTGATAATCTAATGGATAAACAAGTACGCCATCTAAACGAGTACCATCTTCCGCTTTGAACGAGATAGTTTCTTGTTTAGCTAGACGCTTGTCGTTTAACCACGCGTTTGAATCTGATACGCGAATATCTTTTTTACCACGTAACATAAACGCTTCAGTCGGGTGTTTATGTGAGTGACCTGCAAACGCAACTGTCTTATCTGAGTCTGAAATCGATAAACGGCCAGCAATTAATTTACCGCGTTTAAGGTTTGTTTTGTATTTACTTGAGCCTGGCTTAATTGTTGCGATAAAGCTCTCAGTATCAATTTGCGCTACAAAGTGTAGGGTATTTGATTTATTTGCCCATTCGAAATCGCTGATGTGGCCTTCAAAATTAGGTAACCAATTTTCAATTTTACCTGATTCTACGTCCGCCAAGTATAAACGTCCTGTGGCTGGGTCGTGTTTATCTTCGGCACCAAGAATTGCAACATGCTTACCGTTTGGTGAGAATTCTGCGGCACCTAGTTTACCTTCAGTTGCAAATGACGTAACTACTTTTTTGCTTGAAAGATCAAAGATATGCCATGTTGATTTCATGTACTTATCGTCGATAAGTGCTGAAGGCTGTGTTTTAACTAGTAGCTTTTTAGCATCACTTGACCAGTTAACATCGCTTACGTATTGGTCAATGCCTAACCCCTCAAGGGCGATTGGCTTTTCGTTAATAGCTAAATCAACAACCATTAACTCTGCAGTTGTTAAACCAAGCTCATAAGTTTCTGCTTTAAAGCCTAATTTTGATAATTCTTTGTCTGTTTTTGGTTTAGCCGTCTTTGCAATAATCGCAACGTGTTGGTTGTCTGGGCTTAGATCATAAGACGAGATTGACGTGCCTTTTAGGGCAATTACTTGTTGCCACTGACCACCATTTACCGGAATGCGGTAAAGGCTTTTAAATTTATCTTCTTTAAACTTTGCTAAGAAGTAAACAAACTTACCGTCAGCAGAATACTCAAGACTCGAGATATTTACTTTACCAGTAATGAAAGGGCGCTCATTACCTTTCGCGTCAGTAAGATAAAGTTCGCTGTAGTTAAAACCATCTTTTTCTACATAAATTTCACGTGGCACCGAGCGGGTAAATGCAACTGCATCGCCATCTGGGCTAATTGCAGTTTGGCCAACTGATTGGATTTTTGTTAAATCTTCTAGTGTTAGTGTGTCATTAGCAAAGGCAGCGCTTGTAGATAAACCTAGCGCCATAGCTAATGCTGATTTGATTAGTTTCATTGTGTCCTCGTTTACTGATTGTCAGCGAGAGTAGTCTAAAATGACGAAAGTAAAAGGCAAGAAAATGCGATAAAAAAAGGTGACTTACGTCACCTTTTTATAAATTATAGTGCTTCGATAACTGCTTGGGTAAAGTCAGTCGTACCGTGGCTACCACCTAAGTCACGAGTAGTACGGTCACCTGTTTTAATTACGTAAGCAATGGCTTTACGAATACGCTCGGCTTTTTCAGCTTCACCTAAATATTCTAGCATTTGAATAGACGCTAAAATCACAGATGTTGGGTTTGCAAGGTTTTTACCTGCAATATCTGGTGCACTACCGTGTACCGCTTCAAAAATAGCAGCATCTTTACCGATATTTGCACCTGGTGCCATACCTAAACCACCAACCAGGCCAGCACATAAATCAGAAAGGATGTCACCGAATAGGTTAGTTGTAACCATTACGTCGAATTCTTCTGGGTTCATTACTAGCTTCATACATGTCGCATCAACAATCATTTCAGCAGATTCGATTTCAGGGTAACGCTCAGCAACTTCACGCGCTACTTTTAGGAAAAGGCCTGATGTCGATTTCAGAATGTTTGCTTTGTGTACAGCTGTTACTTTTTTACGACCTTCACGCTTTGCTAATTCGTAAGCGAAAGTAACGATTTTCTCAGCGCCTTCACGTGTGATCTTTGACATTGCCTCTGCTTCAGTACCATCTTCAGATACAACTTGACCAAGACCTGAATACATACCCTGTGTATTTTCACGGATTGTGATGATATCAATGTCGTCGTAACGCGCTTTAGTACCTTCAAATGATTTAACTGGGCGCACGTTAGCGTACAAGTTAAACTTTTTACGTAATGTAACGTTAATTGATGTAAAGCCTTCTCCTACAGGTGTCGTTAGTGGGCCTTTTAATGTAATTTTGTTGCGCTCAATTGCATCAAGCGTTGCTTGCGGTAGCAACTCACCAGTTTTTTCTAACGCAGTAAGACCTGCATCAACAAATTCATACTCATAATCGCAACCAACTGCTTTTAGGATCTCAAGCGCTGAATCAATGATGCTTGGACCGATACCATCGCCTTTAATAACCGTAATGGTTTGCTTAGACATTAAATTTTCCTTTAACTGAATTATGATATCCGGCTGGATATCATTTTACGTGAGATTGTTTCGAACGAAAATGACATTACTATTAACTGATTAGTTATTAATGACATCTCGTATTATTATTCAACGACTATTTATAGCAATTTTTAGTGGATTAATCCACAAAACACATAAAAATGACGCTATATGTTGCTATAAAAGCGGGTTTGCAGGACTAAAGTCTAATAACTTGTCTAAATATTTATCTAAATCTTCTATAGCAAGCTGTTTTTTTGCAAACGTTAATTGATGTTTTTCAAAGGCTGTTAATGTATCAAGTGGTTTACCTAAAAATACACAGTTAAGTAACACTAAATGTAAATAACATGCGCTATGTATTGACGTTGCTAAGGTTAAATCAAACTTCGGTTGTGATATTTCATAAAATGGATTGCTTTGTATTTGTTCGGGTAAAGTAATTTTATGCACACAATAAAAATTAACGGTCGTTGTAAGCAAGTTTACGCTCAATTTAGGTAAGGTGTTATTAATGGGTAATAACGCTCCATGAGGATAAACTTTAAAAAGAAACGCTATGTACTTTAAGGCAGAATTTATTATTTTTTGGCAAGGGAAGTGAGGATCAACCGATTTATAACTCTCTATAAAGGTAATTAATAACTTTATGCGCGTGGCAACGCTTTGCCAATTAAGTTTTCCTATTGCATAAAGACGTTGTAATAATTGCTGATTCTCAAGTAAGTCAGGAAGTTGCTCTACACCTACAAGTGCAATTGCATGTCTTACATCGGTAATTTTAGAAGATGAAAATCGTTCACTTAAATCAAAAATTAGCATTTGTGCATTTGGGTTCTTATTAAGCTCAGAAATGAGTTTTCCCATGCTGAAATACGCTGCTTTTTTAATTGTAATAAGATCTTGACGAGAAAAATATTCATCGATGAAGGGGGGTCTAATAGCCGCTAAAAGCTGAGGTAATTTTTCCCATAATTGATAATAATCTGATGACTTAGCAAAATTATTCTTGGGAGATTTGCTTGTCTTAACCGTATTTCTAACCTCTATAAATGTGTCATTGTTAACATGATAGCAAAGCAGCTTTTTTTCTGAAACTGAGCCTAACACAAGATACTCAGCACCTTCGAAATGAATGTTCTCACCAGGGATTGGCTGCTCAAAGATACTTGCTAGTATTTTAAGAAGTTCTTTCTCATAAGTATTCGTAATTTTAAAATAGACTTTCCCAATACTATGCTTTAATGAATGAATACGTGTTGAATCCGAGTTAGTACTCTGTTTAGCAAGAGCAAAACTTAAACGAACAATAGCAGAAAGCTGTGAGTAAACAGGGCGTTTTTTAATGATGTTTACAAGCTCTGTTTGTACAAGGGGTAACTGTGCCATGTGTGACTTTAAAAAGGCATAACTTTGACGAAAACGTGCCTGATAAGTTTTACGTTGCTGAACAGTTAAGGTTTTTCTTGCACCAACCGTATTTAACTCTTCTCTGACTGAAACTAATTGACTAATAGCATTTTGTAATAATTTAACGGTCGCTATTCTGTTTAAACCGCTTATCCTTGTAAGTATACAAATTATTAAGCACTGGCGTTTTAGCAAGTTAGTTGCATAATCAAAATTGACGTCATAAATAGCTAAGTCGGCAATGGCGACATGTTGATGTTGATGAAAGAATGTTTCAATTTGTGTCGCAGAATTGACTAATTGAGGATATGCAAGGTGCCATTCATGTTTAGTTGAAAAAATCTGAAACAGCTTTTCAAAACTTTGACAGCACTCTTCTAATTTTTTAGCTATTGTCACTCACAAATCCGTTATATATTTTAATGCACTTTTTCATACGCAATTTCTGCGCCAGGTCCCCATGCAACAAGCTGTTCATTTTTAAAAAACATCCCAGTACATTCATCTTTAGTCGTGATTCCATCTGAATGCTCGTGCTGAGTGCGATAATATATGATTTGAAAGACATCTTCACCTGAGCGTTTTGCAAATGTTAGGTCAGGAGAGCCAAGATTATTGAATACTTGATCTAAAAATACGGGCGTATCAACTTTAAGTTTACTTAAATAGCGTTTGTTAAAAGACTCTCTATCTTGCCAATACATGCCTTGAGGATCATCTTTATAAAAATTTATAATTAGTCCAGCAGCAATTGCATAAACGCCCAGACCTAAGACTATGTATTTAAGTATTTTATTATTCATATTGGAAGCTCGGTAAACGTAATGCTTTTAGACTGAAACCAAGATGGATATCTTGACGCAAACTTACCAATAGCTTAGCACGAATATAATCTTCATGATTGCCATTCAACTTGTTGAAAACACGTTTTAACTCATCTGGCGGCGTTTCACAGTCAAGGGCATTTTGTACATTTTGAAATGTCGTTAAAAGATTTATCGCGCCTTGTTTTCCAATACCAGGCACACCCGGTATATCGTTGGTTTTATCGCCATTTAAAGCCCAAAAATCAACAAGCTGATGATGTGTCATAGAAAATTTAGTTACAACATCAGATGGGGTAATGAAAACACTTTTGAAATAGTCATAAACAAAGATGTGTTCATTTAAAAAAGGCAGAAATCCTTTATCAGTCGAAACAATCGTACTTTGTATGTTATTTTCTGATGCTTTTGAGGCGAGGGTAGCTATTACATCGTCTGCTTCATCATGCTCTGGTACATACACAGTTATACCAAGGTCTGAAAACGCTTTATAAATTTCAGGTAATGCCTTAGCAAGTTCAGATGGCATTGGTTTACGTGATTGTTTATAGCCAGAATAATAATGATAACGCCAGCTTTCTTCCCCATCAAAAACAGCTATGGCATGAGTTGCTTGGCTCTGCTTTAACAGTTTTCTTGTGGCATTTTGCACACGAAAGAAAGTATTTTTTATTGCAAGTTCAGGGCTATTACCTGATTGTTGACTATCTACAGCATAAATTCTACGAATTAAATTTAATGCATCAATTAACAGCAGATGTGTAGCCATGGATAACCTAACAACTTTAATGAATAGATGTCTTTTTATTTTGAATTAAATAAAAAGGCGCGATTAAAGCGCCATTTTACATAATTTTAGGGAAAAACTTAAGTTTCAATCTTATAGCAGGGAGTATATACAGCACCTGGGAGCTTCATTCTTCCTTGAGCTACAAAAGCAGAAAGTAATTTATCCATCTTTAACATCAGCGACTTGTCGCCTGAAAGTGAAAATACCCCATGACGCTTAATGGCTTTAATTCCTTCATCTTTTACATTACCAGCAACAATGCCTGAGAAAGCACGGCGCAAGTTAGCTGCGAGTTGTTCTTTCGGCTGGTTAATTTCTAGGTTTAAATTTGCCATATTTTCATGCGTAGGCATAAAAGGTAGCTGAAATTCAGGCTCAATTTTTAATGACCAATTATAATGGTAAGCATCTCCACGTTCTTTACGGTATTCGCGAACACTACTCATATTTTCGGTAAAATATTTTCCAACCGCTTCAGGATCATCAATAATCACCTTAAATTTAGCTAAAGCTTCATCCCCTAAGGTGTCTTTTACAAATTTTACGAGTTCATCAAAATATGATCTAGCAGATTCAGGCCCAGTAAGCACAACAGGTAACGCCTGTTTCGCGTTCTCAGGGTGAAGTAAAATGCCAAGTAAATATAATAGTTCTTCTGCTGTACCTGCGCCCCCAGGAAAAATGATAATACCGTGCGCTGTTCTCACAAATGCTTCTAAACGTTTTTCAATATCGGGCAATATAACTAATTGATTTACGATAGGGTTAGGGGGCTCAGCCGCAATAATGCTTGGTTCAGTTAATCCTAAATAACGACTTTGTGTAAAACGCTGTTTTGCGTGGCCAATTGTTGCCCCTTTCATAGGACCTTTCATCGCACCTGGGCCACATCCTGTACAAATGTTTAAATTTCGTAAGCCAAGTTGATAACCCACTTCTTTGGTATATTTATATTCTTCTTCTTTGATTGAATGTCCGCCCCAACACACAATCATATTTGGGTCTTCACTTGGCTTTAATACGCGCGCATTTCGAAGCATATCAAATACCACATGGGTTATATGAGACGAGCTAGTTAAGTTAATTTTACCGTCTTGGTATTTATCTTTAATAAACAGAATATCGCGAATTACAGCGAGCAAATGCTCATTAATACCAGTAATAATTTTACCATCAACAAAGGCATGTTCAGGTGGGTTAAGTAATTCCACTTTTATGCCTCTTTCACGGCATAGCAGGTTTATATCAAAATTTTTATATTTATCGTAAATTTCAACACTAGAGTCGGTATGACTGCCAACATTTAAAACGGCGAGCGAACAATTACGAAATAAGCGATACAGTTCGCTTGTGGAAGAGCGTTTGAGTGCTTCAACTTCTAGTTGAGAAAGTAAATCGAGCGCACCAGATGGATTGATCTGTACTTGCATAGGCGTCTCCTTGTACGTCTAAAACTAATTTAGAAATGTGCTTATTGATAGATTATCAATAAGCACTTAATTTAAATATAGTTTTTATCAGAGACTAAACAAGTTATTTTTTTAATACAATACGGTCTCGACCAGAGTTTTTAGCTTCATATAACGCTTCATCAGCGCGGTCAAAAGCCTCTTGCATCGAGTCACCTTCTCTTAATTGGGTTGCGCCAAAAGAAATAGTGATAGAAACCGATTTTTGTTTAAATTTAAATGGGATTGTTTTAATTGCACGGCGCAATTTTTCAAGCGGTACGCTGATCTGTTCAAGTTTGCTGTGTGGCATGATTAAAACAAATTCTTCACCACCAAAACGAGCAATGAAATCAGTAACACGTATTGCCTTTTTTAGCGCTCTCGCTACGACTTGGAGGGTTTTGTCACCCGCACTATGACCATAGTTATCATTGATAAACTTAAAATGGTCAATGTCGGCAACTACGATACATAAATCATGACGATCGCGGTTGAATGTGTTGTATTCAAGGGCGTAACGTTCGTCAAAAGCAGCACGATTGGGTAATTGTGTTAAGCTATCTTGTAAACTTTTAAAGCGCTGCTCAGCCAAGCGTTCTTGGTAATGTTCAGTTTCTTTCTCAAGCTTATTAACACGCTCGCCCATGTCTTTTAATGTTTTAACAAGTTCTTCGCGTTCTTGTTGTTCAAGTTTTTCTTTTTCAGCTAAATCGCAGGTAAGAGATTCCATTTTTTCAGCAATTAACTGTTTAAGTGTATTGATGTTTTGGGCGCTGTCTACATCTTCACTTATAGTATGCATTTTTTGTTGAATTTGCTTATTTAAGCTTTCCATTTGCAAGTTGATTTTACTTGAACGCTTAACTGATTCCATTAAGGTTTCTTGAAGTAATGAAAGAGTTTCATTTATTGCAAATAGGAATTTTTGTGCAGAGGCACGTTCTTGTGAAATTGTTTCAACAATAATACGTATAATTTCAACGCAGCATTCTAATAAAACGGCTAGGTTAAAGTCACTTGAAATACGTTTTTTAATAGCGTCAATGCGTTTTCCACTTTCACCTTCAAAGGCAAGCTCACTCATTAAGTTTTGTAACTCTTGCGCAAGCTCGGGTGATTCTATGCTATTTTCAGGGTCATTACTTTCGGCCTTTTTCTCAAGAACTAAATGATAAATTTCAACTAATCTAGTGAGAACGGGTATGAATTCAGTTGTCGCTTTTACGTTTTCTAAATCGTTAGTAAGCAGTACTCGCAAATTACGGCGGAGTTCATCCGGTAAACCTTGTCGCTTTTGTAATTTTTTTCCTGCAGTTTCTACACTTTGGTGAAGTGCTTTAAGGTTGGTTTCTGCACGATTAGCTTGATCTTTGAAAAGTAAGGAAATTTCATCTAATAAAGGGACGAGGTGTTCATAATCAACCCCTTTTTGAATCGTGCTGCGATACTTGGCAAGTCTATTATCTAACTCGAGATCTAAACCTTTACAAACGAGCGATAATTTAGCAATAAATTGTGTTAAATAATCAATTTGAACTTTATATGCATGTTCGAGTTGTTTACGCCCTTTAATAGCCGAATCTAACTTCGTGCGTAGTATACTAACTTGCTGAGACACCGTGATTTTTACCTATTTCTTTTAAGCACTTAAAGTTTATCTCAATGTATCACTAATTTCGACCCCAAATATTGCTATATTTAAGCATAGTTCTATTTTCGAATTTAATCGTTAAAAGTGGCGCTCATTTGCTGAAATTGTTAGGGTTGATTAAATTTCAATTAACAAGTATCAGAATGAAACCTTATCTATCTCCTATTTTGTTATTAGCCACTAGCGCGTTTAGTTCAATTTCTTTTGCTGATGTAAGTTACCACCTTACTATTGAAAATGGCTCTCATCATATCGGCAAAGTTGATGTTATTTTTCCAAGCGGAAATAATACTCTCGAAGTTTCTTTACCCTCTTGGCGCACTGGGCGTTACGAATTATTAGATATGGCCAATGGAATTCGTTTATTTGAAGCGAAAGACGATAATGGCAATGCGTTAAGCTGGCATAAAATAGATTCGAATACGTGGAAAATTAACGCTTTGCCAACCTCTAAAGTTACTATCTCTTATGAGGTTTATGCAAACGAATTAGCTATGCGTTCGCGTCATATAGATGATAGTCATGCTTTTATTGATGCGTCTGGTTTCTTTATGTTTTCAGAAAAATTCCGAAATGAAAATGTAACAGTTGATTTAGACGTGCCTAGTGAGTGGCGCAGTGTTTCAGGTATGGAAAAGGGACAGCATGAACACCAATTTGTTGCAAAAGACTATGATGTTTTAGTCGATTCACCGATTGAAACAGGCATCAACAAATTGTTCAAATGGCAAGTCGATGGCCGCGACTATGAACTTGTTATTTGGGGGGATGGTAATTATGACACAGACAAAATGATTACTGACTTAAAAAAATTAGTGAAAACAGGCACAGATATTTGGCATGCTTATCCATATAGTCGTTATGTATTTATGGTGCATGCAACCAGTGGTGCACGTGGCGCTACTGAGCATTTAAATTCAACTATTATTCAAAGGCAACGTGATTCCTTTTTAAAAAGAGATGATTACATAGGTTTTATTACTACTGCATCTCATGAGTTTGTTCACACATGGAATGTAAAGGGATATCGTCCAAAAGGGCTCACGCCTTATAATTATACGGACCATAATTACACCGATTTACTGTGGATTGCTGAAGGTTCAACAAGTTACTTTGATGATTTACTGCTTATTCGTGGCGGCATTATAACGCTTAAAGAGTATTTCAAAAGTCTATCAAAAAATATAAATAAACACCTTGAACGTCCTGGTAGAGAAATCCAATCGGCTGCTGACACCAGTTTTGATAAATGGATTAATCAAGGCGGCGATCATGATATTAACTATTCAACTAATATTTACAGCGAAGGTGCGCTTATTTCATGGGCGCTTGATGCAAAATTAATTGCAGATAGTAAAGGTAAGGTAAGCTATCGCGACGTACATAAAGCACTGTATAAAGACTTTCCATTGCCTAAAGGTTTCACAAATAATGATGTTAAACAGATTTTAAAAACCGTATCTGGTAAAGACTACAGCTCATGGTGGCAACAGAATGTTGATTCGCCAGCAGAACTTAATTTTAAACAAATGCTAAATACAGTAGGACTAGTTTTTGATTATCCTAAAGACGTCACCTTCGAAGCTCAAGCTGAAATGTCAGGCAAGTATGAAAATGGTCAATTATTTGTAGAACGCGTTAAGAGAAACGGTGCTGCTTGGCAAGCTGGATTAACAACGGGTGATATTGTTATTGCGATTAATGGTAAGCGTATTAGTGAATCATTTGATAAATACATTAAACGTTTTAATGCTGGCGAAAAAATCGAAATTAGTTACTTCCGTCGTGATACTTTAAATACAACTCAAGTTACATTAAGTGAAAAAGCAAATAAACCTAAAAACATACGTTTAGCGAAAAATCCAACACGACAACAAAAAGCATTATTCAAAGCGTGGCTAGGTGTTGATTACCCAAAAAGCCTTTAACTTTTTGAGGTACTAACCCTGTGTTAGTACCTCTTCTTACACTTTAACTTTATTTTTTTATTTACTTATCATTATTTAAAATAAAAAATAATAGCTAACTCAATACACATTAAGGAACAATAGTGTTAAAAAATTTAATCATCACATTTCTTTTTATCCCGTTATCACTTGTTGCTAAAGACTACAGCTCTCTTTATAACAAGCTTGATAAATCAGTCGTTATTATTCATTCAGACACCCAAGAGGTGCGTGCCGAAGCAAACCAGTTAGTCACTAAAACAGCAAGCAGTTTAGGAACGGGTACGCTCATTAATAAAGAGGGTTTGATTTTAACTGCTGCACATGTTGTAAATAGTGCAGATGAGTTAACTGTTAATGTTAAAAACCGTGGTGAGTATAAAGCGAAGGTAATTGCGAGTTTTCAGGCTGCTGATATTGCGCTTATTAAATTAATCACAAATGACAAAAATTTTCCTTTCGTTAAATTAGGCGATTCAAATAAAGCGGAAATTGGTAATGAAGTCTTTGTTATCGGTACTCCTTATGGCCTTGAGCATACTTTAACAGTGGGCCATTTAAGTGGTAGACGCATTCATAAACACCCCAGCTTTAACGAAATTGAGTTTATTCAAACTGATGCTGCAATCAATCAAGGTAATTCAGGCGGACCTCTATTTCTAGCCAGCGGCGAATTGATTGGGGTTGTAAGTTACATTCAGTCGCAATCTGGTGGTAATGAAGGTCTAGGATTTGCGGCAAGTACCGCTATGGTAAAAAATATTTTGATCGACCAACCTATGATCTGGTTTGGTATTGAATATAGCTTTTTAACTCCGGTAATGGCTGCAGCATTAAATGTACCGCAAAGAGCAGGGCTTTTAATTGAAAAAGTGGCAACACAAAGTTTTGCAGAAAAACTTGGATTAAAAGGAGGAGTTATTCCTGCTGTTATTGATGAAAAACCGGTTATTTTAGGTGGTGATGTAATTTTAGCGGTAGGGCCACACATTTTAACCGGTGAAGAGCAAAATTATTTGAATATTCTCCAATATACGAAATCACTTAAAGGTGGTGAAAAAATCAAATTCAAAGTTCTAAGAATGGGACACGAATTGGAATTGGAAGCCGAATTACCAGATGTTAAAATAAAACTACTTTAAACAATTAAATACAGAAAAGAAGTGGTTAACACTTTCTTTTCTGTCAGTTTATACATAATATTAACCTTAGTTTAAAAGGAGTTTAACTATGGCCAAGTCAGGTGACAAAGGTACCTTACATAAAGATATTATTTTGTACTTTATTTTAGTGATTGCTATTGCTGCAATACCTGTGCTGTATTTCCAATTTATTCAATAAACAGTATCCACTCGAACACTACCTCCACTAAGGTAAACAATCCTAACATTGGAATCTTTATGAAATTGCATGTTGTGGTCGATATCTTGCACGACCATAACACGCTGCTTATCTTCCGTTACAATCAACAATTCGATTAGTTGTATGCGCTTTTCTTTATAGCGATTCGAATGATTTTTTGCAATTGAAGCACCTAATAAAGAACCTAATACGGTAGCAGCGACTTGACCGCTACCGTCACCAAATTGATTACCTATTACTCCGCCAATTACAGCTCCACCTAAATGATGCCACCCTGCTGATTTATCGCGAATAAGCTCTGTTTCTGATATCTTACGCACAGATTCAATCTTACCATAAACAACTTTCTCAACTGGCACAGCTTTATTACGCTGATATGCATCAACTGATGAACTTGTAGTAAGCAATAAAAGTGAACAAACAATAACAAATAGTCTTATCATCAGGTACTTACCAGCCTATACGTTTCTTTTCACGATTTTTACGGATCTCTGTTTCATCCGCCCATTCTACTAACCCTGTTTTTAAATCCATTAAACGCATTGTAAATTTATAATAAACGTCTTGTTTATCTTTATTGAACTTAACAATACTTGAGAGATTGCCGTAAAGCATATATTCGGCGCCTACGTGTTGTCCAAATGCGATTGCTGAATTAGCGTCGACCATTCCGCCATCTTGTTGATAGGTTAATTGTTCACGTGCAGCTTCAACGCGTGCCATATCAACAAAGCGTACACTTCCAGAGCGCAATAACTTAGTTGAAATAGAATCGGTAATTGATTCTGTATCAATATGTTCGCTGGTTTTATTTTTAATTCTTTCAACAAAGAAAATAGGGCGCCCACTTTTACTAAATTCAGCCATCGCAGGAGAAACTAATAAAGAATCTGTCATCTCTGCAGCTACTTTTTGTAAATCGGTTGAACCAAAACCAATATCAACTGTTTCAACTTCTGTGGCATCTCCATATGTAACAACTTCACGGTTGGCACAGCCTGTTAGTGTCAGTATTGTTAATATGGAGGTTGTTAATAGTGTCTTTTTCATAAAATACCTTCAAAATTTTATTGGTTATGCATTAAAAACGGTAAATTGTTTCATTAACTTCACGCACATATAGCGTAAATTTTGCAACGTTTTTTGTTGGGGCAATTGCGCCTAAATTAACAACTTGATGGCCATGAAGTGCTAGTGATTTCCAAGGTTCTTTACCTTCTTCGATTACAAAGCCATCTTTATCAAACCAATTAAAATGATATTGTAAGTTTTGTGTTTTCTTATAATTACTCGTTAATTCTAAGTTTACATCGAGCAAACCATTGGTGGAACGGGTTAAAACATTGGAGATATATAAACGCTGACCAAGTTCTTTATTGTCTACTCTTAGGTGTTTTTGCCATGAATCATTTAGTGTGATTTGGTCACTACCAGTACCAGATGTGACGGGTTTGTTGGCACATCCTTGTATAAATATTAGTAAAATAAAAAGCGCGATAGTATGTTTCATAACTTCACCTATATCGTATAAACAGAAGTGTTAAAGGTTGAGCCAATAGAGACAACTTTAATTAAAACCGACTGTTTGGCTTGAGAATTAATCGTTACTGGGTGTGTCTTCCCATTAAAATCAATATTTAGAATATGCTCACCGTGAGGTAAGTAGGTTTTCGCAATTTGGTAATTATTTGCCAGTGTTAGCCAAGAACGGGTATCAGCACGTTCGCTTGCAAGGTTGTAAAGCGTAGCAATAATATTTCCTATATCGCCACCGTTTCTTGCTGCACTTTGGCGAAATTCTTCTTTTGCTATTAAACGAGTGACTTGCCTTGCAACTATTCCAGGCATGCGATCTTTTAAGTCTTTAGCTGCTAGGGAAGACAATTTAACAATTGGTTCCGTCGGAATGCTATTATTTTCAAGATTAATAACTGCAGAAGTTTGCTGAGAAAAACTATCGTTATAACTTGGCATTGCCACACTGTAAAAACGCATATCATTTTTTGATGTAAATATAGGTAAATCAATGCGTGATTCCACTTTTTCGGGAATTAGTCCTTGCTCAAAAACAATGAGGACAGGGCTAAGTTTAGGGTTACGGCTTTGCGAGGTACGATTAAATTGTTGCTTGAATAATTGATATTCATCATCAAAAGATAAATATTTTGCTAACCGTAATAAATCATCCTGCAAGTAGGTATTGTTTGGAAATATTTCAACGGCACGTTTGTAATCTATGTAAGCTGAGTTATATTCGCCTACCGCTTCGTATAAAAAACCGGATAAATAAAAGGTAAAAGCATTTTGAAATCCATTTTTTACGTCACCAATGAGTGAGTCCATACTAGGATAGCTGTCATATAGCTTATTTAAATCAATATTTGCATTAAGTGCAGCTTTTTCTAGTGAACGTGTATTTGCCTTTAATGCTTGCTCTTGTACTAAATTGGCCCTTCTTATTTCAACTAATGCAGCTTCAACATTATTAAGCGCGATAAAATTAAGTGCTTGTAATGTGTGAACCATAGTCTGTTCGTAGTAGGGGACGAAATATTCTCGAACATTATCGTTTGTTAAAAATGACGCTGTGGTTTCTAATCCTTTGCTTATTTCGATCGATGCAGCAAAATTCTGAGCGTCAATGTGTGTAAGCGCAATATTAAAATCATTTTTGCTCTGTTCAAATTGATTATTAAGCTGCATAACACGACCTTTTTCAAGCTGATTTAGCGTAAAAGAAACGTTATTCTCTGATAGTACTGGTAATAATGACGGTGCATTAGACACATCATTACCTTTTAGCGCACTTCTAATAGGCGCAATTTGCTGATTATAATTTGTGAATAATTGGCTTCCTGAAATACTGCTACATGCATTTAATGTGGCAAATAAAATGGAAGCAATTGTAAAACGAGCTACAAAACGCAAATTTTACCTTAGTAAACTTTTTAATCTTTGTGTTTTATAGTATGTGATGATAACGCTATGTTTTCACGTTTTTTGTTGTTGAAATTTGTAAGAACTCCATAACAAAAAAGCCATGCTTTGCATGGCTTTTTTCAGAATAAAGTTACGTTACTAGTTAAATGTAGGTGCTGAACGTTCTTCTCTTCTTGGTTTGCTTGATCTCTTTTTAAACGTTTTCATTGAACGGTCATCATTAAAACGTTCACGCTTTCGAGGTGGTCGCTTACCACGGTTTTCAGTGTCGTATTGACCTGTAGCACCTTCAACAATGCTTGGGTTTATTTTATGACGGCGAATTGTCACGTTCTTTAATTTTTCAAAACCTTGGCTAGGTAATGTTTTAGGTAACTCAACGTGACAGTGGTTATCAAACAATTTGATATTACCGATTTCACGAGAATTAATTCGTACTTCATTAGCAATTGCACCAACTATGTCACTTGGTTTAACACCTTGTGCACGACCTACTGCAAATTTATAAGTAGCGAAATCACCTGGATTACGACGCTCACGTCCACCTTCACGACGGCCATCTCTGCCTCCGCGTTCACGACCACCTTCACGGCGACCATCACGTGCGCCACGCTTATCTACTGGATCAGCTTGTGGGAACAGTGGAAGTTTTTGCTGTAGCTGATAAAGCATCGCTGCAGCAAGTTGCTCTGTAGTGATTTCAGTTTCTTCAGTGAATTTTGCTAACACTTCTACGTATTTATCAAGATTCGGGCTTGCAGCTACGTTTACAAGCTTTTCTTTTGTTTTTTCAATACGATGTTTGCTTAATTGGCTTGCATCAGGCATTTCAAATGGTGTTATTTGGCCTTCTGTTGCACGTTCTAAACGGTTAAGAAGACGCATTTCACGGTGTGATGCAAATAAAATCGCTTCGCCTTCACGACCAGCACGGCCAGTACGACCAATACGGTGAACATATGATTCACTATCAAATGGTAAATCGTAGTTAATTACGTGACTGATACGCGGAACGTCAAGACCACGTGCTACTACATCAGTTGCAATTAGAATATGAATACGGCCATTTTTAAGCTGGTCAACAATACGCTCACGGTCTTGTTGCTGCATATCACCATTTAACGCTGCAGCTTTAAAACCTTTGTTTACTAGGTGCTCACTTAACGTTAGGGTATCGTTACGAGTACGTACGAAAACGATCATTGCATCATAATCTACAACTTCTGCAATACGCTCAAGACCAGCTGTTTTACCAATAGCACCAACACGCCAAGCGCGCTGTGTGATATTCGCTTTAGCTTGTTTTTCGACAGCAATCTTTACATGTACAGGGTCAGTTAAGAACTGAGAAGTAATCTTTTTGATTGGCGCAGGCATAGTTGCAGAAAAGAACGCCATCTGCGTATCTTCTGGCACGTGATCTAAGATCCATTCAATATCGTCCAAAAAGCCCATGTTAAGCATTTCGTCTGCTTCATCTAATACACATGCTTTTAGATTGTCTAGGTTTAAACGGCCTTTTTCGATGTGGTCCATCATACGACCTGGCGTACCAACAACAATTTGTGGGCCACGTTTTAGGTCACGGTTTTGGATAGTATAAGATTGACCACCGTAAACAGTCGCAATATTTAAACCACGAATGTTTTTAGCAAAATCTGTAATTGCTTCTGCTACCTGAATAGCAAGCTCACGTGTAGGACATACCACAAGCATTTGTGGTGCATTTACATTTTCATCAATACGTGCAAGAAGTGGTAAACCAAATGCTGCTGTTTTACCTGTACCTGTTTGTGCTTCACCGAGTACATCATGACCTTCAAGTAACGCCGGAATAGACTGTTGTTGGATCGGAGTTGGCTCTACAAAACCAAGTTCTGTAATCGCGCTAAGAATAGGGGTAGGAAGGGCTAGTTCTTCGAATAAAATTTTGTCGTTTGACATCTACTACTCAACTTTTTTGCGGCTTTCGCCTAATTAAGATACACGGAGGTAGAGGCCAAATGTAGAAATATACATGGCAGCATATAGCATCAATGAGCAATTAGTTCATCAATTATGTTTGGTCTTTACCTCGTCACACAGTAAACGCATTTAAAGCGTTAATTCCGACGATTGGCTGATAAAGTCCCAAAACACAGCGCTTGCCGGAGATGGTGAACTATACAGTAATAAATCCGTATTGCAAGCTATTTAGGGTGGTCTAGGGATTTATTGTAATACTTTAATTGGTTAAAGAGCCATTTGTTGGTAGTAATTTCGTCTGAATTAGAGCATTTAATTTTATAATTAATACCTGTCCATGAACTTTTACTAGCAATATTGTTGATAAAATCATTGCCATTTTTTGCATAGCGTTTTCCATTGTTATATTTCAATGTGAGATGATTTGCTGCTTCTTTGGCTGTAAAGGCAGAACCATTTCTGAAAAATATACAGTCGCTTTTTTTTACTTGTTCTATTAAAAATTGAATGTCCTTAGGCATTGTGGCCATAACTGGACATGTAACCGTTATGATAAATATAAGAATAAATTTAATTCGGGTCATATATAAGGTCCGCAATGACAAATAAGTGGTCGGATAAACCAGCGCCAACTGTTTTATAATGTTTAAACTTAAAATGATGAGAGATAATGATCCAATCAATACGCTTATCACTAAACGTGTCTAGCGTGTTTGACTCAGGCTCAAACAAGGTTAGATCAAAATCTTCGCTTAGTGTTTTTACAACTGAGGTTTGCCAGCGCCAATCAGTGTTAAAGTCGCCCATAATAATGAGTGGTTTTTTATTTTGCTTTAGTTGTTTTGTTAACTCGGTTATTTGTTGAATTCTTACAGATGCTCGCGAAAAATCTAAATGAAGCGACACTAAGCCTATAGATTGGTCGTATCCCAAATCTATTTCGGCATAACTATATCCTTTATTTGTCGTTGGAAAGCTAGGTGCAAAGGTAAATCCTTTGCAGTTTTGTAAAGGATAATTAGACAATATTCCTGTGCCATATTTACCCCACCAAGCATCAACATGATTCGTAACCATATAATGTTCAAAAGATGTGTTCTCAACTAAGTGTTTTGCATGATCAAAATTACCGCTCCACCAAGAAGGAGAATCAAGCTCTTGAAGTGCAACAATGCTTGGCTTATGCAAATTAATGTGAGCGGATAGCGCATCTAAATTTTGTTTAATCTCTTCTGTTGATGTGGTTAATTGTGAGAAATTAATGCCTCGACCATGTGCAATATTTGCTGTCATCACTCTAATAGTCATGTTTTTGTTATTTATACTTTCAGTTTGATGTGTCTTTAAACAACCAACGTTTGAATATCCAAAACCAGAAAAACAAATTAAGAATATTAACCACACCCGATTTACTTTCATCATTACGCGTTTTCCCTTATCAACAAAAAGCGTGTTTTGCTAACAAACTGTTGCAAATGTGAGCTTAATGTACACTGAATTAGATCAATTTGTAGACAGTTGGGTTTTGACTAATATTTTCATTGTTAAAGAAAAAACAGTGTATATAATTCGCTCAAAATTCATTTAGGAGCTATATTATGCTTAAGCTAGTAACATTACTTTCTCTCACTGCGTCATCAGTTGCCTTCGCAAGTAACGATGTTGCACCTAATACATTTTATACTTCAGTATGTAATGTAGCCAAAGCAGATGGATTTCAAGCGGCTAAGTCGTTCGCAAAATCACAGGGCGTGTTTATCAGTAAACATTATTCAGATATTGAATGTAATGGCATTGCGCTTAAACAATTTGCTAAAGCAAAAGAAGCATCAAATTTATCAACGAAAAAATTTGAATTAGTTGATGACAGCAATGCTACACAATTATGTGCAAAAGCAGCTAGCTTGGGCGTTAAAGCGGTAGCTAAACGTTCAGCTAAAGTAAAAGCTTTGAAATGTAATGGTGTGCCGGTTGTTGAATTTGTAAAGAGTGTTCAAACTCAAAGCTAAGTTTTAAGGGTGTGATAATTAAGTTATCACACCCAACTTTATTATCCTGCCAAAAACTCAGAGCGTGTGTTGGTATTTGTTTTAAAAATACCACCTAAAGCGGTTGTTGACGTATCTGAGCTTGCATCCATAACACCACGACTTTTAACACAGTAATGTGTAGCTTTAATTGAGACTGCAACGTTATCTGTCTCCAGTAAGGCTTGTAATGCAATCAGTACTTGTTGTGTTAGGCGCTCTTGAACTTGTGGGCGTTTTGCAAAAAAGCGAACAATACGATTGATTTTAGATAGGCCAATTATCTTTTCATTTGGAATGTAAGCAACTTTTGCGAAGCCATCAATTGTCACAAAATGATGCTCGCATGTACTGGTCAATGAAATGTTATTCACTTTAACCATTTCATCAACTTTCATTTTATTTTCAATTAATGCAATTTTTGGGAAATTTTCGTAATCAAGTCCCGCAAAAATTTCATGAACATACATTTTAGCAATGCGATGAGGCGTTTCATTTAGACTATCATCATTCAAATCTAAACCTAAAGTGTCAACGATTTCAGTAAATAAACCTTTAATGCGTTCGTATTTTTGTTCGGCTGAGTATTCTGTAGCCTTTAGAGGCGTTTCTAAACCTGCATCTAATAACGCTTGTTTTACTAACTGTGCTTCAGATGAAATCATCTTAATTCCTATTGTGGCATATAAGTGCCATTTTCCAATTTAATGAAAGTGTAATACGTATTTTGATATTACATTGATCATTTATTGGTGTTTACGACGCTAAATTAGACGCTTATTTTAGTGAAAATAGGGAATTACTCAATTAGAAAAGTGAATAGTATCGTATACAAGGTTGTGTTTGGTGGTAATTTGTTCACTCAAAGAGGTGAGATGCTCAAATTTACAAGTTATTAAATAATTTATACCCTTATACTTATATCTAATTTACATAACAAATTGTTTTATCGTTATAACTAGAATTGACATTCAAAGTAGGGTAGCTTTGAATTATCTATGAATAAATAGTCAGTGCTTATTTCCATGAAAATATTTGTTTTATTATCAGTGGTAGTCCTTTTTGTTTTACTTTTAAACTTGTTTGGTCGCTTTTTAGCTAAACGTGCAGATAAAAATAAATAGTAAAATGGTGACGCTTCTTGATAGAATAAAATCACTATTAGTAAAGAAGTATATAGTATGGATCTAGTACAATCCCTTTTTAATTACGCATGGCAAATTGTGGTTTACCTATTTTTGCTATGGCTTGTTTATTATTTCTTTACTAACACAAGCAGAAAAACAAAAGTCTCAGTAACTCTTTTATCTGCTCTTGTTATCACACTTGGTATTTCTACCGGTATTCTAGAAGAACAGTTCGAGGATATTGAAGCCGCATCGGAACAACATATAATTCATATCAAGGCAATACAAGAAACATATGATTCTTAATGCTTAAAACTAATAGTTTGTAAAAAAGGTTTTGTAGATAAAAATACAAAACCTTTTTTGTTTATAGCCCAATAGAATTTAATGAACATATCGAAATATGTATAACGTCAATTAAGTGCTTATAATGTACGTTATGTTAAATAGAGTGCATTTAAGTAACCTTGTTATTCTTACCTTTAAAAATGAACTAAAATAATTTGATTATTACTGTTTAGGTATTTTCGTGTGGTAAATAGTATTGTTTATCTCAGTAAAGCTAATCAATAGTTTACTGAACAAGAGTTACAAGATCTGTGTGCTGATTTTGCGGAAAAAAATAAACTGTTTAATATCACAGGTTTTTTATATTTCAAAAATGGTATGTTTTTGCAATACATCGAAAGTTCTGACGATGCTGTTAAAACCCTTTTATAAACGCTTAAAAAAGATGATCGCCATACAATTTATTTTGAGTGTAGTTTTAATACGTTTTCTTCATATGTTTTCCATCTTGGCAAATGAACTGGTTAACGCTTAATCCTGGTATTAGTGAATCAAATCAACAACTGCTGATAAATACTATTCAGTTTATTGTGAATATGGATTTAAGCGAAGGAAATCATTTAGAAACAATTAAAGATTTAGTTTTGCGAGTAAGAGATACAATATATTGTTTATAAAAAAGCCATTACTTTTGTAATGGCTTTTTTACTTATTAATCTGTGATGATTCGCAGCATTCTGCGAAGTGGCTCTGCGGCGCCCCAAAGTAGCTGGTCACCAACAGTAAATGCACTGATATATTCAGGGCCCATCGATAATTTACGAATTCGACCAACCGGAATAGACAAGGTACCAGTTACATTTACTGGTGTCAGTTCTTTACTTGTAACATCACGCTCATTAGGAACAACTTTAACCCATTCATTATGCGACGCTAAAATCGATTCAATTTCTTCAACAGAAATGTCTTTTTTAAGTTTAATGGTCATTGCTTGCGAGTGACAACGCATTGCGCCAATACGCACACATAACCCATCTACAGGGATTGGTTGTTTATTGCTGCCGAGAATTTTGTTGGCTTCTACTTGCGCTTTCCATTCTTCTTTACTTTGACCTGACGGCATAGGCACATCAATCCATGGAATTAAGCTACCTGCTAATGGCACACCAAATTGATCGGTTGGTAGTGAATCTGATTTAATTTTTTCAGAAACAAGTTTATCAACTTCTAAAATAGCCGAAGCAGGATCGAGTTTATCAGCAACTTCTTTATGAATTTCACCCATCTGTGCAATAAGTTCTTTCATATTGCGCGCGCCTGCACCTGATGCTGCTTGATATGTCATAGGGCTCACCCATTCAATCAAATCTTGCTCAAACAGACCGCCAAGGGCTAATAACATAAGAGAGACAGTACAGTTACCACCAACAAATGTTTTAACGCCCTGCTCTAACCCTTGCTTAATCACATCAAGGTTTACAGGGTCGAGCACAATAATACTGTCATCAGCCATACGAAGAGCAGAAGCAGCATCAATCCAGTAGCCATCCCAGCCTGTTTCACGTAAACCAGGGTACACTGCTTTAGTATAATCGCCACCTTGGCAAGTTAAGATAATATCCATTTTTGCAAGTTCGTTAACGTCACTTGCATCAAGAAGTGGTTTTGCATCGCCTGCGATATCAGGACCAAGCTGACCGGTTTGTGAGGTGGTAAAAAAGGTCGCATCAATTTTATTAAAATCACCTTCTTGTTGCATGCGCTCCATTAATACGGAGCCAACCATACCACGCCAACCGACTAAACCAACTTTTAACATAATTCAAATTCCTAAATAAAATGTAATAACTTTTTGATGCGTGAGAGTTATTAATGTTCTGCATTTGGGCAGAAATTCGAATCTATCATTTAGACTTCTAGAAATCTACCGTATAACTGGGATTGTTGAAAAAATATCATAAAAAAAGCCCAACAATTGTTGAGCTTTTTGGCTAGGTATATAAATACGCTAGGTTTAGTTGAAAGTCACTGGTTTTAGTGTCGGTTATTAAAACTCATATGAAAAATCTAAACTGATTTCCGTTGGCATTTCTTTTTGACGAATTAGCACGTCATTTTGCTCAACTTCAAAGTCTTGACCTAACACATTCTTAACTTTAAACGTAATTGTCGAGTTAAAGTTAGGATAATAACTATAAACAACATCCAATGAATTAATTGGTTGTTCATAGGCATCATCAAAGTTATTAACACCTGCCGCTAAGATACGGTCACCAAATACGTTATAAATTACAGACGCTTGATGATTACCATTATGCGAATCATAGTTAAGCTGTAAGTTTGCTACGTATTTAGAGTGCCCTGTCATACGACGTTCTAAATTTGTTAAATCACCACGTTGACTCTCAAGAATAGTTACTTCAGAGTCACTCACTGTGATGTTACCTGATGTAAAGAACGCACCACCTAACATATCGGCGTGTAGTTCTGTCATCCATTCTGCTTCAATACCATAAACAACTGCGTTGTCTGCATTATCAAATTGCAGTGTGAAACGACCATCACTTTCTGTTAATAGTGCTTCAATTGGGCTGTCGATATCTTTGTAGAAAGCACCAATTGAGTAGTTATCACCACTTTCAAGGTAGAACTCTACACGGGCATCAAAGTTATCAAGGTAACTTGATTCAAGATATGGATTACCCAAAGTACGGTAATCTGTTAATGGATCTTGATACTGTACCGGAGTAAGTTCACGTAAATCAGGGCGAACCACTGTGTTACCGTAACCAAATCGCACTTGATATGTATCTTGGCTATAGGTCATTGATAATGAACCAAAATAGTCATCTTCTAAAACAGTTGCTTGTTCGATTGCTTCACTGCTTAGCTTATCTGCAAGCAATGATGGGTCGAACGCACTTCGTGAAAACGCTAAAGCTACTTGACGGAAGTCTTCGTAACGCACACCACCACTTAAACGCCAATTATTATTAATGGTGTAATCAAATGCACCAAAATAAGCATCAATCATCTGTGCTGCAAGGTAATCGTCAGCTGTTGGTTCTTGGAAAAGAATTTCAACATCTGTGTTATCAACCATGCTATCGTTACTAAAGTAACTGCCAATATTTAATGCTTGATCTTCACTTTGCGCTAACTCAAGTTGTTGTGTTTGTGCAAAACGGTAGTTGAAGAAATCGGTACGGTAATCACGCGTTTTTTCGATAAAGTAACCACCACCAGAGAGCTCTAAATCAGACCCTGCAAAGTAGAATACTTTATTAACATTAAGACCCCAGTTTTCTACCTGATCTTCCATATCAACGAAGCGGTATAGATACGGGTTACCACCAAGCGAACCATTATAGAAAGTGCGTTGGTACTGGCCATTTTGATACTCATCACGAACTGTGATTTCTAGTTCACCTGGGATCTCAGTGGTTGCTGTTGAATCAGTATAATGCCAATCTACACCGAAGCCATCTAGTAAACCCCAAGTTAAGTTATGCTGGCCACGTACTTGAAGAATATCAAGTTGGCGCTCTTCAAACGAAGTAGTGTGACTACGCTGAACCTGACCATCTTCGATACTTAACGACTTTGAAGGTTCTTGATAAATTGCAACTGATGCTTCATCTTCAGTATCACGAAGTTGCATATAAGTTGCTGTTAAATCATGGCCATCTAACTTATAACCTAAGTTAAACGAGGTATTTAGCTTGATATTATTCTTAGTCGATTGCTTATTATTTTTGGCAGAATAACATGCGAATGTATTCGTCGAACAATCACCCGTTGCAGCTGCGTCAACCGCAGAAAGTACCGCTGAAAATTCTTCAGAATTTGACCATTCATTGTCATAAGCAACACTTGCTAAAAAGCCAAGTGAACCACCAAAGCCAAATAGATCATCAAAACGGTCGCCGTAAACAGCTTTTACACCAAAATCAGGATTTAAACTTTCTTTCGTTAATCCATAATCACGTGGCAATGCTTTAATTAAGTCTTTATTAAGCGCAATTGCAGCATCTTGACCAATGTCACTGCCAAGTGCTTTAGATTCAACATCGCGAATATTACGAATAGAAATATCAGAAAGGCCGTTTACATAGCGATTAAGCGCAGCGCGCACTATACCAGGCATTGCACGTGAACCATCATCTGTGCCTAGCCAATCATCGCTACCACCTTCATAGGTATAGCCTTTGTCGTTGGTATCTTTGTAGCTGGCACCAATATCCACTTTGAATACACGTTCATTAGGAATACTTTTAGTACGAATATTCACATCACCACCACCAAACGCTGCTGGCATATTCGGTGAATACGCTTTTTGAACTGATAGTGATTCAATGATACTTGATGGGAAAATATCAAGTGGAATTACGCTACGTGTTAAGTCTGGACTAGGTACTGATGCACCATTTAAACGCACACTAGAATAACGCTCACCAAGACCACGTACGTAGATAAACTTATCGTTAACTAAGCTTAAACCTGTTACACGACGAAGTGCAGAAGCTGCATCTGAATCACCGGTACGTGAAATCTGCTCAGCACCCATGATGTCGGCAACGAAAGCTTGGTTTTTACGCTCTTCAATTACTGCACTTGCACTGCCTTTTAACCGGCTTGCTGTAGCAACAACTTCTTCAATTTCCTGTTGTACTTGTGCTTGTTCATTATCATCTGCAATTGAGGAAAATGACGAAAACGCACAAAGCACTGAAAGCGTGACTAAATTAGCTTTAAATTGCTTTTTTGGTTTCATAATTAAATCCTCTAAACCGATAGTACATATAAATTGGTGTGGCAGTTGCCACACCATAACTGAATACTTGGCTTAGATTATTGACCAGCGCGTGCTAATGAAGCTTTAACAAACTCAGCCCAATCGCCAGTTGCACCTTCTTGGATTGCACCTACGTAGCCTGCGTTATCAAAGAATGAATTAACTTCGCTCATGTCTTTAGCAACGGTTGTTACTGCATTACCATCTTTATCCATCATTGCTGATTTAGTAGAAACGCCATCTGCTGCAAAGATGTTATCGAAGCTTGCAAAACCGATGTTTTGGTTATTGCTACCTGCAGCAAACCATGCAGCCATATCAAAACCTGCTAAGTCACCTTCTAGTGCTGTGTTTACTTCTTCAAATTGAAGACCACATGCAAAGATTGCACTTTCGAACTTGATGTCACCGTTTTTAGCATTTGCGTGAACACCCGCAGCGCCTGACTTGTCTTTTTCATTGTATAAGTCTAAACATGCAGAACCTGATTCAGTTGAAGAGTTAGCAAATAGGATATTAGCCATGTGTGCTTTACCCCATTCTTTCATTTCCATACCCGCGCCAGTACGACGACCTTCTGCACCTTCTGAACCTGTACCAATTACAGTCGCATTTGCAATAATTGGGCTTGAAACTGTTGTTACTAGGCCTTGACCATCAGCAGAAAGTGGATCTTTCTTCGCGCCATCTGTTTCAAAACCGTGGTTACCATATTGTTTTGAGTGAACAAGGATGTATTGACCCATACCTTTCCAACCTTCATCCCAGTCAACACCGTCATCACCCGTTTCAGTTACAACAATGTGCTTAAGGTTTACAGAACCACCAAATAATTCGATACCATCATCAAAACCGTTGTGAACATGTACATAATCAATTGTTGTACCTGAACCTACAGCATTTAGCGTTAGACCGTTCAGTTCATCACCTTCAACACCATAACCTGCGTATTTGATAACAATATGCTTTAAGATACCGCTGTTATCTTGTGGGTCGTTACCACCGTAGTATGAAACAATACCTTCAGCAGTGTGGTTACATAGATCTTGTGATGCTGAATCAGCAGAACAACGGATTGAATGACCACGGCCATTTACCTGAATACCACCCCAGTCGCCGATTTGTGCAGTTGTTGCATCGTCACCATCTACTTCTGCAATTGACGTGAAAACGATCGGCTTGTCTACTTCACCGATTGCTTCAATATTTGCACCACGTGCAATACGGATAAAGCTTTCAGGCTTTGTAAACGCAATGGTAGCGCCAGCTTCAATTGAAAGCGTAGGACCGTTATCATCGATTGTAGCGCCTGTTGATGTATCGACATCTTTACCGATGAATAATGCACCTTCAAATACGTGCGCACCGCCATTTTCAAGACGAGGAATAACGAAAGAGCTTGTGATATCTTTTGCGTTACTTGCGAAAGCTTGGCTATAAACACAATTTACGCCTTCTGCTTCGCCTGTGAACTCAGCACCATCTAGTGTGTAAGTTGCACATGAAATTTCTTCTACTGGTGTACCTGTGCTTGGGTTTGTTACAGAGTTGTCTACGCTGTTATCAATTGTTGTTGGTGTAATATTGATATCGCCACCGCCACAACCTGCAAGTGTTAATGCTGACGCAACCATGCTCACTTTAAATAAACCAGAAAGTTTCATTGTTTTCTCCGTTGATAGTTTTAAGCTTTTTCGCTTTTGTGTGCTTATGCACTAATTTAGAATTGCGTATACGTTAGAGGGTTTATGTGTCAAATGGGTTACACTTAATTAACGTGTCGATGACAGTTTCTTGTCAGATTTTTTAAAATTGTGAATTTGAAGCTGTTGTATGGCAATTTTCGGAAGTTGCTGATTTACAATGAAATAAGGGACCATATAGGTCCCTTAGAGGTTGATTACAAATTTTATTTTATAAAACTATTACAGATACGCCTTGCTTAATGTGTCTTTATCAAGTTTTTCACGTTTCACATATTGCAACCATTGTTGAGCAAGTCGTTCTGCTTTTTTAAATTTCTTTGCTTGTTCAAAGGCTAATATAGACGCATCAAAGTTTTCTAAATTATATTGCGCCATACCAAGCGCAATATACGCATTAGATTCTTGCTTCAATCCACCTTTATCTAGGGCTTCACGTGCTGAATCAGCAGCTTCATCAAACAATTCTAAATTAAGATAAACTTCTGCTAAGCGGCGATCATACTCACCACTTTCTGTTTGTTTTGCCGCAGCAATAAAATATGGCACTGCTTTTTTATCTTCTCGTGCTTGCATATAGGCTTCTGCTACAAAAATAAGGTTTTTCGCAGATTTCTCAATGTTGCCTTGCTCAAAACCTAGCTCCATTGCATTTGCTGCTTTGTATGCCAGACCCGAATACATATAGATTTGCGCAAGGTTTTTGAGTTTTGTACCGTCATTCAAAAAACCGCGTTGTTTTGCTGTTTCGATTAATGCAAGTTGTTTATTATCTTGACCAATTTCGCCATACATACCCGCTAGTTGCACCCAATATTCTGGCTTATCGAAACGTAGAACCATCTCTTCAAGTACGCGTACTACCTCTTTTGGTTGGTTTAATGAATAGTAAGAAGCACGTAATAATATATACCAGTTCTCTTTAACATCTTTATTTTCAGCATCATGTAAATTGATTGCCGTATTAATAAATTGAACTGCACTTTTATAATCTTTGGCCTGGTAACTCGCGTTTGCTTTTAATTCGTAATAATTTGCTTGAGGTGGTTTCGTATTGAGCGATTCCCACTGATTTAAATAACTAATTACTTTGTCAAACTGACCTTCCGCCATGGCAAGTTGTGCCAACGAAAAAATGGTATTTAATTTTAAGCTTTCTGGTATTGGGTCTTGTTTCACGACGTTTTCAAAAGCAGCCATAGCGTCGCTAACACGATTTTCATTGTAATAAATAAAACCGTAAAAGTTATACATCATCGCTATTTCATAGCTGTTCATACTTGACGATTTTTTCTTAACGATATCAAGCGCTTCAATACCCGCTGCAACATCTCCATCATCAGCAAGTTTTTGGGCACGTGCCAATTGTGTGTACACTTTGTTACGAAGTGCAGGTACACGCTTTGTTTTCACTTCTTCAGCCTGAACAGAAGCAAATTCGGTATTAAAAATTGCATCGCTTAGTGGCGCGCCAAATACACAACTCACTAATGCAATACTAATTAAATTTCTTTTCAACATTGTAATTCAACCTAACTCTATTTATTTATACACACTTAACAGCGTTTAAAGTTCAGGGTTAAGGCAATGAAATCTTTCATTGCCTTAAACGATTAGCCATTAATTTGGAACGTAATCTTGTTTTGTACACCGGCTACTTCTACTGCTTCACCATTTACAACACGTGGTTTGTATTTAAACTTAAGTGCCGCATCCATGGCTGCACGATTAAATATCTCTTCTGGTTCTGCCTGTATTACCCGAGGAGCAGACACAGTACCTGACTTAGTTACTGTAAATTCAACAATCACATAACCTTCTATACCACGGCTTAATGCTCGACGTGGATAAACTGGTGATACCTTAACAATTGGAAGGTATTCACCATCTCCAGAATCAAGTGCTAGGCCCGCTGCTAAATCAACATTGGTATCTACATTCGCAGAAAAATCAAAGTTACTAGCTGTTTGTGTTGTATCAGAACTACTCGCCTGTGGTGTCATTGGTGGTGGTGGCTCTTTTGGCTTTGGTGGCTTTTGCGGCTTACGTTCTTTCTTTTTTACCGACTCTTCCTGTTTGAGCCTGACAAAGTCTAAAACGTTACCTTGAACCGGTTCACTTGCCACACCATCACCACTTTGTATTAGTGCTTGCATGCCAAAAAATAACAATGCAGTAACTAAAATTGCGATTAAAGTGGAAATAAAATAACGCATGTCTACGCTTCCTGAGCCGCAATTGATACGTCAAATACACCTGCAGAACGCGCTGCATCCATCACCTTAATTAGGGTGTCAGTTGTGGCTTTTTTATCTGCCTGGATTACAACGCTACCCTGAGGATTTTCAGCATGTAAACGTTCAATGTTTGCTTGTACAGCACGAACATCTACTTGGCGTTTATTGATCCAAATTTCGCCTTTGTCAGAAATCGCAACTAAGATGTTGGCACGTTCTTTTTTAACTGCTGTTGCCGCTTCAGGACGGTTCACATCAATACCTGCTTCTTTAACAAAAGTGGCTGTTACAATGAAGAAAATAAGCATGATAAATACAACATCCAACATTGGCGTCATATTGATCTCTTCGTTTTCTTCTTCTTGAAATACATTTGCTAATGGTGCTCTCATAACTAGCTCCTAAATTCTTAAAATTGGTGTTAGTGGTCTAAGACCAATTTATCGTCAAGCAACGCAACTTCACGCTTTGCTTTACGTTGTAAATACGTTGCGGCAAATACACCCGAAAGTGCACCAACCATACCCGCCATTGTTGGGATAGTTGCTTTAGATACACCCGATGCCATTGAGCGTGCACTGCCTGTACCTGTGATTGCCATTACATTAAATACCTCAATCATGCCGGTGACTGTGCCTAGTAATCCAAGTAATGGACATAAAGCAACCAACATATTAATCATGGGTAAATTGTGATTAAGCTTTAAGCTAATACGCGAAATATTTGCTTGTTTAATTTGCTCCGCTTCCCAACTATTGCGCTCTTCACGTGCAAACCAATTTGAAATTACTGATTGTTTATTCGAACGATATGTTGTGAAAACATATAAAAAACGTTCAATTACCAGTAACCACATAGCGCAAATTAGGATTCCTATCACCAGCAGCACAGAGCCGCCGGTGTCTAGAAAATCACGTATCGCGTTGATGAAGTCCGCAAAGATAACCATCTTACTGCGCACCTTTCTCACTGCGCTCAGCAATAATGCCTGCGCTTTGCTCTTGTAAAATTACCAATAGGTTTTTAGAGCGAGTATTAAGCAGTGTGTAAATAAATACCGTAGGGATTGCAACAACAAGGCCTAACACTGTGGTTACAAGCGCTGTTGAAATACCGCCAGCCATTAGCTTCGGGTCACCAGTACCGAATAACGTAATTGCTTGGAAAGTATTAATCATACCGGTAACCGTACCAAGTAGACCTAATAACGGTGCGACAACTGAGATGATCTTAATTAGAGTTAGGTTACGTGTAATACGCGGCATTTCACGTAAAATAGCTTCAGAAAGTTTTAGCTCTAATGTGTCATAGGTAACATCAGGATACTGATCTTTTACTTTCATAACACGACCAAGCGGGTTGTCATCAGACGCCACATCAGTTTTAAGTTGACGCTTGATTTTACCGCCCATAATCATCAGTGATACAAAACGCTCTAACGCAATCAGTAAACCAACTAAACCAATAGCCAGAATGACATAACCTACCGCACCACCTTGGTGAACTTGTTCTTCAGTGCTTGGCGCCTGAACAAGTAAACCAAGAATTGAACCACCTGTTGGGTCTAGAGCAAAATCTACAAATCCAGAATTCGCAGCTTGTAAATCCGATGCGCTTGACTGAAAGCGCGCAGCTGGTTGACGAGTTAATTCTGATAACGTGTTAGTTGTCGCATTGTAATTTAAATATTTACCATCAGAAATTAAGTTAAATGAACCAACACGTACGACTTCTTTATTGACTTTTTCGCCGCCTGCAACGATAACGTCACGGTTAAAGCGAGATACTTTGCCTTGTTCAGTCATTTCGCGTTGTAATTCGAACCACACTTTTTCAATATCTTCGATTGACGCGAGTTTTGAGCTCGAACCCATTTTTTGCGCGAGATCACTTAAAAAAGCACCACGACCAGGTAATTCTGCTGAAACGTTCGACGTAATAAATTTGCTTTGTGTATCACCAGCAACTTGTTGTAATACACCGAACAATTCTTTTAATGAACCCATTCGTTTGTTTAGCGTTTCGCTCATGTTAGCTAATTTAATTTCATTTTCTTCGAATTGCGTTTCAAAGCGTGTTGAATCATTAATTAAGCCATCACGTGCATTAATTCGAGCACGTAGTAACGCTGCTTGTTGATTGTTTGCTTTTACAAACTCAGCTTCACGTTGTTGGTTTTCTTGTGATTGTTGGTAGTTACCTTGTTCTAACGTTTTGAGTAGTGAATCAAGATTTACAGGTTCTGTAGCAAAAGCATTAATTGTTAATAGTGTACTTGCAGCAACAACTGATTTTACGAATTTCTTTAATAACATAATGGCCTCGAATTAAACTGCTTTAACTGGCAGGGTTAGCATATCTGGTGCAAGTTGCTTTTTAGCAATGCGAATCGCTTTATTGATTTGCGAAATATTGCTATCAGGAAGGCGTTCAAAGTCACTCGCCTCGGTATTCCAAATACCTGCTTTTTTGCCATCTTTTGTTAAATAAATTAAGTCGAGTCGACCAATGCGTAGAAAATCTACTTCACGTTCTTGACCATCAACATCGATAAGGCCAGTGTAAGATTCAATAGTACGACCGTAATCAACTTCAATTTGATAAGCTTCAAGTACGCGACGGAATTTTTCACTAGATGCAACATCGGCACGGTCCATTAACTCTTTTAACGATGCTAAACGGTTAGCACGTTCCTTTGGAAGGAATGGCACATCTAAAGCTACAAATTGCTCAAGTGAAGTAATCATTTTTAACATTAACGGGGTAATTTGACGTTCAATAACAGAAACCTGATCGATTGAAACGTTAATGTTTTCCATTTCTAACAGCTGATTAGCGATTTGTTTTTCTAATTGCTTGTTATAAATCGTTAAACCGTCAATTTCTTTATTAACGGTTTTAAATTGCTGCAAACGTCCTTGCATGGTGTCGGCAATTTTATCAATTTTAGTTTGTGATTTTTGTGCTGACTGATTAATTTTGCTAGCACTGTCAATCACAGGCTTAAGCTGTTCATTAGCAACTGCAGTTAGTGAACAACCCACTAAAGCAGTAACTAAAACCTTTCGACTAAACTTAGTTGTAAACATTTTATGTAACCCTATTAAATGATTGCGCATAGTCTAGAGATGCAAAATGACATAAGGGTTGCATAAACGTGTCATTTACATTACAGCTACATAAAGTTGCAACATAAAATATTCAAATGACGGTTTTAAAGGGGATGCAGCCAATTACAAAACTGTAATAATGTTGAATTAGAGGAATATTTATAACCAAGAGTTTGCATCTAAATGACAAAATAATGTTCTTTTAGTTGTTTTCAGTAAAAGCTAGTGTGGGATTAGATGAGTTAAATAATTGACGTAATATACTTTCAAAAACCATTGGTTGAAAAATCCACAAATGTAATTTAGTGTTAGAATTCCAATTCATTTAAAAGGATATAAAAAATGAATCTAAAAATAATCGTTGCATCACTTGCGTTAGTGAGTGGCTCGTCGTTTGCAGTTAACAACGCAGATAATGAAGCGCTTTCCAAATTAATAACAACAGCAAATTCAAATAATGCCACTGCCCAAGCACTTGCAAGCTACAGTTTTTTTAGTGGTGCGAATTCAGAGTTAGACCAAGCTCAAGCATTGAGCTATTTAAAAAATGCACACAAAGCTGGTGTTGGTGCTGCTACTTGGTTATTGGGACAATTACATAAACAAGGCGATGTTCTATCAAAAGATAGTGAGAAAGCACAATACCTTATCGGTTTGGCAAACAAACGTAATTTTAGTAATGACCAAGGTGTATTGTTACTGGATAAAGAAACTTTCACTCAGTACATTCATTCAGTTAATTTTACTAACAACAAAAACAACAGCAGCAATGAAAATTTGTTTTCGAGCATGAGAAACAACAGTAATTGGCAATCTAATCGCAGTAGTATCGATCGTGCTGGCGGTAGAAACGGTTTATAACGTTTAGACGAAATTTAAAGGCGCCAAAAGGCGCCTTTTTTAAAAGTTAAATTGTAAATACAAAGTGTTGTAGTTACTACCGCCTTTAATTCTGCCAAACTGTTGTGCGGATTCAAAAATAGAAGAACGGTGATGAATACTGTAGCCTAACCAGGTATTTTGTAATTCCGGTGAATTAAAGACATCACCTAAATTAATGTCTAACGAAAAATCTAAATAGTTCATCAATTCACTGGGGCGATACCCTTTTCTTTCCATTTCGGAGCGTTCAATGTAGGTCACATTAGATACATAACTGAGACCTTCTGCGACACCAAAGCGAATTTTCCATGGAAGTGGCAAGGTGTAATACGCTTTAATCGCTACAACGTACTCTTGAATATTGGACTGTACTTCTGACTGCCAATGCCATGCGACACCTGGAGTGAGATAAATATCTAAAGGTAGGCCAAATAAATCATCTGTTAATGGATGACCATAAAATAACGAGGTTAATTGATTATTATATGGATCTTTTTCACTATCTCCCCGAAGAATGTCACCTATGTTGGAAGGTGTGGCAAATCCGTGGGCAACACGCCAATACGCTTTATTATCAATGAGTTTGGGCGCTTTTTGTTTGTTATTAAAAAATGCAAAACCCAAAAATAGTTCGTGAGAGTATGAATCATCGATTGCATTAGTATGTTTCAAATTGTCATCAAATGCAGTAATAGACGCAGAGCCAAGCAAATACAAATTACTCACTAGGTGATAACGTCCTTCCGCTTTCACTGTTAAATCTGCACCTGCACCAATTTTTTCATTAGTAAGGTCGTTTAGTGCATAATAGTGACTGTTAAATGATGCACTTTTATAACGTAATGTGGTTGATAGATTTATATCCCAATCATGGTTATTGTAATTGTACAAATAACCTAAATTAAGGTAAGGATTACCTTCTAAATCAGTCATCAATTCGCTAACCAGATGCTGCGAATTATCTAGCTTAAATTTGTATTGACCGCCAAAATCGAAGGTATCACCTTGCACTTGGTTCTGATATTCAAATGGAATATCAAAAAAACGCATACGTGTGATCGCATTAAAATGATGATTACTTTGTGCGTGTAAATAAGCCCCAGCTTCTAATCCTTTAATATAAAAGTGATCATTTTTAAAAAACATCATAGGAACAAAGCTGCTGACTGTATCACCTTGTGTAGCAAATGGAATGCTAGCGTGTCTTACCGTTGCACCTATACCCCACTCTTTTTCATATTCTTGTGCGGCAAGATTCAAAGAACAAAACGAAACAAACATAACCACAAAACGTACTAAGTTAGTTTTTAATGTCATTTGTAAACTCCCTTTGCTCTTTTAGCTTTAAATAAAACACAATAGATTATTTTCTAAACGTAATCTTATTGTTGTTATCCCTATTTTGTAACAAAAACTCACGTGAGTAGTTTGTATTAGTCGCCTTTGCTAATCGATCATAGAGTACAACATTCACTGTAGCAGCTAAATTCATACAACCATTTGTAGGAACATACACCACATCATCGCAATACTTAAGTACATTTTTTCGTATGGAACCGTCTTCTGGACCAAGCACATAAATGGCATTATCAGGGTGTAAAAAGTGCGGTAATGGCGTAGCTCCATCGATTAATTCAACTGCAATTATTTTAGTATCGGACTTAACCAGTTCGGATATATCGTTAATTGCCTGTAGTGGGATTTCTTCTACTCTTTGCTTTGTGTCTGTTGCAAATTTTTGGGCATAACCATAACGATTGCCTGTGTAATACACCTTATCAACACCATAACACCCTGCTGCTCGCATAACCCCACCGACATTTGTCGGGCTTTTGGGGTTAATCAGCAAAACTTCTGTGCGTGACATTAATCATGATCCTCTTTAGGCCAATCAGCAATGTAATCTTCAAATAGTTCCATATCGATTTGATTATCTTTCATCACACGACCTTTTACACTAATGCCCATACGGTGCATTACAGCTTTGCTTCCATTATTTAAAAGTGGATGCCATGAGGCAAGGCCTCGCCCTTCATGTAAACGACGGTAGCTACAACTTGGTGGCATAAAGAAAATATTATCGATGTTGTCTTTCGTAAGCTTTACGCAGCTTGGTACTAAAGTGGTACGGTTTTCATATTCCGTGCAAAAACACTTTTTAGTATCAAGGTATCGACAAACAATTGCGGTGTAGATGATTTCTTCGCCTTCTCGCAGTACATCGGTACTTTCAAAGGTGTCGTCTTGTTCATCACTGTCAATAAAGGTATGTAAGCAGCATTTACCACAACCGTCACAAACGGCTTCCCACTCTTCATCGTTCATCTCGGCTAACGATTTATTTAACCAAAATTTTTCTTCTAACATATGTGCCCCTAATTTTAAGGCGCCTATTTTATGCTAGATAAGTTAGAAAAGCGAAACTAAAGAAGGATAGATATGGCGCTAAATAGGGACTTAACGCCAGCATATATAAAAAGGCTAGATTTTAGGGTAACCAATTCTGTCGGATAAATAACCAACTGATGTGGCAAAGTAGTAAGAGCGATTCCAATGCATTAACGCCTTATAATTATCGTAAGCTAAATACATTCTACCGTTTAAGTCATCTGGCATTACAAGTGCTGCGGTTATATCAACCTGTGGTAAATCTGAACCGTCTGTACGACGAAGGCCGAGTGCTTGCCATGCTGATAAATCACGCTCTGACTTTGACCAATTCTCAAGCCACTGTTTGCGTGTGCGGGTACCGCGTTGCAAAATATTACTTGAGTCAAATTCATTTGGTAATAAAACTTGTCTACCCCAAGTTAAACTATCATTCCAACCGGCTTTCTTTAAATAATTGGCGATTGATGCAAAGGCATCGTATTTATTTTGCCAAATGTCCTTTTTACCATCTCCGTCGTAATCCACAGCGTAAGCGTTAAACGATGTTGGCATAAATTGGGTTTGACCCATTGCACCAGCCCAAGAACCTTTAAAATGTTCAAGGCTTATATGCCCCTCTTCTAAGATGGTTAATGCGGCCCAAAGTTGACGCTTATACATATCTTCGCGACGACCATCATAGGCAAGAGTCACAACGGATGAGATAACAGGTGTAGAGCCTTGAATTTTACCAAAATTACTTTCAAGCCCCCATAGTGCTACGATAAAGCGGGCTTGAACACCGTATTGCTCAGCAATTTTCTCGAGCACTTCTTTGTTTTCTTTATAAAGCTTACGTGCTCGGTCTATTTTCCATTTTGGTACGCGTTTAGGAAGATACGTTTCTAATGTCTCTTTGACTTCAGGTTGGTTTTTATCAGCCTTGATTACTTTCTTTTTAAATTTGATAGTAGCAAAAGCATCTTCAACAATTGATTTTTTATATCCCTTTTCAATTGCTTCAGCTTTTAAATTTGCAACATATTGATTAAATTTTGCTTGCTCTTCATCTGCAAAGGTAGAGACCGAAATAATACTTGCTGTGATTAGGGCGAGTTGTTTTAACACTATTGAGAAACTCCATTTTGTTTTCTAAATTCGTCTAATAAATTTTCTTGTTTGGGTGGCAACTGCAGGTAAAAACCTTTATCAGTTAACTCTTGTTTCACTTTTTCCAGATCAGCGACACCGAGTTTTTCGCGTTTTTCCAAATTAATTAACATTACAAAACTTGGTTGACCAAAAGTAGCCATTAAAGGTTCCGGAACTTTTGAAAAATCATCTCTTTTTTCAACATACAGATAGGTATCTGCCTTTTTTTTACTTTTATATACTGCACTAAGCATTCAATCACCTTTTACTTCTTGCGTAACACTGCATCACACTATACCATGGCATACACTAAAAGTGAGATAAATTGCGCTTAATGGCTCGATTTTAGAATAAGATCAGCCAGTAATTTTTATAATAATAATTGAGATTATGTCGGAACAAATTTTTGAATTAAAAGGGAACCTTTTTACACTGTCTGTATTGCACTTATTTAAGAACGATATTGACGGTCTGATCAGTCAACTGGACGAAAAAATTGCTCAAGTGCCTAAGTTTTTCTTTGGTGCGCCAATTGTCGTTAACTTACAAACCATTCCAAACGAACATGTCGACTTTGCTAAATTAAAACAATCTTTAATTGACTTACAGCTCAACCCTGTTGGAATTTGTAATGGTTCTGAAGAACAAAACACTGCTGCAAAATTACATAAACTATCAATTTTGAATTACAGCAAAGATCAAGCACCAAAGGCAAAACCACAAGCTGCGGCTAATACTTCAATCGTTGAAAAAGAAGTCTTTGTGCCAGCACAGATTATTAGTGGTAATGTCCGTGGTGGTCAGCAAGTGTATGCTAAAAACCGTGATCTCATAATTACCGGTTCAGTGAGTCCAGGTGCTGAAGTTATTGCCGATGGTAATATTCATGTTTATGGCACTCTTAGAGGACGTGCTATTGCAGGGGCAAAGGGCCAGGAGTCCGTAATCTTTTGTCAAAAATTAAATGCCGAACTTGTTTCAATCAATGGTAATTACTGGTTAAGCGACTCATTACAAGGTGATTCATGGGGCAATGCAGCATGTATCTCACTAGAAAACGAATCATTAAAAATTTCAGCTTTGGTTTAAAGGATAAATTTCATGGCAAAAGTTATTGTTGTCACATCAGGTAAAGGCGGTGTTGGTAAAACCACATCAAGTGCTGCAATTGGAACAGGACTTGCCCTAAAAGGCTATAAAACCGTTATTATCGATTTTGATATTGGTCTTCGTAATCTTGATTTAATTATGGGGTGTGAACGTCGAGTAGTTTATGACTTTGTAAATGTAATTAACAATGAAGCTAATTTAAATCAAGCGCTTATAAAAGATAAGCGTGTAGAAAAGTTATTTATACTACCAGCGTCGCAAACACGTGACAAAGATGCACTGACAAAAGAAGGCGTTGAGCTTGTTCTTAATGAGCTTAAGAAAGACTTCGACTTTATTATTTGCGACTCGCCAGCGGGTATTGAAGCCGGCGCTATGATGGCACTTTATTTTGCTGACGAAGCGATTGTAACAACCAATCCAGAAGTGTCATCAGTACGTGACTCTGATCGTATTTTAGGAATTTTACAAAGTAAATCGAAACGTGCTGAAGAAGGTTTAGAGAATGTGAAAGAGCACCTTCTTCTTACACGTTATAACCCTGAGCGTGTTGCTTCAGGTGAAATGTTATCAGTTGAAGATGTACAAGATATTCTAGCAATTGATCTATTAGGTGTTATTCCTGAGTCAAAAGCGGTATTAAATGCATCTAACTCGGGTCAACCCGTTATTCTTGACTCAGATTCAGATGCAGGTAAAGCATATTCAGATGCTATTGACCGCTTGCTTGGTGAAAAGGTTGATTTCCGCTTTTTAGAAGCTGAGAAAAAAGGCCTTCTTAAACGGATTTTTGGAGGTTAATGTGTCATTACTTGATTACTTTCGCTCGCAAAAGAAAACAACTGCAAGTTTAGCAAAAGAGCGTTTACAAATAATTGTTGCTCATGAACGCTCCAGCCGTGGCACTCCAGATTATTTGCCGCAATTAAAGCAAGACATTTTAGAAGTGATCCGTCGGTACGTTAATATCGAACAAGATCAGGTTCAAGTTCAACTTGAACAAAATGAAGATGATTTGGCAGTATTGGAACTAAATGTTACCTTGCCAGACGAAAAGTAATAAAAAGCCTGCTTAATGCAGGCTTTTTAATATCAGTTTAAAACCAGTCTTTTAAACCTGCCTCTACAATATCTTTACGCCAAGAGCTCATAAGGTCAGGTTTTAACTGCCCTGCCTCCTCACTTTTTCCTTTCCACTTCCAACTGATTAATTGGTTCATTTGCTTTTTACTTGCAAGTACATCAAGTGGAATGTCATTTTGATTAGCGATAGATTCTAATTTAGCTCGCATATCTTTAAGTGATTTTTTATAGCCCGTAAAATCAATTAAACGTTTTATTTTTGCGGGATACTCGCTTTCATCTTTTTCAAGCGCAAGCTTCACTAAATTTATAAGGGTTTTACCATAGCGGTTAATAAGCGCTTGATCACCTTCACAAACTCGCTTAAGGGCACCGAAATGTGTTGGTTGTTGCTTTGCAATTTCAAAGATGATTGATTCTTTGACAATGAAATTAAGCGCTAAATTTTTCTCACGTGCACGATTTAATCGCCAGCCGGCAACCTGTTGTAATACCGCTAGTTGTTTCGGGTTTAATTGCCATGCATTTTTAATATCAAGATAGGCTAAATCGAGCGGAGTATCGTAAGCGCGTTTATTTGCAATTAATTCGCTTTCGCTTACAACAATTGCTTGTTTCTGGTCAGATAATTTTTCAACTATTAAGTCATAGCAAGGCATTAAATAAAATACATCTGCAGCAGCGTAATCAAGCTGAGCTTTTGTTAATGGTCTTTGCAACCAATTAGTGCGTGATTCACTTTTATCTATTTGCTCATCAAGTAACATTTCCACCATATTAGCAAATCCAACACAGTTGCGCTCACCAAGTAAGCTTAGAGCAAACTGTGTGTCAAAAAGCGGTTTAGGAATACAATTTCCATGGCGAGAAAACACTTCAAGATCTTCAGAAGGTGAATGCAATACTTTAATAATATTAGTATTTTCCATTAACTGCCAAAAGCCTGATAAATCTAGATTGGCTGTTGGGTCTATTAAACTAATAGTTTTGCCATCATAAATTTGCAGTAAGGCAAGCTCTGGATACAAGGTGCGACGGCGCATAAATTCAGTATCTATTGCAAGGATTGGCTTTGTTGAATAATCCGTGATGGCTAAATCGAGACTTTCTTGTTCTGTTATTAATGCGTACTGCACTGTATTTCCTCATAAAAAAACCGGCTTATGCCGGTTTTTAAATTTTGGGTTACCCCATTAACTTGCTTCTTTAAGTGCGCGTCTTAAAATTTTACCGACGTTAGTTTTTGGTAAATCCTCACGGAATTCAACAAACTTAGGCACTTTGTAATTGGTCAAGTTTTCACGACAATGCTTAATTATATCTTTTTCTGTCAGTGATTGGTCTTTTTTCACAACAAAAATCTTAACTTGTTCACCGCTTACTTCATGAGGTACACCAATTGCTGCTACTTCAAGAACACCGTCATGCATTGCAACCACTTCTTCCACTTCGTTAGGGAATACGTTAAAGCCAGATACAATAATCATGTCTTTTTTACGGTCAACTATATAGAAGAAACCTTCTTCATCGTATTTTGCAACGTCACCTGTAGCAAACCAACCGTCTTTTAAACAATCAGCTGTCGCTTCTGGGCGATTATAGTAACCTTTCATGACTTGTGGGCCTTTTACCCAAAGTTCACCGGATTCACCAAGTTCTGCTTCTGTGCCATCTTCTTTAACAATCTTAAGTTCAGTACTTGGTGCAGGTAGACCAATTGAACCGTTAAAGCCATCTAGATCATATGGGCTGACTGTTACAAGTGGTGCACACTCTGTTAAACCGTAGCCTTCAACTAAGCGAGAATCAGTAACCGTTTGCCACTTTTCAGCAACAGGACGTTGAACTGCCATACCACCGCCAAGCGAAATTTTTAGCGATGAAAAATCTAGTTCAGAAAAGCCAGGTGAATTTAATAAGCCATTGAATAAGGTGTTAACACCTGTCATTACAGTGAATTTTTTACCTTTAAGCTCTTTGATAAAGCCCTGCATATCACGTGGGTTTGTGATCAGTAAGTTGTGACCACCGTATTTCATAAAGGTTAAGCAATTCGCTGTTAGTGCAAAGATATGGTAAAGCGGTAATGCAGTAACTACCATTTCTTGACCTTTCTTAAGTAATGGGTCTAAACAACCAGTTACTTGTTCAAGGTTTGCTACCATATTGCCATGGGTTAGCATTGCACCTTTTGATACACCCGTTGTACCACCGGTATATTGTAAGAATGCAAGACAATCTTGTGTCAGATCAGGGCGTGTATACTTAGTTACATCGCCTCGTTTCATAACATCAGCAAATTCAATCACATTCGGTAGTGTGTAACCCGGCACCATTTTCTTAAGATGCTTGACAACAAAGTTCACTAGGTGCTTTTTAACACCACCAAGCATGTCACCAATTTCAGTTACAACAATATTTTTAACGTTAGTTTGTGGCAGTGCTTCTTCTAATGTGCGCGCAAAATTAGCAAGAATAATGATTGTTGTAGTCTCAGAATCATTTAATTGATGTTCAAGCTCACGTGTTGTGTAAAGCGGGTTTACATTTACAACTGTCGCGCCAGCACGCAATGTGCCTAGGATAGCAATAGGTGTTTGTAATAGATTAGGCATCATTACAGCAACTTTATCGCCTTTTTTAACACCTAATTGATTTTGCAAATATGAAGCAAATCGCTTTGTTGCGTCATCCATCTGCTGATATGTGAAAACTTTGCCCATGTTTTCAAAGGCTGGAAGCTGTGAATAATCTTGAAAGCTTTTTTCAAATAGTTCAAGCAGGGAGTCATAGTGCTGTGGATCTATTTCAGCAGGAACTCCCGCTGGGTAACGCTTCAACCAAATCTTTTCCACGATAGGCTCCTATAATTTATATTTATTGTTTGTGTTCAACTTAAACCTTAATTCATGTAAGGCGAATTAACAATTGAGTAAATACTCTAAAGGGCTAATGTTCACATATTTATTCACGTTATACAAACTATTTAAAACATACCCTTTACGTAAACGTTAACCTTATTAGCTACTTCTTTGGGGTACTCTAAATGACAATGATGCCCACCAGAAACTTGGTTTATCGTTAGGTTTGAAAAGTATTTACTATATTTTTCAATACCTTGATTTACTAGAGAATACCCATTTGTTGCTTTAATTACGAGCATTGGCGATAAAATATTTTTACACATTTCTATACACTGATTTGGTGTAAAACGAAATCCAGAATGATGTTTAAGCTTTGGGTCTGTGCATAGTTTGTAACCATTTTCTAATAGTTCTGCATTTCTTTCCATTAAAAGCGACGCATTTTGTTTATTTAAATCACTTACAGCTAAACGTGCTCTCACTACTTGTTCAAAACTTGAAAATATACGTTTGGGTTTGTTTTCGGTACGATTTAATATGGCACTCTTTAATTGTGTCGTCACTTCATTTTCATCTGTTGTGACACACGCAATCCCTTCAATTGCTATCACTGCTTTAACATGCTCAGGAAAACAGGCAGCAAAAAGATTAGCAACCATTGCCCCCATTGAATGGCCTATAATAATGACCTGTTCATTTGCAGCTATTTGCTGTTTTAACCTAAACACATCATCAACATAATCGATAAAGTAGTAATGTGCTTGGCTATTTCGCCAATCTGATTTACCGTGCCCTGGAAAATCAATCGCGTACCAATCAAAATGTGAGAGTTCACTCATCAATGGTACAAAAGAATTACTATTATCTTGCCAACCATGCAAAGCAATTACCTTAGTTGCATTGTTTTGTAACCTTTGACACGCAATTTTTAGTTCATTGATTTGATAAAATGTTTCGAAGCTATTTTGTTGCAATGAATTCACCGATAAAAATGTTATTTAACGTGTAAATACGTTATGTTTGTCGCCAAAATAACATAGAACTAAACACACATGAAAAAATCTTTAATTGCATCAGCAGTGTTATTTTCATCAACTGCTATTGCTAATGTAGAAGCGCCTAAAAATATAATTTATATGATTGGTGACGGAATGGGACCTGCGTATACAGCAGGTTATCGATATTATATGGACGACCCGTCAACTAAAGTCGTTGAAAAAACAATTTTTGATGAGTTATTTGTTGGCATGGCTCGTACTAGCCCTGATGATGATACAGTAGTAACTGACAGTGCTGCCGGTGCTACTGCTCTATCCACTGCTACCAAAAGCTACAATGGTGCAATTGCCGTAGATACTGATAAAAAACCTCTTACAACAATGTTGCAAATTGCTAAGTCAAAAGGTTTAACAACTGCACTTGTTGCTACATCTCAGATAAATCATGCCACACCTGCCAGTTTTGCTGCGCATAATGAATACCGTCGTAATTATAATGAAATTGCCGACGATTACATTGATGTAAAAATAAATGGCAAGCTTGCTGTGGACTTACTACTTGGTGGTGGTTACAAATACTTTATCCGTGAAGATCGCGATTTAGTCAGCGAATTTAAACAAGCTGGTTATCACTATGAAAGTGATTTTGATAAATTAAACACCATAAATTCATTACCTGCTATTGGGTTATTTAAAGAAACAGCATTTGCCTATGCGATTGATCAATACCCAACTCGTCTTAGTGATATGGCAGAACAAACCTTCTCTTTATTAGATAAAAATAAAGAAAATGGTTTCTTTGTCATGTTAGAAGGCTCGCAAATAGATTGGTGTGGTCACGCTAATGATGTTGCCTGCGCCATGGCTGAAATGGACGATTTTGCAAATGCAATTAAGAAAGCCAAACATTATGTAGATAGTAATCCAGACACATTATTAGTGGTTACAGCAGATCATAGCACTGGCGGCTTAACTCTTGGTGCTAATGGTGATTACTCTTGGCATACAAATGTGATTAAAGGCGTCAAAGCAAGTGGCAGTAAAATTGCCAAGGCATTAATGAAGTCAGACAATTTATTATCTACCTGGCAGGATAAAACAGCTATTACTCTTGATAAAGACCAAGCTGAGTTGCTTGCAAATAAGGTAATTACGGCTAAAAATGAAAAATCTGACGAAACATCAGCTAAAAAGCAACTTGTTGAGCATGTAAAAATGCTTATTAGTAAAGCGTCTAATACCGGATGGACAACTTCAGGTCATACCGCAATTGACGTACCTATTTTAGCGTATGGTAAAGGTGCAGATGAATTTAGAGGTCATCTGGATAATACCGAAATTGCGAGTAAGTTAATTAACTTTATTAAACAATAAAAATGAGGGTGCATTTAACGCACCCTTTTTATTTTCTTATACCAATTTTGTTAAGTAGGTGAACAGATATCGCTTTCTATTAATGAAATAGAAACTATGCTGAATTTACTTATGCAGTTGTTCTACATTGATAAATTCCAATAGAGTGTCATGTTAAACAGTCCGTTATGATAATCAGTTACTTAAGTTAGGTCTTACTCTCTTCCCGGTAGTTTTTTCCAGGTTACAGTATCACGCACATAAACAGGCTGCGCATCTGCTGCAGCAACCGTATTACCCTTTGCTAATTCAAGCTCTGCTTGTTTAGCCATAAAACGCGCATTTGGTAATGTAATGTCATTATTAATCGTTAAATTATCGGCAGAAAAATATTCGCTGTAAGTTTGGCAACCAGTACCAACAACTAATGCGTCAATGCTCGGCAATTGAAGGTCTTCTGGTTTTAACACTTGCTCGCTTGATGCAAATTCAGCAAGGTCATTTTGGCAACGCTTAAACTCTGCATAATAAATTTCACCCATACGCGCATCAATTGTGGCAATCACATAATCAACATCACAGCTATCAAATGCCTGCTGAGCCATAATTTGTAAATTAGAAATACCGATAACGGGTAAGTTAGCAGCGAATGCAAGCCCTTGGGTTACAGAAACACCTACGCGTACACCTGTGAAACTACCTGGCCCTCTACCAAATGCGATTGCATCTAAATCAGTTAAAGAAACGTTGCCCTTATTAAGTATTGAGTCAATTAACGGTAACATTTTTTGACTGTGTTGCTGAGGACACACTTCAAAATGTGCATTTTCTAAATCACAACTTAATGCCACAGAAAGTGCCTCAGTGGCTGCATCTAATAAAAGTATTTTTGTCATAAGTTATTTAATTGCTTCTAAAAATTCTGACGCTTTGGATAAATCACGAGTTCGCGCCATGTTTGGTAAACTGGCGAGGAAGATTCTACCATATTCCCGTGTAACAAGGCGATTATCACAAATTACCAATACGCCTTTGTCTTTTTGATCACGTATTAATCGACCAACACCTTGTTTTAATGCAATTACAGCACTGGGTAGTTGTAACGAATAAAAAGGGTCGTGCCCTTGTCCGCTGTGTGACTTCATTTTTGCTTGAAGAAGTGGGTCGTCCGGTGCAGCAAATGGTAACTTATCAATAATAACACAAGATAATGCATCACCTCTCACATCGACACCTTCCCAAAAAGATGCAGTACCAAGCAATACCGAATTGCCATGCATAACAAACTTTTCAAGCAATATACGTTTTGACGCTTGGCCTTGTACTATTAATGGATACTCCACACTGTGTGCTAACCCATCTGCAACTAAATTAAGCATGCGATAACTGGTAAAGAGGATAAAGCATCGCCCTTTTGCAGCTTTAATCATTTGTTTTGCAATACTTACTATTGAAAAACCCATTTCTGATTTACTTGGCTCAGGTAAGTAACGCGGTATACATAACATCGCCTGATTTTCGTAATCAAATGGGCTGTCATAGACTTCCATTATTGAGGTACTTAAACCAAGATCATTAGCAAAATGCGTTAAATCGCCATTAACAGCAAGTGTTGCAGAAGTAAAAATCCAGCTTGAAGTTGCATTATCTATAAGTGCCCTGAAACGCTCCGAGACATTTAATGGTGTGATACTAAAAGTAAGATGACGTTTTGTTGTTTCGTACCAAAAACTATACCCTGGCTTTTGTGCCTCATACATTGTTTCTAGCTGCCCTTTGAGACTTGCGGTACGCTCAAATAACTTTTCTATTTTATCACTGCGTTCTAAACAGAGTTTTAGTACTTGATATAGAAAACTAATGTCATTAATCACACGTTCAATGGCACGGTAAACATTAGGCTGTTTTATCATTTGTTGCCAATCACCGCGCTGACTTTCACTTGGAAATTGTAAACGTAAATCCCACACTGCGGTTTCAAGTTTATCAATTGTTTTACCAAGCTGGATCATATCGAACAATTCCGCACGATAAACTAAGCGAATATCACGAACTAGTTCAATTACCATTCGGGTACTAACACGGCTGGCGAAATATTCAGAGGCAATATTGGGAAGCTGATGTGCTTCATCAAAAATATAACAATTTACATTAGGGATTAGTTCACCAAAACCTGACTCTTTTACTACCGCATCAGCTAAAAACAAATGATGATTCACAACCACTAAGTCTGATTCAATTGCTTTTATTCTGGCTTTTCTGACAAAACAATCTTGAAACGAAGGACATTCTTTACCTAAACAGTTATCAGCTGTTGAGGTAACATAAGGTAGTACTTTGGCATCTTCTTCAATGCCACTACAGTCAGCCATATCCCCTGATCGGGTTTCACATGAAAACTTGGCAACCATGGCTAATTGATGCATCACATCAGGATCGTCAACCGGTACATGTGTAACATGCTGATTTAAGCGCTCAATACATAAATAGTTTGAGCGCCCTTTCAGTAGCGCTATTTTCTTACCTTTACCAAGTATTTTTTTAAGCGTTGGTAAATCTCGATGGAACAATTGTTCTTGTAGTGCTTTTGAACCTGTCGATACCATTACTTTTTTATCAGAAAGTAACGCAGGTACTAAATAAGCAAATGTTTTGCCTGTGCCTGTACCTGCCTCAACAATAGCCTGCTTATCATGCATAATTGCATTGGCAACTGATTTTGCCATATCAATTTGTGGTTTTCGTGGGGCATATCCTTTTATTGCAAGTGCAAAAGGACCAGTTTGACCAAACAAAGTATCGATATTGTTCATTAACAGGCAGGAATATTGAGAATGGCTGGAAGTGTAGCGATTATATCTAAGTTCAACAAGTAGCAAATAAGTGGCATTTAGTAAGACAACGTACAGTACCTCTTAACATTTTAATTAATTTAAACTAATCATTGCTTATTTTGACCGTTTTTAAATGAGAAGAAACTAATGAGTAAGCAAAAAGTAAAGTCGCAACCACAATAGAAAAATAATACCAAAACATATTCATTCTCCAGTAATTTTTTAAATATCTTATTGATGTATGAATGAATGTTTGCTTAATAGTGTTAATCAACAGCAATGAGAGAATGGATTAGTTCGATAACCGTGTCTTTATCACTTGTAACAATAAGCGCTTTGTCGATATCTAACTCATCAAGACTCAGTTTAGTATGCATCACTAAAATGGTTAACATGGCTAATTGGTTTGCCTCGAAAACAGCTGCAGCGATTGGGTAATTTTTGCTGTAATTAATTAACGCATGTTTATCAGTAATTTTAGTTTGTACAGCAAGTGATTCTAAAATATTGCGGGGAAAATGCCAAAGCTTTGCTATGTCTAATGTTAAACGTTGACCGTAAGCAGTAATTAGACGTTTTAAATTATGAGCGTTAGGTTGAGAATCTGGGCAAACACTTGCAAATGCATCAATCATTAACTGAAAAATAACCATACACCCCAAATTAATGAGAAGGCCAACTAAATAGGCTTCTTCAGCATTTAGATTCTGTTTAGCTACAAACTGTTTACTTATCCTGCCGGTAATTTGGCTGTGTAACCATAAGTTTTTACCGTAATTTTTAAAGTAAATTTGGGCTCTCGGTACCATTTGTGTAACAAAGCCATTAATTACCCCTTCTATTAATCCTTTTTGTCCAAGTAACATAAAGGCATTTTTCAGATCTGAAATAGGTTTATTACTTCGGTTATAAAAGCTCGAGTTTGCAAGCTCGAGTACTTTAGCTGCAATAACAGGATCTTCACTAATTAGAGAAATTAACTTATCAACATTAAACTCTTCGGAATTTAATGTATTCATTACTTCCGTTAGAGAACTTGGTACAACAGGTAGTGAGCTTAAAATCTCATTTGGTTGGCGAAGTAATTGTAGAAGTTTATTTTCTATTAAATCGCTTAACGGGTCGTGCGTTGTATTATTTAATGATGAATTAAAAAGGAGTTCGTAAAAACTATCGATAAATGCTTGTGCAGCAGGTTTTTTGAAATCTATAGGGCTTTCAATTTGCTCCCTTTTAAAATTGATCTCACCCTCATTTTTGACCCCCTGTTTGGTATTTTCAAAATAGAAATGATTTGCTTCAATTTCTTGTTTTAAAGATGGAAACACTTTAGCTATCAGTTTTTTGAACATACCACATTTATCAATAATGCTTTTTTGTAATTGTAATATGGATTACATGGAGTGCGAGAAATTTATATATTTGCAAGTATCAATAAACAGTTAATTTCCTATCCAAAGGTATTTTTTTAAATTAATTTTGTTATTTTTGAACAGTATTCCTTCGCTTTCTAACCTATATTTTTGCTCACAAAATTTTTCACCGTTTTCTGGAAAACTGATTTTACCTTGCGAATTAATGACCCTAAACCACGGGATTTTACTACCTGATGGTAATTTTTTTAAAATTGACCCAACAAAACGCGCATGCCCTTTTAATGATGCCATTTCAGCTACACTGCCATAGGTTGCGACTTTACCTTTTGGTATTGATGCAATAACAAGCAAAATTGCATCTCTTTTTTCATCATTTGTCATGATATAAACGCTTTAACCCTTGCCAAATAGTTGTTGCTACTGGACCATAAAAGTTACTGTTACTTCTAAATGCTCTAAGTTCTGAATGAAACTGATCTTCGCCATCAATAAGTTCTATTTGTACAAGCTCTCCTGAAGCAAGTTCATTACTACAAAAATGCTTAGCTGCTAAGCCCCAGCCGACACCTTGTAACAACATAGACCTTAATGTTGCCAATTCCTCTACCATAACAACTTGCGATCCCTTTGCAAAAGAAAGTTTGTCATCATCAAAAGGTAATTCGGTTGGTTTAAGGGTAAGGCTTGGAATTGCATCTAGCTCTCTACTGAGCAATGTTGATTTTTTATTGGGTAATACACTGGGTGAGGCAACTAAAATGACTTCTATGGGTTTTAATTGAATACTCTGAAAATCGCCAGATGCATGAAATATATCAAACCAAGGACCAATACCAATATCAACCTCCCCCTTAGATAGTTTTTCAATCGCTTTAAAACGTGAACCACCTAATATTTCGAATTGCGTGGCCGGAAATTGTTTAATGACTTTACCTAGTAACTGATTAATGCGTGCATCACCACCGAGTTGCTCGTAAGCAATGCATATTTTAGGCTCATAACCTAAAGCCAAAGTTGAACTGACTTTATTAAGCTCATCACAGGTTGTTAATACTCTTTTTGCTTGTTTATAAAACCTCTCACCGGCCTCTGTTAATTTAAGACGATATCCAGAGCGGTCAATTAATGTAAAACCAACCTCTTCTTCTAACTTTTGCATTGCCATAGTAAGCGCAGGCTGTGTTTTATGACACTTTTCTGCAGCTTGTTTCAAACTATCTGATGTGACAATGGCATCTAAAATTGTTAACTGCGTAATCTTCATAAGTTTAACTTATACAGTTCGTAATATTTAATAAATATAATTTTACATAGCCTTTGGTTATTCTGGCTATAGTTTATTAATAATTTCTTTTTGGATAAGTAGATGCGCGCCCTTTTACTCTTATTGCCAGCAATTTTGATCACTGCTTGTAAAGAACCTCAGCCAGAAATCGCCGAAAGTACAATTTCTCGCCCAGTAAAACTCTTTACTGTACCAGATACAGGTAGTAGCAATATTCGCCGTTTTCCAGCAAAAGTCGAAGCTAATCAAGGCTCATATTTATCATTTCGAGTTAATGGTGAACTTATGTCATTTCCAACACTTGCTGGACAATCTGTTGAAAAAGGCCAAATCTTAGCAAAGTTAGACCCCGAAGACTTTAAACTACAACTTAGTGACCGTGAAGCACGTTACAAACTTGCAAAAAATCAGCTTGAGCGCACAGAAACACTCAAAACAAAAGGAATTGCATCACAATCAGAACTTGATCAGGCAAAAGCCAATATGCAAGTTGCATTATCAGCGCTTGAAAAAGCAGAAACTGATTTAGAATATACTGTGCTAAGAGCGCCTTTTGCAGGCACAATCAGCAAAGTATTTATAAAAAACTATGAAAGTGTTGTTGCCAAGCAAAACATTATGCGAATTGAAACACGTGATTTAATGGATGTAACTATTCAAATTCCTGAAAAATTAGTTGCTCGCGTTGACAAAAATACAACTTATAAACCCAATGTTGTTTTTGATAGCTACCCGAATAAGTCATATGAATTATCTCTAAAAGAATGGGATACACAGGCTGATCCACTTACTTTAAGTTATCGTGTGGTATTTACACTGCCCCTGCCAACAGATTTTAACTTACTCGCTGGTATGACAGGAAATGTGTTGATTGATTTAAATAAAGTGTTTTATTCAAATCAACGTAAATTTACTATTCCAACAACCGCCGTTTTTAGTGACGCAAGTGAAGATTCCTTTGTTTGGCGCTACAACGACGGTAAGCTCGAAAAAGTAAAAGTAGTGCTTGGTGAAATCCATAAAAGTGGGATTGAGATAAATGAGGGCCTAAATCCTGGAGATCAAATCGTTAGTGCAGGTGTTCATCATTTAACAGCACAAAGCATTGTTCGTCCTTGGACAAAAGAACGAGGCCTATAAAATGAACATTGCACAGTTATCAATTGAAAAGCGAACGATAAGTTGGCTGTTTATTCTGATTTTGCTATTTGGTGGCTATTTTTCTTATCAACAATTGGGGCGTTTGGAAGATCCAGAATTTACTTTAAAAAAAGCCATGGTAATAACCAGTTACCCTGGCGCATCACCTGAACAGGTTGAACAAGAAGTTACCTACCCAATTGAAAATGTGATTCAGCAATTACCTTATGTGGATTATGTAACGTCAATTTCCTCTCCTGGTTTATCTCAAATCACGGTAGAAATGAAAAGTACCTATCGCAAAGAACAACTTAGGCAAATTTGGGATGAACTGCGTCGTAAAATTAATGACTTATCACCTTCCTTACCAGCAGGCGTTTATCCTTCAAAAGTGATGGATGACTTTGGCGATGTTTATGGTGTGCTTTATTCTATTAGCGGTGACGATTATTCCTATGAAGAATTAGAAAATTACGTTGATTATTTACGACGTGAATTGGTACTGGTTGATGGCGTTGGTAAAGTAACGGTAGCTGGTGAGCAAAAACCGCAAGTTACTGTGGAAATATCTAGCCATAAATTGGCACAACTTGGAATTTCTGCCAACGTTATTTACCAGTTACTACAAAATCAAAATACAGTATCTAATGCAGGTAAAGTGACTATTGAGGGCGAATCAATCCGCCTTCATCCTACAGGTGAATTTAAAAACGTATCTGAACTCGAAGATTTACTTATTTCAAAGCCCGGTGCTAAAGAAATTATTTATTTAGGAGATGTGGCTACAGTAAAACGCGAGTACGCTGAAATCCCAGATAACCCAACTCATTATGCTGGCAAACAAACGTTACTACTGGGTGTCTCCTTTGCATCTGGCGTGAACGTTGTTGAAATTGGTAATAAATTAACAAACCATTTAGCGTCACTTGAATATCAACGCCCTTATGGCATTGAAATTAATACACTCTACAACCAACCAAAAGAAGTTGAAAAATCAGTTGACGATTTTATAACATCACTTGTACAAGCGGTATCAATAGTAATCGCTGTATTGCTTCTTTTTATGGGGTTACGAAGTGGCTTATTAATTGGTTCAGTTTTACTAATAACGGTATTTGGTACCTTTATTTTTATGATGATGCAGCAAATTGATCTACAAAGGATCTCACTTGGTGCTCTGATTATAGCGCTTGGTATGCTTGTGGATAATGCCATTGTCATTACTGAAGGCATTTTAGTTGGTTTGAAAAAAGGCTACAGCAAAGTAAAGGCAGCAAATAGTATTGTTGATCAAACAAAGTGGCCGTTGCTTGGTGCTACTGTAATTGCAATTACCGCGTTTGCTCCAATAGGATTAAGTTCAGATGCAACAGGCGAATTTGCCGGAAGTCTTTTTTATGTATTATTAATTTCACTGCTACTTAGTTGGATAACCGCTATTACAGTAACGCCTTTCTTAGCAAGCGTGTTATTTAAGCAAGAAACGAAAAGCACGCAAAGTGAAAATGAAGTTGATACTGATGAACTATATCAAGGTAAACTATTTGTTATTTATGGCAAACTATTAAAAACCGTATTAGCTTGGCCAAAAACAACGCTCAGTTTTATGCTAATTTCATTGCTTGGTGCGCTGGTATTATTTGGCAATGTTAAACAGTCATTTTTCCCACCTTCAAATACACCTATGTTTTATCTTGATTACTGGCGTTATCAAGGTTCAGATATTCGTGCCACAGAGCAGGATATTGCCAAGCTAGAGCAATATTTATTAGCAAAACCCCAGGTAGTTGAAGTAACCAGCACGGTAGGACAAGGTGCCCCGCGCTTTATGTTAACTTATGCACCAGAAAAAATTCACCCAGCCTATGGGCAATTGATTATTCGTACTACTGATTTAGAATCGCTCAACGCTATACTCGCAGAAATACGTGAATATGCAGCTGATAACCTACACAATGCATTTATTAAATTAAAACGTATGGAAATTGGTCCATCAACAGATGCAAAAATAGAGGCTCGTTTCCAAGGTCACGATCCAAAAGTATTACGCAATTTAGCAGAACAGGCGATTGAAATTCTTAAGAATGATGGCAAAGCTCACAATATAAGACATGACTGGCGCGAATTAACTAAAGTCATTCGCCCTCAATTCAATGAACAAAAAGCACGCCGTTTAGGGATCAGTAAGTCGGATTTAGATAATTTGTTACTAACAACCTTGTCAGGTCGTAAAGTGGGCTTATATCGTGAGGGCACACGCATGCTTCCTATCATTACCCGCTCGCCTGCATCTGAGCGTCTTAATGTTGATTCACTCTATGATTTACAAATTTTTAGTCCAACACTGGGGATTTACGTACCAATAGAGCAAATTGTTGATGGCTTTAATACAGAGTGGGAGAACAACCTTATATTGCGACGTGATAGAAAGCGCACTATTACAGTTATGGCAGATCCGAATATTTTAGGCAATGAAACTGCGGCTAACTTATTAAAACGTGTAAAACCATTGATAGATGATATTCAACTTCCGCAAGGCTATCAACTTGAATGGGGCGGCGAATTCGAATCAGCATCGAAAGCACAAAAAGCTATTTTTGGCTCCTTGCCACTTGGTTACCTAGTGATGTTTATCATTACTGTTTTGTTATTTAATTCAATTAAAAAGCCCCTCATTATTTGGGCAACAGTGCCATTAGCTGTTATTGGTGTGACAATTGGTTTGTTTACCATGAATAGCCCGTTTAGTTTTATGGCTTTACTTGGGTTACTCAGTTTGTCTGGCATGCTAATAAAAAATGGCATCGTATTGATGGATCAAATTGAATTAGAGCTATCCCAAGATAAAGCACCTTACATTGCGGTATATCACTCAGCCTTAAGTAGATTAAGACCAGTTTCAATGGCAGCAATTACTACAATTTTAGGTATGATCCCACTGTTGTTTGATGTCTTCTTTAAATCAATGGCAGTTACAATTATGTTTGGATTAGGTTTTGCTACTGTGCTGACATTATTGGTTATCCCAGCCCTTTACAGTTTAGTGTTTAAGGTAAAACCTGCCTAAAAATATTAAATTAGGTATACTGCAAAAAAACGTAAATTGCAGTATACCTATGCTAAAAAGACCATTCTCAGTGCTTGTCGTTATTGAAAATTCACACGATGAATTTCTGTTAATTCAACGTGCTGATGACATAACATTTTGGCAATCTGTAACCGGTTGCATTGAACAAAATGAGTCTGCACTAGAATGCGCCTATCGTGAAGTATTTGAAGAGACAGGCATTAATTGTGAGGCTTCAGGTTATGAAATAGTTCCTCTCAACATCACTAATCAATACGAAATAAGAGAAGACTGGCGTTTTAGATATGAAAAAGGAAGTTATCTAAATACCGAATATGTTTTTCATCTTAAAGTAGATAGCCAAACACATATCAAACTCGCCCCAAAAGAGCATATAAATTTCAAATGGCTTACGTATCAAAATGCACTTCAGTTACTCTCTTCAGAAACGAATAAAAATGCCGTTGAATTGATTTATAAAAGTAAAAAGTGTAAAGAATAACCACCACTTTTTACAAATTAGAACAATTTATACATTCAAAATAGGTACAAGTTAAATTGCGTTAGCTAAAATTTGTCTTAGACTTTAGCGAAGATTTAATTCAATTATTAGAATTAATGTTGCTAATTAATGGACTTGAACTAAGGATGGTTATGAATTCGTTACCAATATCTTTACGCCAACGCTATGAAAACTTTAATTTATCAAAAAAACTAACATTGTCATTTTTGATTGCAGCAGTTATACCACTGCTACTTGTGTTTGTTTTGGCGTATTACAATTCTGCTAATGCAATAAAAGAACAAGTATATAACCAGCTTTCTGCAATTAGCAGTATTAAGCAAAGTGCGCTAGAGCGTTATTTCAAACAAGTTGAATTTAAATTAATCACCACCGCTTTAAATCCGACAACACAAAACGCTGCTTCCGATTTTATTGAAAGTTATGAACAAGTGAGTACAGCAAATTATTCTCGCGCTGAAGTAGAACAATACTACCAAAATACATTTTTTAGTGAATTTAAGAAAAGTAATAACTCTGCCAAAAATTTAGAAATTAATTTAACAAGATTAGATAGTAAAGCAATTGCGCTACAAACCCGTTTTATTACGCAAAATACACATCCAATAGGCAGTAAACAATTACTTAAACAAAGTGCTGCTAATGATGATTATGATAAAACCCATAATCTCTATCATGATTATTTTACAAAACTTATCGAGTACTACGAATTTTATGACTTATTTATTGTTGATAATAATTCTGGCGATATTGTTTATTCTGTTTACAAAGAACTCGATTTTGCAACTTCGTTATTAAGCGGACCTTATAAAGATAGTAATCTAGCAACAGTGTTTAAAAAAGCACGAACACTTTCAAAAGCGCAAAGCGTTGCCTTCAGTGACTATCAAACTTATTACCCCTCGTATAATGCACCTGCGAGTTTTATCGCAACGCCAATTAATTCAGAAGCAACATTAATTTTTCAACTGTCAATTGACGCATTAAATACCATTATGAGTGAACGTGATGGACTTGGTGAAAGTGGTGAAACTTATTTAGTAGGCCCTGACAAATTAATGCGTTCTGATTCGTATCTAGATCCGGTTCATCATTCTGTTATTAATTCATTTAAGTTTCCTGAAAAAGGCGCAGTCGATACCTTTTCTATTCAGCAAGCGCTACAAGGCAATAGCGGACAGAAAATTATCGATGACTATAATGGCAACCCCGTTTTATCTTCATACCACCCACTTAACATTCTTGATACCAATTGGGCACTCATTGCTGAAATTGACGAAAGCGAAGCTTTTGCTGCCGTTGATAGATTAGCCCTGTTATTGACACTAGTATTAATAATCGTGATTGCTGTTATTGCGTTTGTAGCGCCTAAGTTTGCTAACTTCCTATCATCACCAATTAAACACCTCTCAGAGTTAATGAAAAGTGTTGAAAAAACAGGTGATTTTTCAAAACGCACAGCTAATATCAACAGGGATGAAATTGGTGAAACTGCACTTGCCTTTAATAACTTACTAGCAAGTTTACAAACTTCAATTACAGAAACAAATGAAGTCATGCAACAACTCTCTGAGGGTAATTTTAACGCACGCATTACAATTGAGTGTAAAGGTGAGCTTGATTCGCTAAAACGTGCAACAAATGATAGTGCAGAAGCTTTAAACAGCGCCATGCGTGAATTAAACGCCGTTGTAAATGCAATGTCGCAAGGACATTTTGATAAACAAATTTCATTAGCCATGTCAGGTGACCTAAACACGCTTAAAGACAATATAAATTCAACATTAAGTAATTTAGATTTAGCGGTTAACGATATTGTCTGTGTTATGAAGTCTATGGCTCAAGGTGACTTTAAACAGCAAGTCAATATTAAGTGTCATGGTAAGTTAGATGAACTTAAACAAGGAATTAATCAATCCGTTATTAGTATCAATAATGCTTTATCAACAATAGATACGGCAATGGCTGAATTAAGTGACGGTAATTTAGAAGCACAAATAAACGTGCCTCTAAATGGTCAACTAAATGAACTCAAACAGAAAATAAACCGAACCATTTTAAATATTTCTACAGTAATAAATGAAATTTCCTTTGTAATGGCAAATGTCAGCGAAGGCAATTTTAATTCTCAAGTTGAAAGTGAAATGTCAGGGCAATTTTCACGTTTAAAAGACGATGTAAATATGAGCATTAAGTCTGTTAATCACGCTGTTAATGATATAAGCGAAGTAATGAATGGCATCAGCCAGGGTAACTACAAGAAACAAATAACTTCAGAAATGAAAGGTCAGTTACATCACCTTAAATGTAATATAAATGAATCAGTTGAAAGTATTAAAGAAGTCATTACTTCATTAAGTTTTGTTGCAGAGGCAATGAGCAATGGCGATTTTAGTAAGTTTATTGAACTCGACTTTAAAGGTGATTTAGCTCAATTAAAAAATGATATAAATGAGGCGGTTTCTTCTACATCTGCAGCAATAGAAGAAGTATCACAAAGCCTTTCAGCTCTTTCCAAGGGGGATCTAACTAAACAAATGCGCGGCAATTACAACGGCATTTTTAATCAGTTGCAGCATAATATAAATCAAACAACGAAACAGTTAATTGAAGTAATCAGTAATATTCAATCCTCAGCAGAAGAAGTGAAACAGTGCGCTAAAGAAATTTCTGTCAGTAATACTGAAATTAGTGAGCGTACTGAAGAGCAAGCAGCAAGCTTAGAGCAAGCGAGCGCGAGTACTAAAACCATGCTAGAAGAAGTTTTTGGCGTTGTTCAGCAGTCCAAAAATGCTGTTGAACAAAGTAATTGTGCAACTCAAACAGCGCAACAAGGTAAGGAATTATCTATACAAACACAACGCTCAATTGAAGATGTCGAGCAATCAAGTAAGAGCATTAATGAAATCGTTGAAGTGATAGATGGGCTTGCATTTCAAACTAACTTGCTTGCACTTAATGCTGCTGTTGAAGCTGCCCGGGCTGGCGAAAATGGTAGAGGGTTTGCCGTTGTAGCAAATGAAGTTCGTGAACTTGCAAGTAGAAGCGCAAAATCCGCAAAACAAATTCGCGATATTATTACAGACAGTAATGATAAAGTGCATTTAGGCAGTCAATTTGCTATTTCATCTGGAGATAAATTAAATCATATTGTTAATAGAGTTGAAGAAGTGAACCAAAGCATTGAGTTAATAAGTGAAAGTTCTAGCAATCAAAGTAACAGCTTAAAAGAAGTCGATGTGGTGGTTCAGCGTTTAGCCACAATTGTCCAGCAAAATTCTGCAATTACGGAAGAAACTATGGCTGCCGCTAATTTAATGGCGGAACGAGCCGCCAATATGAATAGCTTATTAGCTTACTTTAAAACTGAAGACGTACACACGCCAGAACCTTTAGCGGGTGAACTAATATTAGAAAGTAAATATGCTTAGCTTGTTAAGCTTTAGAAACAATGTGTTATCTCTTAAACTTTGTTTCTAGGATTACGGATGAGGTTGTTCTTTCCACCCCATCCAAATTACCAATTAAATCAAGAGTATGACTTAATTGCTCTAATGAACTCTCTTCGACAATCGCGATTAAGTCATATTCCCCACTAATGGCATAAAGCTGCGTAATTGCCGTAAACCGCTTTAACTCAACGTTAGTTTGTGTTGTGAGTTTTTGCTTAACCTTAATTGATACATGGGCACTCACCCTATTTTGCAAATATGTCTCACTAAGTTTGACACTGTAGCCTGTAATAACCCCTGTACTTTCGAGCCGAGCTAAACGATTTTGAATTGTAGAACGACTCAAAGAAAGCTTTCTCGCTAAGTCAGAGACACTTAATCGAGCATTTTCTTTTAGTGCACTAATTAAACTTTTATCTGTATCGCTTAACATTTTGCTATTCAAGTTGGTTATTTTGATAAATATTAACGTCATTTTGGTTATTTTTAAACTACAAAGTGGCACGAATAAATCGAATAATGCATGAATAAGTAATTTTATAAATTAATGAACAAGTTTGAGGAAAGAGTAATGGCTGTAAATCGTGCTTTATTTGATGATGTAATGGTACCTAACTACGCACCTTCGTCGGTAATCCCTGTTAAAGGTGAAGGTTCTCGAGTATGGGATCAAGATAACAATGAGTTTATTGATTTTGCTGGTGGTATTGCTGTTAACTGTCTAGGCCACTGTCACCCTGCCCTTGTTAATGCATTAAAAACGCAAGCGGATAAGCTTTGGCACCTTTCAAATGTATGGACAAATGAGCCTGCGTTACGATTAGCTCATAAGTTAGTTGAGTCAACATTTGCTGATAAAGTATATTTTGCAAACTCTGGCGCTGAATCAAATGAAGCGGCACTAAAACTTGCACGTCGTTTTGCTCTTGATAATTACGGTGTAGAAAAGTCAAAAATTATTGCATTCAATAAAGGCTTTCATGGCCGCACTTTCTTTACCGTAACTGTAGGCGGCCAAGCTGCTTATTCTGATGGATTTGGTCCAAAACCAGGTGATATCGTACATTGTGATTACAATGACCTAGACGCATTTGCATCATTAATTGACGATAATACGTGTGCTGTAATGCTTGAGCCACTGCAAGGTGAAGGTGGCATCATTTCACCAACGCCAGAGTTTATTCAAGGTGTTCGTGAACTTTGTGATAAACACAATGCTCTTCTTATTTTTGATGAAGTACAAACAGGTGTTGGTCGTACAGGAACACTCTACGCTTATCAAGGTTTAGGTGTTACACCTGATATTCTAACTACTGCGAAAGCACTGGGTGGTGGTTTCCCAATTGGTGCGATGATCACAACTACCGAGATTGCGAAACACCTAGTGATTGGTACACATGGTTCAACTTATGGCGGTAACCCATTAGCGTGTGCTGTTGCTGAAGCTGCATTCGACACGGTTAATCAAGCAGAAGTACTGGAAGGCGTTTCAGCGAAAGAAGCGCTGTTCCGTGAAGGCTTAGAAGCGATTAACGCAAAATACGACGTATTTAGTGAAGTGCGTGGTAAAGGTCTATTACTTGGTGCAGTTCTTAACGATAAATACAAAGGTCGCTCGCGTGATTTCTTAAATGCATCTGCTGATAACGGTTTAATGGCATTAGTTGCTGGTGTTGACGTTGTTCGTTTTACACCATCGCTAGTTATTCCAAATGAAGATATCGCTGAAGGCCTTGCTCGTTTCGAGAAAGCAGTTGCGGCTGTAGTTAACGGTTAAGTACTTTACTGGTTATGTTAGTATTAAGACCAATCAAAACAGATGACTTTGCTGCTTTAAAAGAAGTAGCGAAGGCATCTGGCCATGGCTTTACTTCATTGCCTGTTTGTGACGATTTACTAGAGCGTAAAATTGCACGTGCGGTCGACAGTTTTGTAAAGCAAGTAAATAAACCTCAAGATGAAGGCTATTTATTTGTTTTAGAAGATACCCAGAATAGAGAAATAGTTGGTACAACAGCAATTGAAGCCGCTGTAGGCTTAGATGTCCCTCTTTACCATTACCATATGGGTAAAACAGTTCACCATTCGAGTACGCTAGGGGTATATAACACCGTTGATATACTGAGCATGTGTAATGATTACACTGGCGCAACCGAGATTTGTACTTTGTTTTTGAAAGAGTCTCATCGAAGTGGTTTAGCTGGCCGTTTTCTTTCTCGTATTCGTTTTTTATTTATGGCGCAACATCAAGAACGCTTTTCAAACCGAGTAATTGCAGAAATGCGCGGTGTGTCAGATAAAAATGGACATTCACCTTTTTGGCAATGGCTGCAAGAGCACTTCTTTACTATTGATTTTCCCACCGCAGATCATTTAATTGGTACAGGTAATAAAGTATTTATTTCTGAACTTATGCCTAAATACCCTATTTATGCCAATTTACTCAGTAAAGAAGCGCAAGCGGTGATTGGTAACGTTCATGAGAATACAAAACCTGCGCTAAGATTATTGCAAAAAGAAGGGTTTGAATTTCGCGGCTATGTTGATTTGTTTGATGCAGGTCCAACTGTTGAAGCGCAACTTGATAACATCAAAAGTGTTAAAGAAAGTAGATTATTAACAGTTGAAATTGGTGATCAACAAAGCGTTGATACTTTTGCCATTTCAAATCTTGAAGTAAATGAATTTAAAGCTGTATTCAGCTGTAATATTGCAATTAACGACAGCACAGATGTAGCCGTTATATCACAAGAAATTGCCGATACAATTGGTGTACAAGCTGGCGATTCAATCAGAGTTTTAAAATTAAGTTAGGTCGTGCTTAAACCTACTTTATTTAATTAATTAGATGGCTTGTGTAACTAGGCCATCACTTTAAAGGTAACATTATGCACAACAATGTAGATACATTATTTGACCATTTATGGAATAGCTATTTAGAAGTAACACCTTCAGCAGTAAAGATCCATAAACTACTTGGCGACACACAACAAAGTGATGTTATTAATGACCATATTGCATTAAGAACATTCAATATCGAAAAAGTGGGTCTTGAAAAGTTAGCACAGCACTTTTTAGCTGTAGGTTATACAGAATGTGGTGAGTACCACTTCGAAGCTAAAAAATTGTATGCTAAGCACTTTGAGCACAGCGATCCGACTAAGCCAAAAGTGTTTATTTCAGAACTACTAGTTGAAAAATTCTCGCCTGAGTTACAAAAAACAATTCACGCACTAGTAGAGCAAATTGATGAAGACGCAGTAACTGCTGATAATTTCTTATACTCAGGTGCGCACTGGCAAATTGATTCAGAAACATATCAACAACTACTGACTGAATCAGAATACGCTGCTTGGACTGCTGCTTGGGGTTATCGTGCAAATCACTTTACTGTGAGCATTAATCACCTTGCGAACTTCGAGACAATTGAAGCTGTAAACAATGCACTTAAAGATGCAGGTTTTGAACTTAATAGTTCGGGCGGTGAAATTAAAGGTTCTCCAGAAGTGTTATTAGAGCAGTCATCAACACTTGCAGACAAAGCAGATGTTGACTTTAGTGATGGCGTTAAAGCTATTCCAAGTTGTTTTTATGAATTTGCATTACGTTATGTAAAACCAGATGGTGAAATTTACACAGGTTTTGTTGCTGCATCAGCTGACAAAATTTTTGAAAGTACCAATGCCCGTTAATTCATTTAACAACTCAAACTAAAAAAACGAGCTCTAAGCTCGTTTTTTATTGCAACATTACTATACTTCATACAGCAACAATCGGTTTGTAGCCTTTTGTTTATATTAATTAAAAAAGATATCGCTACTGGATGAGACGCTTAATATTATTGCTGTTTGTATTTTCCACATTTGTAAATGCCAAAATTAGCAGAGTGGATATTTATACCTATCATTATATGCCTCCTTATATTATCAATTTAAAGGAGCGTTCAGGTTTATACTTTGATTTTGTTGATTTACTCAATCAAATGAATTCAGGTTATACCTTTAATCTTATCTATATGCCTAGAAAACGGTTAGATTATCGCTTGGAGCAAAATAAACTCGACGGTATTGTGATTGGCGTTAACCCTAAATGGTTTAAAGATGCGAGCCAAACCCGTTTTTTATGGTCGCCATCTATAATGCAAGACAAAGATGTCTTTGTCAGTCTTAGGCAAAACCCTATTGAGGTTCATAAGTTTATAGATTTAAGAGGTAAACGCGTTGGGGGTATTCGAGGTTTTAGATATATTGGCATAGATGAGTTAGCAACACAGCAGATTATCGAACGAGTTGATACGCAAACAGAAAGCCAGCTTTTCGATATGTTAAAAAAAGAGCGAATTGATACTGCGATTTTAAGCATTTATACCTTTTATTATTTAAGCGAAAATAACTCAAGCGATTATTATATAGCTTCAAAGCAACACGATGCATTTTCACGCCATTTCTTAATTCCGAAAAGTGATAATAAAATGTTACATGTCACATTAAGTAACATATTAAACAGTGAAGAATTTACTAAACACTGGAATCAACGCTTAGTTAACTATAGTATGCCAATTCATTAAAGCCCTTTTTAGTTTTTTCATGTCAAAAGCCAGTTTGATTTTCATTTTACTTTTTGCAGCAAGTTGTTGTGGATTACTGCTTTTGGTTGATGCTGCATTTTTACAGCATTCACATGAAATGCTTTGGCATGTTCCCTACCGCTCGTTTGTTATCATGTTTTTATTAGTATGTATTGCTTCTATGGGAAAACTAATTGCAGGTAATTCTTTTTATGAGCAAAGCATTGCAAATATTGGTCTTTATGGCGCACTTACGTGGTTTCCCGTATCGCTCATTTTTTCGGGCAATGTTAGAAATATTTTCAGCGCGAGTAGCCTTGTAAGTTATGACACATGGTTACTCTTTAGTATGGTTCCGTTAATTTGCACGCTGCTTCTCACTATTGCAATCGCAATTAAATATTTTATTAAACGCTAATTAGTGTTTTGCATCGTTAATTGGTAACTAACAAAATTGTTAAGCGAATTGGAAACTTGTGTACTTTCCAGATCACTCAATTTAAACCGATAACTAAAAAAGCAGTGACTTGTATTTAAGGCTCCAAGATTTCCTAGTAGTTTCAAATTACTATTCATAAAGCTTGAACCATACAGCCCTTGTGCAGAAGAGCATGTTCTCAGTGTATCTAACTTTGGAAAATGGCGAGACCAAATAGTGCTGTATAACTCTGAAATCACCAAAGAATAAGGCAATACATTTTCTGTACGGCTTTCCATTGCCTCTAGCGTATTCAACATTAAGTTTCTGCGTTGCCAATTTAACTCAGAATTTGGTTTTGGTGGGTGCATCACCGTTAACTTAACACTTTGATTTTTTATTAGTAAGATCATCTCTAAAATATCACCTCGTTCATCTAAAAACGTGTTTTTCCGTTTCGAAGATATTGCGAACTTGGTGATCACCGCAATATTACTGGCTAAGCCTTCTTTTTGTCTTAGCCCGTAACTAAATCTGCCTTCACTTAGTGTTTTTAACTGAGATTTATGTAATTCATTTACATTAAATAAAACTATCACGTCTTTATTAAGCGATTGTAACTTTTCATAAATTGGGGCTATTTGATTATTTAAGTCGTCATCAAAGGTATATTGTACAACTGAAATTCGAGGCAGTTCAGTACGTGTTACTATTTGCTCTTTTTGTTCTGACAAAAAATCAATATTGATATAGCCATTAAAATTAGAAGTAATTACAAGGGCATTAATAATAAGCAGTGTAAACATTAATGCCTTGTTCCAAAGACCTAGCAGAGTACTTAAAAGTACAGAAAACAGTGCGAACTGAACTTGAAAGTTAGTTAAAAGGTCAAGTGCATAAATTGTTTTAAAGAAATCTACGCGTGGCAGTAATTGGCCAAGAAACAATACAAAAATAATAAAGACAAAAAGCGTACGCACTGTAAATTCTCATTATTAAATAATGAAAAAGTTTAGTTCAGATATGGTTTAAATGCTTAATTTTTAAGATTGTTTATTTAATTTGGGTTTTGAGGTAGTAAGGTGAGCTTCGCTCACCTTAGTAATTTAATTACGCTTTAAACTTAATGTGCCTGATAGTCGTTTAGTTTTAGGCTTATGCTTTGCTTTTTTAGAATCACTTTGTTTTGCAGTAAATGGTTTGTTTCTACTCGTTGAATGTTTTTTAGAGGGCTGCTGCGTTTTATTAACGTCTATTGAGCGCTCTTGCGTTTTACTTGAATTTTCAATTGATGCGTTAATTTGCATCATTTCTTCTTCCGTCAAAAAACGCCAGTTCCCTACCGCTAAGTCATTTAGAGCGACGTTCATAATACGCACGCGTTTTAATTTTGTGACTTCATAGCCTAAATATTCACACATACGCCTGATTTGTCGGTTTAAGCCCTGGGTTAAAATGATGTTAAAGCGTTTTTTACCAAGCTGTTTTACCTTACATGGTTTAGTAACTGTGTCGAGAATTGGAATACCTGAACTCATTTTTTTAACGAAGTTCTGATCAATGTCTTTATCTACAGTAACAATGTATTCTTTTTCGTGATTGTTACCTGCACGTAGAATTTTATTAACGATATCGCCTTCATTAGTCAGGAAAATTAGTCCTTCTGACGGTCTATCTAAACGTCCGATTGGGAAAATACGTTCCTTGTAATTAACAGCAGAAACAATATTGCTTTTAATTTTTTTCTCGGTAGTACATGTTACACCTACCGGTTTGTTATAAGCGATATAGACACGTTTTGGTTTCGCTTTAAGTGGTTTACCATTTACGATAATGTCGTCTGAATCGGATACTTTTAATCCCATTTCTGCAACAGAACCATTTACCACAACCTTACCATCGGCAATTAAAGAGTCTGCTTCACGACGAGAGCATATACCGGTTTCACTGATGAATTTATTTAAACGCTTTAATTCACTCATAACTTCTAGCTTTAAATCATTTGTGTATATTGTAAAACAGCCACTGTTAAAAGGCTTGTCTTTTATCGCATTGCGCTTACATGGTAAAATATTTCTTTTGTAATTTTTAAGTTCAATATGTTGTTAAATCCAAATTGGCGTATTTTGACCATTGGCGACGGTGACCTCACATTCTCCTATTCATTAAAAAAACACCATCAAATCAAAAATCTTAGTGCGACTGTTTTGGATGATAAAAAAACACTGACCACAAAATATAAAGATAACGGTCTTTCTGGTTTAACCAATTTAGGTGAAAAGGTGTTTTTTGAGCTTGATATTACGAACAAAACAACTTGGCCAAATAAACTTAAAAACGCATTTGATTTAGTAATCTTTCAATTTCCTTTAGTGCCTGCCGCTAAAAGCTGTGAAGACTTTACCAATGCGCCAAGCCAAAACATTGTTAATCGTGCTTTATTAAGAGATTACTTAAAGGCGTGTTTTAATTATTTTCTTGATGAAAATGGATTGCGTTTAAGTTACATCACGTCAAAAGAGGTAAAACCCTATCTTCATTGGCAAATTGAAACCGATTTAACTGTCGATACAAATATTACCCACATGGGCAAACAGGTTTTTGATTATGCTCTTTTCCCTGATTATCAAATTCGCAATGTGGATAGAGATAAGAAAGTTAAAGACACAGAAGGTTTTATATATGCCTATTCTGACAAACCACAAGACGATGATATTTTGAAAGTGTTTACGCCCTTTAAATATATTAATGATAAATATTGTGCGCTATGTCGTGTTGGACCGTATAGTTCAGATGAAAATGAAAAGAGACACATAGCAAGTAAAAAGCACCAAAGACTTTCTCAATATCAACAAGAATGGTTTTTGTACTTAGATTCTATCAAATAATATACATGGTCTTACCATCCCCCATTAACCGCAACATTCTTGGTAAAATGTGCCTTCTATGGTATGTTGCGGCAATTTTTATATTAACCGTTAGTATTCATGTCAACGATAGAAGCAAACTCTCAAGAAAACCAAAACAAAGGGCTATTTAATCGCTTTTTAGCCACGGTTGAATTTCTCGGTAATTTATTACCGCACCCTATAACCTTATTTGCAATGTTCTGTGTTGCTATTGTTATTTTTAGTGGAATTGCAGATTGGATGGGAGTTAGCGCCATCGACCCACGTCCTGAAGGTGCTAAAGGTCGCGCTCCTGATGGTGTAATTGAAGTCGTTTCACTTATGAGTGCTGAAGGATTACAACGTATTGTTACCGGACTGGTTACAAACTTTACTGGGTTTGCACCACTTGGAACGGTACTTGTTGCATTATTAGGTGTAAGCGTAGCTGAGCATTCTGGTATGTTATCTGCGGCGATGCGCGGCATGGTAATGGGCGCACCAAAAAGGTTAGTTACCTTTATGGTAGTTTTTGCGGCTATTCTTTCTAATACAGCATCTGAGCTTGGTTATGTTGTATTAATTCCATTAGCAGCAATGATATTCCACAGTCTTGGACGTCACCCTCTTGCAGGCCTTGCTGCAGCGTTTGCTGGTGTATCTGGCGGTTATAGCGCTAACCTTTTGCTAGGAACAATTGATCCTCTTCTTGCCGGTATTACGACGCCTGCAGCACAAATGATTGACCCAACGTATGAAGTCGGTCCAGAAGCAAACTATTACTTTATGGCTATTTCAGTAATTTTAATTGCCGTTGTGGGTACTTGGGTTACTGAAAAAATTGTTGAACCTCGTTTAGGTAAATACAACAATGATGAAGCAAGTATTGATCTTTCAGATAACAAAATTGACCATTTAAGTGACATTGAACGCAAAGGTTTACGCTATGCAGGTCTAGCGTTTTTAGCAACGTGCGCAGTGTTAGCTACTACCATTGTGCCTGAAAACGGTATTCTACGTCACCCTGAAACAGGTCTTGTAGCAGGCTCACCATTTCTAAAAGGCATCGTTGTATTTATCTTTGTTACCTTTGCAATTCCTGGTTTTGTTTATGGTCGAGTTGTAGGCTCAATGAAAAATGACCGTGATATTATTGATGCAATGTCTAAAAGCATGAGCTCGATGGGAATGTATATTGTACTTGTATTCTTTGCGGCTCAGTTTGTTGCATTCTTTAAGTGGACAAATTTAGGCACTATTTTAGCGGTTAAAGGCGCTGCGATGTTAACCGCGCTGAATTTAACTGGTCCTGAAGTATTTGTGTTATTTATTTTTATGTGTGCCGTTGTTAACTTGAGCCTTGGCTCGTCATCAGCACAATGGGCGATTACAGCACCGATTTTCGTACCAATGCTTATGCTAATTGGTTACGCACCAGAAACTATTCAAGCGGCTTATCGTATTGGTGACTCTGTAACAAACTTGATTACGCCAATGATGAGCTATTTTGGGTTAATATTGGCAGTTGCGACTAAATATAAGAAAGATATGGGTATAGGTACGCTAGTAGCGACCATGTTACCGTATTCTATGTTCTTCTTTATTGGGTGGGTGTGTTTATTCTATTTATGGGTATTTGTGTTAGGAATGCCTGTTGGTCCTAACTCACCAATTTACTATACGCCTTAGTAGTTACAGCTAAAACACTAGATAAAAAAAGGAGCAGTTAATGCTCCTTTTTTGTATTTAATTTTCGATAGTTAGATTTGTATATCTAAATTCGAAATTTAAAGATTATTTCTTAAATGCTTTTCTGATCTTTTGACGATTTTGCATTTGTGCTTCAGCGCCATATTGCGTTGCTCTGTTTGAACGAATGCGTTTTTGTAACGATGTTTTCTTGCCAATCTTTTTGATCAAACCTTCGCGGTTACTCACTTCGAAACCTGGATAATAAATTCGCTTAACTTTATCGCGGATTAAATCTTCAATTTGAGCAAGTACATGTTCTTCTTCGCGACTCACTAACGAGATTGCAAAGCCTTTTTGGCCAGCGCGTCCTGTACGACCAATACGGTGAACATAGTCTTCTGCAAGGTAAGGCAAGTCAAAGTTGATAACTCGCGGTAATCCAGCAATATCTAAACCACGCGCCGCAACTTCAGTACCCACTAAAATAGTCGTTTTACCTTCTTTGAATTCACGCAGAGCACGTCGGCGATTGCCTTGGCTTTTGTCACCATGAATTACACCAACCGTTACTCCGTACTGTGTAAGCTCATCAACAATAAGTTGCACATCTTCTTTCATATTTACGAAAACAAGTACTTGTTTCCAACCTTTACGGCAAATAAGTTCAGAAAGGAGTTCCAATTTACGTTCGTTTGAAACTGGGTAAGCAACATGGGTGATGGTACTTGCTGTTTCGTTATCACGGCTTACTTGTACAATTTTAGGATGAACTAATGTTTTAGTTGCAAATTGTTTCACAGCTGATGGATAAGTTGCTGAGAATAATAATGTTTGCTTTTGTTTAGCACATTGCTCCAAGATAGTTTCGATGTCAGAGCGAAAGCCCATATCAAGCATACGATCAGCTTCATCTAAAACAACATGGCATGCATTATTCAGTGCCAAATTACCTTTTCGTAAATGCTCGATTAAACGCCCAGGTGTTGCAACTAAAATATCGCACCCCTTTTGAATACGGTTAATCTGTTTGTCATGTTCAACACCGCCAAAAATCGCTACTGATTTAATATTATTAAAAGCACAATATTGTTTAATGTTGTGGTCAATTTGGTCAACTAACTCACGCGTTGGCGCTAAAATAACAGCACGAATAGTGTTACCGTCAGCTTGATTATCTAACAGTTTTTGAATAATTGGTAATGCAAAGGCTGCTGTTTTACCAGTACCTGTTTGTGCACTTGCAAGTACGTCGTGTCCACGACGAACGTGCGGTATCGCCATTTTTTGTACTGGCGTAAGTGTTTCATAACCCATTTTATCCAGTGCCGTAAGTATTGAATCGGCAAAGCTAAAGGATTTGAAGTTCATATTTTTGAAGACCTTTTGAGGGAGTTAATTACATTATAACAAGGATAGTGTTGTGCGGAAACGTGATATAAAAGCGACCATTCTGGTCGCTTGTATTTAAACTTGAAGCTAAGGCGTAATAATGAAGTCACTTTGGTTAAGTTGAGTGAGTTTATCACCCACTAAGTGCTCTTTAAAATGACTCATTAAGTCAAGTCCAAACTCAATTTGTTTGTCATTAAGTGGCACATAAGGTAAGCGGAAAACAGGTTTTACTGCACCTGTTAAGGCCAACGCTGTATTAATTGAAATTGGATTTGGTTCACAAAACAGCCAAGAAATTAGCTGTTGGCATTCATTATTTAACTGAGTATTTTCATTGTCCATCAGCTCTCGAAAAACCGAAGGGATCAAGTTTGATGTGACAGAGATTACACCATGAGCATTTGCTTTATGGCGTGCATCGTGCGCTTCATCATCATTTCCTGACCAACAGGCAATCCCTTTATTTTCGTAATAAGCAATACGTTCATTACCAGCACATTCTTTAACACCGATAAAATTTTCACTGTGCGCAAGTTGCTCAATGATTTCAGGTGTTAAATCTTGACCAGTACGCCCTGGTACGTTGTAAATAAATGCAGGACCTATTTCGAGCACTTTTTCAAAATGTGCAATTACACCTTGAATTGATGAACGGCCATAATAAGGATTGATTTGCAGTGCTGCATCCATACCCGTTGCAAACCCGTATTCAGTCGCTTTTATCGCTTCTTTGGTATTGTTACTACCAGTATTACCAATAATAAGTAATTTATTTTTAAATTGGTTAACACTATGCGCTATTAGCATTAGGTGCTCTTCCCAATTCATTAATTGACCTTCACCAGTTGTACCACCAACAATGATACCGTCAACACCTGCTGCAATTTGCTTTTCAACAAGCTCATCGTATGTTGCTAGGTCTATTTCGCCATTAGCAAGATAAGGTGTTTTAATTGCGGTGATTAAACTGGCTTTTTTTATTGAGACAACGTTAGTCATAAATTCTTTTCATTGTTAAATTTTGCAACATTTTAACCATAAACACCGACGATCGTAAGTAGCTAAAAGGCCTTATACAAAAATTCTTGTACTTTTTTTTTATTAAGATATATTAACTGTATATTTATACAGTTAATATATCTTATGATTATCTCAGAGTATTTTGAAAACTACTTTTATTCATTGAAACAGTTAGCTTCACACACCTTTGTTAAAGAACAACAATTAAGCGATTGGATTGATTTATGTATATTGCCAAATGCTGCCTACCATTTAAAAAAACAAGTGCAATCAAGTTCATTTTTTGGCATTACTGATTTCAATGAAGAAAAAGAATATTTTGCTCGTGGCTATACAAAGTGGATTGAACTAATAAAGCCCTATTCGGATTTAAGTTCTGCACAAGCGTATTCTGTCTTTTATCAACAATACGCTAAATGCGTTAACCACCTGCAACTCAAGGGTTTAGAGTTTAATTCAGACTATTTCGAAAATTTAGAAGAACGTATCCAAGATCATTGGCAGTTATTTTTAGCTGGTAAATACGGGGTGATCACAGCTAACGGCTTTATTCATGAAATTGTTGCGTTAGAGAGTGTGGACTTTTTAGCCAAAAATGCAGAGCTAAATGATGACCAACTAAAAAAGTGTATTCGATTATTAGAAAGATCTTTAAGTTATCCACCTGCGCAGCTTAATTGTGTGTCTAATTCACACACATTATTAAATAACCTTAACAGTGCACAGTAGCGTTACAATTTACGTAACGCTCCCTCTTAGAATCGAAACAACCAGTTTATGCTTACTGAATTTGTTTTAATTTCAGCTATTTCTGTTTGTTCAAAATCTAAAGTAAATGCCATTGATTTACTAACGCCATAACCTATACCAAAGCCTGTTAGTAATGATGCTCCGCGATCATCTTGGCTTATAACATTAAAACTATCGTTGCTCTTTTCTAGCACATCAAATTGATTGTCCCAGCCTTGTAAACCAACTAATGCTTTAACAAAAATCGAATCAGAAAAAGGGTATGTTGCGACGAGTGAAATATCAGCGCCTATTGTTTTAAACTCGCCCTTATGTAATGTATTTGTTTTTTTCTTGCCATCGGATGACGTTGTTTGCTCGATAAGCTTGAAGTCCCCTTCACCAAAATTAGTTATGCCAAGTTCTACCGCCAAATAGCGATTGAATTGATAACCTGAAAGCAGTCTCGCGCCAATTGCGTTATTTGATTCTTCTAGTTTTAACTGTCCAAGTGATTGCTTAGAAATAGTAGGTGCAAAATTCAAATCACTGTAATTATGATTCTTGGCACTTAAACCAAAATACATAAATTGATTTTTATCTTTAGCATGAAGATTTGATGAAAAAATGAAAGTAGATAACAGAAATATAAATGAGGCGCTTTTCATTAATGTCCCTTTGATGAAATATGTTAATACTAAGATTAAAAAACCTTAGTAAATTAAAGCGCGGCTATAATGCGTTTAAAATCCATATCAATCAAGCACTATTACATTTATTAACAATTAGTTACCAAAGATTAGCTGCCAAAAACTAGGCTCATGAATTTTGTGATATTGCTTTCTTAGTTGATCAATTTTAAGCAACTTTTTCTGTGCTAACTCTAAATCTCCACCGGCATTTTTTATTTCACTTACCAGTTTTAGAACCTCATCTATGCCTTTTATTGACTCTTCTTGCTTTCGATTAAAACCAATTTGCTTCGATTTTTTTAATGCGCTTTCAATATTAGCTAGATGTGCCATTAACTCTTCTGAACTTTTTGCTTTACGTGCAAGCTTGTAGCTTAGCGCCATTTCTTTCATTACAAGCCCTAGTTCACTCTCTTGCGCGTGTATTGGCTTCAAAAATACTAGCAAAAATACCAAAAACAAAAATTTCATATTCAACCTCTTATAAAATACGGCGCTATTTTAACAAGAACATAAAAAAAGCCAATCACATGGATTGGCTTTGCAAGTACGTTAGGATTCTATTAGCTAACTTTTTTCAAAGTTGCTTGTTCTGGTTTTAATAAGTTCATATCAAAATCAAATTCATCAACACGAATAGCTAATTCACGTTTCACGTTATAATCAATCAGCTTTTTATATTCATCTGCCGTGATAATGTTTGCCACAAGTGCATTATCTAGCGTTTCAGCAAAACGAACGCCTGCTTTGATTTCTTTTTTACGTAGCGATTTTTTAATCTTCGCTAACATATCTAAGCAATCAAGTTTTGCTAGGTATGCTTGTTGGTTGATATCGTGACCATCACCATTTGATGCGTGAACTAAATGCGTTAATTGCTTTTTGAAGTTAGAGTTTAGCTGACACTGATGAGCAAGTTCACGCACTAAATCATCGCTAATACGCATTGATTTCTCAGAATACGTTACGGTGATCAGACGCATAAATTTACGTGTTGCACCTGACGGGAAGTTTGCTAAGAAATCAGCAATTGCGTTTTCAGCTTGGGCAATCGCCCAGCGTGTCGCGTAGTGGAAATAAGGTGCTGCTTGTGCACGGTCTTCACTTGCTACTTTTTGCTCATAGTAACGAATTGACGCCATTGCCGCGTATAAATAACTCATTACATCACCTAAACGTGCAGAAAGTAATTCAGCTTGTTTAAGTTTGCCACCTAATACTAATAGTGAGAAATCAGCATACACTGCAAGTTTTGCAGATAACTTGTTAACTGCTTTTTCGTATTGACGCACTTCAGAAAGCTTAGATTTTGCGCCTGCAGTGAAAGGCAGTAAGCCTTTAGTAAATGCACTTAAGCTGTTTCCTACACTGTAACCAATCGTTTTAGTCAGTAAGCCACGGAACGTCGCATCAGCGTTTTTATCTATGCTGTGAATTGATTCAACCATACTTTGTAGGTGTGGGTGACAACGCATTACACCTTGACCAAAGATCATTAAGTTACGCGTAAGAATATTTGCACCTTCAACGGTGATTGCAACAGGTTGACCAAGATAACCTTGTGCCAATGTATTTTGTGGACCACATTGAATTGCTTTACCTGCTTGGATATCCATTGCAGAATTAAGTACATCGCGGCCAAGCTCAGTCATGTGGTATTTAGCAATCGCTGTTACAACCGATGGTTTTAAGCCAAGGCCTAGTCCTTCTGTTGTCAGTACACGCATTGCTTCTTGTAGGTATGTTTTACCTGCAATATCCGCTAACTTTTCTTGAATACCTTCAAATAAGCCAATGCTTAAACCAAATTGCTCACGAACAGCTGCATATTCAGAAGCAGATTTCAGCGCAACATGTGCTGTTGAACACCCTAAAGCTGGTAAAGAGATACCGCGACCTGCACCTAAACAACTCACAAGCATCTGCCAACCGCGGCCAATATTTTTTTGACCACCAATAATAAAGTCCATTGGTACAAACACATTTTGGCCACGTGTTGTGCCGTTATAGAACTTAATTCCCATAGGGTTATGACGATTACCAAGTTCAACACCAGGGTGATCTTTTGGAATTAACGCACAGGTGATACCTAAATCTTCTACATCACCTAAAAGACCATTAGGATCTTTTACTTTAACCGCTAAACCAAGCACTGTAGCAATTGGTGCTAGCGTGATATAACGCTTATCCCATGTTAGCTCTAGGCCAAGTACTTGCTTACCTTGGTATTCACCCATGGTAACGATACCTTGGTCTGGAATGCCGCCCGCATCTGAGCCTGCTTCTGGGCTAGTAAGTGCAAAACATGGAATGTCTTGACCAATAGCTAACTTTGGTAGGTATTGCTGACGTTGTTCTTCAGTGCCATAGTGCATTAATAATTCACCAGGGCCTAACGAGTTTGGCACCATAACCGTAACTGCTACAGCGGTGCTTTTAGTTGCAATTGTGGCAACAATTGTTGAGTTTGCGTAAGGGCTAAACTCTAAACCACCATATTGCTTTGGAATAATAAGCGAGAAAAACCGATTCGCTTTAATAAATTCTAGAATGTTTTCAGGTAAGTGATTTGAGCTCTGAATTTCAGTCTCATCAATCATATCAAGTAATTGAGCAACAGGGCCATCCAAGAATGCTTGTTCTTCTTGGCTTAGCTTTGCTTCAGGCACGGCACGAAGCGCATCAAAATCAGGTTTACCCTGATAAATTGAACCCTCTAACCATACATCACCTGCATCAAGTGCTTCTTGCTCTGTAATTGAGATACTTGGTAATACTTTCTTCAAACTTGTTCTTAAACTCATGGCTACTCATCCGACCAGATAATTTTTATACATTACGTCATAAAATTTCCCTTAGATCAATTACTCTATTTAAAAAAATTAATATTTTTATTACATATCAGGGTTATATTACTGAAATTATTGAATTTAAATTTATATACACATGTACGCTGAAATGGCTTTTAAAGGCAATTTTCATGCAATTTTAGAAAAGTTTGTTCGTTTATTTAGCTTGTAAGGTTATGGCTATAAAATTTTTAAGATTAAAAAAGGGCCATTTAGGCCCCTTTTTTATGGTGTTTCGTGTTTCATTTGAGATTGAATATAATTTGGCAAGCCGATTAAATTTATCAAATTAAGATGCTGCTCTAACCAATAAATATGATCCATTTCGGTATCATCGAGTAGTTTTTCTAAAATTTCTCTTGTTACATAGTCTTTTTCAGTTTCACAAACAGAAATAATCTCGATTAGACTTTTTTGCACTGTGTGTTCAGCAGCTAAATCGTTCTCGAGCATCTCTTTAACATTGCTACCAACATTGATTGGCTTACGTGATGCTGTATCTGGTGTGCCCTCTAAAAACAATATACGCTCAATGAGTTTGTTAGCGTGTTCTAACTCTTCTTCATATTCATGTGACAACTGGTGGTGAAGTTTTTCAATGCCCCAATCTTCATAAATTTTGCTATGTGCAAGGTATTGATCCATTGAAGTCAGTTCAAGCGTTAGTTGTCTATTGAGCAAATCAATAATCTTTTGGTTACCTTTCATAACCTACTCCTCAATCTGACTTTGCAGGTAATTTTCAATACCAATATTGTTAATTAGAGAAAGTTGCGTTTCTAACCAATCAATATAATCTTCTTCATATTCTAGAATATCTTCTAACAGCTCACGGCTAACGTAATCTTGCTTTTCTTCACATAAAGCAATTGATTGTTTTAACAAAGGAACTTGATCCATTTGCATCGCTAAGTCACATTCGAGCATTTCTTTCGAGTGTTCACCAATACGTAAGCGCTCTAAGTGTTGTAAGTTTGGTAACCCCTCTAAAAACAAAATTCGCTCGATTAAATCATCCGCTTGTTTCATATCCTTGATGGATTTTTTATAAGCTTTTTCGTTAAGTTCTTCTAATCCCCAATTTTTAAACATCCGAGCATGTAGAAAAAATTGATTAATAGACGTTAACTCATGGGTAAGCACCTGATTTAACGCTGAGAGTACTTCTTTATTTCCTTTCATTTCGATTACTCAATACATTACTTGGTAGTTTAACTTTAGCTAATCCAGATTTAGATACAAGCCTTCAGCAAGACCGTTTTTATATTAAAATTTCAATAACCTAGATAAATCGTTTAAGCAATTTGTAAGGCTATTGAAAATCATTTTCACTAGAGTTATTGAACACAAAATAGTCACTATGTACTAGACTAAAATAACGTGGGTAAGGTTGGAGAATATAAATGAAATCCGCACCTAAACAATTGCTCATTGTTGGCATAACATTTATCGCATTTAGTGCCCTGGTGTTAAATGTAATGATGAGTGAGTATTCAGGCTGGACTGAAAAATTGGCCTGTTACGATAAGTGTAAAACCCTTGGCTTTGAACAATGTATTTTCAAAAAAAACAATGATAATGCGCTGCCAAATCGATGTAACGGCTTGCAAAACAAAGACATTATCGTACTTGTTTTAAATTAATTGCTCTTCAAGTTCGCTAAACAGGTTTTCAAGCTCGGCTTTGTTATAAACCGAACTTGCTGCACAGCTAAATTTTAACGATTGCCCAAGCAACTTATCTCGGTTTATCGAAATCGCTTCAAATTGTTGTTTTAAGTGTTCAGTTTCATTATGCTCTAATCCTGGGCACAGGCAAACGAATTGCCCAGCTTGCCAATAGGCTACTAGTTGCTCCCCAGTAAGATGCTTAGAAATATGATATAAAATTTCTATCATCACATGTTCTAAAACAGTTTGACCAAGTGTTGATCGTATGTTTTCTAAACCTTCTATATCGACTAATAACACCCCTACTGGGTACTCTTTCTTTTGATTAATTTGATTTAATATACGTTGAACTGCACGACGATTAGGTAAGTTTGTCATTGGGTCGATCATTGAGAGTTCTTCTGCGTAAAGTGATAACGCACGTGTATCTTGCCAACGACGATATGAAAATATAGAAAAGCCAAAAGCTAACATACATAATGTTGGGATTATCTCAGCAATACCATGGATCCCAACTTCATGACTTAGTACGTGAAGCCAATCAATCACATCAAAAAGTAAAAATAAAACATAACTTGCAGCAAACAAAAGTAAAAGTGAGATTAAATCCCAAAACATACGTTTACGTATTTGCTCTTTGATTTTATCTATCATGACTGCCCGCTAACTAACTATTTATGAAACAATATAAAAATACCGTGACGTAAGTTTAGCAGTTAGCGACATGTCAATTTGAACTTATATTAGGTACCGCAGTATGTACGATATGCATCATCAAATGCGTTATTTGCTTGCAATAAATCGCTATCGTCTTGGTCGAGAGATACAAAATAAAGTTCAATATAATTAGATGCTTGTAAAGGCTCTGCTACACATAAATCGAGTAATTTTTCGATTGTAACATTATAAAAATGTTTCTTAGGGTTAACATGACACATCCTATCAATTAAGTCTATCTTCTTATTCTTTTGCCATGATTTGTACCAATTTGAAGAGATGATTACATCGTTTGATAAATTGTTTAGTTCAATATTTGATAAAACCGTAAATGTATTTCGATAATCCAGTTTTTCATCTTTCATATATGCTAATAAAGAAACAATCAGGTCTTTTGAATTTGGGTTCTCTGAATCGAGTGCGAGTTTTTCACACATAAGTAAATGATAGTGTTTTTCATATTCTGTTGGAAATTTATTAAGTACAGCAGAGAGTAATTCGATGGCAGTTTCTTCATTTCCATCAATAAGCGGAATTAAACTCTCAGCTAGTCGCGCTAAATTCCAGTGCATAATTCCTGGTTGATTTTGAAACGCATAACGCCCCTGCCTATCAATTGAGCTGAAAACCTGATTTGGATTGTATTCTCCCATAAAAGCACAAGGACCAAAATCGATTGCCTCACCAGATAACAGGATATTATCGGTGTTCATTACTCCATGAATAAAGCCATTTGCCATCCAACTTGCTACAAGTGTTGCTAGTTTTTTTGCTACTGATTCAAATAATGAAAGATATGGGTTTTGTGAATTAATTAACTCAGGATAGAGTGTGTTTATAGTGAAATCAGCGAGTGACTTTAACACCAAAGGGTCTTGATGCATTGCTGCAAATTGAAAACTACCTATACGGATATGACTTTTCGCAACCCGACAAACCAATCCTACCTGTTCCGGCTCGTTTCGCATAATGGCTTCATTGCCAGCGATAACATATAAACTACGACATGTTTTAATATTCAAAGTAGCAAGATATTCACTCACTGTATATTCACGTAAAGCAGCTCTTAGTGTTGACTTTCCATCGCCGCCACGAGAGTAACTCGTTTTACCACTGCCTTTTAATTGTAAGTCCACATCATAATTTAAATGAGAAGCAACTTGTCCTAATAAATGCGCTCTTCCATCACCAAGCTGAGGCACTAAATTGCCAAATTGATGGCCTGCATAACCAAGTGCTAATGGATTACTGCCAGATATAACCTTATTACCACTTAAAAAATCAATATCTCGATTACGAAATTCGTTTGGTAGATCTAATTGTTTAGCTAGATCCTTATTGAAAACAACTAAACTAGGTTCGGTCATTTGTTCAGGGCAAATTGATTGAAATAACACCTCAGGTAGTTCACTATAGCGTTGTTTAAGCGACATAAATTTCCAAAAAATAATAATGAGTAAAATGGAAGCTCTCAGCAATGATAAAGCCGATAATTGATACTTTTTGCCAGCTACCATACCAAATAGACTACGCGCAAAGCCATTTTCAAAACAAAAACTATCATCATCTAAGTAAAATTAGTGATGAGCAATACAATGACTTAATGATTGTTTTACGTTATTTATTGTCAGTTGGTTTACAAAACACAAATAGCTACAACCGCTATCGTAATGAAGTTGAAAAATTAGTGTTATGGCTTTGGTATCAGCAAAACCAAACATTAGCACATATTGATGAAGCATTATTAAAAGAATATTTGCACTTCTTGCAAACACCACCTGAAGATTGGCAAATGACCCGAAAGGCTACTCGTTTTAAATTAGTTGAAAACGTAAGGGTATATAACCCACATTGGCGCCCTTTTATCAAAACCACAACGTGTTACGAATCACGCGCCTCAACCTATACAATTCTGAATCATTTTTGTAATCACTTGTGTGATACTAAGATCATTAAAGACAACCCAATTAAGTTACTTAGAAAACGCGATAGCGTGTTAAACAACACAACAAAGCCATTAAGTAAGGTTAATGAAGTATCATATGAATGTATCGAATCACAGTTTGCTAAGTGTCAAGATGACATTCATCGCGTGCGTGATTTACTTCTCTATTATTTTGTAAAACATAAAAATGTGATGCTCCAGTCATTTTCTTTACAAGCTGATGGTTTTTATCCCCAATTAGCGCATTTAGATATTTCGAATGAATTATTTTATTTTTATCAGAATGGGCAATTACAATCTCTCACGTTATGCCCGTTAGGTTTAAAAATGGCCGAACAATATGTACTGTTACGTGGTTGCCAAATATCTAAAAGTGCTCCTCTTTTACATAAGCAACGCGGTGAAGGATGCTACGAAGTCAGGCAATTGAGAAGAATGATTAAAGCTGTCGAAAATGAGTTAAATACCGATGCATAATGAATACACTTTATTTGTCGTAATTACATGCGTACTCATCGCTTATTCACTCTTTGCCAAGCGAATACACCAGTTAAACATTACTGGCCCCATGTTTATGTTAACTGCAGGGTTAATTTATTCTTTTGTTTTTTATGGCACCAGTAAAATAGATGTTGAATTGACATCATTTCAAATTTATATCGAACTTACATTAGCACTTATTTTATTTAGTGATGCTGCAAAAACAAAATTAGCTGTTTTAACACACAGCTATGCTTACCCTCTTTTACTGTTATTAGTTGCACTACCCATTACATTTGCACTCGGATCCCTACTTGGAAGCCTACTCTTTACAGAGCTGCCATTTCTCCATATTGCTTTGCTAGCAATTATATTAACTCCTACAGATGCAGCACTTAGCAGCAATTTTATTGAAAATAGTAAAATACCTGAACAAACACGTGAGGCAGTTAATGTTGAAAGTGGTTTAAATGATGGTTTAGCTGTCCCAATATTCTTATTACTGCTGTATTCAGCGATTAATCAACAAACGCCTGATTTATCAAAAACCATGATTATTGCAATAAAGGAAATAGGTATTGCGACCTTAATAGCAGGTTTTGTTAGTCCGCTTATTTTTAAAGTCGTGTTATTTTCTGAAAAATACCGTTTGTATAACAAAGATAATGAAGTTTTTATTTTTGTGGCTATCGCTGTCTTAATTTATCTATTAACGCAATCCCTTGGCGGCAGTGGATTTTTTGCCGCGTTTATTGCTGGTTTATTATTTGATATTAAATTTAAATCCGCCTTTAAACCTCAACGCTTAAGTAATGCCCATGCGCTTGCAAATACCTGTGCACTAATAATTTGGTTTGTTTTTGCTAATTTTGCCTTCACCTATTTACATAATGGTGTTGAATTAAAGGCCATTATCTTTGCAATTTTAGCGTTAACTATTATGCGCATTTTACCTGTTTTACTGTCATTATTATTTACAGCATTACCTTTCAAACAACGTATTTTACTGGCTTGGTTTGGCCCAAGAGGCTTGGCATCTGTAGTTTTCACCTTGATTTTAATCCAAGAACTCACTTCAGTTTCTGAGCTAATTATAGATAGTGCAATTTTAACAATAATTTTAAGTGTTATTTTTCATGGTCTTAGCGCAAAGTTAAAGTTAAAATAAACCAAAGTTAATACTTTGTTAACATTCATTTACAGCAATAATGTTAAATTAGTGTGAATTTCAATTACACACTGTTACATTCTGAGTTCCTAAAACGACAACAACCTGGGAACTATTATGACAAACAAATCATTAAAGATTTGCTCAATTGCAGCAGTAGCACTTGCGGTAAATACAGCTATAGCAAGTGAATCAGAAGGCTTATTGAAAGCAAACTTTGCTGATAACCGTGCAGCAGTAAAATCTCCATTACCAAAACGTTACATTGTAAAATACAAAGATAATTCTTCTTTTATGAACTTTGCTAATACAACAAGCATTGACTCTGTAACTAAAGACCGTCTAATGCAAATGGGTGTTCGCAATGCGAAATTTAACCCATCAATTAATGCAAACATTGCTGAATTAAGCGATTCACAATTAAAACAATTACAAAATGACCCTATGGTAGATTACGTTGAAGAAGATCTACCTCGCCGCTTAATGGCACAAACACAGCCATACGGCATTGCAATGGTTCAAGCAGATCAAGTAAACGATTCTGTTGCCTCTGCTGCTAACAATGGTAAAAAAATCTGTGTTATTGACTCTGGTTTAGACTTACCTCATGAAGATATGGGCTCGAATGGTGGTACTGTAACAGGCACAAACAACAGTGGCACAGGTAACTGGTATCAAGAAGGTGGCCCTCACGGTACACACGTAGCAGGTACAATTGCAGCAATCGATAACGGTGTAGGTGTTCGTGGTGTTATTGGTTCTGATCCTTCACTACACATCATCAAAGTATTCAACGCAAGTGGTTGGGGCTATTCATCTGATCTTGTATCGGCAATGAATGAGTGTAAAAACGCAGGCAGTGATGTGATTAACATGAGTCTGGGTGGTTCAGGTTCAAGCACCACAGAACGTAACGGTATTCAAGCTATTGCTGATGCTGGCTTATTACTAATTGCTGCAGCTGGTAACGATGGTAACCCTTCAAACACAACTGATATTGAAAGCTTCCCTGCTTCATATGATTCAGTAATGTCTGTTGCAGCAATCGACAGCAGCAAAGCACTTGCTGATTTCTCGCAAAAAAACAGCCAAGTTGAAATTGCAGCACCAGGTGTAGACGTTTATTTGCTGATTTCTCGCAAAAAAACAGCCAAGTTGAAATTGCAGCACCAGGTGTAGACGTTTATTCAACTTATCCAGAAGGTACAGGCCAAGTTGTTTCTCTTTCTGTTGGCAATAGTGCATACAGCGTAAACGCAATGGAAAATACAGGTTCTGTAACTGCACCGCTTTATAATTTTGCCACAGGTGAATCAATTGATTCGGGTGCTAACGGTAAAGTGTGTTTAATTCAACGTGGTAATATTTCTTTCCACGATAAAGTTAAAAACTGTCAAGACAGTGGTGGTATTGGTGCTGTTATCTATAACAATGCAGCAGGTAGCTTTGGCGGTACTTTAGGTGATACAAACCAAACATCTATTCCTGCGGTAACAGCTACAGATACTGATGGTGCAACAATGCTTTCACAAATCGGTTTATCTGCAACTATCGATATTGGTACTGGTAACTACGGCATGATGAGTGGTACATCAATGGCATCACCACATGTTGCAGGTGTTGCTGCATTGGTATGGAGTCATCACCCAAGCTGTACAGCACAAGAGATCCGTTCTGCGCTTAACGCGACTGCTCAGGATTTAGGTGCTTCAGGTCGTGATGTTAAATTTGGTTACGGTTTAGTACAAGCTAAAGATGCGATTGATCATTTAGAAGCAAATGGTTGTTCTGGTGATGGTGGCACAACTAACCCTCCAGGTGACAACGTTTTATTAAACGGCCAAACTGTTTCAGGTATTAGTGCAAATACTAATGAAGAAGTACTTTACACATTTGAAGTACCTGCAGGTGCAACTGATGTTAAAGTTGTGATGAGCGGTGGTTCAGGTGATGCTGACCTTTACACCCAATTTAATGCACAGCCTACAGATAGCAATTACGAATGTCGTCCTTATGCAAATGGTAACAATGAAACATGTAACCTTACGCAGTCTGGTGGTACTTATTATGTTCGTGTTAAAGCATATAGCAGTTTTGCAAATGTAAGCTTAACGGCTTCATATACTGAAGGTAACGATGGTGGCGGTAACGGTGAACTTACGCCAATCGATGACACTGTAAACGATATCTCTGTTGCACGTCGTGGCTGGCAACGTTACACACTTGATTTAGCGGCTGGTTATAGCGATTTAAATATCACTATGTCTGGTGGTTCGGGTGATGCTGACATGTATGTTACATTTGGCTCTCAGTCAACAACAAGCAACTACGATTGTCGTCCATATGAGTATGGCAACAATGAAGCTTGTTCATTCAGTGCACCACAAGCGGGTACTTGGTACATCGATATTTACGGTTACCGTGCATCAAGTGGTATCACTTTAAATGTAAAAGCTAACCCATAGCTTTAAAATGAGGAAAGTGGCTAGCCACTTTCCTCTTTAATACACTTCCCTATCGCTTTCTACCGCAATACATTGGTTACTACTGCACATTGCTTTAGGTTCAACCAAGTGCTGACAAATCCCCATTGTACCTTCTAATGCATGTTTACTTTTTTCAAGGCGGATAATTTCTTTTGAAACGTTTTCGAGTGCCTCTTGATTAGATGTTTTTGTAGATAGAACTGCATAACCACTCGCGCCGCCACATGGGTTAGAGCCTGTTGAAATAACATAACATTGCGCATTATTGCCACAACTAACATCTGAAAGTGCTTTATTTATGCTCTCTTTTAATGAACTTATTGTGTTTGCATCTGCTTTTGGAATTTCCGATTGACTGTTGGTTGTTGTGCCAGTCGTCACTTTTTCAGATAAATACGTTTTCGTATTTTCTGTTTTATCAATTTGTTCTTTTTGTTCAGCATCGCCACACGCTGACAAAAACAACATTGTTGTTAAACTTATAAGCTTTTTCATCTTATTATTCTCCATGCTTAAGCACGATTAACTTTTAGAAAATCATGCCAATCTTGTAATAGGCAGATAAAATCATCCAATCCACATTCACATATATCTGTTGAAGTATCAACACTGAGCATTTCTTGCGTAAAGCGCTCTGATTCTTGCTCTGATATACCATGATGATTGATTGTAATAGCGACTTCACCATTACATACAGTGAGCACCATTTCTTTACCATTAATTTGAAAGTCATGATAAAAGTTTTGGCTATGAGAATTAATATTTTCAATTAATTGCATCACCGCGTTGCTTGAAACAGGTGTTTCATCCGAAAGCCACCTAGCAATATTGGTGTGTTCATCAGTAATTAATAGGCGAAACCCATCAATAGGGTCTTTAATAAATTGGTATTCCATGCTGCATTCAATTTTACAATTAATCTGTTAATTGTACTGTTTAAATCATGTAACAGCGACCTTTGAAAGCTTATTCATCAATACCTTTACCCTATTGATTACTTAGCACACACTTTTTACGCCTTTGTCTCGATATGCCTATTATATTGATTAGTATGATGTGTTCTTTTACATTAAATACAAATAACAAATGCTAAAGCCAAAACACATAATGCCATGCGGTAATACAACATGAGGCCAAAAAAGTGCTGTATAAAATTGTTTTCTGCCTAATTGGTTATATTCATTAGACCAAGATGTACCAATTTGAAAACAATCAATGTCATCATTACTGCCATTTAGGTAGTTTTCTATCTCTCTAATGCGTTTGTAATTCGCATTTTGAAAGGTTTTCCAATAGGCTTCAATTAACCAAAACAAAAAAGATGCCATAGCTGCATAAAGTAATACGTTTATTGTGTTACTAAACGCGCCAGAACTAAGCACTGCAATTGCAAGAGAAACACTCCAAGCTTTAATGGTAAGTGATTTAGCATCAAAATTTTCAACCAGTGTTTGTAGGTGGAAATATTCCCTTTCTAATAAGGTAAGTTTTTGTTGTTGTTCCATGTTTTACTCCTTGTATCGCAAGCTATTTTGAGCACCCAGTTGTAACTTGTCTACTAAATTATCTATTTCGTCTTGAATATGCTGATAGCTTTAAATAACTCCGTTAAGGTGTTCAAAATTTAAAGTTGGTTCGAGGCAATTATGTCCAATTCTGTTAAATCCATATTCTTTTTATCTTTGTGCTCACTGAGTTCATCCCCAAGTGTTGCAAACACCTTTCAAGTAAGCGATATATTTGACTTAGAATATGCATCATCCCCTGCTATTTCACCAAGTGGCGAGCACATTGTATTTGTGCGAAATAGTAATAACATTATGCGTGATGCCACTGATAAAAGTATGTGGATTATCAACAGCAAAACCGGCCACTTAACACCGTTATTTTCTGATGATAAACAATATTCTTCACCTGTATGGTCTCCATCTGGCGACAGAATAGCCTTTATCAGTAATTTATCAGGTGAAAAACAAATTCATGTTCATTATATAAAACAAAATCGCACCGCAATGGTAAGTCAGTTGCAATCAGGTGTTTCAAACCTCACGTGGTCGCCAAACGGAAAATGGCTTGCTTTTAGTCAAAAGGTTGAAGAAAAACCAAGTGTGATAGCCAAAATGCCTGCAGCACCAAAAGGTGCTAAATGGGCAAAACCTGCCATTGTTATTGATTCTGCTTATTATCAAGCAGATGGCAAAGGGTTAATTAAGCCAGGTTACAATCATTTATTTGTGTTACCTGCTGAAGGTGGCACAGCGCAACAACTAACATTTGGTAATTACCATCATAACGGCCGTTTAGCATGGACCAAAGACAGTAAATCAATCGTTTTTTCAGCGAATCGTATCGATGACTGGGAATACAAAACATTAGACGGGGATTTATTTAAAGTCGACATTCTCTCAAAAGAGTTAACACAACTTACAAACTTCCCTGGTAAAGAGTTTAGCCCGCAGTTTTCTCAAAATGGTGACAAGCTTGTTTACTTGCAAAGTTCAAATGCGTTAAATCCATATCGCAATAATAAATTAACGCTTATGGATTGGCGCTCAAAAGAGTCCAAACATATTAATGCTGATTTTGATCGTTCTGTGATATCGCAAATGTGGATTGGCAACGATACTATCGCAATCAGCTATGATGATTTTGGTAAACGTAAAATTGCATCAATCACTACAAACGGCGAATTAAAAGACCTTACAGACAGTGTTTCAGGTACAACACTTGGCAGGCCTTATATTAGTGGTGAGTTTTCTGCTAATTATAATGGTGATATTGCATTTACTTATGGCAATGCAACTAGACCTGCTGATATAGCAACAGTGTCAGCAAAAGGTAAGACTCGTCAATTAACAAAGCTTAATGAAGATCTCTTAGGACATCGTAAATTAGGTGAAGTGCATGAAATCAACTACACCTCGTCATTTGATGGTGAATCAATTCAAGGTTGGTACATTACTCCGCCTGACTTTGATCCAAGTAAAAAATACCCAATGATTTTAGAAATCCATGGTGGTCCTCACCTTGCCTATGGCCCTCATTTTTCTGCTGAATTACAACGTTTTGCCGCGCAAGGTTACGTCGTCTTTTATGATAATCATCGAGGCAGTAGCTCGTATGGTGAACGTTTTGCGATGTTATTGAAATATAAGTATTCATCAAAAGAAGATTTTGCTGACCATAATTCTGGTGTTGATGCCATGATAGCTAAAGGCTTTATTGACAAAGACCAAGTGTTTATTGCAGGTGGCTCCGCAGGCGGTATTGCCACTGCTTATGCTATTGGATTAACAGACCGCTTTGCAGCTGCTGTAGTTGTTAAACCTGTTATTAATTGGCTCAGCAAGGTATTAACCGCTGATAGTGGCCTTCGTCAAATTCCTACACAGTTTCCTGGCATGCCATGGGATCACGTTGAGCACTATTGGCAGCGTTCTCCGCTTTCTCTTGTTGGCAATGTAACAACCCCAACTATGCTTATAACAGGTGAAAAAGATTTAAGAACGCCTATGGCTGAAACTGAACAATACTACCAAGCACTCAAGCTTAAAAAAGTTGATTCAGTGCTTATCAAAATACCGGGCGCATACCATGGTATTGCAAGTAAGCCATCGCGAATGATCAGTAAAATTGAACACACGCTAGCGTGGTTTGAAAAATATAAAAAGTAAGTTTATCCCAACTAGTTTAAAGCCAGTTTTTACTGGCTTTTTTATTTTATAGCTCGCACCAAGCAATAAAAAGTTACTTTATACTCAATTTTGATAAATATTAGATTAATTACCCTTGCATTTACTTCTTTATAGCTTCAACATGCAACTATCATCAACGAATATCAATAAAAATGAATATAGATTATCAATTACTCTCACCACAACAACGCCGCAGCGAGCCGCTTGCTAAGGACACAGATTTAGGCTTTGGCCTACTTAGAACAGATCATATCTTTTTGATGGATTACCAAAATGGTGAATGGATAAATGCACGTATTGTACCTTACCAAAACTTACAATTAGCACCTGGTGCTATGGCACTTCACTATGGGCAATCTATTTTTGAAGGTGCCAAAGCTTTTCTTCATCAAGACAATGAAATTTATACATTTCGTTTAGATAAAAATTGTGAGCGTTTAAATCAATCTGCAGAAATTCTATCAATGCCATCTCTTGATGTAGATATGCAATTACAAGCTATTAATGCATTACTCGACGTTGAACGTTTGTGGATGCCAACGGCTACTGGTGCGTCTATGTATATTCGCCCGTTTATGTTTGCCACTGATGATAGCTTGTCTGTTAAACCAAGTAATTCGTATACATTTGCTGTTATGCTAAGCCCAAGTGGTGCTTACTATGCAAAAGGTATGAGTAAGTCCCTTAAATTACTTATCACACAACAATATCACCGTGCAGTCAGTGGTGGCACTGGCGCTGCCAAAGCAGCAGGAAATTATGCAGCATCATTGCGCGCCCAACAGCATGCAAGCTCAGTAGGCGCAGATCAAGTACTCTACTTAGACGCCTCTAATCAATACCTTGAAGAAGTGGGTGCAATGAATCACTTTCATATCACACGAAGTGGTGAATTGGTCATTCCCGAGTTTACCGACACCATTTTGAAATCTATAACATCGCAATCGATTTTATCATTAACCAATGAATTAAAGTCATTACTCGACTTAACTCCCGTTCAGAAAAAGATTTCAATTAAACAATTTTTAGCTGACGTGCAATCAGGCGAAATTACAGAAGCCGGTGGTTTTGGTACGGCAGCAGTAACCGCATCCGTAGGCCACTACATATTAGACAATGGCGAGCATTACACCGTAGGCAATGGCGAAATAGGCGAAAAAACCCAAAAACTTTGCCAATATTACAGTGAATTACAGCAAGGTAAGCAGGCTGCACCTAATAATTGGTTAGTACGTGTAGAGCGCATTAATTAACTACATTTATTTATAAGTGAGTAATACACTATTTACTCACTTTCTTTCTAAAATAATCATTAATTTCAATGTTCTAGTCTTTTATATTCTCTATAATACTTTGCCGATATAACGCTTTTTTACTACACTTGTCATAATTTTGTAATTTTTCTGTCATATTCAGGGACGAAACATGAAATCGATTAAAGCCAAATTGATGACGGGCGTAATATGTGGATTATTTTCCATGTTACTTGGTGCTTTAGTTTCAGTATTGATTCTTCGCGATTTAGCAAAAGATTTTGATAATGTTATCCATCAAGAGCTAGCTGCCCGTGAACAAGTGAATTTTGTTATAGCCAGTTTTAAAACCCAAGTGCAAGAGTGGAAGAATATCCTTATAAGGGGCCATGATGCTAAACAATATGACAAATACTTAAAACGCTTTACAGAAAAAGAAGCTGAAGTACAGGAAAATTTAATAGCCTTACAAAAGCGTGACTATTTACCGCCAGTATTAATATCTCAAATCGCCGAGCTTGAACAGCAACACCAAAAACTTGGTCGTTTGTATCGTGATGGCTTAATTGCGTTCAAAACGTCAAATTACAATACTCAACAAGGCGATAAAGCAGTATCAGGTATTGACCGCCCGGTTGTCAGTGCGCTTAATAAATTAACCACCGAAATCAATAAAATTAGCCAATCTGAAACTCAGCGGCTCTCTCTAAAGAAAGACGATTTAATTAAAAAAACTTTTATTGGCTTATCTATAATTACTGTAATAACCGTCACTTTGTTATTCAGATTTATACAAACATTAATAACACAACCTATTAATATTGCAGCAAATATTGCAAGCGAAATTGCAAGTGGCAACCTAAATAACCGTATTGAAAGTCACAAACGTGATGAAATTGGTCTACTTCTTACAGCGCTTTCTCGCATGCAAGAAAATTTAAACACTGCAAATGCAGAGTTAAAAGCACAAATTGATGAACAACAACGCCTTGCAAAAATTAATGGGAGAATAAAACAAGCATTAGATAATGTTGCAACCCCGGTATTACTCTGCGATGTAAACAACCACGTTATTTACGCAAATCATAAATGTAATGAGTTGTTAAACAAACATTTGCAAAACATTCGTGTAAGCCAACCAAATTTTAATCCAGCAAATTTAATAAACTCTGCAAGTAGTTTATTGTTCGATAGTCAAGATCAGTATAATCAGCTAGCCCTTTCATCACAGCAACAGGTCGAATGTGAACTTACCTATCAAAATACCATTTTATCTGTGATTGCAGGTCCAGTAACTGATGACAGTGCATCCATAATTGGTGTGGTATATGAATTTGTCGATTTAACAGAGCAGCGCCTTGCTGAACAACAGGTAGATAGCATTATTACTGCGGCTGTATCAGGTCAACTTGAAACACGCATTAACTGCCAGGAATTCTCTGGCTTTATGCTAACGCTTGCTAATGGCATTAACCAAATGCTTGACGCAATTGTAAAGCCAATTCATCAAACACAAAATTACCTCACATTAATTGGTAACGGCAACATACCAAAACACATTGAAGGTGATTATCAAGGTGACTTTTTATCGATAAAACAAAGCCTTGAACAATCGTGCTTTGCTATTGCCAAATTAATAGAAGACACCAATGCGATTGTTAATAGTGCATCTATTGGCGAACTTACAAAACGTGCAAATGCCGACAAGCATAAGGGAGATTATCAAAAGATAATTAGCGGTATAAATGCAACCTTAGATTCTATTGTCACACCCATTAATCAAACATCACGTTACTTAAACGACATTGCCAACGGCCAAATCCCTAAACAGATCAGTAATGATTACCAAGGAGATTTTTTACAAGTAAAACAGAGCCTGCAAACAAGCTGCTCAGCAATAGAACGTTTAATTTCAGATACCAACACATTGGTAGATGCGGCATCAAATGGAAAACTAACAGTAAGGGCCGATAGCAAAGAACATAACGGCGATTTTGCCAAAATTGTTATTGGTATTAATGACACACTAGACGCCATTACAAAACCCTTACAAGAATGCCAAGAAGTTATGCAAGCGTTAGCCATTGGTGATTTATCAAAATCGGTAAATGGTGACTACAGTGGCGACTTTAATAACTTAAAACAATCTGTAAATACCAGTGTTGATAATTTATCTGCCTTGGTTAAACAAATTTCTAACACTGCGTCACATATCACTAATTCTGCTGATGACATAAAGCATGGCATTAATGATTTAAGTAGTCGTACCGAATCACAAGCAGCGTCGATTGAAGAAACCACAGCTTCAATGCATGAAATAACTGAAACAGTAAGACGCAACTCAGAAAATGCACAAGTTGCTAATATGCTTGCGGCAAATGCAGACGAGCAAGCGCAAGAAGGTGGTCGTTTAGTTGGCGATACTGTAAGTGCTATGAAAGAAATAAGCACAAGTTCAGCACAAATTTCAAATATTATTGAAGTGATTAATGAAATTGCATTTCAGACTAATTTACTCGCACTTAATGCTGCAGTAGAAGCTGCTCGTGCAGGTGAAAAAGGCAAAGGCTTTGCAGTGGTTGCAGCTGAAGTGAGAACACTTGCCCAGCGCAGTGCTAATGCATCAAAAGATATCGCCGGTTTACTTAATGACAGCGCTTTAAAAGTAGAACATGGTATGAAGCTAGCGACTCAATCAGGTAACACGCTTTCATCAATTGTCAGCGGTATTCAGGAATTATCGAGTAATATGGCAAATATTGCTGATGCAAGCGCTGAACAAGCAAGTGGTATCAACCAAATCAATACAGCGATAAAGCAAATGGATTCAATCATCCAGCAAAATAATGGGCTAGTAGAAAGAGCCAATGCATCAAGCAACAGTATGGCAGAGCACGCAAACGAACTTAAGTTTTTAATGGCGAAGTTTTCACATTAAAAACAGCTAATAACTTTTAGCTGGACATTACGTTCAGGTGAAGAAATTGATACTTCACCTGAAATACTGTAATGAGCGAATTTGTATCTTTGATAACTCAATTAAACATTGACCTCCTTTTTTATCATAAAGCCCATCCATGGGCTTCATGTTACTTTTCTTTGCTTCGCCAAAGATAAAGTAACCACAAATTTATCGGGAATAAATTTGAACAGCGAAGCTGGCCCTTAGGGCGAAATACACGGATGTATTTCGTAATAGAAAGGCGACCGCCCTATCAAACTTTATCCTCAAAGCAACTTTGAATTTTTAGATAAACGCCATGAAGCGGCATCCATGCCGAAGCATGGCTTACTCGACTCGCTTCGCTTCCTGTCTCGCATTATCAATTCAAAGTTCATTTTCGGGTTTGATAAAAGCGGGAGG
>NZ_JAPEHW010000050.1 GCF_028875915.1 Pseudoalteromonas sp. G4
TTACAATAAAGCTTTTATTTAAGCGCATTAGCTCCGTCATATAAGGGACTTGCAACAGGTTGTCGCCAATTGCAATACGCACTGTTTTCATATCACTTTGGAACAAACCATAGTTAACAAAGGCTGGATCCAGCGCGATATCACGGTGATTTGAGATAAATAAATACGCTTTATTTTTATCAAGCTTATCTAATCCAGAAAACGTTACTTTAGATGTAGTGCGCTTTACTAAAATCTCCAGATAACGTGCAACAGCTTGTTGCACTTCATCAACGGTTTTAAATTTTCCATATTTGTTACGCAACTTAGACTTAACTAAGTAATTGCCAAGAAATGGGATAGCACGCAACCAAGATGGCAAGTTATGCTCTGCAATTACAGAGATAAATGCATCATCATTTAAAAGTCGCGAAACAGATGCGGCTACTTCGTCATCATTATAAGGGCGAATATCTGCAAATTTATCGTTTGAAATAGTCATAACTTGGTTTACTGCATATGAAAAGGGCGAACATTTTACCTGTCATTATTGTTTTTGGCTAAATTTAACATCTCTTACCAGTTAAGAGTAAATTAAATGATTGTCGAACCGCAATGCTTGTAACTGAAAAAGAGGTAATTTTTCATTGCTACTTACAACCTGCCCTTTGCCATTAGTAACAATAAATGACTCATGCGTGTTTGCCACTCCCGCACAATCTGCAAAACGTTTATGATTTATCAAGTGATGATTATCGAGCTGCCAAAACGCCACAACGCCACCTCGTGGTGAAGTGACTGCAATGCGATTCTCTTTATCATTTATCGAGATGCTTGCAATGTATTGATTAAACGCCAACCAAAAATCTGGTTCTGCGCCAAGAGGCTTGAGCTCGCCTCCCCGCTTGTGACTAAATACCAGCGGCCAGGTATAGCGATAATTACCCTGATACTGTGCGCCGACAATCACTTCACCACTTTTAGCAACTGCCAAATGGCGTAAGCTTAATTGGAAATGCGGTGGTGCCACTGTTTCAACAACTTTTCCCGAATTCAAATGCACATAACTGAGATTGGGTACCATCGTATCGAGATTAAGTTTCTCACGTCCTTTTTCTGGGTGAGTTTTAATTCCGCCATTGGCAACCACAATATGCTCACCATCAGGCATTAATGCCAATTGGTGTGGGCCAATCCCGCCGCTTTCAACTCGTTTTACAACTTCAAACGACGTTGCATCACGAAACACTAAATAGCCCTTAGCATTTTCTATGTGATTTTCTGTCGTGATCAATAAGTTGCGCGTTTCATCAAATACCCCATGCCCATAAAAATGAAAGCCATCTTCAGCATTCAAGGTATTTTCTAGGGTGTTTTTCTTAAGGTCGACAATAAAAACGCCACCACACGCTCATTATTGAGCATCAGTAGATCATGGCCTCGGTTAGCAATTTTCACCTGATTTAATAAATTACCAGCATCATCAAATGCCACCACAAAATGCTCACCTTGATGATTTGACGCTGCACTAACAAAGCGTGATTGCTTGGTTGTTGTGCATGCCACCAAATTAGCCCCAACCGACAAACTCAAGCCACACAGCGCTAGGCTTTTTAAAAACGTTCTACGCTCCATACTTAATCACCATCATTAGAATTAAAGTTTGGATTTAGCGCAGTTAACTGAATAAAGTCAGTTGAAAGGTAAAGCCTAAACTCTTCAATTTTAGTGATAAGTGGTGATAACTTATTGCGACTTTCTTGGATTGTAACTGCTTGAGATAAAGGTTTATCAATTGCATTTAACAGTGTTTCAAGCTCATTAAAGTAAGCCAAGATTTTTTCATTTACGCTGGTATTTTGATGAATGTCTTTTAAGTACTCATCAAAACCATAGCCGTCGCCTGCAAGATAAGCCGCCTTTAACGCCGCTACATTAACCTTAATATTTTCAAGTGATGATAAGCTGAAATGGGCTTCTGCTTTTTCTGGATAGCCCGGAATAAGCGTGCCTTTCACATTGTTCAATTTGTTATCTTTAATCACTTCAATTAACTCAAACCAGTTGGTCACGAAGTCCTCAAGTACCGCTTGCTTAGTATCATAATCACCTGTGCCGTTTTTAAAATCATTTACAAACCCTGTGGTTTGCTGTTGCCAAGCCGTTAAGATTTCCGTTGCGATAGTTTTAACATTGGCAGCAATCGCCATTACCGCTAAACAGCGGTCTTCTTTATTTTGAGCAGTGAGCAGTGCACTTTCTTCATCGTTGTTAAAAATTAATAACTCAAGTGCTGGCAAGCCTTGCGCACCGTCTTGTAAACTTGCTACCGCATTGGCATCAATAACTTGTGCTGCTAAAAGAGAAGCTACACCACGACTTACAGCGTTGTTATTATCCGGCCAAAATTGCATGCGGTAATGGCGGAACTCCTCTGACTCTGGGCCCATTTTAACTGCTTTAGCAAACTGCCACGCTTTACTCACGTTAAGCCAAGCAGTTTTAAGTGTCGCCAATTCATTTTCGCTCGGTGATGGGTAAGCACAAAATGTAATGCTTGCTGCATCTAATTTGTCAGCTTCATCCACCAGCGCTGAATAGGCAGGTAAAATATAGTGGTCGGCTTGCGCTTCTAGTAACTGAGTCATCGCCTGATCTTTTGTCAGTGAAACAACGGGTGGCGTAACTGTCGTTGTTTCTTTTGTGGTTTCACTGCCACCACCGCCACATGCGGTTAAGAGCGATGCGGTTATCAATACTGTAAGTGCCTTAAATTTCATTTGGTTACCCTTAAATTTGTTTTAAAAAGTAAATCAACGCATCGCGCTGTTGTTGATCAAAATTTACAAATGCCAACTTTGCTTGTTCGGCTTCACCGCCGTGCCATAAAATAGCTTCGGCGATTGTTTTCGCTCTACCGTCATGGAGAAATGCTTGGTAGCCTTGTACTTTTTGCTGAAGCCCTATGCCCCATAGAGGAGGTGTGCGCCACTCGCGGCCATTCGCTAACCCCTCGGCTTTGTGATCGGCCAGCCCTTCGCCCATATCATGCAAGGCTAAATTGGTGTAGGGCCAAATAGTTTGATTAGCGAGCTCTTTAATCGGGTAATCACTTTGGGTGGTGTAACTTGGCGTATGGCAGCTATGGCAATTCGCTAAATAAAAAAGCGCTCTACCCTGCTGTGCTTTTTTTGAGGTTAACTTACGGGTTGGTTGCACAGCGACATGCGCTCCCATAAATACCGTGAGTTTGTGTAGCTTTTCGGGGATCTCAAGCGCAGTATCATGACCACCCATAAATGAGGCTTGTTGACACAATAATTGCGATTGAGTGCAGGTATCCTGAGTAAAAAGTGGATTGGTAATGCCAATATCGTTCACAAAGGCGGCTGCAGTTTGAGATGCTAAACTGACCTGACTTGCTTTAAAACCAAAGCGGCCGAGTTCGCGCTGCTGTGTTTTTGGATTCACTACACGGTTGTATTTAGCCGAGATACCATCCTTGTTTTGGTCATTAATATCTTGTTGCGACAGTAAGTCAGCTTCACTGATCGCATCTAATAACCCCATGCCATAAAGTGCTGGTGCATACCGCGGTGAAAGCACCGTCGATGGCTCTAATTCACCATAACCTAAATCAACCAATTGATAACTTGGCTTAGTCAGTTGATAAGCTGTGCCGTCAGCATAATGACCGGTCAATGTTTCATATTGAATTTTTACTTTACCTTCAGCTACCAAGCTTGCCGGTTTAGCTAACTTAATAGCAAAAGGTTGAAACTGCCCGCCATAATGCTTATCAACAGCATCACCATTTTGTGAATGCCCCAAGCGAAACAGTAAGGCCATAGGTGAATGTATGCCTTCACCAACTAATTTTCCGCGTCCACCACGGATATGGCAGGCTTTACATGAGCGTGCATTATAAAGCGGCCCTAAGCCATCTCGGTCTGTGGTTGCTGCGGGTGCAGCAACCCATGGGTCGCGGAAAAACGAAAATCCATCCCAAAAATCCAGTTGCTGATCTAGGTCGAGATTTTCCGATGGGTGAATAAAAGTACGTGTATTAATGCGTTTAAGCGTGGTGTCACCGCCGGGGCGTAACTCGCTTTTTGAAAATTCAGGTACCTTTTTCTCAGTACAACCACACAGCAATAAAGCGAAACAAAATACGCTACAAAATGTGTTTTTAATCATAGCGAATTTAGAAAAGCGAGCAGTAATTCACGGTCATCTTTTGCCATCGCCAAATATGCTTGTTTGGCTTTTTCGGCTTCACCGCCATGCCATAAAATGGCTTCGCTAATGCTGCGCGCACGACCATCATGTAAAAATGTTGCTCTAGCATTTACTTTTTTCACAAGTCCTAAGCCCCAAAGCGGCGCTGTTCGCCACTCAGTACCTGAGGCACTGCCTTCTGGGCGGTTATCAGCAAGCCCTTCACAGCGCTGCACATAAATACAGTTTTCTCCTGTTTGGCAACTGCCACCTTGCGCATTTTCTTTGCTAATTGGCGCACATTCACCGCCCATATCATGGAGCAGTAAATCGGTGTAGGGATAAATAACTTGCTCACTTAGCACTGCAATAGGTGTACTGGTACCTTTAAAACCAAGAATATCGACATCGCCCAACAAACTCGCTGGCGCTTCAGTGGTTTTATGACGTGGTACATGGCAGCCATCACAGTTAGCAGCAAAAAATAACGCGCGACCTTTCACAATATCGTCTTGCCAAGTGTTTGTTTCACTGTCAAAACCACGGCGCTTTGGCACAGCAAGCAAGCGGTTATAAAATTCCACCTGCGCAAGGTCTAAATCATTGAGATCTAAGCCTAGCGCTTCGCTATCTTGTTCAAGCGAAGCTTGTTCTATACAGGCTATTTGATTTTCTGTACATGGCTCATCTTGATTAATACGGTTTGTTACGCCCATATCACCACGGTAAGCACCGGCAATTTGCTGAAGTACGGATGCTGTGCCCAGCTTATAACCAAAGCGAGCTAGCTTAGTTTGTTCTGAAATGGGTTCCGTCACGTAAACTGCGCGACCTGAAATGCCATTGTTATCAACATCATCTGGGTCAGCATAGCTAGTGATATACTCTTCTGGAATGGCATGTAATAAGCCTGAGCCAAAAATCGCCGGCGAAACACGCGCTGAAAATCGCACTGTTTCGTTAAATGGGCCATAAGATAAATCGGTTACTTTATAAATCGGTTTACGCAGCTCGTAACTTTCGCCATCAGCAAACTGCCCTGTGAGCGTTTCATATTCAACAAATGCATACGCTTCACCATAAGCAAGGCCTTCATCTAACGCGCCATTAAATTTCGGCAGCGCTCCTGTTGGAAAACCAAACACCTCACCAAAGGTTTGTAGCTGGTCACCATAAATCGCATCAGGCTGGCCATTCTCATCGCTGATGCGCAGAAACATACTGGTCATCGCAATGTTTTTGCTGCTTGGCACTTCACCGCGGCCATCTTTAATGTGGCACCCCTGACACGTAGGATTGTTAAATACAGGTCCAAGCCCTTTATGTGCGCCCCTAAATAAGTGATCACCCGACTTAAAAACAGCATCAAGTTCAAAGTCATTACGGATAGTTGGTGCGGATTGGCTGAAGGCATCTTCGTTAAATACACTGCTCGTTGCATCACCACCGGATAAATGCTCACTCGCATCCGGTTCGCTTTGACTAATTGGCGCTAAACCATCATTTGGTTGCCCTGGCAGAGCAGCACTTGGCGGATTTGGTTTATCTGGTACTGGCTCTGTTGTTGTTGATGAACCACCGCAACCAACAACAGCAAAAACTAAACTTGAAAGAAAAATGTGTCGCTTCATAAATGCCCCTAGAAACGAAAATAGCGCTGCAATAAGCAGCGCTATTTATGTGTTAACGATGATTAGCCTTCAAACTCTTCAGTATCTTGTTCAAGATCACCAGTAGTTACTTCAAGTGCTTCAATCGCTTTTTTGATCACTTGGGTTTGTGACTTTAATGCTTCGATTGTATTGGTCACTGGCTGTTTTAAGTCAGCATGTTGAATTTGTACATCAAATGAATAACCCAATTTTGCATTGGTATCGATAACAGCCGCTTTCGCCATAGTGTCTTCAATTGCCGCACGTAATTCATTAGCTAGTTCATGAGAACCATCAACCACCAATAAATCATAAATGCTTGCACCTTCTAAGGTTTCACCATCCATTCGCTGATAGGCACCGTTAAATGCATTTTGAATTCCCTTCGCATTTAAGAAAATATCGCGGTGTGTATTGTCTGAAAAACATGAATGCTCATCTTCTTGAGAGTCGGTTCTAAGCGCAATACTCATACGCTCACCTGCTAATTCACCGAAACTTAAACGTCCCATGCCTTCAAGAATTTTTGCTAAAGACATTTTTACATTTTCATCTTTAGTAAATTCCACATAATGGAAACCAGAGCCCGGCGTCCATGCATCAACTACACCTTGTAAGTCATCAATTAGTAAGTCAGCTGCCGCAATAAGGTAGTCGCCACGACGCTCACAAATTGATGAATCAACAATATTATCAACACCCGAAGTACATTCACCCATACCAGTAGTAGTTGTGAAGTAATCATTTACTTTACGGTAACCCGCGCTGTAATCACGGTTTGGTGTGTAGGAACCATCAACGTTTAAATCTTGACCCCAAAGTAAAAATTCAATCGCGTGATAACCCGATGTCACATTCGCTTCATCGTCGCCACGTTCAAACTGCTCAGCAAGCAGTGCTTTTGTGATTTCAGGGAATTCAGCAATATCCGCAATAATATTGCCACCGACAGGCAATGTTGCTGGGTTTTCAGGTAATTGAGCACCATCCATATCAACGGTGTAATCAATTAACGCTTCAGCTAATGGCCATGCATTAATCGCCCCTTCAGGGCCTTCTTCCGCGACCAATACTGGATTGCCATTCTCATCGCTTGTTAAGTTATCAATTGGCCCTTCACGAAAACGATATACCTCAGATTGGCCATAAGGTTCACGTGCATCTAACCAAGCATTTTTTGCTGCTGTGAAGTTTTCATCGGTTGGACTTGCTACAAATTGTTCAAGCGTATTTTTAAGCTGTTTAGCAGCAATTAGAGAATCAGCATAAACTGCGTAAGCATGCTGAGCATTGGTGATAACAACGTCTTTTTCAGTTACAAAAGTAGAAACGCCATTTGTACCATCAGTACCTGCTGCACCTACAGCGCCATCAATACCGTCTTTGCCATCGTCACCACCACATGCTGCAAGCATCGCAACACATAAAGAAGAAAGCGCAAAATTAGCTATTTTTTTCATTATGTTAATTCCTGATTTTCTAATTATGAGTAAAGTAAAACTGCGCAGCATTCTAAAACTCAAAACAAATTAGATCAATAACAGAAATCATTATCATTTAAATTATTTTATTTTTTATTTATCTTTTTGTATTTTTAATTTTAAATAAACATTTTCCGAGCCATAAAAAAAGGAGCTCGCAAGCTCCTTCAATATTTTGAATAACCAACTATTTTTTAATGACTTTTAACCAAACCAAGCGCAGTAACAACAAGGCAAGAACAACACCTGCGAAATATTCTAACCACATTGGCAGCACATGATGAGAGGCTTGCAATGAGGGCGCAATTTCAAATCCATACCGCTCAACTAAATAATCAGTAATAAAACCAAACACTAATGCAACGCCAATAACACCACTTAAATAAGCTGCAACCGCACGTTTACCTAATTCACTTGCCACCACGCCAAGGGTTGCCACATTAGTAGCAGGCCCTGCCAGCATAAATACCAAGGCAGCTCCTGGGCTTACACCAGACATCAATAAACCAGCCGCAATAGGCGTTGATGCTGTGGCACACACGTACATTGGTATACTGATTAAAATAACAATTAACATCGCCCATATGCCACTACCATATTGCTGAAGGTAATCTTGTGGCACATAGGTTTGCACCAATGCTGCGAAAAACAAACCGATCATAAGCCACTTTGCTGTATCACTGAGTAATTTATTCGCGCTAAAAGCAAAGGCACGTTTTAGCTTTTGCATTGAACTTTCAGTTGCTTGCTTTTTACTGGCACAGCATGACGATTCAGTCACTTGCTTTGCTGGTTTTTCGTCAGATTCACAACACGATGTTTGTGGTTTAATTTCATCTTCAACGGCTTTATTTGCGCTGTCGCAGCATGTTGATACCTCTTTTATCACAGCAGGTTTTGTACCGCAGCACGAGGTGGTAGCTTTAGCTTCTGCCACGCTTTCATTAATATCTGTTGATACTGTTTTTTTGCTACAGCACGATTTCTTTACTTGCTCTGAATTTGCTACAGATGGCGCTTGCTCATCTGTTGGAGAACTCTTTTCAATTATTGCTTTAGCCTTTTCACCACCCACCAATAAGCCTGCCGTAATAGCACTGGTCACAGCCGCGATTGGACGAATAACTGCCATAAATGGCCCGAGTAACACATACGACACTGAAATCGAATCAACCCCTGTTTCTGGCGTTGAAACTAAAAATGCGGTTGTCGCACTCTTTGATGCACCTGCACGCCTTAAACCAAGTGCAGCAGGAATAACCCCACAAGAGCAAAGCGGCATCGGCGCACCTATTAATGCTGCCTTTATGGTGGTAGCAAATCCCTCTTTACCTAAATGACGATTTAAGAAATCGGTGGGTAAATACACATTAATGAGTGCCGCAATAAATAAACCTAATAACAGCCAAGGCGCTGAAATTATAAAGAGCTCAATAAAGTTATTAACTAGCGTCATTTTGTACCTCAAGTGCTGATAAAATCGAACAGTGAATGGCGGGTTCGTCGCCGCCACAACATGACTTATGAAGCAGCTTTAGTGAATTAAGAATGGCATTCATTTCAGTGATTTTACGCTCAACTTGGCTAATCTTCTCGCTGGTGAACTGCTTTACTTGTTCACAACTGTGACTTTGCTTATCAACTTTAATCGCTAACAACTCTTTTATTTCATTTAATGTAAAGCCAACATCTTTTGCGCGAATAACAAATGCCAGTTGCGCAATATCTTGCTCGGTATATAAACGGTAACCAGATTCACTTCGCCCTGACGATGCAAGAATACCTTGCTTTTCATAGTATCGAAGCGTGTCGGTAGACACACCTAAACGCTTTGCAATTTCACCTATTTTTACCATTTGATAACCTAATTAAGATACACTAAATCTAACTTTCCTAATGAGTATAAACCCTAGAGTTAACTCCAAAGTCAAATCGATTATTAAAAATTATGAAAATTGTTATTCTCGACTACGCAACAATTGAAAATGGTGACTTATCACCGTTAAACGAACTGAGCCCCAATATCACAACCTTTGATAATACACTTCAATCTCAAGTTGTTGAACGCTGCCAAGGGTTTGATGTGGTGATTACCAATAAAGTTGTGTTAAACCAAGAAGCTCTAACACAATTAAGCTCTGTAAAACTGATTTGCATCGCAGCTACTGGCACCAATAACGTTGATTTAGTTGCCGCAAAACAACAAGGTATTGCGGTGACTAATGTTGCCGGTTACTCAACCGCCAGTGTGGTACAGCACACCTTTGCGTTACTGTTTAATTTACTTGGCAATACCCACAACTACATTACTGATTGTAAAAGCGGCCAATGGCAAAAGGCACAGCATTTTTGCTTTTTAGATCATTCGATTAATGAAGTGGCAGGTTTGAAAATGGCACTCATTGGCTATGGCGATTTAGGCTCCGCCGTTGCAAAGGCGGCAAGCGCGTTTGGCATTGATGTACTTATTAGCGAGCGTAAAAACAGCCCTGTGCGTGACGGACGCGTGGCATTTGAAGACGCATTGAAACGCGCTGACATCATTTCAATCCACTGCCCGCTTAATGCAGATACCGAAAATTTAATCAGCACAAATGAATTTGCCTTAATGAAACCAACAGCGGTACTTATCAACACAGCTCGTGGCGGCATTGTTAACGAAAGCGCCTTAGCAAATGCGCTTATTAACAAAAAAATAGCAGGTGCTGCAACCGATGTACTTAGCAAAGAGCCCGCCGAGCAAAGTAACCCGCTGATTCAATATAAAGGGGATAATTTATTACTTACTCCACATATTGCATGGGCAAGCAATCAATCAATATCTCGCTTAATCAAGCAAATCGCACTCAATATTACGGCATTTCAAGAGGGTCAAATGCGTAATCGCGTATAGTTGACTAACTATCGAAAAAACTTCGATTTTTAAACAAAGTTGTTACACTGCTTTTAATACGGCTTAGTTATTGTTAGCCGCTTTTATAATTCACTTTAGGGACTCACAATGAAAAAAACAGCATTAAGTTTAGCCTTGGTGGCAGCACTTGGCCTGACTGCTTGTCAAAACGCAAACACGAACAATGATACAGTTGTTAGCCAGCAACAATCTCAAGCAGCTGCATTTGAAGCATTTTCAGCTCAATTTATTGAAGACTTATGGCGTCACAGCCCTGAGTGGTCACAATATGCAGGCTATGGCAAATACGACCACATCCTTACCGTGCCTGATGCACAAAGTCGTATAAATGACCTTAAGTTTGCCAATACGCAACTTGCTAAGCTTAAGCAGTTTAACCTTGAAAAGTTACCCGCTAATTTAAAAACTGATTACTACTTAATTGAAAATCTATTAAAAGAAACAATTTGGTCTGTTGAGACTTTCAAATCGTGGCAGTGGAATCCGTCAAACTATAATGTTGCAGGCGGTTTTGCGCAGATCATGAATAGTCGTTTTGACGATGACAATAGCAAAATAGCCAAAGTGCTGAAGCGCCTTGAAAATGTGCCAGCATACTATGCTGCAGCTAAGTCAAACATTGATACACCAACACTTGAATATACCCAACTGGCAATCAGCCAAAACAAAGGTGCCTTTAGTGTTTTAAATAAAGACTTATTTAATAAAGCAAAAACATCAAACCTATCAGACGCCGATAAACAACTATTTGAAACGCGCTTTAAAGCAGCTACAAATGCAATTAATGACTACATCGACTTTTTAACTAAGCTTGAAGCCGATCTCGTTGCAAACAACAGTGCTCGTTCATTTAGAATTGGTGAGGAGCTTTACGAGCAGAAATTTGCGTTTGATATTCAATCTGGTTACACCGCAAAACAGGTTTACCAAAAAGCACTGGATGATAAAGCCCGTGTTACTGTTGAAATGCTAAAAATCACCGAGCAGCTTTGGCCAAAATACTTTGCTAATAAGGCGATGCCAAATGAGCCACAAAAGGCCATTGCAACATTAATTAATCACTTAGCGGTAAAACACGTAAAGCGTGACGATTTTGTCGCAGAAATTAAAAAACAAATCCCTGAGCTAGAAGCCTTTATTAAAGAAAAAGACTTAATCACGCTTGATCCTGAAAAGCCACTTGTTGTGCGAGAAACGCCAGATTACATGCGCGGTTTTGCTGGCGCATCAATCAGTGCTCCGGGTCCTTATGCGAAAAAAGAAAACACCTATTACAATGTGACTCCGCTCGATAATATGAGTGAAGAGCAAGCCGAATCTTATTTAAAAGAATACAACCACTGGATTTTGCAAATCTTAAATATTCATGAGGCAATCCCAGGTCATTACACTCAATTGGTGTATTCAAATGAATCACCGTCGTTAATTAAAAGTATTTTGGGTAACGGCGCCATGATTGAAGGCTGGGCTGTTTACACCGAGCGCATGATGCTTGAAGAAGGTTATGGCAACTTTGAGCCTGAAATGTGGCTAATGTACTACAAATGGAACTTACGTGTAATTTGTAACACGATTTTGGATTACCAAATTCAAGTAGAAGGAATTAGCAAAGAGCAAGGCCTTGATTTACTGATGAATGGCGCCTTCCAAGAGCGCGCAGAAGCTGAAGGAAAGTGGCGCCGTGCAACACTTAGCCAAGTGCAGTTAACAAGTTACTACACAGGTTACCGTGAAATCTACGATTTCCGTGAAGAGCAAAAAGCAAAGCTAGGTGACGACTTTAATTTAAAAGCCTTCCACGAAGAGTTTTTAAGTTACGGAAGTTCACCAGTGAAATATATCCGCGCCTTAATGGATAAGTAAGTTCAGATTAGAGAATGTAGAAGGAAGCTCCCGCTTCCTTTTTTGTGGATAATAGAATTGTCAGAAAATTATTTCGTTCTATCACAACATCTTGACTAAGCTTATGAATATTTAACACAATTCCCATTAAATAGATAACCACCCCGTATGGAAGAGGCAATGGATAGACTTTTACGCAGTTTAGCCGTAACTGTTGTTATTGGATTAAGCTCACTCACCGCAACTTGCTTTGCAGCTGATAGACAAGTTTCACAAGAAAAAGAACAGCAAACGTTTTATTACTCATGGCGTGATTATCAAGGCAATGAGCAAAAACTCAATTTTACTTACTCAAATGATCAATTGTTTAACCATTACCGCCGCTTTAAAGGTTTTAACGACCAAGAATATCTCGACAAAATTAACGTTAAGGTAATGAATACCATCAAAGAGTTTGACCGTCGCAAGTACCGCCTCGAAACCACACGTAAAGAGCGCAGCATTGAATACAAAGTATTTAGCGATGATAAAGTCTTATTAAATGAAGTAGAAACCCGTGTTGAAAATGCTAAGCAAAGTGCACGTAAAAGCTATTTAAAAAAACACTATTACGCAGATTTAGAAGCTATTTGGGCAACCGATGCGGTAAGACCTGACCTACCTCGATTTGTTAAAGAGTCTTACAACTACATCACTCCAATTCGTGAAGCGGTAATCGCCAAGTTTGGCAATAATGTTAGGCCACAAACTATCATTAATTTTATTTTAGGCTGGGTGCAATCTATGCCAGCTTCAGAATTACCTGACCGTTTTCATAATAGCGGTGAAAACTTTAAGCCACCATTAAAGCTGATCCGCCAAGAATACGGCGATGTTGACAGTAAACTAGTACTTACCAGTGCAATTTTGAAAGCAATTTACCCACGCTTAACCATTGCCATGATAAGCACACCTAAACATGCGTTAATTGGCTTAAATTTACCTATTCGCAAAGAAGATAAGCACATTGAAATTAATGGCTTAAAATACCTTGTAGGTGAAGTGAGTGGGCCAAAACAAATGCCACTTGCTGAAGTCAGTTCACGCTCGTGGGATATGCTAAACAGCAAACAATATATTGTTGATATTATTTAAGCTGAATTTAAAAAAAGAGCTGGTTTAAACCAGCCCTTCTAACTGCTTAATTTTTAACCACTAATTTATAAGTTTTCTTCAGCGAAGCTTGCAAGGCGGCTTCGTACTACACCATTTAAGTTAATCGTGCTGCTACCTTGAAAGTCCTTAAACCTTTCAACAATATAGGTTAAACCTGAAGTAACTGGTGTTAAATAGTTACTATCTATTTGTGCCAAGTTACCTGAGCAAATCAATTTAGTGCCTTCACCACAGCGAGTGATGATAGTTTTTAACTGTGATGCCGTTAGGTTTTGACTTTCATCCAAAATTACAATGGCATTTTGAATACTGCGACCGCGCATAAAGTTAATCGACTTAAACTGAATATTTGCCTTCTCCATTATGTAGTTACGGCTTGAAATTGGATTTTCGTCATTTTTATGTAACACTTCTAATGAGTCAGTAATGGCGGCAAGCCAAGGCATCATTTTTTCTTCTTCAGTGCCCGGTAAAAAACCGATTGATTCGGCAATTTCAGGGGTATTTCGCGTAACAATTATTTTGTCGTACATACCGCGCTCAATTACCAGTTCAAGTGCACAGGCTAAGGCTAGTAAGGTTTTACCACAGCCTGCAGGCCCTGTGAGAATTACTAAATCCATTTGTGGATCAAGCAGCGCATTAATTGCCATTGCTTGATACACATTCTTGGGCTGTATCCCCCAAGCACTGCGCCCCATAATGCGTTCAAAGCCTAAATCAAGTAACTTGATATGCTCTTCATCGTAATCCACTACACGCGCCGCAAAATGGCCTGTTTCATCAAGCAAGTATTCATTAATAAACACTTCGTTTAATAAATTACGCGGCACCGTATGATAGGTGTCACGGCCACTTTGCTCACTGTCGCACTCTTTCACATGAGCCCAAAAATCGCCATCGAGCTTTTTGTAACCACTAGTTAATAGACTAATATCATCTATCAGTTGGTCGGTACGATAATCTTCGACAAACTCAAGTCCTGCACCTTTTGCTTTAAGGCGCATATTGATGTCTTTAGTGACTAAAACCACTTTCACCTCAGCGCGTAACTGCTGTAAATGAAGTGCCGTATTAATAATTCGATGATCATTTTCATCACTCGGTAGACCAGACACCGCATCTTCAAAAATATGATCATTGACGATGGTTAACTTACCGGTACAATTTTTGGTTACTCCTGATAAGTCGACTCCGGCAAGCATCTCTTCCGGTGTTGCATCTCTAAGTACATCGTCTAATGCTCTAATAGCAATACGCGCGTCACGGCTCACATCTTTTTTGCGATCTTTAATGTGGTCGAGTTCTTCGAGTACAGTCATTGGGATAACGACTTGATGTTCTTGGAAAGATAAAAAAGCGAAAGGTTCGTGAAGTAATACGTTGGTATCTAATACATAAAGTTTATTATCGTTATTGCGCACTTTTCCCATAAGCTGTTCCTTCTCTTAGCTGGCGGGTTTATCGTTTTTGCTTTACTTTTAAGTTTAGTCTATTTCAAGAATTTGGCTCTTTTATGACAAAAAAAGTTCAAAATTCTGGATAAAATACAAACATTAAAGTGGCTAAAAATTAACAGGTGAATCCAACGAGAAATCTAGGTAACATAGCCGCCTTTTTTCGATAGTAGCGAGTTAAAAATGAGCTTTTCTTTAGGTCAACGCTGGATCAGCGACACCGAATCAGATTTAGGCTTAGGTACGGTAGTAGCCTGTGAAGGACGCCAAGTCACCATTTTATTCCCAGCCAGTGGTGAAAGCCGTGTGTACAGTATTTCTGAAGCACCCGTAACCCGAGTCGCATTTAATGTGGGTGATAAAGTGCGTAGTGTTGACGAGTGGGAACTCATTGTTGAACAAATTGAAGAAGAAAATGGATTATTTACTTATCTTGGCACACGTGAAGATAACCAAGAACAAGTTGCCTTAAAAGAAACTTTTCTTGATCATTTTATTAAATTTAATAAGCCACAAGATAAACTATTTTCAGGTCAAATTGACCGTTTTGACCGCTTTACGCTGCGTCATAATACACTTAGCCATGTGCACCAAAACCAACAATCTAGCTTAAAAGGCTTAGTGGGGGCACGTGCTAGTTTAATTCCACACCAGCTTTATATTGCCGAAGAAGTTGGTAAACGTTTTGCACCACGCGTATTACTGTCTGATGAAGTTGGTCTTGGTAAAACCATTGAAGCCGGTATGATCATTCACCAGCAAGTGCTGACGGGTCGCGCTTCTCGCGTACTTATTGTGGTACCTGAAAACTTACAACACCAATGGTTAGTTGAAATGTTACGTCGTTTCAACTTACAGTTTTCAATTTTTGATGATGAGCGTTGTACAGAAGCCTATGCCGATGCTGCAAACCCATTTGAAACAGAGCAGCTCATTCTAACCAGTCTTGAATTCCTATCGAAAAAGAAAACGTGGTTTGAACAAGCAACACTTGCCGATTGGGATTTACTGGTAGTTGATGAAGCGCACCACTTAAAGTGGAGCGAAAAGAAATCGAGCACCGAATACAACCGCATTGCCGAGTTAAGCCAAGATATTCCAGGGTTAATTCTACTAACAGCAACACCAGATCAACTAGGGCATGAAAGTCATTTTGCGCGCTTAAAGCTGCTGGATGAAAACCGTTTCTACGATTATCAGGCGTTTGTTGAAGAAGAAAGTCATTATCAAGAAGTTGCCGATGCGGCAAACCAACTGCTTGCAGATGAAGCTCTAAGTGATAACGCTAAAGCCACGTTAACATCGCTTTTAAAAGAAAGTGATATTTCAACTTTGCTCAGCCAAGTGGAGCAAGGTGAGCAAGCAGCTAAAAATGAAATACTCTCAATGCTACTTGATAGACATGGTACTGGCCGTATTTTGTTTAGAAACAGCCGTAGCAGTATTCAAGGTTTTCCATCACGCGAGCTTCACGCTTACCCTGTTGAAATGCCAAAGCAATACACTACAGCAATGAACGTAATGGGGAATATTGCGGGCTTAAAAGATGCTGAAATGCGTGCTAAACGCGCCCTATTTCCAGAGAAAATTTTCCAAGAATTTGAAGGTGAATCAGCTAGCTGGGCACAATTCGACCCACGTGTTGAATGGCTAGCAGAAAAACTACTTGAACTAAAACGCGAAAAAGTACTGGTTATTTGTAGCGAAGCACAAACTGCCCTTAGCCTTGAACAAGCCATTCGCGAAAGTGAAGGTATTAAGGCAGCCGTTTTCCATGAAGGCATGAGCATTATTGAGCGTGACCGTGCAGCGGCCTATTTTGCCGAGCAAGAAGATGCAGCACAGGTTTTAATTTGCTCTGAAATTGGTTCTGAAGGTCGTAACTTCCAGTTCGCCCATCACCTTATTTTATTTGATCTGCCATTAAACCCAGATTTACTTGAGCAGCGCATTGGCCGCTTAGACCGTATTGGTCAAAGTGAAGATATTAAAATTCATGTTCCTTACTTTGAAAATACCGCGCAAGAGGTTCTTTTCCGCTGGTATCATGAAGCACTTGAAGCTTTTGAACATACGCTCACAACAGGTCAATTACTGTATTCAGAGTTCAAAGATGAGTTACTAGAGCTTGTCGCGAATCATAATACAGATGAAGAAGAGCTTGATCCGTTACTTGAATCAGTAAATAAGCAAAACCAAGCGCTTACAGATGAAGAAGAGCTTGATCCGTTACTTGAATCAGTAAATAAGCAAAACCAAGCGCTTAAACAAAAAATGGAGCAAGGACGCGACCGTTTACTTGAGCTACATTCAAAAGGCCAAGGCCGCTCAGAGCAACTGGTTGAAGATATTGAAGCCCTTGATAATCAAACTGCATTACCAATGTTTATGATTAAGGTATTTGATATTTTTGGTATCTCGCAAGAAGACCGCGGAGAAAACTCGATTGTTTTAAAACCTACTGAGCACATGCTAACGCCGTCTTTCCCTTGCTTACGTGATGAAGGAATTACCGTAACCTTTGACCGTGACACAGCACTTGCACAAGAAGACGTTCACTTTTTAAGTTGGGATCACCCAATGGTACAAGGTGCAATGGAGCTAATTATTGATGATGACTTAGGTACGACATCAGTTGCTCTTTTGAAAAACAAACAACTACCTGCGGGTAGCTTCTTTGTAGAGCTTATTTATCTTGCGGAAACAAGCGCGCCTAAAGCACTGCAAATGGGCCGCTTCTTACCGACTACACCTGTACGCTTATTGCTTGATAAAAACGGCAATGATTTAGCAGCCAATGTTGCATTTGATACCTTTAATCAGCAACTTAATGCTGTAGGTAAACAAACAGCGAGCAAGCTAGCTTCTGCTTTACAATCAAGTGTTCACCCATTGATTGAAAAGGCGACTAACGCTGCAAAAGAGCAATTAGCAAAGCTGAAAGAAAGCGCTAGAAGCAGTGTTAATACTAACTTAGATGATGAGTTAGCGCGTTTGAAATCATTAAAACAACTTAATCCAAACGTCCGTGAAGATGAGCTGTTTTACCTTGAGAAGCAAAAAGCACAATTGCTTGAGCATGTTGAAAAAGCAGAGCTTAAGCTTGATGCCATCCGCTTAATAGTGGTTTCTCACTAAGCATAATTGCTTTAAAATAGGGCTGATTAAGCCCTATTTTTTTGCTGGAATCTCTGTGCTGTTAAACTATAACCCACCAACCTCACCATATATCAATATCCTGTACCAAGATAATGACTTGATTATATTGAATAAACCAAGTGGGTTATTAACCGTTCCAGGTAAAGCACCTGAACATAAAGACAGCCTAATCAACCGCGTTAATTTAGTGTTTCCAACGGCTACCATAGTGCACCGGTTAGATATGGCAACTTCAGGCATTATCTGCTTAGCACTCAACAAACCTGCCCATCGTGAAATTAGCCGTCAGTTTCAAGATAGAGAAACTAAAAAGCGTTATATTGCGCGTATTTTCGGTAAGCTTGAGCCCACAACAGGCTCGGTAGATTTACCCCTAATTTGCGATTGGCCAAATCGCCCTAAACAAATGGTGGATCATGAACGCGGCAAACCATCACTGACGCATTATGAAGTTATCGCGTATGAAGAAAATGCAACCCTTGTTGCCCTTACGCCAATTACAGGTCGTTCACATCAGTTACGTGTACACATGCTATCACTTGGTCATGTGATTTTGGGCGATCGCCTTTATGCGCATCCAGAGGCACTAGCAATGGCACCTCGTTTACAACTCCATGCAGAGTATTTAAGTTTTACCCATCCGGTTACACAAGAACAACTTAGTTTTTACTCAGAACCTGATTTTTAAACTAAAATATTCGCTAAGTATGTCGATAAACTTAAAAATCGAATAATTATTTACGCGTGTGAACTTTAGAACTTTCTTAACTCTTTTAATTTGTTTAAGCCTACCATTTTTAGTGAATGCTAAAGAGGTTGAATGGCTTGCGCCTATAAATAAAGAGCTTCAAGGAAACCAAGATATTAGCCATTACTACGATAAATCTGAAGTTGTTAATGTGATGGCTGGCGAAAATGAAATAACCGCGTTGTTTCGCGATCATACTGCTGAATTTGATAAAGGCGTGGCGATCTTAATTGCCGATTGGCATCTCACCCAGACCAATGACCGTGGCATCGATTTTTTACGTAAATCTTTAAGCGATTACGGCTGGATAACCTACAGTATTAGCGCAGGAAGTTCGCCGCGAATTAATAACGAAGAGCTGCCCGAAAACGACAATTTAAGCCTCGCGCCAAGCCTTTCACAATATACAAAACCAGATTTTGACGCCTACGCTTTAAGTTTAACTAGTCGCTTTAAAGCAATGTATCAGCAAGCACTGACTCACCCAGGTTTTGTTATTGTAATTACTCAAGGGCAAAGTGGTGCGATTCTTAATAGTTATTTAAACCAACAAAGCTCAGAGCCGATTGATGCCTTAGTGCTTTTAAATAATTTTTATAATGAACCACAAAAAAATAAAGCATTAAACCAAACCATCACCACAACTACTTGGCCAACACTCGATATTTTTTATCAAAGCCACAACCATTGGTTAAGCCAACAAATGGAATTAAGGAAAAAGTTAGCGCGGCGCAATCACAAACTTAATTATCGCCAGCGAACATTATTTGGCAGCCAATCAAGTGAGCAACAACACCAACGACTATCAAAAGAAATCTATGGTTTCCTTACTTGGCTTGGTCTTTAAGTTAATTGATTAAGCTCGAATTACTTGCCTTTTAAAAGCTCATAAGCCGCTTGAATATCTTGGCTTTTTTGCTTCGCAAGCTGCATCATTTCGGGCGGTAAACCTTGTGATACCAGCTTATCTGGGTGATGTTGCGCCATCAGTTTACGATACGCCTTTTTAATAGCCTTTTCATCGGCACTTTCATCTAAACCCAATACTTGCAATGCGCTACTACGAGATAACCCATTAGTTTGCGAAGCACTACCTGATGAACGATGTGATTGTTGTTGATTTTGCTTAGAATGTTGGTAGCGATGAAATTCAAACTCAGCTTTGTAGCGCTTTAAAATAAAGCTGAAATGGGCATTATTGATGCCAATTAGCTTGCTAACCTGTTTAAGTAGTTCACGCTCTTTGTCACTCAGCTCACCATCGCTAAACGCCATTTGGATTTGAATTTCGAGGAACAGCTGAATTAAATCATAACGGCCAGAAAAGCGATCGCGAAAATCTTTAAGCACAGATTTAAAAGGAAAATCTGCCTCTTTACCACTGCGAAATGCATTTTGCGCATCGCGGCGTGCATCGCCCGACAACCCCATTTCATCCATAAAACGTGATGCGACAGAGATATGCTGCTCGTTTACACGGCCATTTGATTTAGCAATGTGCCCCATAACGGCAAAACAAGTGTATGAAAATAACGCCTGTTTTTCTGACACAGAACTATTATCAAAAAAACCTTGAAAGCCACCGGCTTTATTGAAGTCTTGTTTTAAACCACGGTCAAATAGATGCCCCAGATAAAAACCTAAAATAGCCCCTAACCATTTACCAAATAAAAAACCAAACCCGGCACCTAATAACTTTCCCCACATTTAGCTATTTAACTCCTGTTGGTTAATCTCTGCCAATCGCTCTGGCGTGCCGATATCGAACCACTTACCAATATAAAGCTCTGCGGTAACTAACTTCTCAGCCATTTTCTCACGTAACATCGGTGCTAATGGTAAAAATGCTGTTTCTCGCTCTGCAAAAAATGATTTGTGATAAAGCGCAATACCTGCAAATGTATGTTTATCTTCTTTATTTTCATCACAATGCGCAAATCCTTGGAGAATTGAAAAATCACCGCTTGGATTGTGCTCTGGATTTTCAACCAATACTAAATGCGCTTGGTGAGGCAATAATGCAATTTGTGTCAAACTGGATACATCGTAATCAGTGTAAATATCGCCGTTAATAACAATAAAAGTATCCGATAAAAGATCTAATGCATTAAGAATACCGCCTGCGGTTTCAAGACCTTCGCCACCTTCATCACTGTAAATAAGGCGAACCCCAAATTCACTGCCATCACCTAGTGTGCTGCGAATAACATCACCACACCAAGCAAGGTTTATCACTATCTCTTTAATACCTGCACTAGCTAAGCGCTCAATATGATATTGAAGAAGCGGTTTTCCATTAACGGTGAGCATCGGTTTCGGCATATGTTCAGTGAGTGGCATCATGCGTTTACCACGACCTGCAGCCAAGATCATAGCTTTCACAGTTTTGTCTCCAATTGTGGTTTCACGCTTACTTGTAACCACTCAGCAAAATAACCAAGTACTGGGAATGCATTTGCCACTTCTTTACAGGCTTCAATAACATAATTTAAAGTATCAAGCACATGCGGCAAGTAGCCTTGTTTACCATCACGCAAACTCAAACGGCAAAAAATACCTGCGGCTTTTAAATGACGTTGAATGCCTGTCAGGGTGTAAAGCATTTCAAAATCGCTGTAACTAAGCCCATGAGTTAAGCCCGCTTTTTCATATTGTGTAAAACCATATTTTACCAGCGAATTGCGAAGGGCCTGAGGAAGTACTTGGTAGCAATCTTTAGTCAATGAAACTAAATCGTAAGTAAGCGGTCCTTGTACTGCATCTTGGTAATCGATAATCGCCCATTGTTCATTCCATAACATTAAATTACGACTGTGGTAGTCGCGATGCATAGTCACTTTAGGTTGCATTTCAAGCGCATTAATCAACTGCTGCTTAACTTGTTGCCAATTCTTTTTGGCACCAACATCCATTTCAATTTTGCAAAAATTTTGCACTAGCCATTCATTGAAAATCTCAAGTTCAAGGTCGATAAAGGCAGCATCATACGGTTTCATCGCTGAGCTTGACGGTAAAGTGGCGATTTGCGGCAATAACGCAATGGCTTGTTGATACAATTCAGTATCTTTTCCCTGCCCTAAACAATCAGCAAAGTGAGTACTTCCTAAGTCTTCGATTAACAGAAAACCGTGTTCTCTATCCACAGCTAGAATACTTGGCACTTTAAAATCACCTTGATTAAACAAAGTGTTAAGTTCAATAAAAGGCTCGTTATTAACCAGTTCTGGCGGTGATACCATAAGAATGTAGCTTTGGCTTAAAACGCTAACACGATAGTATTTACGAAAACTTGCATCTCCTGTTATGAGCTTAATATTTAATGACTGTTGTTCTTTTAAATTAGGTAAGTTTTGCGTTAAAAACGCATCAAACATTTGGTTATGCAAGGCTTAACCCCTACTACAATTAATTACAAATCGTGCATTGTCCTTTGCCATTTGGTAACAGAGTACAAATGACGCTTAATTGCACAAGTATTTTTCTCTTTTCAATGGTATATTACCAGCTCAAGTAATGAGAGAAATCATTAAAATTAAATTATTCTAGAGTGTATTAACGCTGTCAGTTTAAATTTCGTACAAACGATATAAATTTGATGCTGCAAAAAGTAATACTGTTTGGGTTTTTATAAGAATTTTGACAAAAGACCACCTATGTTAAATATGGTGTGACACCAAACTTAAATATACTCTTTTTCACAAGGTTATCTGATTAATGAAACGCCCTTTTGGCATATTGGCAACACTGATATTTATGTCACCTATAGCAAGTGCTTCAGATATGTTTTCCCTATGTGAAACAGATCCAAACCTTAGTTGGCAATCAACTTCTGACCTAGCCTTAGGGCAACTGGCTATTAACGCTGATACCGTTGAACTCGCAGGTCGAAATAAAGCGCTTTTTAGTGGCAATGTAGTTATGGATTCAACGCAGATGAGTCTGACTGCTTCAAGTGCTGAGCTTGATAAACTCAATGGCATGCTTAATGCGATTGGTCCAATTATCTATCAAGACACTAATAGCTATATTTCATCAAAACACTTTTTTGCTAACTTTAACTCATCTGAATTATCACTCGGTGATGCAAAATACCAGTTCACACAACAAGCTGGTCGCGGTGAAGCAAAGCTTCTTGAAGTAACTAACCAAGCACTTTTGTTAGAAGACGCTAGCTTTACAACTTGCCCAAGCGAAACTCCTGTGTGGGCGCTTGATGCGAAAAAAATTAAGTTATCGCAAGAAGAAGGTTGGGGTGAAACCTATGGTGCCGTTCTTAAAATTTACGATACGCCGGTTTTCTATCTTCCCTATTTTACTTTCCCAATTTCGGATAAACGTAAGTCAGGTTTTATTGAGCCCACATTCACCAGCTCTAACCGTTACGGTTTAGAAATAGAGACACCTTTTTACTGGAACATTGCACCTAATATGGATGCAACCATTACCCCACGTTATATGGCAAACAAAGGCTTTCAGTTACAAACGGAGTTTCGCTATTTAACCGAAGAACACCAGGGGATGGCGGCAATTGAATACCTTAATAGTGATGATTCGGCTCCGGAACTCAATAGTCGTTACCTGCTTCATTTTAGCCAATACAGTAAAATTGATGATAATTGGCGCGGTCAAATTGATATTACCAATATCAGTGATGACAACTACATCAATGATATGGGCTCAAGCTATGCCAATCGCACAGACACCCAACTAAACCACCTAATCCAATTAACCCATTTAGGTGAAAACTGGCATACCGACTTTAAACTACAAGGCTTTGAAGTATTAGGTGATCACTTAGAGTCTTATCGTGCGTTACCACAAATTTCATTCAACCAAATTAATGCATTTGATTTTTATGGATTTGATTTTACCTTTAACGGTGAATTTGCTCATTTCCAAAATGAAGAAGCAATTGTTGAAGAAGCGACGCGTCTGCATTTAGAACCAAAACTCAGTTATGGTGTAAGCGATTATGCATGGAGTTTTCTTTCAGAAGTGAGTGTGCTGCAAACCAATTATCACCAACAAGGTGATTTAATTGGCAGTCAATTTGAAGAAAACGTCAATCGAACTTTGCCAAAGCTTCGCCTTTACGGACAAATCAACTTTGAGCGTGACACCCACTGGTTAGTCGATAAAGGCTTGCAAACACTTGAACCAAAAGCGCAATATTTATATATCCCAGAAAAAGACCAATCTAATATTGGCTTATACGATACCGTTAAATTACAAGATGATTTTTACGGACTATTTCGTGAACAACGCTTCTCTGGGGTTGATAGAATTACCACGGCAAACCAGTTTACTTTAGGTGCGACAACACGCATATTTAACCAACAAAACAATGAAGTGTTTAACTTTAGCATTGGTCAGATTTTCTATGTTTCAGATAAAGCGAAACCATCAGAAATAGACGACAACGCAAGTTACAATTCGCTATTCGCCAGTGAAGCCATGCTTCATTGGCATAAAAACTGGTATTTGTCTGCTGGTCTGCAATACGATACAGATGGCAGCGAATTAGTTAACTCGCATTTAACCCTCGATTACAAGGGTGATAATAATGAGCTAATTCAATTGAACCATAGATACGCAAATAATGTCTCAGGAAATACCATTGAACAAATTGGTCTGTTTGCTAGTTACCCTATTGGTGAGCAATGGCAACTTGTTTCAAGCTATCAACGTGATCTCGAAAGCGATCGCAGCGTAGAATTTTTAACTGGTGTACAATACCAGTCATGTTGTTGGGCGATTCAATTATCTGGTAGTAGACAAATTGAAACTGACTTAAACAAGCCAGTAGGTCAATTTGAAAATGAATCAGCTAAATTTGACTCGAGTATTCAAATTAAATTTATAATGGGTCTTGATGCGCAAAAACTACTCAACCAAAGCATCTTTAGTTATCGCAGACCTTATTTTCTAACAAATTAAATGTGTAAGTAGAAAAATCAATGAAGTTAAAACGATTAATGACCGCGGGCGTTGCCCTACTTGCTTTTTGCCAAAGCGCATACAGCCAAACCGTACTTGATAGTGTTGCGGTAAAAGTTAACGACGGTGTTGTTCTTCAAAGTGAAGTTGATGCACTGGTTAACCGTGTAACAAACCGCGCGAAAGAATCGGGTCAAGAGCTGCCTTCTGAAACAGCACTTAGACGTCAGGCGATTGATAAACTTATTGACCAAACTTTGTTATTACAAATGGGTGAGCGAATTGGTTTGCGTATTTCGGATGCACAACTTGACCAAACGCTAACACAAATGGCTGCAGAGCAAGGTGCAACACTTGATGATATGCGCCGTTCACTTGAAGCGAGTGGCGATAACTTCCAAACATACCGTGAAGAAATTCGCAATGAAATGATCGCCAGCCGTACCATGCGCGCAAGTGTAGAGCGTCGTGTATATGTAAGTCTTCAAGAAGTACAAAACTTACTTCGCATTCTAGAGCAACAAGGCCAAACCAACGAAGAATACAATGTCGGTCATATCCTGATTGAAATCCCAGACGGTGCTACCGCTGAAGAAATTAAAGCACAAAAAGAGCGTGCTGAAGCTGTTATAAGACTTTTAAATGAAGGTCGTGAGTTCAAACAAATCGCGATTGCTTCGTCCGGTGGTGCCAAGGCATTAGAAGGTGGTCAACTAGGTTGGATGAACATCAATGAAATGCCAACATTGTTCGCTGAAGCCGTTAAAGGCCACAAAAAAGGCGATATCGTTGGTCCACTTCGCTCAGGTGCAGGTTTCCACATTGTAAAATTACAAGATGTGCGTGGTGTTGAGGTTGTTGAAGCGGTTGAACTTAAAGTTCGCCACATCTTAGTTAAGCCTTCAATCATTGTTTCTGAAGAAAAAGCGCGTTCTATGCTTGCTGGCTTTGTTACTGACTTAAAAGCGGGTAACGCAGATTTTGCTGAGCTTGCAAAAGAGCACTCGGAAGATCCAGGCTCAGCTCTTAATGGCGGTGCATATGATTGGACTGACCCTAATTCTTGGGTAGGTGAGTTTAAAGAAACTGCGCTTGGCTTAGAAAAAGGTCAAATTAGTGAACCATTCAGAACACAATTTGGTTGGCACATTATGGAGCTAATGGACCGTCGCATCTCTGATAAGACAGAATTAGTGAAGCAAAACCGCGCTCACCAGATGATTTTTAACCGCCGTTTTAAAGAAGAAAGCTTTACTTTCCAGCGTGAGCTTCGTGAACAAGCTTACATCGAAGTAATAGAAGAATAATTATGACTTTACGTATTGCAATTACTCCCGGTGAACCTGCGGGTATTGGTCCAGACTTAATTTTACAACTGGCGCAACAAAATTGGCCTGCTGAACTTGTTGTAATTGCAGACAAATCGGTTTTAAAAGCGCGTGCAAAACAACTTGGCATTGATATTTCATTAAATGATTACGATGCTCAACAAGCACCAAAAATGCACACTGCTGGTTCACTTACTGTAAAACACATTGCAATTAGTGAAGAAGTTGTTGCAGGTGAACTTAACGATGCCAATGGCCAGTATGTACTTGATACTTTGAAATACGCCTCTGATGGCAACATGCAAGGTGAGTTTGCAGCTGTTGTAACTGGCCCTGTGCATAAAGGTATCATCAACCAAGCCGGTATTTCGTTTAGTGGTCATACTGAGTTTTTTGCGCAACAATCGAATACGCCTGATGTTGTGATGATGCTTGCTACCGAAGGATTACGTGTTGCCTTAGTGACAACTCATATCCCGCTGGCGTATGTATCTAAAGCGATTACTGAAGATCGTTTAAGCAAAGTAACGCGCATTCTTCACCATGATTTAACCACTAAATTTGGCATTGCATCGCCTAAAATTTATGTCTGTGGCCTTAACCCTCATGCGGGCGAAAATGGTCATTTAGGTAGAGAAGAAATTGAAGTGATTTCACCTACCTTAGAAATACTCAGAAATGAAGGCATTAACCTAGTTGGCCCGTTACCAGCAGATACTTTATTTCAAGATAAATACTTAAAAGATGCAGATGCCGTGCTTGCAATGTATCACGATCAAGGATTACCTGTGTTAAAATACAAAGGATTTGGTAATTCGGTGAACATTACCCTTGGCCTGCCATTTATCCGCACCTCAGTGGATCATGGCACTGCACTTGATTTAGCAGCAAAAGGTGAAGCGGAAGTGGGAAGTTTTGAATTAGCAATTTCAAAAGCAATTGAAATGGCAAGTAAAAGCGCACAATAAATGAATGATAAAGTACACTTAGGGCACCGCGCCCGTAAACGTTTTGGTCAGAACTTTTTACACGATACCAGTATTATCGATAAAATTGTTACCGCAATTGATCCAAAACCTGGCGATAATTTAGTAGAAATTGGCCCTGGCCTTGGTGCAATTACTGAGCCTGTTGCTGATTTAACCGATCACTTAACGGTTGTAGAGCTTGACAAAGATCTTGCTCATCGCTTAATTCATCATCCTTTTCTTGCGAGTAAATTAACCGTGCATCAAGGTGATGCGATGCAATTTGATTTTGCATCTTTAATCACAGATGATCGTAAGCTAAAAGTATTTGGTAATTTACCTTACAACGTATCTACGCCACTTCTTTTCCATTTGTTCGAGTTTTATCAAAATATAGAACACATGCACTTTATGCTTCAAAAAGAAGTCGTTAAACGTATGGTTGCAAGCCCTGGTACAAAAGCATTCGGTAGATTAAGTATTATGACACAATACTACTGCCATGCGATGCCTGTCATTGATGTACCACCAGAGTGTTTTAAACCTGCGCCGAAAGTTGACTCAGCTGTAATTCGTCTAATCCCTAAAACGCCAGACCAATTAAAAGCAAAAAGCACCAAACTTTTAAATACCGTTTGTTTAGAAGCGTTCAACCAACGACGCAAAACTATTCGCAATAGTTTATCTAACTTACTAACACCCGAAGAAATTGAAAACTTAGGGTTAGATTTAACGCTTCGTGCTGAAAATCTTTCTCTTGATACATTTGTAAAAATCGCAAACTGGATTTATGACAACAAGCAGTAATTCTCCAATTAAAGTATCGGTAGAAACGTTTTATGTTGATGGTCAGTCTGAGCCAGAAAAAGATAAATACGTTTTTGCCTATACCATTACAATTAAAAATCACAGCTTATGTGCCACTAAGTTGTTAAGTCGCTATTGGCTTATTACAGATGCTAATGGCAAAGAGACCGAGGTAGAAGGTGAAGGCGTGGTAGGTGAAACCCCAACCATAGGTCCTGGTGAAAGTTATTCTTATACCTCAGGTGCAGTGCTAGACACTCCAATAGGAACGATGCAAGGCTACTATCAAATGCGTAATGAGTTTGGTAATGAGTTTCAAGCGCCCATCAAGGTGTTCCGTCTCGCAAGTGATGTCGTACTTCATTAACAAAGCTTATGGCTGATTATGTTATAGGTGATCTGCAAGGCTGTTATCATGAATTCATGACCTTATTAGACGTTGTGAATTTCAATGCTAGCCAAGATCACCTGTATCTTGTTGGTGATATCGTCGCGCGGGGACCACATTCGCTAGAGTGCCTTCAGTTTTTATACGAACAACAAGGCAGTGTCAGTATTACTTTAGGTAATCACGACTTACACCTTTTAGCAACGTATTTCACCAACACTAAACCAAACCCAAAAGATTGTCTTCAATCCCTGTTTGAAGCTAAAGATTTAGCTCAATATATTGAATTCCTTAAGCAACAACCTCTTGCTATCTGGTTAGAGCAATACAATACATTGATCTCTCATGCCGGTCTTAATCCACAATTAGATGTAAATCAAGCACTCAAATTAGCGGCTAAAGCAGAGAAAAAATACCAAGGTGATAATGCGACCTTTTACCTTTCTAATATGTACGATAATAGTGTTAACTGCATTTCAGATATAAATGACAAGTTATCCCGCTTTGTTTTTACTATAAACGCATTTACGCGTATGCGCTTTGTTGACGCAAACGGAAAAATGGATTTCAGCAATAAAGGACCCGCAATTCAGAAACAGAATACCTTACAGCCTTGGTTTGAAGTTACACAGAAAAATCATCAGAATATAAACGTGTGCTTCGGGCATTGGGCAGCACTTCAAGGCCAAACCCCCTATACTAATTTATTTGCTTTAGATACAGGCTGTGTTTGGGGTGAGCGCATGACACTGCTTGAACTCAAAACGCAAAAAAAACACTATTGCAATAACTTCAAAGAACATCAAAATAGTAATTAAGTTGTATTTTTAGTAATGACTATAAACTAATCAACTAGAATTACTGAAATAAAGCCGCGACTTTGCTAGATTAAACTAAAGTTGTATCCATGTATGTCGATAAATTTGTAAAGTCCAAAGAGACTTATTCACTTTGTCGGCAATTTGTAAACAGGAATGAATATGAAGTTGACTGTAAGCCAACGTATTTGGGGTGGATTTATTCTTATCACCCTTCTATTGATCACCATAGGTATCAATTCACTAATTAGAATAAATAGCATCAGTAATTCATCTAATCATGTGAATACACTCTCAATTCCTGCGCTCAGAGCAACCAATGAGCTTCAGGTATCATTTAATAAAATGCAGGCACTTGCGCTGCAAGTTTATTACAGTGATAACAGTAAGCAGCTTCAGGGACTAGTAAATCAGTACCGCGCAGCAGCTGAAGATTTCGATAAATCAAATGAACGACTAAAACAAGTTGTTAGCAGCGATGCACAACTGGCAAATGCCGCCTCAGCGGTTGATAAAACTTACAACAGTTTTGTTGGCAGAGTACAAAATCTTATAAACAATAAAACCAGTGCACTGCAAATTGAAAGCAGTTTAACAACACAGTTAGAAACACTGGAAATTGCAGCAGAAGATGCTAGCACTGTCGTTTTGGACTTAAGTGATAGTGCAGAGCTTGAAGATAAATCACAGCGTCTTTACCAAGCAGTTTCAAATATTGAAAATGCACTCCTTAGCATTGTAAGTAACAGCACAGATCTTAAAAATATTAAAAATGCGGCAACAGTAGAAACTTTATCAAACGAAGTGAACTACAGTCTTGCTGACATTGAACGCAATATCGAACTTCTTTCAGAAACGTTTCAACAAACAGATGAAGACTTATACCAAGATTTCCAAAGCTATTTTGCTGTTGTGAAAGAAAACGGCCAAGGTAGTAAATCACTTGCTAACGTAAAGCAGAATCATATCAGACAACTTGAAGAAGCAACAACAAACCTATCGCTTGCCGAACAGGACACAAATACAGCAAGCTCTCAGTTAGATAAGCTCACCTCCCTTTCAGATTCGCTTGTTGTAGAACTTAGAAAAGAAGTGGAAAGCAGCGTATCAAAAGCGGAACTTTGGACATGGTTAGGTATGGTCATTGCGACTGTTATTGCTATTGTTATTGCGTTCTTAACAGTACAACGTATCACTAAGCCGCTATCTGAAATCAATAAAGTGCTTGATAACGTTGCGCAAGGCGATATGACAATGCGCCTTGACGATAGCAATAAAGATGAATTTGGTGAATTAGCGAAAAGCTTAAACCGCGTAACCGACAACTTACGCAACTTAATCCAAGGTATTATTTCACGTTCTACGCAGCTTGCTGCGGCTTCTGAGGAAACATCAGCCGTAACAGTTGAATCTAGCCAAGCTATTGAAAGTCAACGAGCACAAGTTGAACAAGCGGCAACAGCAACTACTGAGATGAGCAGCACTTCACAATCAGTTACACAAAGTGCTGAAGATGCGCTACATGAAATTAAACAAGCTGACAATGAAGCTGAGCGCGTTAAAACAATTTCTAGTAATAACAAGCTAACTATCGAACAACTTGCTCGTGAAGTTGCCGGTGCGTCTCAGGTTATTAATAAACTGCATCAAGACAGCGCATCTATTGGCGGTATTTTAGATGTAATTAGAGGTATTGCAGAGCAAACAAACTTACTTGCACTAAACGCTGCAATTGAAGCTGCACGAGCTGGTGAGCAAGGTCGAGGTTTTGCTGTTGTAGCAGATGAAGTACGCTCACTTGCAAGCAAAACCCAAGAATCAACTCAAGAAATCCAAGCTATGATTGAATCACTGCAAAGTGGTGCAGAAGAAGCTGTAGCTGTTATGGCTAAAGGTCAACAGCAAGCTGATTCATGTGTAGAGCAATCAGAACAAGCAGCAGCGGCGCTTGAACAAATTACGCAAGCAGTATCACAAGCACACGATGCAAGTGAGCAAATTGCAACAGCTGCAGGCGAGCAACACCAAGTATCACAAGAGATCAGTGAAAGCTTAGAATCGATTGTTGCTATCGCAGAGCAAACCGCTGAGGGTGCAAACCAAACATCTGCTTCTGCAAGTGAAGTTGCTAAACTAGCAGAAGAGCTAAGACTTTCTGTAGAAGAGTTTAAGGTTTAATCCTAAATTAATTTAAAAGCCCACCAATGTCGGTGGGCTTTTTTGTGTCTAAATTTTAGGAGTAGTTACTTTTCTAAGTACTTAATCAAAGCGAACAACGTCAAAAATTGAAGCATCAACGTTCTGAGTTCTGA
>NZ_JAPEHW010000051.1 GCF_028875915.1 Pseudoalteromonas sp. G4
CTTTCTAAGGCAAGCGTTCATTAAGTGGCACTGGCATCTAACAATCGGCAGCAGGCGGACAGCCTACACTACGCGGTTTTGTGTTACTCGCTGCGCTCAAACATTAACACAAAACCGCTCCGTTACGGCTGCCGCTGTGCCGGGCGTTATGTGCTTTCTCTAAAACAAGCCAGATTCACTGAAACTTTCTTCTGGCTGGCCGCATCGGTCGTTTCGAATTAGCCACCTTTAAAATGCCGTTTTGATGCCTTATTTTGGCTAAAACGGGGTGTTTTAAGTTTCTGTTTTTATTGGTTTTGTTTTTGTTGAGAACTTTCAGGTGAGCCAGTTGCAAAACGTCTCTTTTAGCGTGATTTTTTTGGCTGAAGAAAAAAAGGAAGGATGTGGGTGGCCGTTTCCGGCAAAATGTCGTTCACCACAAACTCATTTGAGCACCCACAAGATGAATGCTACGACGCCCCATCAAATTATGCAACGCTGGAATACGGTTCAATTTCAATTACTGCCAGATCTATTGTCCGATAGCGATGTGCTGACCCCGACATTAGAAAAGCTTATCCACACCCTAGAATGGGCTCGAATCGAAGAGTTTGTCTGTGCTTCTCGAACGGCTATAGGTCGTATACCCCATGAACGCAGCTGGATAGCAAATGCTTTCATTGCCAAGGCCGTACTTGGACTGACCACCACGGTTCACTTGATTGAGCGATTGACCATAGATCGAACTCTACGACGCATCTGCGGTTTCCCATGCCACAAAAAACTGCCATCAGAATCCACTTTTTCTCGTGCTTTTGATGAACTTGCTGAGGCTAAGCTGGCAGAACGCGCTCATGACGCTTTTGTAAAAGCTCATTTCGCAGACCGATTGATTGGCCATATCAATCGTGACGGGACGGCTATTGAGGCAAGAGAGCGGCCAGTGAAAAAACCAAAAGAATCAGAAAAAGGCAAACCAAAACGAGGACGACCATGCAAGGGGCAAGAGCCGGTGCCTAAGCTCAATATCGCACGTCAGCGTTCTCAAAGCCTAGATGAAATGCTGAGCGAGATTCCTAAACAATGTAGCCGTGGTGCGAAAAGTAACGCACAAGGTTATAAAAACAGTTGGAATGGCTACAAGCTGCATTTGGATATCGCAGATTGCGGTGTGCCAATCTCTGCTTTGTTATCATCTGCCTCGATGCATGATAGCCGAGCAGCCATTCCGCTGTCCTATCTCAGCAATGATCGAGTGACTAACTTATACGACCTAATGGATGCGGCATACTGTAGCCAAGAACTACAAGAACATTGTCGAAGCTTAGGGCATGTACCGCTGATAGATCATAATGCCAGAGGCGGCATAAAAGAGGAGTTCGAGCCTGCGGATAAAGTACGTTATCGAGAGCGTTCAGCGGCAGAACGAGCCAATGCTCGTCTAAAAGATGAATTCGGTGGGCGAAATATCTGGGTACGAGGACCGACTAAGGTCATGAGCCATTTAATGTTTGGAATCCTAGCGCTGAGTGTGGATCAATTGCTGCGCTTGCGGCGATAAGAAGAACAGGTACCCAAAGAGACTCAGTATGATTCTGGTTGAAATCAACCGGAAGAGATCAGTGTTAACCAAAAAAGAGCGAAAGCGCATGATACCGCTACCAAAGTAGATATCTCCCTGAAAGCAGGGTATGAATGGCTAAAAAACAACTATTTATACGATGGGATAGTTATTCACAGGCTTGAAGATTGTGGATTTTGCAAGAGGCTCAGGTAAATGATAGTCTTCAAATCAAATGTTTTTTGGAGCCACAGCATGGAAAAATCAAAGCAATTATATAATCAAGTGAACTTCTCACATCAGGACTTGCAAGAACATATCTTTAGCAATTGTACTTTTATACATTGTAATTTTAAGCGCTCAAACCTCCGAGATACACAGTTCATTAACTGTACTTTCATAGAGCAGGGGGCATTGGAAGGGTGCGATTTTTCTTATGCTGATCTTCGAGATGCTTCATTTAAAAACTGTCAGCTTTCAATGTCCCATTTTAAGGGGGCAAATTGCTTTGGTATTGAACTGAGAGATTGTGATCTTAAAGGAGCAAATTTTAGTCAAGTTAGTTTTGTAAATCAGGTTTCGAATAAAATGTACTTTTGTTCTGCATACATAACAGGTTGTAACTTATCCTATGCCAATTTTGAGCAGCAGCTTATTGAAAAATGTGACCTGTTCGAAAATAGATGGATTGGTGCAAATCTTCGAGGCGCTTCATTTAAAGAATCAGATTTAAGCCGTGGTGTTTTTTCGGAAGACTGCTGGGAACAGTTTAGAGTACAAGGCTGTGATTTAAGCCATTCAGAGCTTTATGGTTTAGATCCTCGAAAGATTGATCTTACGGGTGTAAAAATATGCTCGTGGCAACAGGAACAGTTACTGGAGCAATTAGGGGTAATCATTGTTCCTGACTAAGCGCAAGATTCGGCTACGCACATAACAAACGCTTTAAGACGGATTCGCAACGTTTGGCGGTTTTAGTTTGAATTGGCTTTTGTATTTACGGTGTAATAATTGAGTGTTGTGGTAGCGTTGCTCACCACTTAAGCGGGCGTTAGCCCTCAGGAGGAAAAATGAAAATATCCATTATGGCAGCTGTTTCCGAGAATGGAGTAATTGGCTCTGGATTGGATATACCTTGGCATGTACAAGGTGAGCAGCTCCTGTTCAAAGCTATGACTTACAATCATTGGCTTTTAGTCGGTCGTAAAACTTTCGACTCAATGGGTAAACTTCCGAATAGGAAATATGCTGTGGTTACTCGTTCTGAAATGGTCTCGAATGATCCTGATGTTGTTTATTTCACAAGCGTTGAATCGGCATTAGCTTACTTAGACAATACGACAGCACATGTCTTTGTTTCTGGTGGTGGTGAAATTTACAAAGCATTAATCGAACAAGCAGATGTTATCCATCTTTCAGTGATTCATAAGCACATCTCTGGCGACGTGTTTTTCCCTTCAGTTCCACAGAGTTTCAAGCAAACATTTGAGCAAAGTTTCAGTTCAAATATTGATTACACATACCAAATTTGGGCAAAGGGCTAACAAACTGTTCAAGAGTGATTCGCAACGCGTGGCATTTTCACTATGCGTTGGTTTTAGTGGTTAAGGTGGTTTTCGGAAGCGTCGGTATTACGTTGCTCACACCTTAACAGGGCGTTATATCCATGAAGTAAAGTGCCACACGTTTTTGTGTGGCAGAGCATAAATATATAGTTAGGCTACTTTATAAACATCACCATTTTTTAGGTGGATTCGAAAGCTCCCGTTACATTGTCGACATCGTGCTGGTGATGAACCGTGCCCATTTTTGATACCTACATTAAATGTACCAGTACAACCACAACGTGGACATGAAACTACTACTTTACCGTTGTTTGCCATTTTAGTTACCTCAATCTGAACATTTGCACTTATGGTGTGTTGTTCTATTAATGGTGTCAATGACGGTTATTATCTTTGCTGCATTCAATCAGTGATATAACAAGCGTTTAAGCGAGATTCATGCCGCGTGGCATTTTTGGCATGCGGCGTTTTGGGTGGTGGGAGTGACCATAAAAAGGGAACCTAAAGATCGCTTAGGTTTGGAATACGAAACGACAGGAGACTGTCAGTTTAAGTCTTTTAAAGGAATAACCTCGAGCAGCCTTTGAGTCGCGCTATAACAAATTGTTCAAGAGTGATTCGGCACTCGTGGAGATTAGAAATCTGGTGTTCATTATTGGTTATATGTTAAATAGCCCAGAAAGTACCTCAAAACACCTTACAGAAACGTCTCAGACAATCTAAGTCCGTTTTTAAGCACTTACTATTTCCTATTGACCCATAAATCGGGCTGAAAGTTTGTGACGCTTTTCAGGCGATTTACAGGGCAAAAATCAGCAGGTTTATTTAAAACAAAAAACGCCCTCTAAGGCGTGTTTTTGTCATTTTTATTGGCAAGCTGCTTGTCGCACCATGCAATAATTTGATCTGCTTTCAATGTCATAACGCCTACAAGCATCATTCCTAAGATGGGGTTCTAGGGATTTTCCCCTCTAAAAAGACTTAATCCTCTGTAGACCACACCAATAAATGGCTGCGGAGGTGGGTTACTACTTATAAGTGTGGCAAATTAGGTAAATATCGTACATTTAATACGGAACAGCCCTGATATGGCCATCAAAAACGAAATTACTATTCTCACGAGAGCAGAACAGGCAGATCTTTATTCCCCACCCATTTTTTCAATCGAAGAACAACGTCTGTACTTTTCTCTGAACGATGCGGAATTGGCAGTTTTTCGGTCAATTCGTCTCAGAGCTCATAGATGTTACTTTGTCGCGATTTTGGGATACTTCAAATCAAAGCCCGTCATCCTAGATATCGCTTACTCGCAGGTTTCTAAGGATTTAATGTTCATCAGTAAAGAGCTGCTTGGCGGCAAGGGGCTCAGACCATTCACTCCCTCACAAAAACAAAAAGATCGACTCTACGCAAAAGTATTAGACCTTGCTGGTTATCACAAATGGGACGAAAGTCAGCACTTCAATTCTCTTTTCGACCACCTTGTTCAGGTGGGCAATGCCTGGCTGGAGCCGCGTTACCTCTTTGATACTGCTATTGAATTCCTAACCAGTCACAGCATTGCTATCCCTAGGTACACCGTACTCCAGAGACTGATAAGCAGAGCGATGCAGCAGGTCAGAAAAGACCTGGCGCACCAACTTAATCAACTCACCAGTCCTGAACTTCACGTCTTTCTGGACAGCATAACAGCCATTGATGACGGACTAAGCCTGAACCAGCTCAGAGGCGGTGCAAAAAGTCTGACCGTACCTGAACTTAAAAAAGAGCTTGCCCTTTATCATCAGTTAGCGCCATGGCGCACGCAAATCAATGGCGTTATCGATGGGCTTAATCTGTCTCTTAAAAATCGACAACACTTCGGTGAGCTCATCAACTATTACGGTAGTAAACTCAAACGATTCAAACGCGCACAGCAGCATCTATGGTTGCTATGTCACCTGACAGAGCGGATACAACTGGCACTGGAACGGTTAACTGATGGGTTCATTTACCATATCCGCAAGCAACAAGAAGCTGCCAACACCTTTGCACAACAAGCAGTGTTCCTGTCCTGGCAGTCAGCCGCGGACAATGTCACGAAAGCGGCAGAGTTACTGCATCTGTTTGTGGATGAGAACATTGATGATAATCAACCCTTCTCAGTAGTCAGACAACAGGCATTGAAGGTCATGAATGACAGGGATATCCAGACCCTCTGCCTTTACCTGAAAAAACAGAAACGGACCGTGGAAGAGTACCAGTGGCAACATTACGATGAACAATGCAATCTCCTGGAGCAACTGTTAAGGCAGGTGTTCTTGTGCCTTGAATGTGAGGCCGGTAAAGGCTCAGAAGCCGTCGTCGCCCAACTTCAACAGATGCAGACGGAAATCGCATTCGGTGGACCACTGAAGACGATGGATACGTCGCTCATCCCGAAAAAGCACCTCCCATGGTTGGTTAAACAGGATAACGTTAACCCGCAACGTTACGAATGGCTGCTCTACCGGCAGTTAACCTCACGACTGAATGGACGCATTTATTTGCCAAATGTTACCAAATACCGCGCACTGGAAGACGACCTGATCCCCCAGACATCGCAGGATACCTTGCTGGCCTCATCAACACTGGACAGACTAAAACAGCCCGCAGAGTTATTGTTACAGGAGAAACAACACCGGCTGGAAAGTGCACTCAAAGACGTTGCTCTCCATATTGATGAGGGAGACAATCGAAATGTGATCATGAAAAATCGTACCGGTACCCGCTGGCGTCTGCCGACCAAAAGCGCTACATCTCTGGTCAACAATCCCTTTTTTAAGCGAATGCAACCGGTCGGTATCGCGGATGTACTGCGGTATGTAGAGCGCGAAACCGGGTTCATGAAATGTCTGACTCATGTACTTCCGATACAAAAACAAGGGTTCACTCATCAGGATGATTTACTGGCCATTCTGATTGCCAACGCCACTCACCGTGGTGTGTATGGCATGGCGCAGATCTCCGATCGAAGCTATGAACACCTGAGTACGGTGCAGGCCAACTATATCCGGCCTGAAACGCTGCATGACGCCAGCGACGTGATCAATAATGCGGTTGCAGCGCTACCCATCTTCCGCCACTACCATATTCAGGAGGACCAGCTGCATGCCAGTGCGGATGGTCAGAAATTCGAAACCCATCTGGAAACCTTTAAAACCCGGTACTCCTCTAAGTATTTCGGCACCAACAAAGGGATCACGGCCATGACACTGGTGGCCAACCACAGCGCCCTCAATGCTCGGATCATCGGTTCCAACGAGCACGAATCACACTATATTTATGACCTGTTACAATCCAACAGCAGTGAAATCAAACCTGACGTACTCTCGACAGATACACACGGTGTCAATCATGTTAACTTCGCCTTACTGGATCTATGCGGTTACAGTTTTGCACCGCGATACGCGCAGTTCAGTAGTGTCATCAATGATCTGTTTGATGTGACTGAAAGTGAACAAGGCAGCACCATACTGGCGCTAAAGAAGCCTATCAGAACGAATGTTATTACAACGGGATGGCAAGATATCAGGCGTATTGTTCTGTCACTTCAGACAAAGCGGACGACACAAGCAATGCTGGTAAGAAAGTTGTCTGGTTACCCTTCTGGACACCCAATATTACAGGCTCTGACGGAGTATAATCGACTGGTTAAAGCGCAATATTTACTTGACTACATCGACGATGCCAGTTTGCGGCAGTATGTGCAACGTGCCCTGAACCGGGGAGAAGCATGGCACTTCCTTAGACGAGCCATTGCGTCGGTGAATGGTGATCAGTTCCGTGGCAAAAACGAGTCTGAAATCGCTATCTGGAATGAATGCGCAAGATTGCTTGCCAACGCGATCATCTACTTCAACTCCGCGATACTGAGTCATCTTCTGGGACACTTTGAAGCGAGAGGAGATGAAGAGAAAGCGGGTATCACTCGTGCTGTTTCGCCCGTTGCGTGGCAAAATATCAACTTAAGCGGAACGTATAACTTCACTAATACTGGGAAATTGCCCAATATTGGCGAAATAACAAGGCCGATAGTGGATGATTAGGCTCCAAGCTGAAAGTAAACCACCTCCGCAGCCATTTATTGGTGTGGTCTACAGAGGATTATGTCTTTTTAGAGGGGAAAATCCCTAGAACCCCACCTTGAGACAGAACGCGCCTTGGTCAGAATCCCAGTCGCTGGGCGGGTTTGCGCCTACGCTCTTGACCCCCACGAGGTCTGGAAAGGGTACGACAACGCCAAAGAATACGCGGCCTTCGTGACCAAGACGCTGGTCAACAAGGACGGCGATATTAAGCGCCGGATCATGTCGATGTTTAGCCCAGAGGAACGCCCAGACGACAGGGAGTGACGGGCACTGGCTGGCAATGTCTAGCAACGGCAGGCATTTCGGCTGAGGGTAAAAGAACTTTCCGCTAAGCGATAGACTGTATGTAAACACAGTATTGCAAGGACGCGGAACATGCCTCATGTGGCGGCCAGGACGGCCAGCCGGGATCGGGATACTGGTCGTTACCAGAGCCACCGACCCGAGCAAACCCTTCTCTATCAGATCGTTGACGAGTATTACCCGGCATTCGCTGCGCTTATGGCAGAGCAGGGAAAGGAATTGCCGGGCTATGTGCAACGGGAATTTGAAGAATTTCTCCAATGCGGGCGGCTGGAGCATGGCTTTCTACGGGTTCGCTGCGAGTCTTGCCACGCCGAGCACCTGGTCGCTTTCAGCTGTAAGCGTCGCGGTTTCTGCCCGAGCTGTGGGGCGCGGCGGATGGCCGAAAGTGCCGCCTTGCTGGTTGATGAAGTACTGCCTGAACAACCCATGCGTCAGTGGGTGTTGAGCTTCCCGTTTCAGCTGCGTTTCCTGTTTGGGGTCGTTTGCGGGAAGGGGCGGAATCCTACGCTAAGGCTTTGGCCAGCGATATTCTCCGGTGAGATTGATGTGTTCCCAGGGGATAGGAGAAGTCGCTTGATATCTAGTATGACGTCTGTCGCACCTGCTTGATCGCGGCCGCGATAGCTAGATCGCGTTGCTCCTCTTCTCCATCCGCGTTCCAAGCTGCGGAAAGGCACCCATAAGCGTACGCCTGGTCGAGCAGGCGACGCGGATCGACGTCCAGCGCACGAGAGAATGCGTCCGCCATCTGTGCAATGCGTCTAGGATCGAGACAAAGGTCGTCTCTGTCAGCCGGATCGTAGAACATATTGGCGGCGCCAAAGCCCACTTCACCGACCAGACCGACGGGATCTATCACCAGCCAGCCGCGACTGGAGAACATGATGTTTTCATGATGCAGATCGCCATGTAGCCCACGCAGTTCCGAGGCATTGCTCATCATTTGATCGGCTATAATCGCCGCGTGGACGTAGTCAGTTTGACAACCTGCGTTTTGATCATCGCGCGCCCGCTGAAACAAAGCTGCAAAGCGATCCCGGATCGGGAGAAGGGCAGAAGGCAGGGGTTCCTCAGATGCGGCATACAGCTTCGCCATTAGTTCCGCTGCAATTTCGGTCGCCTGGTAGTCGCCGTGCTCGGCAACGATGTGAGAGAGCATTCGCTCCCCGGCATATTCGAGCAACATCAGATTGTTCTCACGACCGAGCAACCGGACTGCTCCCCTCCCATTGCGCCATACCAGATAGTCGGCCCCGCGCAGTTCATCAGCAATGTCTTCTATAGGTTTCAATCCCTTGACGATTGCAGGAGTCCCGTCTGGCAATGAAACTTTCCAAACGAGGCTGGAAAAGGTGTCCGCAATGAGAACAGGTTGCGAAACGTGCCAATGAGCAGGAAAAACAGGCGGCATGAACATCAACCCCAAGTCAGAGGGTCCAATCGCAGATAGAAGGCAAGGCGTTCGCGGTCGGGGGCTTCGATCCCCAATACATTGAATAGGACAGCGAAGGCGCGCTCTGCTTCATCTGGCGCTGCCCAGTTCTCTTCGGCGTTAGCAATCATGAGTGCCAAATCGGCATAGCGATCTGCTGTTCCGAGCCGCCCAAGGTCGATCAGACCCGTGCATTGAAGAGTTTTAGGGTCCACCATGAAGTTCGGCATGCAGGGATCACCATGGCAAACAACCATATCGGTGCGCTCTTGGTCGAGCCGCACCGGTAGCTCTCGTTCGACACGAGCCAAAAGATCGAGCTGCGGCGTACTCTTGTCCTCGTCCGGTAAGAAGTCGGGATTGACGGCATTGCGGGACACCACATCAACGGCGCGTCCGAACATTCGCGACAGCCTGCGCTCAAACGGACATTGATCAACCGATAGGCTGTGAACAGCGCCAAGTTGCTGCCCCATTGACGGCCACGCTTTGAGCAAATCCGCTCCAGACAGATCAGCCGCCGGTACTCCCGGAATTGCCGTTATCACCAAGCATGCACCCTCCTGTTCCTCCTGCCAGTTGATGACCTCGGGGCAAGCCACACCTCGACCTTTGAGCCAAATGAGGCGGTCACGCTCTCCAGCGAGCTCACCGCGGCGGGAAGCAGGTGCGATTTTCGCGAAGGCATGCCCGTCACCACGTCGAAAAACAAAATCACCAGATTCTCCGCCTCTGACAGGCAACCAGTCAGAATGCGATTCACCAAAAAAAATATTAGTTCGATTCAATGGAGGTTCCTTCAGTTTTCTGATGAAGCGCGAATATAGAGAAATATCCCGAATGTGCAGTTAACGAATTCTTGCGGTTTCTTTCAGCGCCGCCAATACCGCCAGCCCGTCGCGCAAGGGGCGCGGCTCGTGTGTGCGGATGAAGTCAGCTCCACCTGCGGCGGCGGCAAGCTCTGCAGCGAGTGTCGCGGCCCCGACATCCCCCGGACCACGGCCTGTGAGCGCGCGCAGAAAGGATTTGCGCGAAACAGACAGAAGCACCGGCAAATCGAAGCGCAGCCGCAATTCATCGAACCGCGCCAGCACCGAGAGCGAGGTTTCGGGAGCAGCCCCCAGAAAAAACCCCATGCCGGGATCAAGGACAAGGCGGTTGCGTTTGATACCGGCACCCGTCAGCGCCGCGATGCGCGCGTCAAAGAACGCCGCAATGTGATCCATGATGTCGCCAGCGGGTGCCTCGCGCCGATCTGCCTGCCCGTCTTGCACCGAATGCATAACGACGAGTTTGGCAGATGATTTCGCCAATTGCGGATAGAACGCAGCGTCTGGAAAACCGCGAATATCATTGAGATAGGCCACACCACGCGACAAGGCATAGGCTTGCGTCGCGGGTTGATAACTGTCGAGCGAGACGGGAATGCCATCTGCCTTGAGCGCGTCCAGCACCGGCGCGATACGCGCGATTTCTGTGTCGGACGAAACAGGCGCGGCGTCGGGATTGCTGGATGCCGGACCGAGGTCGATCACATCTGCCCCCTCGGCCATCAGCTTACGCGCCTGCGCAATGGCTGCGTCTGGCGCCAGATACCGGCCTCCATCGGAGAAACTGTCCGAGGTTATGTTGACGATGCCGAAAATGATGAGCGATTTATTCATGGGGGCTTCTATAATAATAATAATCGAGCATGAGTCTCATACGGATGCTCGGGTCGAAAGGGAATCCCCAGGCGAGTAACCTGTTTGCGGTGATCCATTAGCTGCAGGAGCAGAATAGCATACATCTGGAAGCAAAGCCAGGAAAGCGGCCTATGGAGCTGTGCGGCAGCGCTCAGTAGGCAATTTTTCAAAATATTGTTAAGCCTTTTCTGAGCATGGTATTTTTCATGGTATTACCAATTAGCAGGAAAATAAGCCATTGAATATAAAAGATAAAAATGTCTTGTTTACAATAGAGTGGGATACAGACACGCTTGATATGTTTGGAGATGGGGTTCTAGGGATTTTCCCCTCTAAAAAGACTTAATCCTCTGTAGACCACACCAATAAATGGCTGCGGAGGTGGGTTACTACTTATAAGTGTGGCAAATTAGGTAAATATCGTACATTTAATACGGAACAGCCCTGATATGGCCATCAAAAACGAAATTACTATTCTCACGAGAGCAGAACAGGCAGATCTTTATTCCCCACCCATTTTTTCAATCGAAGAACAACGTCTGTACTTTTCTCTGAACGATGCGGAATTGGCAGTTTTTCGGTCAATTCGTCTCAGAGCTCATAGATGTTACTTTGTCGCGATTTTGGGATACTTCAAATCAAAGCCCGTCATCCTAGATATCGCTTACTCGCAGGTTTCTAAGGATTTAATGTTCATCAGTAAAGAGCTGCTTGGCGGCAAGGGGCTCAGACCATTCACTCCCTCACAAAAACAAAAAGATCGACTCTACGCAAAAGTATTAGACCTTGCTGGTTATGAGAGAATAACAAGGCCACCCACCGTAACTAGCCTTAAAACCACATCGTGACTAAGCTTTAATCAGTTTTGTTTTTCTATCACAAGGTGATTTTATGGCTGTTCCGCGTCGAAATCAGGTGAGTTTGATTGATACGCCTTTTTATCACTGTATATCCCGTTGCGTACGTCGCGCGTTTTTATGCGGTGAAGATAAAGTTACAGGTAAATCATACGAGCACCGTCGCGCTTGGGTTGAAGAAAAACTACTGCAACTTGCCAAAGTCTTTTGCATTGATATTTGCGCCTATGCCGTTATGAGTAATCACACGCATATAGTACTGCATGTTGATGAAAAAAAAGCAAAACGCCTTACGCAAAAAGCAGTTCTTCTGCGTTGGCATAAACTTTTTAAAGGCAACTTACTCACGCAAAAATACCTCAGAGGCGACAAGCTCGCCCCAACACAACTCATTACGTTAAACGATATGACGAACGCTTTTCGTAAACGGCTCATGGACATTAGTTGGTTTATGCGTGTACTTAACGAAGACATTGCCAGAAAAGCCAATTTTGAAGATAACTGCACAGGTCGCTTCTGGGAAGGGAGATTTAAATCGCAAGCACTCCTTGATGAAGCCGCACTTGCTGCCTGCATGGCGTATGTAGATTTAAACCCAATACGTGCAAAAATAGCCAACACACCTGAACAATCGGATTACACCAGCATTCAACAACGCATTAAAGCCGCGCTAAAAGGTGAGCAACCTAAACCGCTTATGAAGTTTATTGGTAATCCACGAAAACACATGCCAAAAGGCTTACCATTTGAATTAAAAAGCTATCTTGAATTGGTTGAACTCACCGGTCGCATTATGCGCGAAGATAAACGCGGCGCAATCCCACACGATACACTCCCGTTACTCAATCGATTATCTATCAGCCCCGAAAACTGGCTAAAACTCACCACCAAATTCACAAAATCATTTCATGGTGCAGTGGGTAAACCAGAGCATATGGCCGAATACTGCGAACATTTACACAAAAAACGACGACCAAATGTGAGTAATGCTCGGGCTTTGTTGGCTTAAATCGCAAAGCAACCTAACGTAAATATTCAATCAACAAGGTTTAAGCGAAACCCAGGTTGCTGCTGCGTAACTTTTGGCAAAAAACGCTAATCACTTTTCAAAATAAGTCAAAACACACAAAGTTACAGCTCAAAACTCAGATTAAGTTTTAACTTCTAGATATGTAAAAGTTAACGTATATTACTTTTAAAGTGGGTGGCCTAGTTGTAACTGGCCTAGTTGTAACTGTAACTAGCCTAGTTGTAACTAGTTAGTTGAAACAGAAATTGACTGTGTCGTAATCTAGTTTCAACGATTTTTAATGATTACATGGGCAAAGCGATTTGCCTTGGTTATTTGTAGGCTTAAAAATCAAGAACTTAGCCGTGAAGTTGCGGCGCTGAATTTTCTAAAGGATTAGAATGATTATTTATATAGCATTTTTTGCATTGTGTTTATTTATTATTGAACGGTGGATCAACCACAAGCCATTTGTTAAATCTAAAAACTGGTATCTACGTGCAATTGCTTTAAATTTATTAACACTTTTAGTGTTTTACATTGGTTCAATCACTTGGGAGCCTTTTTTTCAGACACTTAATATAGCTAAACCGTTACTGGATATTCCAGCTCCTCTGCAAGGTTTAGTATGCTATATCCTTTTTAATTTCATATTTTATTGGTGGCACCGTATAAAGCATAGCAATAGAACATTGTGGCGATTATTCCATCAAATACATCACAGCCCGCAAAGAATTGAGGTTTTGACTACGAATTATCTACACCCTTTAGATGCAATAAGCAGCCTATTGATTGGTGCTGTGGTCTGTTATGTTTTATTGGGGTTTAATTCAATCGCATCTGCGTGGTTTACCCTTTATTTAGGGTTAATGGGCTACTTTCTACATTCCAACATTAAAGTGCCAAGGTGGTTGGGTTATATAATACAAACACCTCAAATGCATCGAATGCACCATGAGTACAATAAACACAGGTCAAATTATTGTGATATTGTTTGGTTTGACATGCTGTTTGGGACTTATGTTAACCCAAACGATGCAACAATTTGTGATAAGTGCGGCTTTGATGAGAATAATGAACAAAAGCTAAAAGAAATGTTGCTCTTTAACGATGTGCACACCAAAAAATAGCAAGCAAACTACCAAATGAGGTGTTTCAAGCTTGGTTTGTGACAATTATTTGTTAATTTTAGCCAAGCATTAACCCTCATTATACGGGTATTAGCTTAACGCCATGTAATTAATAGTTGATCAATTATTGACCCCCTTCTTACACAACCTTCAAACGCCTTTTGTCGACAATTTATCCCTCTTTAGTCTAATTTTACAAAATAAATCACTAAAATTGTCGACAATCTGTTGATCTCTTCGTGAATCACTCCTATATTAGCCCTTGTTATTGTCGACAATAGTTAGGTTTTAAATTGGAAAATGAAGTAAAAACAGCGTCAGATAAAGTTTTTGTCGACATTCGCCAAGCCATTGTGGAAGGTGAAATAGCGCAAGGCTCAAAAATCTCTGAGCCTGAACTCTCCAAAAAGCATCAAGTTAGCCGCGCGACCTTGCGTGAAGCGCTTAATCGTTTAGAAAGCTGCCATTTAATAGAGCGTAAAGCCAATGTGGGCTGCCGTGTAATTTCGCTTACTCCAGAAAAGTTAGATGAAATTTATCAAGTACGTAGCGCCCTTGAGGGGCTGGCGTGCCGTTTAGCAGCAACCAATATGACAGACGATGAAATCAATCAGGTAAAAGCCTTGCTTGATGAACATTTGTCGACACAACGGGTGCGCCAAGGAGAGTCTTACTACCAAGAAGAAGGTGACTTAGATTTTCACTACCGCATTATCAAAGGCAGCAAAAACAGCCATTTAATTAACTTGTTGTGTAATGAGTTATATCAATTGGTGCGTATGTACCGAGTGCAGATGGGCATGAATGGCCCACGTGTTAGCAAAGCATTTGATGAGCACTTGGCTATTATTAATGCCATTGCAGCGCGCGACGGCGAACTAGCCGAATTATTAATGAAAAGACATATCGCGGCGTCAGGTAACAATATTGAACGTAAGTTTCAGTAATGCGTGATGCCAATAAAAGTGTAAACAAATTTAGTTAGCGTAACGCTAGCGTACAAATATAAAAATACCGTTCAAAGGAGACATACATGTCAGCAGGTTTGAAGTTTCGCCAAGCATTAGCAGAGAACCAACCGCTTCAAGTGGTCGGCACTATCAATGCCTATACTGCAATGATGGCAGAGAAGGTAGGGCATAAAGCCATTTACTTATCAGGCGCAGGGGTTGCCAACGCAAGTTACGGTTTACCCGATTTAGGCATGACAAGCTTAGATAATGTGCTTGAAGATATTCGCCGTATTACCAGTGCATCTGATTTACCACTACTCGTAGATGCCGATACAGGCTGGGGCGGCGCATTTAATATTGCGCGTACCGTAAAAGAAATGACAAAAGCAGGTGCAGCGGGTTTTCATATTGAAGATCAAGTTGCGCAAAAGCGTTGTGGCCACCGTCCAAATAAAGAAATCGTAAGTCAGCAAGAAATGGTTGACCGCATTAAAGCGGCGGTTGATGCAAAAACGGATGAGCATTTTTACATTATGGCGCGTACCGATGCATTTCAAAAAGAAGGGTTAAATGCCGCAATCGACCGCGCTGCAGCATGTATTGAAGCAGGTGCCGATGCAATCTTTGCAGAAGCTGTGCACGACCTTGCTGACTATAAAGCATTTAGCGATGCGCTTAATGTACCAATTCTTGCCAATATTACTGAATTTGGCCAAACACCAATTTATTCAAAAACCCAATTAGAAGAAGTGGGTGTAGGCATGGTGCTTTATCCGCTAAGTGCGTTTAGAGCAATGAATAAAGCGGCGCTTAATGTGTACAACACTATTTTAAGTGAAGGTTCGCAAGCAAACGCAATTGATTCAATGCAAACCCGCGCCGAGTTGTATGACTTCTTAGATTACCACTCGTTTGAAAACACACTTGATAAACTTTTTCAGAATAATAAATAAGGGGCAGGAAAATGGTAGATAAAGCATTAGGCGGAGCAGGATTACGTGGTCAAGTTGCTGGTGAAACAGCGTTATGTACAGTAGGTAAATCAGGCAGTGGTTTAACGTATTGTGGTTATGATATTTCAGAACTTGCAGATAAAGTTGAATTTGAAGAAGTATCGTACCTTTTAAGCCGTGGCGAATTACCAAATCAATCACAACTTGATGAGTACAAGGCGAAACTAAAATCACTTCGTGGTTTACCTGCGGCACTTAAAACCGTTCTAGAATCTATTCCGAAATCAGCGCACCCAATGGATGTAATGCGTACCGGTTGTTCAATGCTAGGCAACCTTGAAATGGAAACCGACTTTAACGATGTGAACGACCATATCGACCGTATGGTTGCGGTATTCCCAAGTATTATTTGTTATTGGTATCGTTTCTCGAACGACGGTGTACGTGTTGATGTTGAAACTAATGACGATTCAATTGGCGCTCACTTCTTACATTTATTACACGACAAAGCACCAAGCGAGCTATTTGCTAAGGTAATGAATGTATCGCTAATTTTATATGCAGAGCATGAATTCAACGCATCTACTTTCACAGCACGCGTATGTGCATCAACACTGTCTGATGTGCATTCATGTGTAACCGGTGCAATTGGCTCACTGCGTGGCCCACTGCACGGTGGTGCAAACGAAGCCGCAATGGAAATGATTGAGAATTTCACAAGTGCTGATCAAGCTGAAGAAGCACTGATGGGCATGCTTGAGCGTAAAGAAAAAATCATGGGTTTTGGCCATGCAATTTACCGCGAGTCTGACCCGCGTAATGTAATCATCAAAAAGTGGTCTGAATTACTTGCAAAAGAAGTTGGCGATGACGTGCTTTACCCAGTGTCTGTACGCTGTGAAGAAGTAATGTGGCGTGAGAAAAAGCTATTTTGTAATGCTGATTTCTTCCATGCATCGGCATATCACTTTATGGGTATTCCAACAGCGTTATTTACGCCAATCTTTGTAATGAGCCGTGTAACAGGCTGGACAGCACACGTGAAAGAGCAACGTGCTAATAACCGTATTATTCGCCCAAGTGCTGATTACACAGGCCCAGAAGCACGCGAAGTACCACCTATTTCAGCGCGTTAATGTCGCATTATATCAAGGCATGCCTAGCATGCCTTTACTCCGAGTTTGTTGTGGAGCCCATATGAATACCCAATACCGTCAAAAGCTAGGCAATACCGGCCTAGATTATTTTAATGTTGAAGCTGCGGTGAATGCCATTTCACCGGGGAGCTATCAACAATTACCTTACACCTCAAAAGTGCTTGCTGAAAATTTAGTTCGCCGCTGCGAACCTGCAATGCTAACTGATTCGTTAAAACAATTGATTGAGCGCAAGCGCGACCTTGATTTTCCGTGGTTTCCTGCGCGCGTGGTGTGTCACGATATTTTAGGCCAAACCGCACTGGTGGATTTAGCAGGCCTTCGTGATGCCATCGCAGAGCAAGGCGGTGACCCATCATTAGTTAACCCTGTAGTACCAACACAGCTGATTGTTGACCACTCTCTTGCGGTAGAGCACGGCGGTTACGATAAAGACGCGTTTGAAAAAAACCGCGCGATTGAAGATCGCCGTAATGAAGACCGCTTCCATTTTATTAATTGGACTAAAACGGCATTTAAAAATATTGATGTTATCCCACCAGGTAACGGTATTTTGCACCAAATCAACCTTGAGAAAATGTCGCCTGTTGTACAAGCGCGTGATGGCGTTGCCTTCCCAGATACTTTAGTGGGCACAGACAGCCATACACCGCATGTTGATGCATTAGGTGTTATTGCGATTGGTGTGGGTGGCCTTGAAGCTGAAAGCGTAATGTTAGGCCGTGCATCGTATATGCGTTTACCAGACATTGTCGGTGTTGAAATTGTGGGTGAGCGTAAGCCTGGTATTACAGCAACCGATATTGTGTTAGCAATTACCGAGTTTTTACGTAATGAAAAAGTGGTGTCTACATACCTTGAATTCTTCGGTGAAGGTACGCAGCACTTAAATTTAGGTGATCGTGCAACCATTTCAAATATGACGCCAGAATACGGCGCAACAGCGGCCATGTTCTACATTGATGAAAAGACCATTGATTACTTAAAGCTAACAGGCCGTGAAGACAGTCAAATTAAGCTAGTCGAAGAATACGCAAAAACCACAGGCCTTTGGGCATCTGAAATGACTGAGGCGAAATACGAGCGCGTATTGACCTTTGATTTAAGTGCGGTTGGCCGTAATATCGCAGGGCCTTCTAACCCGCATCGCCGTGTAGCAACCAATGAACTTAAAAACACTGATTTACTGGGTGATTATTCGCATACAGATACGCAAATGCCAGATGGTGCGGTAATTGTGGCAGCTATCACTAGCTGTACCAATACATCAAACCCACGCAATATGATTGCCGCAGGTTTAATTGCACGTAATGCAAATAAACTCGGTTTAACCCGTAAGCCTTGGGTTAAATCTTCGCTTGCGCCGGGTTCTAAAGTGGTTAAAAGTTATTTGGAAGAAGCAAACTTATTACCAGAGCTTGAAAGCTTAGGCTTTGGTGTTGTGGGTTTTGCCTGTACTTCGTGTAATGGTATGAGTGGCGCGCTAGACCCTGTTATTCAACAAGAAATTATTGAGCGCGATTTATATACTACTGCCGTACTTTCAGGTAACCGTAACTTTGACGGCCGCATTCACCCTCATGCTAATCAAGCGTTCTTAGCGTCGCCGCCACTGGTTATTGCCTATGCAATTGCTGGGAGTATTCGTTTTGATATTGAAAATGACGTACTGGGTGTATCGGCTGAGGGTAAAGAAATTCGCTTAAATGATATTTGGCCAAGCGATGAAGAAATTGACGCGGTAATTGCAAAAAGCGTTAAGCCAGAGCAATTTAACGCAGTTTATACGCCAATGTTCGATTTAACCGTGGATTACGGCGAAGACAATAACCCACTATATGATTGGCGCGAAATGAGTACTTATATTCGCCGTCCGCCATATTGGGAAGGCGCACTTGCAAAACCTCGTACTATGACAGGCATGCGTCCGCTTGCTGTACTTGGCGATAACATTACAACCGATCATTTATCACCGTCTAATGCTATTCAAGCAAGCAGTGCAGCAGGGGAATACCTTGCCAAAATGGGGTTACCAGAAGAAGACTTTAACTCGTATGCAACTCACCGAGGCGATCACTTAACAGCGCAGCGAGCTACTTTTGCCAACCCTAAGCTGTTTAATGAAATGGTGATTGAGAACGGCGAAGTAAAACAAGGGTCACTTGCGCGTATTGAGCCAGAAGGCAAAGTAACGCGTATGTGGGAAGCAATTGAAACCTATATGGAACGTAAACAACCGCTAATTATTATTGCCGGTGCTGATTACGGCCAAGGTTCATCTCGTGACTGGGCGGCAAAAGGTGTGCGTCTAGCTGGAGTTGAAGCCATTGTGGCAGAGGGCTTTGAGCGTATTCACCGTACTAACTTAATTGGTATGGGTGTTATGCCGCTTGAATTTAAAGCTGGCACAACACGTAAAACGCTTTCAATTGACGGTACAGAAACCTTCGATGTAAAAGGCGTGCCTGCACCAGGATGTGATTTAACGCTGATTATCAATCGTGCAAATGGCGAAGTGGTAGAGGTTCCGGTTACCTGTCGTTTAGATACAGCCGAAGAAGTCTCTATTTACAGTGCGGGTGGTGTATTGCAACGCTTTGCACAAGACTTTTTAGCGGAGACAGCAGCGAGTTAATCGCTGCTATACCTCACTATGACAACAAAATATAAAGTCCCTGCAACTTATATGCGTGGCGGCACCAGTAAAGGGGTGTTTTTTAAGCTAAGCGATTTACCGCTTGAAGCGCAAGCGCCCGGCGAATTTCGCGATAAGTTACTAATGCGTGTGATTGGCAGCCCTGATCCTTACGAGAAGCAAATAGATGGTATGGGCGGTGCAACGTCCAGCACCAGTAAAACAGTGATTGTCGCTAAAAGCGAGAAAGCGGATCACGACGTTGATTACTTATTTGGTCAAGTTGCAATCGATAAACCAAGTGTTGATTGGAGTGGTAACTGCGGTAACTTAACGGCTGCTGTAGGCGCATTTGCGATTAACAATGGGTTAGTGGATGCGTCGCGTATTCCGCAAAATGGTGATGTTGAAGTGCATATTTGGCAGAAAAACATCGAAAAAACGCTGGTGGTGCAAGTACCCGTAAAAAACGGGGAAGTAAATGAATTTGGCGACTTTAAACTTGATGGTGTCGCATTTGCGAGTAGCGAAATTAAAGTACAATTCCTTGCGCCATCCCCAGTGGGCGAAAACATGTTCCCAACCGGGAATTTGGTCGATACGTTATCGGTTGACGGGTTAGGCGATATTCCAGCAACTATGATTAACGCGGGTATTCCAACTATTTTTGTTAATAGTCATGACATTAACTACAGTGGTGTGGAGCTGCAAGAAGACATTAACAGCGATAGTGACAAGCTAGCCTTTTTTGAGAAGCTTAGAATCGCAGGGGCGCTTAAAATGGGGCTAATTAGCGATGCGAGTGAAGCGAAAACGCGCCAGCACACTCCAAAAATTGCGTTTGTTTCTCCATCGCAAGATTACATCAGCTCAAGCGGCGATATGGTAAAAAGCGCTGACATTGATTTAAATGTGCGCGCGCTTTCAATGGGTAAGCTACATCATGCGATGATGGGCACAGCAGCAGTTGCGATTGCCTGCGCTGCTGTGACAAAAGGCACATTAGTAAATTTAGCTGCTGGTGGCGGTGATATTTCAGATGTGAACTTTGGTCATCCATCAGGTACCATGAAAGTCGGTGCAAAAACAACTGAAACTGACACTGGCTGGCAAGCAGAATTTGCCAGTATGAGCCGAAGTGCAAGGGTCATAATGGAAGGGGTATTACACGTACCTTTGTAAATGCACTGTAAAAACAAAGAGTAAGGGGGAAGTTTCGACTTCCCTTTTTCATTTTTAGATTAGTGGTTTTATCCTAAAACACTGTAGGAAATAACCCTCAAGCGAACGACAAATACGTGATAATTGTAAAATTGAGGTGAAATCTGACTATTTTTTAATAAATAATGATTAGAATATTCATACTATTGATTTTATGCGAATAAACGTGCGGTTGTGCATTAAATAGGGCTTTTTATAATAGCCACCGTCGAGACAACAACTACACAAGGAAAGTAGCATGAATAAAACACTATTGGCGGGCTTAATTACTCTTTCATCATTTGCAACGTGCGCAAATGAGTATCAATCTATTAGTCACGCCGCTTATGCTGACATTGAAGAAGACAACCTGTTTCACATCGAAACGCTATATTATTTTGATGCGCGACAAGCACTTGGTCCATACAATGAATTTTCTTACATCAACACCAAGTCTAACATCGGTGCGTTTTACAACGACAATGATGATGTTGATACAATTGGTGTGCGCGGTGAATACTTCTTCAATAATTTTGTAGCAGGTGCAAGCTACAATAATGCAGATTCAAATTGGGGTGATGTAGATTATTATGAGGCTTCATTTGGCTATTTATTTACACCTGACTTAATTGCACGCATTCACTACCGTGATTCTGATGCGCGAGGCATCGATGGCAGTTTTTATGCAACTGCACAGTACAATTTAAGCTTAAACACAACGGATTATGTTGGTTTTACTGCATCAGTTGATGAAGAATTTGATTTCTTTAGCCTAGATACCAAATATTATGCAGAGCTTGGTCAAGGCCGTTACTTAACAGTAAATCTTGATATTGATGCGGGTGATTTTGATCATTGGTTATTAGGTTCAAACTACTATTTTAATAAAGGTTTATCAGTATTTGCATCAGTTAATAAATCAGATGATATTCAAATTGGTGGACGTTATTACTTTAATACCAATTGGGCTTTATCGGGCAGCTACGGTACAAATCTAGATAGCGATTTTGATTACGATATGTATCAAATTAACTTAACGGCACAGTTTTAAAAACATTTTCAAATGATACTTAAAGGAAGCATTGCTTCCTTTTTTTTGTTATATCGAAAAATTCAAGATTCTAAATAAACCATAGACTTAACAGCTTAAAATAGTGATAATTTTTTTTTGCTCGATTAAGGACAAGTAATGAGTACAGAATTAATTTTAAATAGCGGCCAAACTTTATTTAAACAAGGTGACAAGGCTGAGCGCATGTATGTTGTTCGCTCAGGTAAAATTAAACTGATCAAGTCAAAAATGGGTCAGTCGATTGTGTTGGGTTATTTTGGTACTGGTGAGTTTCTTGGTGAAATGGCAATTATTACCGGATCGAAAAGAAGTTGTACGGCTATTGCGGCAGAAGACTCTGTTTTACAGGTATATGAAAGAGCACGCTTTGAAGAAATGCTTACTAATAACTCCGGTGTAGCAGCGCGTATTATTGAAGGTTTAGCTGTACGCCTTGAGAAAACAACTGAACGATTAATGGAGCCTGTAACGCTTCTTGAAGCTGAAACCGAATAGTTACCTGCTCGGTATCGTTTTACTTTATAAATACACAGTGTGCTAACCAAATAGTTAGCCGCTTTACAAGGAAAGTTAATGCTAAAGCAGGCACAAAAGTATTGGATGTTTAATGCATGCTTGTCTGCTTTTTTTAGTGTTGTATTTGTTTATTTCTTTAGTTTTACATCAATTTATAGTCAATTAGAAAACTTCCTCTTTGATAGTCAATCTAGACTGATTTCGCCAAAGTTATCCAACACAGATATTGTGCTTGTCACGATTGATGAAGCAAGTTTGTTACATTACCAAACTGTCTGGCCTTGGCCATTAGATTATTATGTTTATGTGATAAATCGCCTTGAAAAGGCCGGTGCGAAAGTTGTTTATTTTGATTCAGCCTTATTTAGAAATTTGGATGTTAAATTAGAGGAAAACGCCACTGACTTTTTAAATGCAGTTAAAGTCAGTAAAACACCCATTTATATTGGCGAAGAATACCTGCTTACAAAGCCGTTAACAGATTTTAAATCCCGTTACACAAAAGCCGGAGCAAAATCGGCAAAGGTACAAATAACTTCAGACTTAGATGGTGTTGTGCGCGAAATTCCATTTGTAAAAGGTAGTCTTTGGCTATTGTTTGGTGAACAACCTTTGGCAGATAGTGGCCGTATCCATTTTGTCGGTGATAAGCATACCTTCCCAACGGTTTCTTACGTTCAAGCAGCTGACACTGTTAGGCTTCCAGATAGTGTGTTTAACGATAAAATTGTATTGGTGGGATTGAATACTTATACAAAAACACGCCTTTTACTTAAAAACGAGCATCAATACTTAACGCCTTTTACACAATTTAAGGGCAACACCATGTCAGCAATAGAGGTGCATGCAAACCTCATTGAAAATATCAGGCACGATTTATTTTTAAAGCCCCTTCTAGATTGGCAATTTATTTTTATCTCACTTGTTGTAATGCTGCTTGCAATTATGTTTTTTACAGCTGCAAGTATCAAAAAATCGCTGTTAGGTTTGGTAAAAATGCTTTTGTTAATTGGGGGGGGATCGTTACTGGCATTTTATAACCAAGTTTATTTACCTACGTTAAGTTTAGTGCTGTTAGTGTTTAGCTGTTATTTGTTTTATTTCATTATTGGTTTTAGAAAAGAACAAGCACAACGTCGCTTTATAAAACGCGCTTTTTCACGATATGTATCAAGCCAAGTGTTGGATGATCTAATGAATGATCCAGATAAATTAGAACTAGGCGGTGAGCGTAAAGAAATCACCGTGTTATTTGCTGATTTGGCTGGTTTTACAAAACTATCTGAACAACTTGAAGCTGAGCAAGTTGCAGATATTTTGCATGAAATACTGACAGCGCTTAGCAAAATAATTGTTAAACACGGTGGCACAATTGATAAATACATTGGTGATGAGGTAATGGCATTTTGGGGTGCGCCTGTGGCTGAGCCTCTTCATTTTGAAAAAGCCATTGCTGCAGCTATTGAAATGCATCAAAAATGCGAGAAGTTAACGGATAGATTAAACACACGCGGATTACCGCCTGTTCGCTTAAGAATGGGTATAAATTCGGGTGAAGCGATCGTCGGTCACTTAGGTTCAGATGTGTTGTTTGATTACACTTGCATCGGTGATACGGTTAATCAAGCGGCACGTTTAGAAGGTGCAAACAGGCTATACGGCACTGATATACTGATTGGCGAAGCACTTTATCTGAAATTAGAAGAAAAACACCAATTTGTTTTAATTGATGATGTGCTTCACAAAGGTAAATCTGAAAAAACCAAAGTATATGGTTATTTTCCAAATACGTTATTAACCGATAAGCTCAAATTGGCCTTTTCAGCATATAATGCCCAGGATTGGCAATATGCTAAGCAGCTATACAATGAGTTAAAAGACTGCTCAGACTTTGAAATACTAGCCGAACTGTTTTTGCAGCGTATGTCCCAAAGTGAAGTGAATATGCTTAGTGGTGATAGGCAAGGTGAAACTCATTTAAAAAACAAATAGTTTGCTAAGCTTAAAAGGGAATTCCTCTTTTTAAATAAGCTATGACTTTTCAGCACCGCCAGAAATTACACACTGTTTTCACTTGCATATTTGCCTTTGTTATCTGGCTTATCCTTTATTTTTTTGAGCTTGCTTTGCCTTTAGATAATACGCTCTTTGATTTGCGGGAGCGTAATCAAGTGAATCACCGCATACCCTCGCAAGAGTTAGTTATCATCACGATTGATGACAAGTCCATTGAATTAATGAAAGGTGTGGCGGGGCGCTGGCCTTGGCCACGAAGCGTTCATGCTGAACTAATCGAGGGATTAAATCGTTACTCACCAAGCGTGATTGCCTTTGATGTACTGTTTAATGAACCTGATATTTATCGTCCTGATGATGATCTCTATTTTGAACAAGTATTGAATGAGGCAAACAATGTTTATTTAGCCCTGCTAGGTTTAGAAACTTCCAATCAAGCAAAGCAAAGTGAATATCGTTTAGCGCTTTTTCCTTTTACCAAGAAGCCAGGCGAAAAGAAAATAGGCAGTGTTAATGTCTTCAGGCAAAACGATGCTGTAGTAAGACAATATTTATCTAAAATAAGGGTGAATAACGATACCTATTTATCACTCGGTGCACTAATAGCGAATGCTCCATCAACAAGTTTATTGCTGAGCAATACAATTAAACTGAAATGGCAACATCAAGATCAATTTAAGCAGTACAGTTATGCTGATATTTACAATGCGGTAGTGAATGAAAACAGCACTTTCTTAAAGGAGTTTAAAAACAAAAAGATACTAATTGGCGCTACGGCAGCTGGATTATTCGATGAAGTTGCAACATCCATTTCTAATAGTGAACCAGGTGTGTTCGTTATTGCAAATGCAGTGTCTAATTATTTAAATAATGAATATTACAATCAGCTAAGCAGTGTAGTTGTTATCTCATCGGCAGGTGTGCTGATGATATTGATCAGCTGGGTTTATTTATTTAAATTATCATTAGTTAGGCAATTTTGCTTATCGACCGTGGTGTTAGCCCTTCTTTTTTTACTGCTTTGGCAAGGCTATTGTTATTTAGCAAAAACACATAGTGATTTACCGCTTGGTACGCTAATTTGCGCTGTTGGGCTTGCCTATATTTCACAATTTTTAATGCACAGTTATGGTCAATACCTTGAAAAACAATATGCCAATAAATTGTTTGGCAGATTTTTAGACCCAAATGTGGTTAAAAATTTATTAGATCATCAAAATATCGCGCAGTATGGCAGCAGCGATATCGTTGAAGTAACCGTTCTTTTTAGCGATATTCGTAATTTCACCGCACTTTCTGAAAAACACGATGTAACTGAAGTTGTTGCACTTTTAAATGATTACCTGTCGATGCAAGTAGCAACAATTTTTAAGCATAATGGCACACTTGATAAATTTATCGGTGATGCGGTAATGGCTTTTTGGGGGGCGCCTTTAAAATCTGAGAATCATGCAGAACAAGCGATTTTAGCTGCACTTGAAATGGAGAAAAACTTACTAAACTTTAGAGCCCGTTTAGCGAAGAAATACCAGTTTTTAGACATTGGTATTGGCATTCACAGTGGCAAAGTAATGTGTGGATTTATCGGCACCGATCAGCGTTTAGACTATACTGTGCTTGGTGACACAGTTAATTTAGCCAGTCGTATTGAAGGGTTAACCAAGGCTAGTAATCGTATTTTAGTGTCAAAACAAACCGCACAAAGGACGAACCTCAACTTTCAGTATGTTGACAAAGCAACCGTAAAAGGACGTGAAGAACCTGTGGAACTACTAACGCCGGAGCGATAGTAAAATGAAACTAATAACTTATTTGTTAATGTTAACTCTTTTTCCTTTGTTATGTATTGCAAAAACAGAAACACCTTCTCACAGTAAACCTGCAATTGTTGCGATGGCAACAAACCTTTATACAGAGCCTTCAATTAAAAGTGATGTGGTCGCATCGAAAGAAGTTGGCGATCCATTACAAATCGGCAAACGTCACCGTGCTTGGTATTTTGTTGAAGAACAAACACAGCCTACTGCTTGGGTTAAAATGCTTGCTGTTCAACTGGCTACTCAACCAAGGAGGAGTGGCGATTTGGGGGTTGTGTCGTTAATAGAGTCAATAAATTCAAAGCCTACCGCGTCAACCGCAATAAGGGGGTTTGATAAGCATGCCTTTGATAATGTCACGCCAAATAAAGCACTTTTGAAACCGCTCGATTCATTTAAACCCAACATGCGCGATTTAAATCAATTTATTGTAAATGGCAAACTAACGCACGCCGAGGTGCCAAATGATTAAAAAACATTTTTTAATTATTATTTGTGCATTTTTAGTTGTGAGTTGTAATGCAACAGGTGTGAAAATAGCCGGAGTAGATGTAGGTGCCTTGGTAAATCAAGGGGTTACTGTTTATGAAAGTCAAAGCTTTGATGAAAATAAAGAGCAGCAGTTAGGGGAAAACTTAGCATCTGTGTTGGTATCGGTAGCGCCAATTCATCAAGATAAACAGATAAACCAATACGTGAACAAAGTCGGTCGCCATTTAGCAAATCATTCGAGCCGCCCGACGCTAAACTGGCAATTTGCTGTGCTAGATAGCGATGACATTAATGCGTTTGCAGCACCTGCAGGATTTGTATTTATTACTTCAGGCGCCTTACTGCAATTAGACAGTGAGGCCGAGCTTGCTGCGATGTTAGCACATGAAATTATTCATATTACAAAACAGCATCATGTCGAAAAAATTAAAGAGTTAAGTTTACAAAGTGCCCTCACTGAAGTGGCATTTGTTTCAGCAGAAGCCTATCAAACACATAGTGGCGCAAGTAGGTCATCTCGTAATTTAACTCAATGGGCGAGGGCGCTTAGCTCGATGGCAACGGAGCTTTATAGTAAAGGGCTAGATAGAGACGACGAAATCGAAGCGGATATTGAAGCTATTTATTTAATGAGCAAAGCTGGTTATGACGTTTTTGCTATGGCCTCGGTGCTGCAGAGAATAGCATCAATAACACCCACCGACAGTGTACTGGCAAGTCTTTATAGTACGCACCCAAAACCGTCAGAGCGGTTAGAAAAAATAGCTGCAACCTTTGATGCTTTTGAAGCATTTAAAGGGCAAAACTTACAAGTTCGCTATCAAAATACTATTTTCAAATAGTACTTTTTACTGGTTTTAAATGTTGCTTAAAAAATAAGCTTGTCAAACTAAAGCCCTTTCTTTATGTTTTTGAAAAAAGGAGGCTTGCAATGTCAAATATGGCTGAACATGCATTATTTAATTGTCAACAAACAGAACAAGCACAACTTGATACGGATGTGAGCTGTTTTGAATGTACCAAGTGTTTTAATATCAGCACACAATGTTTAATTGATGTGTGTCCGCATTGTGGCGAAGCGTTAAAAGAGCGTAACTTGCGTCCAAGTGAATTACTTGACACTCAAGAAACGCATTGTAGTCGCTCTGTATCGAAAGACGATGGCACGGTGTTTTACGACGATTCTAAAATTGCTTAGTATTCAGTAGTAAACAGTCTACCATGCACTTTAATGGCGTATTCATCGGTCATCGAAGAAATATAATCACATAATTGGCGATATCCTGTTTCGCCTTGCTCTATTGCATTTTGGTAAATACTTTGTCGTGTATGTGGTAATAACCTAAGTGGGTCGCTTGCAAAAGCCGCAAACAGATCTGAAATAATTTTTTGCCCTTTAAACTCGATTTGTTGCATTTCTGGATGACGGATAACATTTTTGAAGACAAATTGCTTTAATCCTTCAAGTAATATTGTTAAATCATCTTCAAGGTATACCTTGTGATCAAGCAGTGGGCTTTCAAATTTACCTAATTGTTTAATTCGCGCTTGGGTAATAAATAAGTTAACCAGCTCACCAATTACATCTTTTAAATCGGCTTCATCGTGTGAAAATAACTGTGCAGATATTCGCGGTAAATTGGTTTTTAGCCAGCCTTTTTGTAGTGCACCTAAATGACTTTCAACAAAACCTTGCCATTGATGGGCTGTTACCATGCCTGTTGCAATTGCATCCTCTAAATCGTGAACACCATAAGCGATATCATCTGCTAGTTCCATAATTGAGCAATCAAGCGACTTATAAAGCGTGCGAGAAATACCATTATTATTTTTAGCAAACTGGGTAAATGTGGTTTTATCCTGGTTTGATAGGGGCGATAAAATCCAATCAAATACTGTGGACTCTTCGCAATATAAGCCTTTAGCTGGTAGCCAGCGTGTAGAGTTTATAAAGCGATCTTGCCCGCTGTCTGTTGGGATTTGCCATAAATGCTTTATAAGCTGCGGATATTTAATAAAACCAAGTAATGTTCGGCGCGTTAAATTCATGCCAAAGCCTTTACTGTAGGGTTCTAACTTTGCAACGATCCTTAACGTTTGCGCATTACCCTCAAAGCCACCATGCTCGCGCATCATATAATTAAGCGCCGTTTCTCCGCCATGGCCAAATGGCGGATGACCAATATCATGCGCTAAAGAAAGCGTTTCAATTAAACTGCGACACGGTAAAAATGCACTTAAGTTATCGTTGGTTTGATTCGCCCTTAATTGACCTAAAATACCACTGGCAATTTGTGCAACTTCTAGAGAATGAGTAAGACGAGTACGGTAAAAATCATTGACACCAATGCCCATAATTTGAGTTTTGGCCTGCAAGCGTCTAAACGCTGCCGCATGAATAATGCGTGAGCGGTCTTTTTGATAAGGTGAACGTTTGTCATCTGGGCGATGCTTGTTTTCTTGATACCGTCTTGCTAACCATTCTTCAGTCATTAATTACCTAGTTAATTTATTAAAATCATAAAGTTATTTTAGACATAAATTGCAACAACTTAAAACACTATTAAGCGATAAGATGTGCCATAGTTTAATAAAGGCTGTTTTGGAGATGTATTTATGCCATTACCATTATTACTCGGTGTTTCCGCAGCGGCAGTATTTGCAAATTCGATGTATCGCAACGAATTAAAAGAGCAAGATAAACGCCGTCGTTATGGTTTAAGTAGTAACGATGCAATAGGGCGCTACCCATGTGATAGTTTGCCAAGTGATAAAAGTGTAGCGCTAGAATTGGGCAATATTGTTTGTTGTGGCGTTTATAATGGCTTTATCCATACAGGTTTAGTGATTGACGATAATCTTATATTGGAACTGCATGGTTCTGGACTTTCTCGAGCGGTAAGTTATAAACGGTTTTTGGCTGATCGCAGTGGCGATAATATTTTTGTTGCCAGCGACCAAACGGGTAATAGCTTTAATTTTACATTTGATGATGATCATGTGGCATCACAATTATTTGCATATCATCCTTATCATGTCAGTAAACGTAACTGCTATTCTCATACGTGGTTTTGCTTAACTGGCGAGATGAAACCCTTTGCAAGCTTTGAACTATTTAACGAACAACTACGTACAATCGGTAAATCTAGTCTGTATTGGGATAGGGCTAAATATTAAAAGCTTACGTCTACAAACGCATTGGTGTAGAATTGTTCCTTTTTTTAGACATTTCTACTTACTAAAATTATTTATGAAGTTATTGTTAAAAGTAATCCTATTTTGTTTATTTGGTTACATGTTGCTGTCACCTTGGTTAGATAAATCCGCTGAGTCACTAGATAGCAACAAAGAAGAAGTAGCCAAACCAGTTATAAAAGAAAAACCCCTTCACAATGTTAAGTTGCCAGATTTTGCCAATATGCATAATGTGCAAAAGCGTAAGCAGGCCTTTTTCGATTTATTAAAACCTTATGTTATTGCAGAAAATAAGCGTATTTTGACCCAGCGTGAGCAGGTAGACTTAGCCTTAACGGAGTTAGAGCTTGGTTATGAAATTCCTACAAATCAAATTGCTGCTTTAACTGATATTTTCGCTGAATACAAAATTGCTGATGAGATAAATGAAGATAGCTTAACGGTGGCACTTAATCGTGTGGACAGTATTCCAGTTGCGATGGTTTTAACACAAGCAGCTAATGAGTCTGGTTGGGGCACCTCACGTTTTGCTCGCATTGGTTTGAATTTTTTTGGTTTATGGTGCTTTAAAGAAGGTTGTGGCATGGTGCCAAATAAGCGTAACGAAGGGCGTAACCATGAGGTTGCAGCGTTTAAATCGTTAGAGCAAAGTGTAAAAGCTTATTTTAGAAATATAAATACACATCCTGCCTATCAACAACTTCGTGATCTAAGGCAAAGCAATCGCTACGATGAACAGATTATACTTGCTGAGAAATTGTTATACGGACTTGGCAGCTACTCAGAGCGCGGCCATGCGTATATTGAAGAGTTGAATCAAATGTTGGTAACGAATCAAAGGTATTTCGGTGAATAAAAAAATATTAGCTGTAAGTTTGTTTCTGTCGACTGCCTCTTTAGGGGCAAATGCTGCAGAATTTGTAGTGTCTTATGATGGCTTTTATGACCGTTTAAAAGTGATGTCTAAAGGTGATTATGCAAGTGCTGATGTCGGTTTTTACCTAGTTAATCAACACGCTAAGCCATGTGCTATTGAAAGCGGCAGTATCATTACAAAAACCAATGAATACCCTTTAAATTATACTAATGATAGTAAATTACTTTTGCCATTTGATGAAACGCTAGATAAAGATAAAGCATTGATTGTGGTGCAGCCAAAAGGCGCTGATCAATGTCAGCTTAAAATGCAAATGGAATCTAGCCAAGAATATGGAGATAGTGTCTCAATAAAGCAAATGGCAGTGCTTTATGACGAGTTTGATGATTTGATGGGACGCTTATCGGGCTTTTTTATGCGTACTTTGTTTTCGTTTATGATGCCTGAAGTAAAAGGAGTGACGCTTGTATTTGACGGCCCTGCATCTAAGCCTATGGGAGCAGATGAATTTATTAGCTGCAAAGACAATCGCTGCACTATTCAAACGCCAAATACCTTAGACGAAAATAAGAGGTTGACCTTTTCGCAACCAATTAAACAAGTTATCCCGTATATTGCTAAATAACCTGAGCTCGGGATAATAAATTACTTTCTAGCAGCTACTTTTACTTATTACTGCGTTAAATTTGTTTG
>NZ_JAPEHW010000052.1 GCF_028875915.1 Pseudoalteromonas sp. G4
ATCTCCTTGTAGTTGTTTTGCCTTAAGGCACTTTACAAATTACTGAATATGCTAAAAAACACAAGTATTTTTAATGAAAAGTCATTTCTTTATATTACAAATACACGCGCAACTAAGTTTGTTGGCGAGTATTTGGTTATAACTTCTATTTATCTACTTTGTGACTGTGAGAGGAACTTCAATAGTCTGTGTTTGTTGCTTTCTTTGTTAATTATCACTTTTAATGTAAAGAAAAAGCCTCACGATTATGAGGCCTTTTTGTGTTTATTGTAAGTCTATGGGCGTGGACTCTTTTGCTTTACCTTGCATAATTGAAATCTCAACGCGACGATTTCTACGACGCGATTCATCATCCACATTCGGCTCAAGTGGCCGAGTGTCTGCTCGGCCAATCACCACCATGCGGCCCTTATCAAACGAAGGTGCTTTTTGCATTTCTGTTGCCACGGCAACCGCTCGTTTTGCTGATAAATCCCAGTTATTGGTATACAGCTCATTACTTACCTGAAAATCATCAGTATGACCTGATACTGTGATTTCACCTGGTACATCATTAAGTAAAACGGCAATTTCTTGAATGATTGGCTTAAATTGCGGTTGTAAAAACGCACTGCCCGATGGGAACGAGCCATTTTCACGAATACGAATAATAATTTGCTGACCTAATGATTCAAGCTCAATTGCACCATCAATAATTTGTTGCTCAAGTTGCTGCGCTATTTTCTTAAGCAGCTCATTGGTTTTTTCTTGCTGTGCTTCACTGGCGGTTTGTTTTGAGGTACTTGCCGATTCGCCACCACGACGATTTCCACGCTGTTCTTGACGCCCCCCAGCACTATCTTCTTCGCCCGCTTGAAACTCTAACATTTGCTGCGTCATCTCAACAGTTTGCTGTTGAATAGTTTCAATTGGCGTAGGATCAGGCTTACCAGGACGGAACTCCATAGCAATTACACTGGTACCTTTAGGAATGTCTTTTACTTCGATTTTGTTTTGTACACCAAATGCAAACTTCATCGAGCCAGCAATTTGCTTGAATTTCAACACATCCATTTCTGAAAACGCTAATAACAATACAAAGAAGCACATTAAAAGCGACATCAGATCAGCAAAGGTGCCCATCCACGCTGGCAATCCGGGGGGCGGGCATTTACACTCTTCTGCTTCGTCCGACATAACTTACCCCTCGGTATCTACTGCACGTTTTGATTCAGCTAGATAGTTTTTCAAAATACCTTCAATAACTTTTGGATTTTGTCCATCTTGAATACCTAAAATCGCATCTAAGATAAGTTTTTGATTTAGTTCTTCTTCATCTTTACGGTTTTCAAGTTTCGCTTGAATAGGAATGGCAATTACGTTGGCAAGGAATGCACCGTAAAGAGTAGTTAAAAGGGCTACCGCCATCGCAGGACCAATCGCTTTTGGGTCATCCATGTTTGATAACATCGCAACCAGACCAATCAAGGTACCAATCATACCCATTGCAGGCGCCACATCACCCAGTGCTTTAAATAATCCTGCACCGGCTTCATGCCTTGTGGTAGTAAGACTTATATCTTTTTGTAGTGTGGCACGCACCACATCTGCGTCGTGGCCATCTACCAACATATCAATGCCTTTACGCATAAACTGATTGGGGATTTCAGCTTCTTCGAGGGCTAAAAAGCCCCCTTTACGGGCAGCATCTGCAAGCTCTACTGATTTTTCGATTAACTCTTCTGGCGCTTCAATTTTAAACATAAAGGCTTTACCAGCCACTTTACCTATGCCAAAAAATTGCCCCATAGTGTAGTTTGAAAGCACTACGAATAATGAACCACAAAATACAATTAATACTGATGGCACATCGACAAACATGCCGATATCACCACCCATTACCATTGCCATTACAATAAAACCTATTGCACCAACAATGCCTATAACCGTTGCTAAATCCACTTTGACTCCCAGTTGTAATGCTTATAAACCAAGTTTGGGTTTTAAAATTTGAGGCTCAATATGCTTACCAAAAAGTAAGATATCGTAACTATTATAATAATTTACTTTTATTTATCGGCAAGAGATATAAAAGTATTAGTGAAATTATTTTGCCTATTTAACAAGTTAAATTGAATTAGCGAGTCAATAACCATAAAATTAGGCCTCTTTATTTTAATTGCGTGACAGGTATCCCATGGCGAGCAAAAAACCGGAGAATTTAAGCTTTGAAGAAGCCATTTCTGAACTATCTACCATAGTAAATGAAATGGAACGCGGAGATTTGCCGCTAGAAACCGCGCTAAAACATTTTGAACGTGGCATAGCATTAGCGTCAGCCTCTTCAAGTAAACTTGAACAAGCGCAGCAAAAAGTGCAAATTTTAATGGGACAGAACGACACTGCCCAACTTGTCGATTTTAACCAGTAGGCTGTCACTTGAACTCTGTTGAATCCATTATTTCTGCGTATTTACCACGTATAGAAAAAAATCTCAGCGAACTCACACCAAATACGCTAGAAAGTGACGAAAAACTCGTTGCAGCATGTCGCTATAGCTTATTAAATGGCGGTAAGCGATTACGCCCAATTTTAGTGTATTTAACCGGTGAGCTATTCGCTGCTAAAGATGAAGATTTAGATCGAATCGCCTCTGCCATTGAATGTATTCATAGTTATTCATTAGTGCATGACGATTTACCTGCAATGGATGATGATGATTTACGCCGCGGCCGTCCCACTTGTCATATTGCATTTGATGAAGCGACCGCTATTTTAGTAGGTGATGCTTTACAATGTCTTGCGTTTGAAACCATAACCGAAGCACCATTTGTGAGTACATCAGCACAGAACCAATTGAAAATTGTGCATACTTTGGCGAATGCATCTGGCTTAGTAGGCATGTGTGGCGGACAAGCACTTGATATAGCTGCAACCGATACAGTGATTTCCCTTGCACAACTGGAACGTGTTCATAAGCTAAAAACAGGGGCACTATTAAAGTCAGCAATTACTATGGGCGCACTTGCAGGTAATGCAAGTGAGATAGAAATTGCGGCGTTAGCGCGTTATGCTGAATCAATTGGCCTTGCCTTCCAAGTGCAAGATGACATTCTTGATATTGAAGGCGACACGCAGACGTTAGGCAAACCGCAAGGTTCAGACCTTGAAGCAAATAAAGCCACATACCCTGCACTACTGGGAATACAAGGCGCAAAAGAAAAAGCACACTTACTTGTGAACCAAGCAATTGATGCTTTGTCAGAAATAGACGCCGATACAGGTCGACTCAAAGCCATTGCAGAATATATAATTGCTAGAGATCACTGATCCCTAGTGCGCCAAATAACTTACAACAATAAATTGGCGACTTATTTTTAGGATAGAATTTAAAACATCATGACATTTGATAGTAGCAAGTATCCGTTATTAAGCTTAGCCAATACGCCGGAAGAACTGCGTGATATTCCGCAGCAAAACCTTGCTGAGCTCAGTAACGAACTGAGAGATTACTTACTTAATTCCGTTTCACAAAGCAGCGGCCACTTAGCATCTGGCTTAGGTACTGTTGAATTAACAGTTGCCCTGCATTATGTGTACAACACACCGTTTGACCGTTTAATTTGGGATGTTGGTCATCAGGCTTACCCACATAAAATTTTAACGGGTCGTCGTGAGCAAATGCACACCATTCGTCAAAAAGACGGCCTACACCCGTTCCCTTTCCGTGAAGAAAGCGAATACGACACGTTCAGCGTTGGTCACTCAAGCACCTCGATATCTGCGGCGCTTGGTATGGCACTTGCTGCAGAAAAAGAAGGCCAAGACCGAAAAGTTGTAGCGGTAATTGGTGATGGTGCAATGACTGCTGGTATGGCATTTGAAGCGATGAACCACGCCGGTGACTTAAACCCTGATATGCTGGTTATTTTGAACGACAATGAAATGTCGATTTCAGAAAACGTGGGCGCGCTTAACAACCACTTTGCGCGTATTCTTTCTGGTAGCTTTTATACTAATATTCGCGAAGGTGGTAAAAAGCTACTTTCAGGTATGCCACCAGTAAAAGAGCTGGCAAGTCGCATGGAAGAACACCTTAAAGGCATGGTAATTCCAGGCACTTTCTTTGAAGAGCTCGGCTTTAACTATATTGGCCCAATTGATGGCCACGACGTTGGCATGTTAACTGACACCCTTCGCAATATGCGTAACTTAAAAGGGCCTCAGCTGCTTCATGTTCGTACACAAAAAGGTAAAGGCTATAAACCTGCGGAAGCTGATCCAATTGGCTACCACGGCGTACCAAAGTTTGACCCAAGTGAAACTAGTTTACCTAAGTCAAAACCAAGTGCTCCGACTTTCTCAAAAGTATTTGGGGATTGGTTATGTGATATGGCTGCCGAAGACCCGAAATTAATGGCAATTACCCCTGCCATGCGTGAAGGTTCGGGCATGGTGCGCTTTTCAAAAGAATTTCCAAATCAGTATTACGATGCAGCAATTGCCGAGCAGCACGCTGTGACGCTTGGTGCAGGTTTAGCCTGTGAAGGGTTAACGCCTGTTGTGGCGATTTATTCGAGCTTTTTACAGCGCGGATACGATCAACTTATTCACGATGTCGCACTGCAAAACTTACCAGTGATGTTTGCAATTGACCGTGCTGGCCTTGTAGGTGCTGATGGTGAAACTCACCAAGGAGCTTACGACTTAAGCTTTATGCGCTGTATTCCAAATATGGTGATTATGGCACCAAGTGATTTAGATGAATGCCGTCAAATGCTTTACACAGGCCACCTCAATCAAGGACCAAGTGCGGTTCGCTACCCGCGTGGTAGTGCTGGCGATATTTTACCAAGTACTGAAATGACTACTCTTGAAATTGGTAAAGCCAAAGTCGTTCGTGAAGGTAAAGACACAGCTATTCTTAGTTTTGGCACCCTACTTGATGAAGCTAAGAAAGTTGCAGAAGAAATTGATGCAACGCTATTAGATATGCGCTTTATTAAACCGCTTGATGGTGATGCAATTAAGCAACTTGCAAAAACTCATGGCACACTAGTCACACTTGAAGATAATGCGCTGATGGGTGGTGCTGGCTCTGCAGTTAATGAATTTGTTATGGCTGAAAAATTATCTTTGCCAGTTCTTAACTTAGGCTTACCTGATGAGTTTATTAAACACGGTACACAACAAGAGATGCATGCAGAACTTGGCTTAGATGCCAATGGCATTGCACAAAGTATCAAAGACTACCTTTCTAAGTAGCCTATCCTATTAGAATTCAGGTTTCAGAAACTCACTGAAATCTGAAATCTGAATTCTAAATCCTGACTCTTAACCGCTTTATATTTCTGAAATATGCAGCTTAACTTGCTCTGTTTCCAGTAGCATTTCTAACTGACTAGCAATACGTTCGCTATCTTCAAATTCAAACGCATCTATGTTCTCTGAAAAACTAAAATAAGCAACACTGCCCGGGTTTTTCGCTTTAGCTTTTTGCAGCGCAATATCAGCAATTTTGATTGAGGTTTCCCAGCTAATAATTTGTCCACCCAGTAATGGTAACGGATAAAATGCCCAGCCCACAGAGCCCGTTAACTTGGTTTTACGGCCATCTGGCATAACAAACTCTCGTTCTGCAAGTTGGTGGCTAATACTGCGCGCAAACTGATGCACTGCACCTTTTTGCATGTCCCTGAGTAATATAAGAAACTCATCGCCACTCCAGCGAACAACATAGTCGGCACCAAGCACTTGCTCGGTCAGCATCGAAGCAATTTGCTGTAAGCAGTTATCACCAGCGAAAGAGCCAAACACATCATTCACATGGCTAAATTTATCTAAGTTTAAAATAAGTAACGCCATACATTTACCCTGAATTTCAAGGCTTTCGCGGTTACTTTGGAAATGTTCGATATCTTTTGGCAACTGATCAAACAAGAAGCGACGACGACTGCGAAGACCAGTCAGTTCATCTGAGTGACTGACCAGTTTTAATCGATCATTTGCTTTATTCAGCTGCTCATTCGCTGAAATAAGGGCTTGGGTACGCGTTTCAACTAAACGCTCTAGTTCTTCTTGCTTACGGCGCTCCTGAGTTCGATAAAACAGAAACACAATATACAAGGCAAGAATAAACGACATGACTACAATTAATCGAAACACCACGGTTTCATCAAAGGCTTTTGGAATGATTAAGGTTTGCGAGATAGTATCGGCGCTACTCCAATCTTGCGCTGGACGTTTTGCTTGTAACTCAAATACAAATTTACCTGCAGGTAAATTCGCATAGTTTGCTTCACGACTATTATTTGCTTCACGCCATGTACCATCAAGACCAACCAAGCGATAACGGAAATCGATATTCGATGCTGACTGATAATTAATCGCGGTATAACCAAGAGTAAGGTTTCGCTCTTGGGTTTTGAGTGTCAATGTGTCCATTTCTGGCACAGGGTAAACATGTTGCTCACCACTATTATCGGCAGTTACGGTTTCAATAATCGGCCTTATGTCACTTTCGCTAAAAAGGCGGATATTAGTTGGAATTTCAACCAACCCCGATTTACTCGGATACCATAAACTCGAATCTAGTGAAGCGATCGCCCCGAGTGCGTAACCAGAACAACATTGACTGGTTTTGCCATCAAGTTGTTTATTGTAAGGCGAAATAACTTGCTCTACTTGCAGTGAATTGGCGTTCTCTTCAAACTGTTTTATCGGCATGCGGTAAACGCCTTTACTAGTACTGACCCATAAATGTTGTAGAACATCGTCAAAATACAAACTTAAAATAGGCCCATACGGTAAACCATTTGAAACATCTAATTGACGCCAAACACGCTTATCATTGCGGTAAAAAAGACCGTTGTTTTGGGTTGCAACAAACAACTTATTTTCAACAGGCAAAATAAAACTGATATGCGATTCTGCAAGGGCGCTGCCCATTGCCAAACGTTCAATGCCACGTTCATTGAAAAAATAAGCGCCGCGTGAAGTGCCTAAATAGCCATTACCATTTTGTTCATTAATAAAGGTGATATATTTGCTGTCTAGAAACGAGTTATAAACAAACGAGCGCAGACCATTAAATGCGAGACGATACAAACCTCTATCAGTAGCAATCCACAAGCCGCCTTGCTCGGCACTTTCGATTGCAAACACCGCTGATGAGCGAAGTGCAGCTGCATCGAGTTTACGAAGCTCTTTATTATCGTAGACAAAAGCAAACGCCCACCTTGAAAATGCAAGTCATGTACCGTTAAACCACCTAATTTGGCCGCAGCAATTTCAACCGTAAACCTATCTTTGTCATCGAGATACCCTATGCCGCTGCTAGTAGCAAGCCATAGTTGATTATCTAGGCCAAACTTTAGAGTGGTGACTGGTTGATTTAATCCTTTACTATCGCGGTGACGTTTTACTTGGCTTGGACGCGCTTGCCATAAACCTTCTGTTAAGCTAGCAAGCCAGATGTTATCGTCTTGGTCACGGAAAATATCTGAGAACCAGATGGTTTGTTCAAGATCAGATGGCTCAATCCACTGCCAAATACCACTGCTATCGCGATATAACAGTCGCCCTTTGGTTGAAACCCAAAGCGACCCGTCCGAGTCATACATAAACTTATATACTGTGGCATTATTCGCATAGGGCAATGAAAAAGGTCTTAACTCTTGGTCAATATCTAAAAAGTAAGCACCCACTTCAGATGCAATAAACAAATCCCCCTCAAGCCAAGCCATATCATACAGTACCGACTGCGCTAAGCGTTGTGGTAATGAAATTCGCTCAGTGATTTCAAAGCGAATTTTACCTGTTCGGGCATTTGCTAAACTTTGCAAACGAATCAAAAAGCGATCATTAATCAGCCAAATACCATCTGGCGAGAGTGCCATTTTACGCACTTCGCCAATCAGTTTTACAAGGGCGTTGCGCTTATTACTGAAGTTATTATTGGTGTCACTGACACCTAACAATTGTGAAATTGTATTAAGTTTTTGATTGGAATATAGATAAAGGCTATTTGATGCAATCCAAATACGGCCATTGTTGTCTTGTACAATGTCCCGTACAGGGCCGTTTAAACTAAAGCGTTCAAAGCTAAGCTCACTTGGGCTAAATTTTACTAGCCCATTGTCCGTGCCAATCCAAAGGAACCCCTCATTATCTAGCAGTAAACTGTTTATTGCATTGCTAGGCAGGAAGTCACTGTTGTTAACATTGAAATTGGTAAAGCGGTTACCGTCAAAACGGCTTAAACCAAACTGAGAGCCAATCCATAAATAGCCCTGCTGGTCTTGTACAATATTTTTTAGTGATTGTGATGCAAGTCCGTGCTGTATATGCCACTGCTTAACCACATAATCATCAAGTGATGCGTAGGCAAATTTAAAGGTACTTAAAAGTACTAAGGTTAATAACAGTATTAAGCGAAACAGCACGGTTTATCTCATTATTAAATTAGCCCGTAATAAAGCACTAACTGTAAGCATACCAAGGAGAATATTCCAGCGAGAATATCGTCCACCATAATGCCAAAGCCACCTTTTACGTGTTTATCGAGCAACTTGATCGGCCAAGGTTTAACAATATCGAAAAAGCGGAATAAGATAAAGCCAACCAGCAAGGTTTGCCAAGAAATAGCCGCGCCAATCATGGTGATATAAAACCCAGCAACCTCATCCCAGACAATTGATGGGTGATCATGTACGCCAGCATCGCGACTTGCCACATCGCAAAACCAAATACCAATACCACAAATTGCTACAGCCACAATCAACTGCAACCATAAAGGCGCCGTCATTGTCATCATAATAAATGGAATTGCTGCTAATGTGCCAAACGTACCTGGCGCTTTAGGAGCCAGTCCGAGGCCAAAACCTAAAGCACAAAAATGTGAAAATTTTTTTAGATTAAATTGTGCCACGCACACTCCTACTACTTATCATTAAAGTGTTCGAAACCAGCCTGTTCAAGGGTAAAAGGTTTACCATTTAGCGTTAATTCTACACTTCCAACATGGTTTGTAATTTGACCAACACAGCTTAACTCAACGCCATATTGTTTCAATGTCATCTCAACGCTTGTTCTGTGCTCTTCCGGCACAGTGAACAGTAATTGGTACTCATCACCATAGGTCAAAGCATAATTTAGCGCATGTTCTTGTGGCAACACCGCTTTAACCGTTGCCGCTAGCGGAATGTTTTCGGCAAACAATTTAGCGCCGACACCGGACATTTGGCAGATGTGGCCGATATCAGCAATCAAACCATCGGAAATATCAATGCAACTGGTTGCTTTGCCACGAAGCATTTGCCCTGCAGCGACCTGCGGAGTCGGAAAATCAAATGCTTTATTGGCAGCATTGAATTGCTGTTCAGTCAGTGTAACTTTGCCATATTTGCTATCGATGGCAAGGCCAGCATCACCTAGTGAGCCAGTAACAAAAATCCAATCCCCATTTTTTGCACCACTTCGCGTTAACGCACAACCATTAGGCACAAAGCCTTTAGCACAAATGCTAATTGTTAATGGCCCTTGCGTTGTATCACCACCAACGATTTGTACATTGTAATATTCCGCAATTTCGTGCATTCCTTGGGTAAACTGTTCCAGCCACTGTGCTTCAGCTTTTGGTAGTGTCAATGCCACGGAAATCCAAGCTGGCTCTGCGCCCATCGCCGCAAGATCGCTTAAGTTTAAGGCAAGTGAGCGGTAACCAAGTGCTTTTGGGTCGATATCGTTAAAAAAGTGAACCCCTTCAACAAGGGTATCTGTGGTCACTGCCAATTGGCAGTTTTCTGGCACATTAATCAACGCTGCATCATCACCAATACTGAGTGAAACATCCTTGCGTGCGACACCGCGCCCTTTGAAAAAGTGAGAGATTAATTCAAATTCTTGCATGCACAAAAAAGCCGGCCTAAAGCCGGCTCTCCAATTATTTTTTTCTAAGCTGATTTTGGGTCTTGTCTAGCACCCCATTCACAAACTTATGGCTATCATCAGCAGCAAATAACTTTGCCAGCTCAATACCTTCGTTGATAGCAACTTTGTAAGGAACGTCTTCACGGAACTTAAGTTCATAACAAGATAGACGCAAAATCGCTTTTTCGATTAAATCGATGTCTTCAAAAGGACGATCTAAATGCGGCTTAACAGCCTCATCTAGCGCCTTATGATTTACCGCAACACCACGCGCTAAGTCTTTAAAGTAATCAACGTCAATTTTGCTTACATCGTTTTCAACAAGCATTTGTTGTTCGATATCTGCAACCGGATTACCGCTTACTTGCCATGAATAAATTGCTTGTAACGCCAGTTTACGGGCTTTACGTCTAGCTGCTGGTTTCATTAAGTACCCTTAAATTTGTTCTAACAGGTTAACCATTTCAAGTGCGCCAAGTGCAGCTTCGCCGCCTTTGTTGCCCATTTTGGTGCCTGCACGCTCAATGGCTTGTTCGATGTTTTCAGTTGTTAAAACACCAAACGCTACAGGAATATCATAGTCTAGCGATACACTTGCTAGGCCTTTATTTGACTCGTTAGCAACTAAGTCAAAGTGCGGTGTACCACCGCGGATAATCACACCAAGTGAAATGATTGCATCGAATTCTTTCTTTGCTGCGATGCGCTTTGCTGCTAAAGGAAGCTCTACAGCACCCGGTACATAAACAACAGTAATATCGTCATCGTTTACGTTACCAATACGCTTTAAGGTATCAACTGCACCATCAAGTAAGCTTTTACCAATGAAATCGTTAAAGCGAGAAATAACAATAGCAAACTTTTTCCCTTGAGCGTTTAATTTACCTTCAATCACTTTCATTTTATGCCCTTCTCTTTGGCTAATTCATTTATCGCGCAATCGCAAAGGCGCGGATTTTATCATACTAAATTAAATTTTTTTAGGCTTATTTTTAAGCTTATTTCGGCTCAACGTATTCAACAACTTCAAGACCAAAACCTGAAATTGCATGATACTTTTTCGGCATGCTCATTAAGCGCATTTTATGAATGCCTAAATCAGCCAAAATTTGTGAACCAACACCTACAGTACGCGAGGTACCTTGGAACTTACGCACACTTGGGCTTTCACCTTTGTCTTGCGCTTCAAACGCTTTAAATAACGCTTCTAAATCTTCTGGGTTTTCGTGTCTTGCTAAAATAACTAACACGCCTTCATTTTCGGCAATGTATTTCATCGCCCCTGAAAGCGTCCAACTTCGATCAGATGCGCGATCTGATAATAAGATATCGTTAAAGGTACTTTGTAAGTGAACACGCACTAAAGTTGCATCGTCTTCTTTAACGTCACCCTTTTTCATCGCATAGTGAAGCTCACCGTCAATGGTATCTTTGTAGGTGATTAAATCAAACTCACCATGTTCTGTAGGTAGCTTACATTCAGCAACACGTTCAATAGTGGCTTCATTTAAGTTGCGGTACTCGATTAAGTCGGCAATGGTGCCCATTTTTAAACCGTGCTCTTTAGCAAATACTTCTAAGTCTGGACGGCGCGCCATGGTGCCATCTGGATTAAGAATTTCTACAATTACTGACGATGGCTCACAACCTGCTAAACGTGCTAAATCACAACCGGCTTCAGTGTGTCCTGCGCGTGTTAAAACACCACCTGGCTGCGCCATAATTGGGAAAATATGACCTGGCTGTACAATATCTTCAGGTACAGCACCTTTTGCAACTGCCGCTTGCACTGTGCGAGCGCGATCTGCAGCTGAAATTCCCGTAGTTACACCTTTTGCCGCTTCAATCGACATCGTAAAATTAGTCGAAAACTGTGCGCCATTATTGCTTACCATCAGCGGTAAATTGAGCTGCTGACAACGCTCTTGTGTTAACGTTAAGCAAATCAAACCACGGCCGTGAGTCGCCATAAAGTTAATTGCATCGGCACTAATGTGCTCAGATGCCATAATTAGGTCGCCTTCATTTTCACGGTCTTCGTCATCCATTAGAATGACCATTTTACCTTGACGGATATCTTCAATAATTTCTGCTGCAGTGTGTAAACCCATTTTGTTACCTTTGCTTGCGACTGGTTATCGGTTCATAAAGCCAGCTTGCGCTAGAAGCTCATGAGTGAGAGTGCTTGTCGGTTTTGATTCGTGTTGTGGCATCATTAAACGCTCTAAATAGCGCGCAAGCTGATCCACTTCTAAATTCACTTTGCTACCTACTTTAAAGCCACTTATGGTGGTTTCGCCTGCGGTATGCGGCACAATAGTTAGCTTAAATTCGTTATTGTTTATTTCGTTTACAGTAAGGCTAATACCATCAATACAGACCGAACCTTTGTAAGGGATGTATTTAAGTAATTGAGATGGCGCACTGAGCCAATATTCTGTTGCGCGGGCATTTTTTTCAACGCGCGTTACAGTCGCTATGCCATCAATATGGCCCGAAACTAAATGGCCGCCTAAACGCGATTGTGGCATTAAGGCTTTTTCAAGGTTAACCGTTTGCCCAACTTGATAGTTTTCAAAGTTGGTGAGAGACAGTGTTTCTTTTGATACATCAGCAACATAACCTTGCCCGGTTAATGCAATTACGGTTAAACATACGCCGTTAGTTGCGATGCTATCACCTAATTTAACGTCGCCTAAATCCAGTTTGCCTGAGTTAATAGTAACGCGCATATCACCTGCAATCATTTCAATTGCAGCAACAGTACCGGTTGCTTCTATAATGCCTGTAAACATATTAATTTCTTTTTACCAATGCATGCAGGCAAATATCCTGCCCTACATGTTTAAGGGTTTTAATTTCAAGTTCAGGAACTTGAGACATAGCGTCAAACGCAGGTAAATTAATTAAGCTTTTGCTGGTATGCCCCATTAATTTAGGCGCCATAAATAGCACAAGTTCGTCCACTAAATTCGCTTCAAACATTTTGCCTGCAAGTGTCGCACCTGCTTCTAGCAACACTAAGTTAATACCACGCTCAGCTAGCATTGCCATTAATGCGGGTAAATCAACTTTGCTATTGTTATCTTTCACCACAACTTGTTCAACAAAATGCGGCCAAGAGTGTGAATTATCAAGTGTTGTACGTGCAATAATTATTTTAGATTGTTGCTGAAATAACGCGAGGTCGGGTGTTAAGCGATTTTGCGAATCAATAATCACGCGTATTGGCTGGCGAGTACTGTGTTTTGCATCAGGCTCATCGAGTTCATCAAAGCGCACATTTAATTTCGCGTTATCAATAATCACAGTATCGGCACCCGAGAGCACCGCACAGCTTTCAGCGCGAAGTGCTTGCACAACACGACGAGACTCACTGGAAGTGATCCACTTACTTTCGCCATTATGCAAAGCAGTTTTGCCATCTAAGCTGGCTGCAAGCTTACAGCGCACATACGGCAAGTTGGTACGCATGCGTTTTAAAAAGCCTAAATTGAGTGCATCAGCTTCATTAGTTAGTAATCCAAAGTCGGTTTCGATTCCGGCATCTTCGAGCATCTTTAAACCGCGACCTGCGACTTCTGGGTTTGGATCAACCATGGCAGCAACTACTCGGCCAACGCCTGCGTTAATTAGGCCTTCAGCACATGGCGGTGTACGACCATAGTGCGAACACGGCTCAAGCGTAACATAAGCAGTTGCGCCTTTGGCGTTATCGCCAGCCATTTTAAGCGCATGCACCTCAGCATGAGGACCACCAGCTTGAATATGGAAGCCTTCACCTATAATTTGGTTATCTTTAACTAGAACACAACCCACATTAGGGTTTGGTGTTGTGGTAAAACGACCTTGCTTGGCCAGTTCGATAGCACGTGACATAAAAAAATGGTCACGTTCAGAAAAACGACTATCCAACATTTATTTATTCACCCAAACGCGCAATTTCTTCGCCAAACTCTTTAATATCTTCAAATGAGCGATATACGGAAGCAAAGCGCACATAGGCTACTTTATCGAGTTTTTTCAGCGCTTCCATAATAAATTCCCCCACTGTTTTACTGGCTACTTCACGCTCACCGGTAGCGCGTAGTTGTGATTTTATTTGATGCACTACTTCTTCGACTTGCTCAGTGCTAACTGGACGTTTTTCGAGTGCACGGCGTAACCCATTGCGAAGTTTGTCTTCATTAAAGGGCTCGCGGCTGCCATCTTGCTTAATTACATGGGGCATCACCAGTTCTGCGCCCTCAAAAGTGGTAAAACGTTCATGGCATTCATTGCATTCGCGACGACGACGCACCTGATGACCACCACCAACTAAACGTGAGTCTATTACCTTAGTGTCATTAGCTGTACAAAATGGACAATGCATAAACTTCCTCGAAATAAAAAAGGCCGCAAAAAAGCGGCCTTATCATAACATGTTAACTATGAGAAAACATTATGCGTAAACAGGGTGTTTCGCACAAATTGCTTTAACTTTCTCACGAACTTCGTCTTGTACTTTAGTATCTTCGATGTTGTCTAGTACATCACAGATCCAGCCTGTTAACTCTTTTGCTTCAGCTTCTTTGAAGCCACGACGCGTGATAGCAGGTGAACCAATACGTAGACCTGACGTTACGAATGGTGAACGTGGGTCGTTAGGTACTGAGTTTTTGTTAACTGTAATGTAAGCGTTACCTAGTGCCGCGTCAGCATCTTTACCTGTGATATCTTTGTTGATTAGATCAAGTAAGAATAGGTGGTTGTCTGTTTTACCAGAAACAACGTCATAGCCACGTGCTTTGAAGACTTCAACCATCGCTTGTGCGTTCTTAACAACTTGTGTTTGGTATGCTTTGAACTCAGGCTCTAGTGCTTCTTTAAATGCAACCGCTTTAGCAGCGATAACGTGACATAGAGGACCACCTTGGCCACCTGGGAATACCGCAGAGTTTAACTTTTTGTAAATCTCTTCGTCGCCACAGTTAGACACGATTAGACCACCACGAGGACCCGCTAATGTTTTGTGCGTAGTTGTCGTAACAACGTGTGCAAATGGTACTGGACTTGGGTAAACGCCAGCAGCAACAAGACCTGCAACGTGTGCCATATCAACTAGTAGGTAAGCACCTACTTTGTCAGCGATTTCACGGAACTTAGCCCAATCAACAATACCTGAGTATGCTGAGAAGCCACCGATGATCATTTTTGGTTTGTGCTCTAGTGCTAGCGCTTCAACTTGTGCGTAGTCGATTTCGCCTGTTTCTTCATTTAGGCCGTACTGAACAGCGTTGTACGTTTTACCAGAGAAGTTTACGTGTGAACCGTGAGTTAGGTGACCGCCGTGTGCAAGGCTCATACCTAAAACTGTGTCGCCCGGCTGAAGTAACGCTTGGAATACAGCTGCGTTAGCTTGCGAACCTGCGTGTGGTTGTACGTTTGCGTAGTCAGTACCAAATAGTTCGTTTGCGCGATCAATTGCTAATTGCTCAACAACATCAACGTGCTCACAACCACCATAGTAACGCTTGTAAGGGTAACCTTCCGCGTATTTGTTAGTTAACTGAGAACCCTGTGCTTCAAGTACACGCGGGCTGCAGTAGTTTTCAGACGCGATAAGTTCGATGTGCTCTTCTTGACGCTGCTTTTCTTTTTCCATTGCGCCAAATAGTTCTGGATCAAAATCCGAGATATTCATGCTACGTTCTAACATGGTTACTCCTAAATAGAAGATGGTTGTGGGATAAAGGGCGTATTGTACGCTTAAAAAGCGCCCTTGCCTACTTTGTCTGTGTGAAGTTATTTAAACAGGGATTGAAAATTTTTCACAGTGTATTTTTAATGATATTTTTAAATCGATTGATTTAAAAATGAAATACACCGTAAAAACTAGATAAAATAATTTTATGTAACTACCAGTGTTTGCCCAACGAGATAAAAAAAGTACTTTCATTGTTATCTGTTACACCAAAACCGACAGCTGCGGGCCCAAATCGGGTATCGGTGCCAACAAACAAACTACTGGCAAAGATTAAATCTTCTAAATCGATATCCTGTTGCACTTGCCACACATTTCCCGCTTCTGCGCTGATGCCTAAATAGAGTGGCATACTTGTCATATTTAACATATCGCGTCCAAGATCATACTGGTAAATGGCCGCCGCAAATGCCTTTTTCGGACCAATCAATACATTTTTGCCGTAACCAGATAAGTTTAAGAAGCCGCCCAGCTGCTCTGTATTCGCCGTAAATGCAGCGTCAGAGTCGTATTCGGCATAAGAAGCAGTGCCAACAAAAGCATGATGCCGAAGGGAAAAAGCACCTCGCCAATCTATTTTAAACTTTGTACTCATGCGATTATCCGCAGGATCAAGTACATCATCATAGGCTTCTTTTGCTCTTGCAAAATAAATACGTAAACGATTCCCTTTGGTTGGAAAGCTTATACTGTCTAAATTATCAAACATTAATGTGCTGTAAAAAGCGCTCTGATCATAATCAAACTTCTCATTTACAATGGATTTCTGTTCAAGCGTACCATTATCTTTTAAAACACCCGCTTCCAAGCGCCAGTAGTTATTGAAGTTATAACCAAAGGCAGCAATGCCTGTAAGGTAATTTTTATCAAGATCAAAGTATGCTTGTGTAACCGTTTGTAAGGTATAGCGATTTCGAATGAAGCCAAGGCGTGTGCGAGCATAAAAATCATCTTCAGCATTAAGCGGTTGATATAATTCAGTTGCAAGATATTCCTCGAAGCCGAGAGATAATTCTGTGCGCCATTCCCCGCCATATTCATTAAGCGCCGAGCGTGTATAGGCCATGTCCAAAGATAACACTGAGTTTACCGTAACATCACTTTGGTAATTAGCGCCAAAATCGATGTAATTAGGGCCCCACGACTTCCCCACCGTTTTAAGCACTAAAACCCGCCCCTGTTCGGTGTCTTTAAATTCAGTTTCAACACGTTCAAACTCATCCAGTGCGTAGACACGATTCACTGCTAATTGAATATCATGTTCGGAGGGGGAATCGCCCGGTTTTAATGCAAAGTGCTGCAAAATAATTTTATTATTTATTGCTGATTGATTATCTAGAGAAATTGCTAAAATTGCGTTTTTTAAAGGTTTAAACCAGTTTTCACTGCGCTGTTGTTTGGTATTTAAATAGGCCTCGAACTCGACTTGCGGCACCCCTAGAGCCGCAATTTTATCTTGTACACGCTCTGCAGCAAGGCGGCCTCGAGTAAAGGATTCTGGTAAATCAGCCCAATCTGTCGTGCTTAAATCATCTATATCTGGTCGAATGTAAATATCGTGTTCAGTAAGTTGGCGTTTTTGCCATTGGGTCGATGCATTTGTCAGTATGGTTGACAATTGACCGAGCACTTCCACCGTCGAGGTAAATTGATTGCTTGAAGCTAAAGACGCACCGATATCCACCACAATAACAATATCCGCCCCCATACTTTTGACCACATCAATCGGTAGGTTATTGGCAATCCCGCCATCGACCAATAAGCGGCCATCAATTTCAGTTGGTTGAACGGCACCTGGTACAGATGCCGATGCTTGCATCGCTTTAACAATGCTGCCTGAACTGAGGATAACAGCTTCACTGGTGCTTAAATCCGTAGCTATTGCGCGATATGGAATCGCCAACTGGTCAAAGTCATCAAACAAATGCACTGTACGCGTGGAATTACGCAGTAATCGGCCCATACTCTGCCCAACCAAAAACCCTTTGGATGATTTAATTGCGCCTTCGCGTATGCCTAAATTAAGCTGTAAATTATAAGTATCTCTTAATTCTTTATCACGGTAACGAAGGTCTTGGCGAGGGATGTCATCGGAATAACCCTGATCCCAATCTTCGTTGAGCATAAAGGCTTCTATTTCATCTGCTGAGTACCCAAGGGCATACATGCCACCGACATACGCGCCAATACTGGTGCCTGCAATATAGTCAATCTTTACATTATTTTGCTCTAATACTTTAAGCACGCCGATATGGGCACCACCTTTGGCACCACCACCGCCAAGCACTAACCCTATTTTAGGTTGCGTTTTAGCAAGCACTGGTAGGCTAACAATCAAAAAGAAAATCAACAGTACAACGGGCATTTTGCGAATGGCTAACATGGTTAAGCAATTTCTATAATTTTTTTAATACCTTACCTTAACTGAATAGAATGTCATTTTAAATACGTCACGACATTGAATGCCCCCATATATCGCACTACAATATGCAGCAATTATATTATTCAAAATACTATAGGATTATTCATGCCTTTACCGGATAAGTTTATCTACACGATGCACCGTGTTAGTAAAGTAGTACCGCCAAAGCGTACTATTTTAAAAGATATTTCGCTTTCATTTTTCCCTGGCGCAAAAATTGGTGTGCTTGGTTTAAACGGTGCAGGTAAATCTACCTTGCTGCGCATTATGGCCGGTGTTGATACTGAGTTTGAAGGTGAAGCACGCGCATTCCCTGATACCAAAATTGGCTACTTACCTCAGGAGCCAGTATTAGACGAAAATAAAACTGTTCGCGAAACAGTTGAAGAAGCACTTTCGGAAGTGACAAATGCCCTTGCACGTTTAGATGAAGTTTACGCTGAATACGCAATGGACGGTGCAGATTTTGACGCATTGGCAAAAGAGCAAGGTGAACTTGAAGCAATTATTCAAGCACACGATGGTCACAACCTAGATAATGCCCTAGAGCGTGCAGCCGATGCCCTTCGTTTACCAGAATGGGATACGCCGATTAAAGTACTTTCAGGTGGTGAGCGTCGCCGTGTAGCAATTTGTCGCTTATTACTTGAAAAGCCAGACATGCTTCTACTCGACGAACCAACTAACCACTTAGACGCCGAGTCAGTTGCATGGTTAGAACGTTTCTTACACGATTACGAAGGCACTGTTGTGGCGATTACCCACGACCGTTATTTCCTAGATAACGTTGCCGGTTGGATTTTAGAGCTAGACCGCGGTGAAGGTATTCCTTGGGAAGGTAACTACTCATCATGGCTTGAGCAAAAAGATGCGCGTTTGAAGCAAGAAGAAAAAGCGGAAAAAGCACGTCAGAAATCAATTGCACAAGAGCTTGAGTGGGTTCGTTCAAATCCAAAAGGCCGTCAGGCTAAATCAAAAGCGCGTATGGCACAATTCTCAGAGCTACAGCAGTCTGATTATCAAAAGCGTAACGAAACTAACGAGCTATTTATTCCACCAGGTCCTCGCCTAGGTGACAAAGTACTTGAAGTAAGTAACATCAAAAAAGGCTACGGTGACCGTGTACTGATTGATGATTTAAGCTTCTCAGTACCAAAAGGCGCTATCGTTGGTATTATCGGTGCTAACGGTGCAGGTAAATCAACGTTATTCCGTATGCTTAGCGGTCAAGAAACGCCAGATGCAGGTAACTTTGAACTTGGTGAAACGGTTCAGCTTGCAACGGTTGATCAGTTCCGTGATGACTTAGATGGTTCAAAAACAGTATTCCAAGAACTCTCTGAAGGCCAAGATGTACTGAAAATTGGTAACTTTGAAATTCCAAGCCGTGCTTATGTATCGCGCTTTAACTTTAAAGGTAACGACCAGCAGAAATACGTTAAAGACTTATCAGGTGGTGAGCGTAACCGTCTTCATTTAGCTAAGCTTCTAAAAGCTGGCGGCAACATGATCTTACTCGATGAGCCTACCAATGACCTCGACGTTGAAACACTACGTGCCCTTGAGAATGCCATTTTAGAATTCCCAGGCTGTGTAATGTGTATCTCGCACGACCGTTGGTTCCTTGACCGTATTGCTACGCATATTCTTGATTACCGTGATGAAGGTCAAGTTAACTTCTTCGAAGGTAACTACACAGAGTACGAAGCATGGCTTAAGAAAACGCTTGGCGCAGAAGCCGCGCAACCTAAGCGTATTAAGTACAAGAAAATCGGTTAACAGGTTTTCAAAAATACAAAAAAGCCCGCACATTTGCGGGCTTTTTTAATCCGTTTAATGCTAACGTTTTAATACTGCTTCAGGCTGATTGAGTAGCTTAATCAGCGGATTGTCAGCAAGTACTTTCTCTTTTAAGAAATAACCGATAATTAAGCCCACAACAAATCCACCAATGTGCGCGCCATAATCAACACCGTCTTGTAGCGCAACTAAGCCAAAAATATTTATCGCAATCCAAATCGCAAAGAACCAAACCGCACTTAGTTTTTTCTGATAAATAATAAACATAAAGGTCAGGCTAGCGTGTCTAAACCACATTAAATACATACCGAATAAACCAGCGATTGCACCACTTGCACCAACCGATGGAATATTTGGATTTTGTGATAAAAGCAAACTAAATAATGAAGCGCCTAAGCCACATATAAGGTAATAAGCAAGGTACTTTTTATGGCCCAACGCATCTTCTAAGTTGTCGCCAATGATATAGAGAAAATACATATTCCCTACTAAATGCATTACCGAGCCATGCAAAAACACACAGGTCAATAATGTCCATACTTCTTGCCCATTCACCACATCTTTAGGGGTAAGTGCCAACGTTTCAATAACAAAGTTAAAGCTTTCGATATTAAAGAAATAAGCACAAAAAATGATGATATTAAGCGCGATTAACGACCAATTAACCCAAGGTTTTGATTTTGTTTTTAAGTTATATTCCACAGGCATTTGTGTTAAAAACTGAAACAAATAGGTTTTCCAAGACACTTTTTTATTCAGTTCATCTAACGCGCTACGCAGTTCAGGACTATTTTCAACCGAAGTTAGCTCGTCTTTATCAATCCAACTGCCATCACATTTGCGGCAAACATCAAGCTCGGTTTCATAATCTTTTAATAAATGCACCGCTTCTAAGTGCTCACCACAATCAGGGCAATTTAACTCTGTTTTGCCAAGTGGTTCACCAAAATGATGGCTATAGCACTCACCAATCGGACCGTCATTAATCTCATCAATCATGCGGTTAACTTGGTTTTTCTCAAACCATAATCCACCACATTGGCGACACACATCGATTTCTTCACCGCAATAATGTGTCACTTCTAACGCCACATTAATACATTTAGGACAACGTTTGGTCATGGCTAATTACTCTCCTTTTAATACGCCAATTTGAATATCTTCTTTTGCAAGTAACCGCTTGAGTTCTTCCGCGCTGTTTTTGAGATTTAATAACGGACCGTTTTTAAAGTATTCCGTTTGTTCTAATAATAATTTTGAAGCGTGACGAGAACTGATTGCCCATCGGCCAACCTGATCAATAGTTCGATCTGCTTTGCTATAAAAGCGGCGCACTTCCGATAAAATTTCACTCGGTGTTTCAAGTGTCGTTGGATTGTATTTCATTGTTTGCCAGACATATTTCTCTAGCATTGGCCGCTGCTCTTGAATCACTGTTTTGGGGGGGCTTTTGGCAAGAATAACGGCGTATGCTTCTAATTCTTTAACCGCATCATCTAACTCATCATATAACGACATGCGAAGATAATAGTTGTCTTCCATTTTACTTAGCGTATCGAATTTTAGCGCTTGCTCTAAACCGCTTTGCGCAGCCAAAAACACCCCAACAATGGTTGATACAATCATAAATATTTGATTTAACCAAAAGCCGGTTTTTTTTAATTCACCGTGGTCAATCTTTTGTTTTTCAATACATTCAGAAACTTGCTCAGGCATGAATTTTCCCTTTTAAAATTAATTCCCTATTTTGAGCCCGCTATTAAAACATATCAGCATGAAAATATTTAATATTTTTTGTTAATCGGCTATGCTTTAATGATAACGATAAGGAGCGTACCTAATGCAAGAAAGACGACAGTTTAACCGTATTATTTATCGCACCCCTGCCACCTTAACTTTTCAAGGTGTTGAGTACAGTGCCGAGCTTTTGGACCTTTCACTAAAAGGTGCACTGATTAAAAAGCCTGAAAACTGGCCTACGGCGTGTGATCTTGCTAAAAGTGCAACGCTATCGTTTCAGCTATCAAACAGCGATATCATTATTGAGATGATGGTTTCACTTGCGCATGTTGAAAACACACAACTGGGGCTTCGCTGTGAACAAATTGAAATCGACAGTGTGACCCACTTAAAACGCCTTATCGAATTAAACATGGGTGATGAAGAAGAGCTTTATCGCGAGCTTGAACATTTATCTGTGCTACAAGACTAACCTGCCTAAGTATGCGTAAAACATTAACTTAAAACTCGCATACTGCTATTTGTTTTTTTGGAGTATAACAATAATGATTATGGATTCACTTGCGGGCTTTGTTCCGTTTTTGCTTTATTTTGCCCTTGGTTATGTATTAATTCTTGGCTTTATTTTTATCTACACACTGGTTACCCCACATTGTGAGTGGACCTTAATGAAGCAAAATAACCGCACAGCTGCAGTTGCATTTGCTGGTGCATTTTTAGGTTTTACCCTACCCGTTGCCAGTGCCGCTATAAACTCTGTATCAATTATTGATTTTGCGATTTGGGGGGTTATTGCCTGCGTAATGCAACTAATCACCTTTTTTGCTGTTAAGATTTATATGCCTAAAATTACTGAGCGCATTAATAAAGATGAAATCAGCTCCCGCCTGTATGACTTACTAGGAGGCACCATGAAGCGAACTAGTAAACTCAAACTCACACTTATGCTCGGTGCTGGTTTTGGATTGACCGGCTGTGGCGAAAGCGATGAATCTGCGCTGTTATTCAAAGATGTTGATGACTGCGAACAATGGGGTGTTGAACGCTTAGAGTGTGAAGTGCAATACCAAGAAGCCCTTGCTAATCACCTTGTTGAAGCACCTAAATACACATCCGAATCTAACTGTGAAAGTGACTTTGGCTTTGACCAATGCGAACGTGATAACAACAGTATTTGGCGGCCAATTATGGCTGGTTTTATGATTGGCCTTGTCGCTGAAGCAGTTGATGAAGCACTGGATTACGCGAAAAAGAAAAAACGTAAAAAATATGCCTATTTTGGCGGTAGCTCTTATGGGGGCAGTAAGCCGCTGTACCGTTCAAAAGATGACTTTTTTAACTTTCGCAATAGCAATAACCAATTGATTGGCTCGATTAACAACCGTGGCACAGTAATGGTTAAAAAATCGAAAGTAAAATTTACCTCTAAACCTAAATCGGTGTCGCGTTCTCGCGGAGGATTCGGTAGCCGCGCTTCTTCACGGAGCTACGGCGGTTAATGTTTCGCCGTAATGCACCGATTCGGCCTGATCTAAAACAGCAGGCCGAATACTTTGGCTTTGAATTTTCGACGATCGATGGCGAAGTCTACTGGGATGAATCTGCTTATTATCAGTTTACCCTAGCGCAAATCGAAAACGATATTGAAGATCCAACCAATGAACTTGAGCAAATGTGTTTACAAGCCGTCGAAAAGGTAGTTAACGATGAGTATTGGTTAACACAATTTGCCATTCCTGAAGACTTTTGGTCATTGATAAAGCGCAGCTGGCAACAAAAAGAACCAAGCCTATATGGTCGTATGGATTTTTCTTACCATGGTAAGGGCCCTGCAAAACTGTTGGAATATAATGCCGACACGCCAACTTCAATTTATGAAGCTGCGTTTTTCCAATGGATGTGGTTAGAGCAACAAGTTGACCGAGCTGTACTGCCCCGTCAGGCTGATCAATTTAACAGCATTCAAGAGCGTTTAATTAACCGCTTTATCGAACTCAATTTAAAACATCAGCTAAGTTTTTGCTATTCAGAGGGGTCGCTCGAAGATAAAGGCACCGTCAGCTATCTTCAAGATTGCGCTTATCAAGCAGGTATCGCAACAGCACGCTTTCCAATTGAAGAAATTGGGGTTGATAATAAAGGGCAATTACTTGATCCTGAAGATACGCCAATCAATCACTTATTTAAGCTCTACCCTTGGGAAGACTTGTTTAAGGACGAGTTTGCCAAACACATAATAACGACTCATACCCGCTTTATTGAGCCTGAGTGGAAAGCAATTCTGTCGAATAAAGCACTACTGCCACTGCTTTGGCAAATGTTTCCCAATCACCCCAACCTTTTACCTGCCTACTTTGCAAATAAGGTAGGTGATGGTTTAGATAATGGTTATGTGCAAAAACCGATTTTTGGCCGTGAAGGCGCTAACATTACTTGGCATCACCCAAGCAAAGGTCGAGTGCACAGTGAGGGTTGCTACGGTGAAGAAGGCTATATTGTGCAAGCACTTGCACCACTGCCAATATTTGATGGCAATCATACCTTAATCGGCAGTTGGTTGGTGAATCATCAAAGTTGCGGCTTAACTATTCGTGAAGATAGCTCGCCAATCACGCAAGATACCTCTCGATTTATCCCCCACATTATTCTAGGTTAAATTTAGTTGATAATAATTATCATTTTTATTGACTAAGAAATCAAAGCAATATACTCTTACTTCCATAAAGCCTTTGCAGGAAATAACCATGGAAGTTTTATTGATTGCTTTTTCATTTGTAACGGTAGTTATCGCAATGTCTTGTTATTGTAAAAGTAACCAGTGTGCTGAAAGTGTGCGACTTGATAGTAATAGCCCTATCGGCCTTTATTGGTTATTAGCGGTTGTGTCTTCAGCGCTTGGGTTATTTACAGCGGTAACAGCACTGGGGGTTTATGAGGGCACACTTGCTTGGTTATCCATTCATACGCTTATTTTAGTACCAATACTATTGTTCTCCCCGTTCAATCTCTCGCTGGATGACAGGCAATAAAAATAGCGCTATAAGGCGCTATTTTTTTGTATTCGATTGATGAGTTCAGTATTTACTCTTGAAAGTAAGTGCCCCAGCCATCATATTCCACACCAGCTTTCGCAGCGAGGTCGATAAGTTTATCAACATCTTCAAGAATAAGTTCAGCATCAAGCTCGCACTCAACAACAACGTCAAAACCCCAAATCTTGCTGCCATCTTCTAATTCAAGTTCAGCTGGGTCTTCAACATCAAAGCCAAGTTTAAAAGCAGCAAGTGCAGCTTCTTCTAACTTATCAAAATCTTCACATACAAAGTGGTGCTCTACTTCATATAGTTTATCTGGATTTGAGCCATCTTCTAATAATGACTCAACAATATCTTCACTAATTTCGCGCCAGTTTTCCACAATCGCTCTCTACTTTAGCATCTAGCTGTTCAATCTTATTTTGCATCATAGCATGGATTCGTTTCGCATGCTCTCTTGCTGATACATCCTTATCTAACGAGATTGGATCAAGCAACTCAACATAAACTTTTGGATTTGACCAACGATTTAATTTAATACGACCTGTTGTGGTGCTCATACATACCGGTACCACTTCCACACCAGCTTGCATTGCAGTATGAAACGCACCCGTTTTAAACGGTAACAAACCTCGGCCATAACTACGTGTGCCTTCTGGAAATAACCAAACTGAAATTTTATCGTTTTTGATTTTTGATGCTGCTTTATCAATCGTGCCTTTGGCTTTAGATTTGTTATTACGGTCAATTAAAATATTTCCCGATAGCCAATAAAGTTGGCCAAAAAACGGAATAAAACGAATGCTTTTTTTACCAATGCTTACGGTATTCTCTGGCACCGCATTGGTTACTGTGAATAAGTCATAATTATTTTGATGATTCGAGACAAACACGTATGACTTTTCTTTATCTAATTTATCAAGTCCTTTGATATCTACTTTTGCACCTAACAGTACATGCATACTGCCATACCAAGAAGCAAAACGGTGTACATGGTTTCGGTTGAATGGCATAACTAAACACAACAGCAAACCAAAAATCGCACTGAAAAAGATAAAAATCGCAAGCAGTACTAAGCGAACAGCAAATATCAAAATAACATCTCCAATAATTAAGCGCGCCATTATACGAATTTTAGCTAACATGTGTAAGCTAAAAAACACAGTTTATAAAAAAACCAGTCCCAAATTGAGACTGGTTTTCGCTATTTTAACGTTTTTCGACGCTTTTCGGCACTAAGCTTTGTTACTACTCTCCGGTATTTTCCGGATCAATAGCCTCGTCGAGCAGTTCTTGTGCGGTGGTAAATTCAACTTCCATTAAGTCCACACGCTGTAAACCACGCGGTAACTTATTACCGCGTCTGCCACGCTCACCATAGTAATGCTCAAGATCACTCGGTTTAAGCGTGAGTTTACGCTTACCTGCATGTAAAGTAACAGACGCGCCATCTGGCACAATACCCAATACTTTGACAAACTCTTCTCGCGATTTAACACGGGCACTTGGGATAGAGATAATCTTATTACCCTTACCTTTACCCAGTTTTGGCAAATCTCGAATTGGGAAGATCAGCATGCGCCCTTCGTTCGAGATTGCTAAACATCGGTCAGTTGCAACATCATGAATGGGCTGAGGGGTCATCAGTAATGCCGCATCAGGAATAGTCACAAGCGCTTTACCGTTTTTATTTTTACTGACTAAATCATTAAATTCAGCGATAAAGCCATAACCTGCATCGGATGCCATCAAGAAATTAGCTTTTTCATCACCCATAACAACATGCTCAAGATTAGCCCCTGGTGCCACATTAAAGCGACCTGTCATTGGTTCACCTTGGCTTCGCGCTGAAGGCAAGCTATGTGTTTCAGTTGAAAATGCTCTTCCCGAGCTATCTAAGAACACACTTGGCTGGTTGCTGCGGCCTTTGGCCAGAGATTTAAAGCTATCACCTGCTCTATAGCTTAACCCTTCTGCATCAATATCATGCCCTTTAGCAAAACGAGCCCAACCCTTTTCAGAAAGTACCACAGTCACACTTTCTGATGGCATTAAATCTTTTTCGCTTAGCGCTTTTGCTTCGCCACGCTCAACCACAGGTGAGCGGCGCTCATCACCATAAAGCTCAGCTGCTTCTTGAATCTCTTTTTTCAGTAAGGTCGACATGCGTCGCTCTGAACCAAGAGTTAATTCAAGCTTATCACGCTCTTTGGCAAGCTCATCTTGCTCGCCACGAATTTTCATTTCTTCTAATTTAGCAAGATGACGAAGTTTTAGTTCTAAAATTGCTTCTGCTTGTGTTTCAGTGATGCCAAAGCGTGCCATTAGTACCGGCTTTGGTTCATCTTCTGAGCGAATAATCTCAATCACTTCGTCAATATTTAAAAAGGCTATCAAGAGGCCTTCTAAAATATGTAAACGTGCCAATACTTTATCAAGGCGATATTGTAAACGACGACGAACCGTTTCGCGTCTGAATACCAACCACTCAGATAAAATTGTTTTTAAATTTTTTACTTGCGGACGGCCATTTAACCCCAACATGTTCAGGTTAACACGGTAGTTTTTCTCAAGATCGGTGGTAGCGAATAAGTGAGCCATAAGAGGCTCAGCTTTAATTCGATTCGAACGAGGTACAATCACAATGCGTGTAGGGTTCTCATGGTCTGATTCATCACGTAAATCAGCCACCATAGGTAACTTTTTAGCACGCATCTGCGTTGCTATCTGTTCAAGCACTTTCGCACCCGAACATTGGTGCGGCAGTGCTGTAATAACAATATCGCCCTGCTCTTCGGTATATACCGCGCGCATTTTGATAGAGCCTTTACCACTTGAATAAATTTTGCGAATTTCAGCCTTTGGCGTGATAATTTCCGCATCTGTTGGGTAATCTGGTGCATGTACTAAATCAAGCAGCTCTTCAAGTTCAGTTTTTGGTTTATCTAATAATGCACAACAGGCACTCGCAACTTCACGTACATTGTGAGGTGGGATATCTGTTGCCATACCTACTGCAATACCAGTGATACCGTTAAGTAAAATATGCGGTAAACGCGCAGGTAACACTTCAGGCTCTTTCATGGTGCCATCGAAGTTAGGGATCCAATCAACGGTCCCTTGACCGAGTTCTTTCAGTAATACCTCTGAAAATTTTGATAGGCGCGCTTCGGTATAGCGCATAGCAGCAAATGATTTAGGATCATCCGCAGCGCCCCAGTTACCTTGACCATCCACCAGCGGGTAGCGGTAAGAAAATGGCTGCGCCATCAGTACCATGGCTTCGTAACAGGCACTATCACCATGAGGGTGATATTTACCAAGTACGTCACCCACGGTACGGGCTGATTTTTTATATTTAGCTGCTGCTGATAAGCCTAGTTCACTCATCGCATAGACAATTCGACGCTGTACTGGTTTTAAACCATCGCCAATATGTGGCAGTGCACGGTCTTTAATTACATACATCGAGTAATTTAAGTAGGCGCTTTGCGTAAACTGCGCCATTGTTTGTTGTTCTATCCCTTGCATTGCGAGGGTGTCGAGATCTGACATGCTCGTTTACCTAAATTTTTTTATGCTTGTTATGAGTTCCATGAATCCGCTTGGTCACCACTGGTTTCTAACCATTCACGACGATCGCCTGAGCGTTTTTTGGCAAGTAACATATCCATTACTTCTAGAGTCTCTTCATCGCCATCAAGACTTAATTGCACTAAGCGACGGGTATTTGGATCCATTGTTGTCTCGCGCAGCTGCATTGGGTTCATTTCACCCAAACCTTTAAAGCGTTGCACATTGACTTTGCCACGTTTTTTCTCAGCTTCAATACGGTCTAAGATGCCTGTTTTCTCATCTTCATCAAGGGCGTAAAACACTTCTTTCCCCACATCAATACGATAAAGAGGCGGCATTGCTACATAAACATGGCCTTGTTCAACAAGAATTGGGAAATGCTTCACAAACAGTGCACATAATAGGGTTGCAATGTGCAACCCATCAGAGTCCGCATCAGCTAGGATACAAATCTTGTGATAACGCAGATTCGATAAGTCATTTGAATCTGGGTCCATACCAATTGCCACTGAAATATCATGCACTTCTTGTGACGCTAGAATTTGCCCTGATTCCACTTCCCAAGTATTGAGGATTTTACCACGAAGTGGCATCACCGCTTGGAATTCACGGTCGCGCGCTTGTTTTGCAGAACCACCAGCAGAGTCACCCTCTACTAAAAAGAGTTCGCTACGCTCACTTTCTTGTGTACTACAGTCAGTTAATTTACCCGGTAGTGCCGGCCCTGAGGTGATTTTTTTACGCACCACTTTTTTCGCGGCACGCATACGCTTTTGCGCATTACTAATACAAATTTCAGCAAGTAATTCTGCAATATCAGTGTGTTCATTAAGCCATAAACTAAATGAGTCTTTCACTACACCTGAAACAAATGCAGAGGTTGAACGCGAAGAAAGCTTTTCTTTAGTTTGACCTGCAAATTGTGGGTCTTGCATTTTAACCGATAGCACATAGCTACAACGGTCCCAAATATCATCAGGTGTTAGTTTTACCCCACGCGGTAATAAATTACGGAATTCACAAAACTCGCGCATTGCTTCTAGCAAACCTTGGCGCAGACCATTTACATGGGTACCACCTTGTGCAGTGGGAATAAGGTTTACGTAACTTTCATAAACCCCTTCGCCCCCCTCAGGTAGCCATAAAACCGCCCAATCCACACCTTCGGTGGAGCCCGCAAACTCTCCCGTGAATGGCTGTTTAGGCAATACTTCATATTCTTTTAATGCATCTGCTAGATAGTCTTTTAAACCATCTTCAAAAAACCATTCAATGGTTTCTTTGGTTTGCTTATTGATAAAACGAATTTTTAAGCCAGGGCACAGAACCGC
>NZ_JAPEHW010000053.1 GCF_028875915.1 Pseudoalteromonas sp. G4
CTACCACTACTGGAATACCGGTTTCTTCCATAAGCAGACGATCTAAATCTTTTAAAAGTGCGCCACCGCCTGTTAACACCATACCATGCGCAGAAATATCTGATGCAAGCTCTGGTGGTGATTGCTCAAGAGCAACCATAACAGCACTTACAATGCCTTGTAACGGCTCTTGTAACGCTTCTAAAATTTCAGTTGAATTTAGCGTGAATGAACGCGGTACACCTTCAGCAAGGTTACGGCCTCGAACTTCAATTTCTTTTACTTCATCGCCATTAAACGCTGAACCAATCTCGTGTTTAATGCGCTCGGCTGTTGCTTCACCAATTAGACTACCGAAATTGCGACGTACATAGTTGATGATTGCTTCATCAAATTTGTCACCACCAATGCGAACTGATGATGAATAAACAATGCCGTTTAATGAGATGATGGCAACTTCTGTCGTACCACCACCAATATCAACAACCATTGAACCTGTAGCTTCTGATACCGGTAATCCTGCACCAATTGCAGCAGCCATTGGCTCTTCAATTAAGTACACTTCACGAGCTCCTGCACCCATAGCTGATTCACGGATCGCACGTTTTTCGACTTGTGTTGCACCACAAGGCACACATACCAAAACACGCGGGCTAGGACGTAAAAAGTTGTTGTTATGCACTTGCTTGATAAAATGCTGTAACATTTTTTCGGTAACATAAAAGTCAGCTATAACACCGTCTTTCATCGGGCGAATCGCTTTAATGTTACCCGGTGTACGACCAAGCATTTGTTTTGCTTCATGACCTACCGAAGCAACGCTTTTAGGGCCACCTGGCTTATCATGACGAATAGCCACAACTGAAGGTTCATTTAAAACAATACCCTGATCTTTCACATAGATAAGTGTATTGGCAGTTCCGAGATCGATTGATAAATCGTTAGAAAAAAGACCACGTAATTTTTTAAACATGGAACTGGGGTATCCTTGTAACGAAGAGGCTCAGTTTTATTGTTATCGAATAACTAAACGCTCAAATTTAAAATATTAAAAGTCTAGCGCTCACGCACTAGACGAAAACCAATGTAATTAGCACGAAAATCCGTAGCTAAAATTAAACGTGTAGAAGCACGCGCTAATGTTGGCGCAAAGTTCCATGCACCACCGCGAATAGCAACATCCGAACGACCTGCTGTTTTTTGCGTCCACTCCCACACATTACCAACCGTATCGTAAACACCAAAACGGTTAGCACTAAATGAACCTACTGGTGCTGGGCTTTGATTTGACCAATCGCTGCCACACCAACCACAGTTTGCTAAGTTATTACCAATATCATTACCCCATGGATAATCTGTTTTGGTACCTGCTCGCGCTGCGTATTCCCACTCAACTTCTGTTGGTAGGCGATATGAATTACCTGTTTTACCACTTAACCAATCAGCATATGCCTTTGCATCTGAATAAGTTAAGCACACAACAGGAAAATTATCTTTTTGTTCGTAACCTGGGTTTTTCCAATTTAATGACGCTTCCCAAACTGGTTCGCCATTTAAATAATATGCACACCCTTGCCCACTCTCAGCCTCAGTTTGGTAATTGGTATCAGCAACAAATTCGTTGTATTCACCTACCGTCACTTCTTTTTCATGCATGGCATAAGAGTCACTCAGGATTTTTTTAACAACAGGCTGCTCATTAGCAAGTCCATTTCCTGTTAAATCACCCATTTCAAACTCACCAGCAGGGATAACAATCATACCGCTAGTGCTTGCCATAGTTGTTGAACTAATTGCTGTGGTTGTTGGTGTTGAAACTGTGCGAGATTGCTTAATATTTTCTCTGCCAAAAGACTCTTTACGTAAATTAGCACGTAATGTTTGCGAGCGTTTTAAGTCAATTTTACGGGTATAAGTTTGGTAACCTGTTTTACGGATTTCCAGGTCATAACTACCCGCTGGCAGAGATACATCTAAACGTGTTGAGCCATAACTCACACCATTAATAAAAAAGCACGCTCCTTTTTTGGCGTTTTTACTTCCACAGTATCACGATTAGTTACCATGCTTGCCGATGATGGAGTGCTTTTATTATCTTTGAAACGAACCACTGGCTCGTCGTATGTAGCATTCATTACTGGCTGATAGACATTTGGAATCGCCGAGCCATAATCAGAACAAAAGCTATTATCTAAGTTAAGTAAGTTACATAAGCGGCTTGCATTTACTTCACCGCGCATCGTTACACTTAAGTTAGTATTGTAATTACCTTGTCCACTAAAAGAGCTGTTTACAACGTGACTGCTGAGCACTTGAACCTGCGCACCTGACATATTGCGTTTAGGCTCAACCACTCTTTGCTCAGTAATATTGGCAAAAATTTGATCCATAAAGCGTTTAGTCGCTTTTTGTAACCCCTGAGACTGACCACGTTGCTCACAAGCAGCTAAAGTTTCAGTACGTTTACAATTAACTGTATGATTTATTTCTACAGTGCCTTCACGGGTAAATTCATTGCGTAAACGCTCGACACGTGCCGTATTTTTTTGTTGTTTTAAGCTTTCTAAAGTATTTACTAAAGTATGCTTAGAAACTCGAATTGCTTCGATATCTTTACGGTGAGAAGAAATGGCTACTAGCTGTAGATCGATATCATCTTTGTTTTGCTGTAAATCAACAATTGCCTTTTGATAACGCGTTTGCGCCGCGCTGATATCGAGAGTTGGGTCTTCAATCAAACGACGATACAAATCATTCATTGCATCTAATGCTTGATTGCGTTCTTTTTCTAATGAAATTGAACGTGCACGGAGTAATTCCAACTGCTCTTGCAGCTGTTTTTCTTGCTTTAAGTGCTTATCTAAAACACTTGATAATTCTTTGAATTCAGACTGTTTTACATCTATCTCAGCTTGAATACTTGATACTGTATTAGTGTCTTGTCCATGTGCTTGCCAAGTAAATAGGCTAAGCGAGATCACTAATGACAAAGGTGCTAATCGCATATATTTATTCCCAAAACGGCCGATTTTTGGATTTCTTGTTTTCGTTTTTATTGTAAGGGTTAATTACCCCTAATGCTTTATGCTATTTTTTTGTTATGCAAAACACAAGCTTTGTCTTGCCTTTATGGCAAATTTTCAACTAAATAATGAAACAAGCTTAGGTGATATGAGATTCTGAAGAGATTGCAGCAATGAAAAACCTATTTTTATATACTTTAATCATTGCAGCTCAGTAATTAAAGGCGAAATTAGGAACAAAAATTTAATGTTATTCATTAAATAACATTAATTGAAAGTAGCTTAGTTTTCTCGCCAATAAATAACACGATCATTTCCTCTAAAACGGCCAAATTGTAAAACACCACTTGGATTATCATTGGCATCATTATAATTATTATCACCATTCCAGTCGAAACGAAGCCAAGTCTCAGGAGAACTATAGTCGACAGTAAAGGTTCGCGGTAGATTAGGCGCCTTTAATTGAATACCGACATTGCCAGTTGCATAAGTTCCTTTGTTAAATGAACCATCGTGACCATTAACCGTGTCGTGATTATCTTCAATTACCAAGCGACTCTCAAAATACGAACTGCAATTATCATCTCGATTAAGAATAAAGTTGTTACCATCCCAATACTCAACTTTCATTGGTATTTGTAAGTGTTCAAACTCACTGCCATAATTATCACTTACAACATAGCGCCCAAAACGCATTTCAAATGGACCACTAATACGCTTACTATCGAAAATGGTAGTTATGCCACCAGCCAAATTTGCATCTTGATCTAAATCGTTTAACGCTTTGCCATCGGGGTCAGTCAATCTAACTAAAGGAAGTAGTTGTTCCATAGGCGAACTTGGCAAACCACCTGCAGAAAGCGATGCCTCATCTCGATTAAGCACAACATCACCACTATTTACGATAAATTTTCCTTTATCCCAGTTAATTGCAGAAGCAGTTAAACTATAGCGAGCAGCTAACTCAGAAGCCGATTTGTATTTAGCAGCGTCGGGATCATCATTTTCAATCAAGTTATCAATGGTGGCTTTTGCAAAGTTATTTGCTGCTGTTGCACTGTATAAATAGTTGGCAAGCACATTACCAAGTATATCTTGAGCGTGAACTTCATAACTAAAACGCTCAAATGGCTGACCATAATAAGTAAACCCACCGCAACCACTAATAACTAGTGGATTAACCATTGTAAATTGTGCAGGAATAAAGCGACCAACATTGGTTTTACTACCAGAGATAAGGCCACCATCACTATGGTTCAAATAATCACTACTCGATAGATTAGCAAGCAGTTCAATAATCCCTACTTCATTAAATTTAGCATCAGTGAGTGTCGCTACACCCGATACAAAGCCGTTTGTTGGCACTGCATTTGGCGATAATAACCCTTCAATACCTGTTAGTGGTGCTTGTAAGTTATGTGAAAGCGAAACTGTTCCCGTGATCTCCGTACTATTAAAATTCGTTGTGACATCACCATTCGCATTATGCGCTTCAACGCTAAAACTAAAATCTTCGGATGCCATTTTAAATACTGTACTCTCAGCATCGATAGCATTTGGGTTATCTGCCACAACAATATTAAAACGCTGAGGACGTACTACGTAAGCATTTGAAGTATCAATTAAGTTAGCGCCATTTGGCGCTGTTGCAGACACCGATAAACTTATTTCACCGGCATCAAGGTAATTTAACGCTAAATTAGCTTTGTAATTGTTAGCAGGATCAAAATTAACGGTTATAGGAGTATTTGTTGTAACCGGGCTGCTATTAACACTAAATGTCATCGCGGAAGGCGTGTTTGGCCTTAAAAAGTTATTAGTAAAGTTAACAACTTGAGAGCCACTAAAAACATTTTCGCAAGCGCCTGTATCATCACTCTTTTTAACAGCCATTAATTCAGCCGCATAAGGGATACCTGATATTTGATCTTCTATAGTACTTAGTTTAAATCCAGTATCGGCAAATTCGGTATAGCAGTTTGCAAGCGTTACTTCACTGCCCCCAACAAAACACCTTAAATTAGAACTAGGGTTAGAAGCTGCATTGTTTAGAGAATAAAATACTGTGCTGGCTTGGGTATTATTTAAATTAACATTCAAACTACCGTTCACTGTAAACGGATTTGAAGGTAACCAACTTAGGCTGCCACCACCGCTTGTCGCTAACGCTACAGTTGCTGTATTTGGGTAATAGCTACTACACGTATCATCTGCACATACTTCGATTGTCATAGTTTCAGCTTCACAAGTTAAACCGGTGTTATCGTTTAACGTTAATCGATAATGGTCTACGCTCGGCAGGTTGTCGCAGGTTCTAACCGTATTCATATCTGTTTGAATTTCAGATTGTAAAAGCGCTCGCGAATAAATTCTTACTTCATCTAAATGACCTTTGAAATAGCGATCACTACGAACACCGCCACATTGGCTTGATGTATTGGTACCTACATCTACGCCAATAAAGAATTTACAAGGCGAATCTGCTAAGCCATCAGTATAGGTGCGGGAGGCATCTGCTATACCATTAATATACATTCGCTGTGAACCTGACTTATATACAACAGCAACATGTGTCCATTGGTTAAGGGGTATTGCACGCGAACTGGTAAATGAGCGCGCTTGCCGAGCTGCATTTTGCCACCACCAAAAAAGCCGATTGTTTTGATCTAGGTGAAATTCAAAATGTTCATCTTTTGAAACCAAACTGCGCAAGCCACTTCGATTTTCTGTTGGGTAAACCCATGTACTTACCGTCAGCTCTTGATAGTTAAAGTCGCCACTATCATCCACAGAAGCATAATTGGTACCGTCAAATTGCGCGTAATTACAGGTACTTTGATTGCCAATGGTATTAGCAGGTCCTGGAGAGGTAATACCAAAAGTTGGATTTCCTGAAGGCAGTAAATGATGTGGGTCTGTTAAGTTTGCATCGAGAAAATCGTTATCTAGCTGCCACCAACCATTTGCGCCGCAGTAATTATCGCGATCTGCACCATCCCAACCCAAGCCTTGATTTTGATTTTCATAAATTGTTTGAATTTGCGTATCACTAATGGCCTTATCAAAAATCAATAACTCGTCTACAAGCCCTCTAAAACGCTGATTAACATCAAAGCCACCACCCAAACTATCTTGCTCTTGTCCTAGCATTAACCGCGCAATATTAAGTGAACCATTGCTGTGATCAGAAACACACCCAGCTTGCTGACCATTAACATAAAAACAGGAAGTATCGCCGTTGCGTCGCCAAACAAAATGACGACGTATACTGATGCGCGACGCGCGATCTTGCTTGATCCATGGTTCAAATAATTGGCTACTAGGGTGCCACCATATAAGTTCATTAGCATTGTTGTTATTTTGTGCACCAGATACCAGTACTTGACTACCCGTAAAGCTACTTTTAAGCCAAGCTGAAATTGTAAATTCGCGGCCGCTAATTAGGTTTTCATCTAAGTCGATGCGAGCATTAGTTAAGGCATCGTCAAAATTAGCTGCATTACAAATTTTGCCTTCACTTGGTTGCAAATTATATGGTGTAGCATGTGTACCATTGATTGATTCAATCACTTGATTATTAACACCACTTAACCATGAAAATTCATCAAAGCGAAACTCAGCAATAGGGGATGCATCAACTGGTGTATTACCAGCATTACAAATGATATTTAAGGTGGAAGCTGTTGGCGAAACATATGATATTTCCGAACCTCTCAGAAAATCTACGCCATACCCACCAACTAAAGAGCCCTGAATATTAACATTTTTATCGACTGTAATAGCGCCATTGGCATAACCATATAAGTTTATATGTTTAGTTAATGTTAATGCTCCTTCAGCATAGATGATTAAGTCACTAGCACTATGATCCGTAGACCCCCCATTCACTGCAACAGAACCTGTTACATATATACGGGTGGGCCCGGCCAAAGGGAAGTTATTACCGTACAAAGTCACAGAGCCATTTATATAATAATCTCCACTTAACTTTTCAGCATGGCCAATAGTGGTTTTCCAACCGGTAATATCTGGAGCTAAAGTTTGCGTTGGTTCAATATTAGCTTTCAAACATGTCTGATTGTTGCAGCGCGCTGAACTGTCTGTTGAAAGGTTATTTGTATAAATGAGATTATCTTGCTGTCCTGTTATCTCTGTATTCTTTTCCAAAGTAACATATGAATTATTAAATGCTCCTAGAGCAGAAGGAAACACATCTTCACAGGCGGGTAAATTCGCCCAAGCAAGACTGGGTAATAAAGCAATTAAGCAGAAATAACTAATTAAGAGTTTTTGCTTCAACATTAATACTTCTCTGTGTTGTCCATTGACCCGAATCGCAGCTAGCCGTACTCGTAATTCGATAAACCGTAACCAGTGATGAAGCAGTACCTGCGTTAGCATCATTTATGTCATCTACCGAGCGACATGACAACTCAATAAACTGACAATTTTCCATATACTTAGTTGCGTTAAAACTATTTGGCGGCAGCGAGTTATCGCATGGACCTTTAGAGTTATCTAAAGGAAATAGTTTTTGTAGCTTCCATTCAATTCCCGACTGAGCGGTTAAAAATGCTTTGGAGCCATAATATTCCACAGCATTTGACTGAGCACCACCTTCAATCACACGGGTCAAGGCTAAACCAAGTGCCAATAACACTATGGCCACAAATAATGACGTAATCAGTAAACTACCTTGTTGTTTAAACTTCAACTTCATACATCACCTATGGCACATTTGGAATGTGCACTTCATGATTAAAGACCAACGTTTCTGTACTATTAAAACCCATTTCAAGCTTAATATTAACAATAGCATTTCGGGTCAAGCTTGCGTTGTTGAAAGCAAAAACCAACGGGTTGGTTATATATTGTGCTAGTAACTGCCCTTTAACCCCATCGAGTACATGCAACAACGAAGGCGTTGGCTGATTTACTTCAAAATCATAGCCTTGATAATAATATAGACTGCCCCCTTCAACACAAAAGCTCACTGGGCTGTTACTCAGCACAAATAAACGCTGAGTAGGTGATGCCACAGCAAATCCATTATCAAATGACCATCGCTGTGTTTTATTTGCTTCCTCCACAACTGGGTCTGCTGCTAAAAGTCTTACGCGATTATTACTTAAGTCATAAATATCGTTTGGGTTTTGCGGATAAACAGTAACGCGATCATTTTCAAATGCTTTGTCTTCGTTATCAAACGCTACAACAACCAAATCACCCGAGGCACTGGTATCAAGAGGCGGATTATTTACATAAATGCTACTGGCTTTAAAAGGTGTGTATTCTAAACATTGAAAAGGTTGGCCTGCAGTATTTCCGCTAGTTATTCTGATTGAATTAGGTGTAGTTTGGCGCAGCTCCTTACTCATGCGTACTAAAGCAAAACGCGCTTGTGCTACCACTTCATCTCGCTCAGTTCCTGTGGCATATATTTCTGCACCAAATTTTATAAATTGCATTGTGCTTAAACTTACAATGCCAATCAGCACAATGACGATTATCAGTTCAACAAGGGTAAAACCATTTTTTACTAAGCGTGACACTAGTAATTCCCCTTGTAGGCTGAAAATCCATAAATATCACCAGTTGGTGCAACTACTTCAATAGTAATCAGTTTTAGTTTATTAAATTCCCCCGAAGTGTCGGCAACACCATTTGCATCATCATCATAAACAACACTAACGGTCAGGGTAAATCCGGGGTAATCCGTTTGAATACTTTGGCCCAGACTGTTTTTTAAATCAGCAGTTGCGTAATTACCAATAAAGTCGTCGACATCATTAAATCCGTCTCGGGTTTCACCGTCATTACCTAGACTTGACGGTGCTGTACAACTACTAAAACCTACTTCACCACAACGAATAAAGGGCGGACTTCGCCTTGAATTTTCATCAAAGGAACGTCCTAAAATTTCATTCATCATGGCTTGCCCCAATTCATTTGCTTTAACTTGAATCACAGGGTCGGCACTTTGCCTAGCTTGAGGTACTAAAAGGCCTGTTACAATCGTAAGCACAATGGCCATCAAAACAATGCCAAAAATTACCTCAACTAAGGTAAAACCTTTTAACTTATTGGCAGGCATAAATACCGCCTTGCGCTGATATGCATATATCTGCATCACCAAAATCGATTTTGCAATTTGAGACGCAATTTAAGTTTGGTCTACCAAAATCATCAAATTCTATTTCATTAAAAGACACATTGTTTGAATCAGTTGCTTTGATTCTAGTTGCCGTGCTGTTGGTAGGAATATTAACAACCAAGTAATCAAAATTTAGAGCTAAATTAGCGCAGTTGTTTGTTAAAGCAGGGGCTATTTGACTGTTGTTAATACACACTTTATGGGCCATGGTGTTACTTGTATTTTGCATGGCTCTTAATTGCATGGTGCGCAAAATGGTGAGGCTTCTATCGCGGAACTCAAAGCTATCAAAGCTCTCATTTGTAAAAAAATTAGGCACCACGGTTACAGCCAAGGTGCCTAAAATTACCAAGGTTATAATTAGCTCTACAAGACTAAAACCTTGTTGTTTCATTTAAAACTTATTAACAATCGTTCGCAAACACTGCTGTTTGTGAAGCTGTATAGACAACATTTGGCGCTGTGCCAGTTGCACTCGCCTCAGTGTATTTTACGCCACAAATAGCCGTATCATTTGAACCTGTCGGTACAGTTGTACCATTTGCATAAATATACATAACACCTGCCGAAGGAATGACATAAGTAAAGTCACCTAAAGGATCAGCTGTTGCCAAAGTAGCATTGATATCAATTGCTCGTAAAAGCCCGTCAGCAGCGGCTGTTGGGTAACCATAATTTAAGCCAATTGTTTGACCATTATCACCAACAATTGTTGGAGTATCTGTTTTAGCTGTTTTTTGCTTACCTGCGATAACTGCTTTACCGTAAACAATCGACGAACCACTATCAATTGCACCTGCAACACCTTGAATGGTTGATGCATTCGCATCACCTTGTAAGTCTAGGAATTTCGGTGCAGCTGTTACCGCTAAAATACCCAAAATTACAATTACAATTATTAATTCTACTAATGTAAAACCTGTTTGCTTTTTCATTTGAATTACCTCTTAAAAACCTAAATTAGTTACCAAAAACCAGTACTTGACCAGTTGCTGGAGTGTATTCAATACCACGTAAGTTTGTATCTGCAGGGCTGTTTGCCGCTGGAGGAGAATTGATGTCTAGCGCGCTTACTAAATAATAAAGACAAACGCCACCATTACCATTGGCTGCACCATCAGCATCGTGTCTTACAAAATAAGTATTTTGCTCAAGCTCCGCGACTGTTGCCACAACTGTGTTAGATGGTGCACTTTGTAACACTGAATTAAAAACGCCTTGGCATTTCAGTGCTGTTAAGGCTGTTGATTCTGTCGAACCAGCTATTTCATTACCCGCAGCGTCCACACCTGATGTTGGGTAGCCTACATCTGGGTCAATACCAACACGCGTTGTATCATAATCAATAAAGTTGATAGCAGTATTATTGTCAGGGCGACCTAACACTTCCCATTGACCGCGAACTAGGCCAACTGCTGCGGCTAAACCACCAGCCACACCTTCAACAGTTGAACGTTCGGCTTCTTCCTGAATATCAATAAAGCGAGGTAATGCTGTTACCGCCAATAATCCTAAGATTATTACTACAATAATCAGCTCGATTAATGTAAATCCTTTTTGTTTTAATAGACTTTTTTTCATATTTTGCCTCGACAACGATTTAGTACCTATAGTGACTATACCACCATTTAAGTATTACTCACTATGCCATTTAAGAACAGGTACTTAAATAATATTTTTGAATTTTTAACGTATTTACAGCCAATTACTTGACCATGATCTAATATTTCTTCACTACTCACTTCAGAAAGTGTTATTGATTGTAAGTTTTCAAACAAACCATCACATTGTGAATTTTGCGTTGATAATATTTTTGTCACAAATCCATTTTCATTAACAAGCGCTTTTAACTCACCCACACTTGCAAGATCCGATTGCCCAACCAATTTAATAAACACCTCTGGATGTTTATCTCGCATCCATTGGTGGCGAATATGCGACACACTCGTAACAAAGTCATCTTTAGATTTCTGTTCAGCGACTTTCTCTACATCACTATATATCGCAAGCATTTTTCCTGCCAACACCCAATAAAGTAGACTAAAAATAACAAAAACGACCAAAAATCGATAAACACCTAAGCTATTATTGTTCATCTCGCTCACTTTAGCGCCCTTTAATCGCAGACATCATGTCCCACATAGGTGTAAAAATACCAAGCGCAAGTACCAGCACCATACCGGCAACTACACTTATTAAAATTGGTTCTATTTTGGCGGTTAAACTTTTTAAATCGAAATCTACTTCGCGCTCATAAAACTCTGCGGCTTCTTGCAGTAACTCTTCAACTCGACCTGTTTCTTCACCTACAGCAACCATTTGTAAAACCAATTGCGTAAATAGCTCACTATTCTTTGATGCGCGCAGCAAACTTTCACCTTTTTCAATGCGACGACGCATATCAATTACCTTCTCTTCCATAAAGGCGTTATCAATCGCTTCTGCAACAAGTGAAAGCCCTGTAGTCATTGGAACACCAGCGCGCAAAATCATGGCAAATGAGCGGCTATAGCGCGCAAGTAAAGAGCGCTCAATAATGCCACCCACAATCGGAATCTTCAGTTTAATTCTGTCCCACTTACGCCTGCCAATAGGTGTTTTAAGATAACTTTTAACGCCAAATATCGTTGCGATAATAGTGAAAATAATTACGTGCCAATAGGTTACAAAGAAGTTTGATGTGCCAATCAAAATCTGCGTCATCAGTGGCAGTTCAGCATTAAACTTGGCAAACATTTCGGCAAATGTCGGAATTACAAAAATGTTCAGAATAAACATAGCTACCGCTAACGCGATTACAACAAAGGTTGGATAACGCATCGCAGCTTTAATACGCTTTCGGGTCTCGTGTTCTTGTTCAAAATAAGTCGCTAATTGCAAAAACGCATCTTCTAGCTTACCAGTGCTTTCGCCTACCACCACGATGGAGATCATTAAGCGATTGAACACCTTTTTATGACTTGCGAAAGCCGCAGAAAGGTTACGGCCTTGTTCAAGTTGTTTAGCTACATCAAGTAAGGTTTCACGAAAAACTGGGTGCGTTGTTGTTTCGGCTAATCCAACAATGGCACGAATAATTGGGATACCCGCTTTCATCAACGAGTACATTTGGCGAGAGAATATAATCAGCTCATCTAATGTCACTTTCGGTTGAAAAAATTGAATTACCGCCGATTTACTACTTTCTTTGTCATTATTACTTTGTTTAATAGAGAGCGGTATTAAGCCGCGACGCAGCAAAGTATCTGCTGCTGCATTTTCATCTTGCGCTTCAAGCTCACCGGCAACTGAGTTGCCGTGTTTATCTTTCGCTTGGTAGGCAAAAAATGACATAGCGTTAACCTACTAACTCAGGCAAACTTTCAGCAACACGGAATACCTCTTCAAGTGAAGTAATACCTTGGGTTGCATAATCAAGTGCCATTACCGCAAGCGGTTCAAATTCAGGATTTGCTTTAGCAGCCTCAGAAAACGCTTGCGTATCAGCTAAACGCAATGCATCCATCATTGCTTCATTCATTTCAAGCAATTCAAATACACCTATACGACCACGGTAACCTGTGTGATTACAACTATTACACCCTCTACCCAGCACAAACTTAGCGCCATTAAAGTTTGTACTAATATGATTTACCCAAGCATTCTCTTGCGCATCTGGCGTATAGTCTTCAGCACATTTGTCACACACCCTTCTGACAAGACGCTGTGCCAAAATTGCACGCAGTGAGCTGGCAACCAAATAACTCGGTGCCCCCATGTCAATTAAGCGCATTGCACTGGTAATTGCATCATTTGTATGCAATGTAGAAAGCACTAAGTGACCTGTTAACGCACCTCGCAGGCCAATTTCGACCGTTTCTTGATCACGCATCTCACCCACCATCAAGATATCAGGATCTTGGCGAAGTGTAGTACGGAGAACTGACGCAAAATCGAGTCCAATTTTGCTATTAACTTGTACTTGGTTGATTCGCGGCAAGCGATATTCCACCGGATCTTCAACGGTAATAATTTTTTTGCTGGATTGATTTAGTTCACTTAATGCGCCGTAAAGTGTGGTGGTTTTACCCGAACCTGTAGGCCCTGTAACTAAGATCATGCCGTGGGGGCGCTTCAGCGCAGTACGCATTTTGCTAAGCACTTTTGCTGGCATACCGGTTTCATCAAGCGTTAATAAACCAGCAGATTGATCCAATAAACGCATTACCACTGATTCACCATGCTGCACAGGCATGGTTGAAACACGCACATCAATGTTGTGACCTTTGATCGTGATATTAAAGCGACCATCTTGCGGTAAACGTTTTTCAGAAATATCTAGGCCAGACATCAACTTAAGACGCAATACTAACGCCGCTGAAATCGCCACTTGATCGAGTGTATTTTCATGTAAAATACCATCAATCCGCTGGCGTATACGTAATATGCCTTCATCAGGTTCGATATGAATATCCGAAGCGCGCATTTGCACAGCATCTTCAAAAATTGACTGCAGTAATTTTACAACGGTTGCATCCGATGTATTTTCATCAAGGGCATTAAGATCAAACTCTTCAGTTTCTTGATACTCTTCTTGCAGTTGCGAAGCAAAGCTTTCAATGTCTTGTGTTCGGCGATATAACGAATCGAATGCATTGAGTATTTGCTGCTCTTGCGCTACAACAATTTCAATCTGTTTAGGAGCAACAATTGGCGCTAACTGATCAAGGCTAGAAAGATCAGCAGGATCACTCATTGCAATTTGAATCGATTCACCTAAATCAGCTAATGCTAGTGCACGAAAGCGACGAGCGTAAACTTCAGGAATTAACTTAACTACATTTGGGTCGATAGTTTCATTATCTAAGTTAACAAAGGCAACATTGAGCTGTTGTGCTAAAAATCGCAGTAATTGGGTTTCTTCAATAACCCCTTGCTCAATTAAAGTTGCACCTAACTTACGGCCGGTGAGCTTTTGCGCCTGCAATGCATCGTTAAGTTGTTGTTCTGAGATGATATGTTCATGAACTAACAAATCACCTAATCGCATTTTTAATCTAGGACGCATTTAGCCGACCTCTTATAAACTGTAAACGCTCAACTGCATAGCGTTGAGATGCGGGAGATAAATTGCCGATTTGCGTCGCAGTAGTGTAATACTGCATTGCATTTTGCCATTGTTCTAAATGTTCAGCTGAGCGACCCATTGCCAACCACCATTTTCCTTGCTCGGGCTCTGCAGAAGTTAACTTTTTAAAACTACGAAGTGCCACAGCATGCTGAGACAATTGTTGCGCCGCCAACCCTTTGAGAATCCAAAAGTCATTATCAGCTTGGCTTTCAAATTGCTGTGATAACACACTTAGCACTTCTTGATACTGTTTATTGTCCGCATAGATTTTTGCCAATAATGTCCGCCATTCCATGCTGCTTGGTCGTAAGCTTAATCCTTGCTCTAATATTTCACTGGCTGAAACTGTGTCTTTTCGTCCGTAATAGGCTGCAGCAAGCAAACTACGGCACTCAAGGTGCTCTGCGTAAATGGCAACACACTGCTTTAACTCGACAATAGCCTCACTGACCAAACCAAAAGTGAATGCTTTCTTTCCAGCTTGAAAATGTTCGTTTGCTTTTTGTTCAGCTGTGACTTGCGCAATTTGTTTCATTGATGACTTTGCAGGCTCAGTTGATACAGTAACTTCAGCTTGCTTTACAACTGGATTATTTGACTGAGCAGACTTTTCAATTTTTTTGCTAACAGGCTCTTCGCTTAATTTTTCTTTGGTGGCCTCTGAATTTACAGGTTTTTCATGCGCCTTAGAAGTTGTATATACAATATCATTTGCGATGTTATTTTCACTGCGTTGTAATTCTTTGTGAGCTTCAGTTGGTAAGCTTTTGACAAATTCTTTACTGTTAGTGGCGATTTCACTTGCTGGAGCAAGACTTGTTTGGCTTTGCGCTTGAACTACAAAGTAATCTTGTATAATTCCTTTTTTATAAATGACATAACTAATTAAACACAACGCAGTTAATGCAAGCAGTGGCAGTGCCAGTTTATGCAGCTTTTCACTAATATCTAAAATGGGTGTTACTGCTACTGTTGGCTCTCGCTCTGCTGTGGTGTCTAAATTTGATTGGCGTTGCTCTAACCCTTTGAGCGTTTTATTTAATACACTCATAGTTGTTCCTTAACAATTAACCACGCTGCTCCACCAATAATTAAAAGCAAAGCTAAATAAGCGGGCCAAATACTAGAACGAGATAACTGACAATCTTCAGTGTCTTTTGCAGCATTATAAACATAGGCTTTTTTGGCTTTTAAAGTGCCTTCACCATAGCCCTGGATCAGCACTTTATGGCTCAGCAAATTAACCAAACGAGGAATACCACGGCTGGCTTTGGCAATTAGCAGGCATATTTTATTAGAAAATATCATTGATGCATGAGCTGCACCGGCAACTTCCAAACGATGGCGAATGTAGTAAGCAACTTCCGCATTAGTCATTGGTCGCAAAGTATATGAAAAGCTTATGCGTTGCCTTAATTGACGTACCTTTTGATTTGCCAAGCGCGCATCAAGTTCTGGCTGACCAAACAACACTACTTGCACCAATTTTCGGGTTTCGGTTTCAAGGTTAGTAAATAGCCTCACCGCTTCTAATGCATCCCAACTTAAGCATTGAGCTTCATCAATTATCAATACAACGCGTTTACCCAAATGATTCAGTTCGAGTAATTTATCTTGAATTTTTTGGCTAAGTGATTGCTGGTCGAGATCATTCGCGACATCAATTTGTAACTCATTCGCAATAGCGTAACGCAGTTCATCTGGGCTTAAATACGAATTCGCAATGTATGCAACAATCGTTGAATCATCAAAGCTGTTCAGCAACTTACGACACAGTAAGGTTTTACCAGTACCCACCTCGCCGGTCACTTTGATAAAACCTTCACCCATATTTAGTGCAGTAATTAGCACTTCCATGGCTTCATTATGCGGTGCAAGCGCACAATAAAACTGCGTATTCGGTGTTAACGAAAACGGTAACTCAGTTAAGCCAAAGTGCGACAAATACATTATTTACCGTACCATGAGTTCAATAACTTTAGGCTGCGCTGTTGTTGTTGCTGCCAGGTATCGGCCATGACAACCGTTGGGCGAATTAAAATAACTAACTCTTTTTTACTCTGTACACGACGAACGCTCTTAAATAAATTACCAAGTACCGGCACATCGCCCAATAACGGTGTTTTTGATTCTTGATCTGTGGTTAAGGTTTGCATTAAGCCACCAATAATCACAATTTCACCACTCCCTGCACGGATCACCGTATCCGATTCGCGAATATTACTTTGCGCCAGTGGCAATACATAATCTTGGTTATTTAGCGTTACAACTTTGTTTTGTTCTTCGGTTTCCGTCACCGATGGGTGAACATGTAATATTACCGAGCCAAATTCATCAATTTGCGGTGTAACATCTAATGCAATACCAGAGAAGAAAGGCGTTAACTCAATCTCTGGCGAAGTCGTTGTCGCATTACCGGTAACAGTCGTGCTCGATACTTCTGTCACAAAATACTCATCTTCACCCACTTTAATCACCGCTTTTTGGTTATTTGTGGCGGTAACTCGAGGGTTAGATAACATTTGCACATCACCTTGCGTTTCAAGCAAACTGATTACACCACTGAAGTCCGCATTTTTGAAAACCAAATTGGTAATGCCACCAAGCTGAGACGATAACGTATTGCCAATTTGGCCTGCAGCAGTGGTTGAAAACGTTAAATCTGTACTGCCAATATGGCCAAGCACTTCGCTCCAATTAACCCCTTGTTGGTATTCGTCATTAAGGGTTACTTCAATGATTTTAGCTTCAAGAATAACTTGTCTTTGTAAGCTATCTTCACTTGCTTTTAAAAACTCTTTTAGCGATGCAATTTCACTAGGTAACGCATTCACAGTAACAAGGCTCGCTTGAGGACTAACAATAATAAAACGACCATTTCCCGCGCCGATCAATGACTCAAGAGCAACTTTTAAGTCTTTCCAAAAGTCTGTTTCGCTACTGGTTTGAATGCTGGCACCATTAATTTGCATATTTGAGCTGCCACCAAACGAGTTGCCGGCGCCCATATTTTGGTTGTTACCGCCGAAATTATTGCCACCTGAATTACCACTATTTCCAGAGCCTCCACCTTGATCAAATTGGCTAACCCCACCAGCTACCACACTCACCGTTGAAAGACCACTGCGCTTCATCATCAAGTAATTTACAGGGATAGATTCAGTGCGCATTTTGGCAGGTAGCACTTGCACTACTTTGCCTTCACGGAAAACATCAATGCCATACAAGCGCGATACAATTTTGGTCACTTCATCCATGGTGACATCTTTCAGCGTCAATGAAATTTCACCAGAGACTTCTGGGTGAAGTGCAACGCTGTAAGGCGTGTCAGCGACTAAACCAACAAAAAATTCGTTTACCGACACTTTATTTGCATTTACATCAAAACGCGTCATTTCGAATTCTTTTGGCAGTGAGAGGTTAGTGCCAACTGATGACAATAATTCCTCTTCAAAACCTTCAGGTACAGCAGCTTGTTCTACAGGCGGGTTTGCTGATGGCGTATTAGCCTCAGCATTTAATTCTTGTTGAATGTGCGGTTTTAACGCCGGCTCTGAAGTTAACTCACAGCCAGAAAGCACCAATGCTGAAACTGCCAGCCAACTTTTTAATAGATTATTGTTTAATTTCATGCTGATAAAGTCTCAAAATTTTTGTCACTTGCCCTTGTTCAAGCGTTATCGAATTTGGCGTTATTTTTTTCACTCTATAACCTTGAACTAAATCACCTAGTTTTACCATTTCACCTGAAACAACAGCGAGATAACCAGACTCTTTAATAAAAACAGACTGTAATGTCAGTTGTTGCTTTGCTGTTTCACTATTTGATTGTGCGACTTTACTTTCAATCGCAATTTTTGGTCGCGTAGGGTCTTGCAAGTTTTGCGCTGATGTTGCACAGCTCAAAATAAGCCCTATTAAAACAATGTTATAACGCAATAAATTTATCATTCGCACTTACAGTAGCAATAGTTAATGTTAACTTACCCGTAGGATATTCATCTACGCGGTAATCAAACTCTTGGATAAACAACTTTTCTTCGATTTGCTGCATTTGCTTTAAATAACTCAACAAAGAGAAGTAACTACCTTCAATCTGTAGTTGCATAGTATGCTGATAAAAAGCTATCTCCTGCTTCACAGGTGCAGCATCTGAAGGTTCTTCATTTGTTGAAGGTGAATTTACATAAATCGCCTTAACTGGGTTTATTTTAAATAACGACAGTGATAATTCCTTGTGTTTGCGCAATAACTGCTGCAAAACTGTGGCCATTTTTTCAGGTGATATGTAACTTAAACTAAATTCCGCTAAATTCTCATTTATTAACGTCATTTGCTCTTCAATTGCTTTTTCTTGGGCAACTAAATCTGCGGTATAGTCTCGCGTTAAAGCATCATTTATCATCGCTAGTTGCTTGCGCGTATTGGCTTCTTGACGCGTTAGGTTAGTAATACGAGTTTGATTATTGCTATAGCTCGTTTGTAAAGGTGAAATCACAAACCAAATGGTTAAGTAACCAATCAAAAATAAGCCTACAGCAAAAATAAGTAGCTTTTCACGTTGCGCCATAGCGCTAAATTTTTCGGTCCACTGCTGCCAATTTTCTTTCATTATTGACCTCCTGAACCATTTAACTTAGTGGCAACCTGAAATTCGACACCTTCTTTTTGCTTTTCAAATTCCAGCAATGAAAAGGCTTTGGCGCTAAAATAATCAGTATCTTTCAAACCATTTAACCATTCAGGTATGGCTGAACCATGCGTTGCTGCACCAACAAGCGTTATCTCGTCACCAACAAACTTAAATTCTTTAAGCCATACTTCTCGATGCGTATGACCTGCAAGGTCAGTCATCACTTGCGCGTAATCGAACTTGGCTTGTGCTGTTTTAGTTAGCATAAAATCTAACAAGCGCTGTTTTTCTTGAATTTCTTCTTTCTTCTTTTCAATGCGGCGCAATAATGGCGATTTATCTTGTTTACGCTCAAGCGCTTGCTGTGCTTGAGTGAGCTGATTTTTACCTTGATCTAACTGTGATTGTAATACCAGCACTCGTTCTTTACTGGCTTGGTTCAAATGACCAAAAGTCCCAACAACAATGACTAGCACTACAATCAATGCAGCCCAGCAAATAGCCACATTAGTGAGTGTTAAAAATTCACGTTTAGGTTTAAGCTCTTCAAGGTATAAATTAATGCGCGTTTTCATTGTCACCTCGCGTGTCTAACGAAAGGGCTGCAGCAATTGCAAATTGCATTTCAGCACTTTGTTGCTGACATAATGACAAAGCAGGTTCAAATGGCAGTACACGTGCCGGAAAAAACTGACTTAGCTCTTGCGCTATGCCGTGCAATTCTAAATTTGGAATTGCCAATTGTAAGCTTTTAATTGGTGGCTGCTTGAGCTGACTTTCAAAGTAATCAAGCGAACGCTGTAGTTCTAAACCAAATGCATCGAGCAAGCCTAGCTTTAATTGAGCAAGCGGCTGTTGAGCGAGTGCCATTAATCCTCGTAATTTACGTGACAACAGCAAATCCCCATTACGAATGATGTGTAAGCTCGGTTCAGAGCCAAATTGCTGCGACACCAACATATGTGCACCATCATCTTTTGCAACCATATCGCACAATATCATTTCAGCGGTGGTAACAGTTTTAAGCTCTGCATCACCATCATGGATAATGTTTAACACTGGCTGAAATAATGTACGACTTGTTACGACAACATTGATTTTCTCCAAACCTCCTTGCTTTAAAGATGCATCGTAATAATCTGCAATGATATCTGCAGGCTCTAAACTCACTAACTCTTTAATCGTCCAAGGTAATGACGTAATGATCTCTTGTTGAGACAGGTTTGGTTTTTCAATTTGCACCCATTGGTAAGCATTCTCGGGCATAACTAAGCATAGCGAGCTTTCAGAGGGCAGCTTTGCAATCACGCTAGTAAGTGCAGGTAACTTTTCAGTTTCTTGTTGGAATGGTTCAACAAAACTCGCGTTAATTTCCCACTCATCATCGACACGATGCAAAACAACAGCCACAACTTTGTCGCTCGCAATGTATATACCAGCTAAAAGCGAGCCACTATTTTTACTATTTATCCAAGGGATCCGTGCCAATAAACTTTTCATATTTGTTATTATTTAATATGTTAACTGTCTAACGCGCTAATGTTCTTAGTGTAGCAAGCAAACCAACCTAAGCAAGGAGTTTCGTGCTTTGAGCATTGATTTAAAACTAAATATTGACGAAACACCAGTTCAAAAAATTATCCACTCAGTATTAGTTGAAAAAAACATTAGTTTATTTGTTAAGCGCGATGATTTAACCCACCCTCTTATTAGCGGCAATAAGTGGCGAAAGCTGAAGCATAATCTTATCTATGCAAAGCAAAACAACATCAATCAATTGATAAGCTTTTCAGGCGCATTTTCAAACCATCTATATGCACTTGCTGGCGCATCTCGCTTATTTAATTTTGATACCGAAGTGATTGTGCGCGGACCTGAACTTGATGCTAATAACCCCTGTTTAAAATTCGCAGCGGCGTGTGGCGTAAAGTTAACCCCTGTTAATCGGCTGACTTACAAAAGACGTTATGACCAAGATTATTTGGCAGAATTACAACAGAGCAAAGCAAGGAGCCTGATTATTCCTGAAGGTGGTAGCAATCAACTTGCGTTAAAAGGCATGATTGAGTTGGCGCATAGTTTACCAAAAGTAGACGAAGTATGGTGCGCTACAGGTAGTGGTGGCACCTTAGCAGGGCTAATTGAAGGTTTGCCTGAAAAAACCCAAATACGGGGGGTTGCGGTGCTCAAGCAGGCAGATTACTTAAATGAAACGATAAAGCAGCTTAGCCCTAAAGCACAACACCAAAAAAATTGGCAATTGTTAACCAATTTTCATTGCGGTGGGTACGGTAAGTTTAGTGAAGAAGTTTGGCACTTTTGCCAAAGTCTTCGCGACCAACTACCACTTGAACCTATCTACACAGGCAAGCTTTTTTTCACCTTGTTTAAGCTGATTGAGCAAGGGCATTTTGCCCCAGGCATTAAAATTATGGCAATTCATACAGGAGGGTTGCAGGGGCTTAGTGGATTAAAGTATCGAAAACTTATTTAAGTGCCCAACGCGTATTTAATTAAGCCCTAACGCAATGTTGTGCTCCCCTTGCTGAAAAAAACGACCACTTGCACCTACAAACTGGTATTCAACAAGTAATGAAAGCTGGTTAACCGCTTCAATACCTGCACCATAGAGTTGCAAATGTTGCTCCTTCGCAAATTCACTAAACGCATTCATAAGTGCCCTTTGTTGCACTTCCGACAATTGAAAAATATCGGCATCAATATAAGCGCCTGTTAAAAATGACAAATCACTTTGTATTTTCATTAATGCACCATGACAACGCTCAGCCACAATACTAATGCCACGCTGCTTTACCTTGGTAAGTTGTTGTTTAATGACTCTATAATCATTAACTAGCACCCCCTCAGAAATGGAAAAACGTATAATTTGGCTAAAACCAGCGGTTTCAACCATGGTTATTAATGTGTCGATAGCTTGAGCGCTATACCAAGAAGCGGCGTCAATACTCAGTAGCACAGGATCGTTACTGCTGTCTTGTGCCAAGGTTTTAAGTAATTGTTTTAGTAAATGCTCATCCAACGCTAACAATTTATCACTGTCTAAACAGCCAAGCAGAAATTGCTTAGCATCACATAGCCCCACTTTTTGGTGACGAATAGTGATCCCTACTTGGTGAAACAACAATTGGCGATTCAGAATATCGTTTATCATTTCTGGCAACGAATATTGCAACAAGGCTAAGTTGGTTTGATTTAGTTTTAATACATGCGATTTACTTTGTTGCTTGGTTTTTGCAATTGCCAAAGCAAGCTCAGCTAACTGATACACATTTAACTGCTGACAAGGCTCGCGATACAAGCAAGCACCAAATTCACAATCATTAATATGTGTTTTAAGCACCTCTGAGAAGAGTTTATTAAATTCTGCTTCATCACAAATTTGCGGGCATAAAATGGTCACACTTAACCGCCCAGCTTTTAATTGCTTGCAAGAAACCTTTTCGCTTACAAACGCCTGCTGCAGTGCGCTAGTGAGTTTCGCTTCATCAATATTAACTGCACCACATAACAGTGAAAACACATGATAGGCATTGTTAGTAAGCACTGAAAGCGGTGGCTTTTCAGGTTCAGGTAATAACTTAAGGGAAGGTTTAGTTAAGATTAAGGGTGGAGATTGAATAAAAACAAATAATAAAAAAAGTAAAATAACAGCTACAGTGACAATGACACCTAAAAGCTCACCAAACAGCCAATACGCTAATGCACAGAATGTAATGCCACAAACAAAATAGAGTATTTGAAGAATACGTTTTTGTTTGTTCTGCATTGCACACCCACATAACCTGCCAACTCTTAGTAAGTGTTGACGAGGTTAGCGAGATGCGCAAGTGCCGAATGACGGTTACTTCAGCCGTTCGCTGAGTAATTTATTAAGCTCAACAATTTGCGCTTTTAACTCAAGCACTTCACCTTTGGTGGCAGGTTCATCTAATTCGTCAGTATTTTCTTTAACAAAGTTATCGTGCTCTTGGGTCATCACTTCAAGCACCACACCCACCATCATATTTAAGAAAATAAACGCAGTTAAAAAGATAAACGACAAATAGTAAATCCAACTTAGCGGGTGCACCGCCATGGTTTCGTACATTACATCTGTCCAGTCTTCAAAGGTTGCTACACGGAACAGCGTCAGCATTGAAATCGATACATCGCGCCAAAGGGTTGGGTTAATTTCACTGAACATCATGCTACCAACAGCGGCATAAATGTAGAAAATTACAAACATTAGTAGTGCGATGTAACCCATGCGCGGAATGGCTTTAATCAGCGCATTCACCAGCATTCGTAGCTCAGGCACCATAGAAACCAAACGCAACACACGGAAAATACGCAGTAAACGCGCAATAAACACCGTTGAACCTGCAACAGGTAATAAGCTACCAATTACAATAATGGTGTCGAAAATATTCCAGCCCTTAGAGAAAAACGCTTTAGGCCCTTTTGAAGCAATAAAACGAATTGCAATTTCTACCGCAAAAAATACTGTAATGCCTTTATCTAACAGCAGTAAGAGATTTTCCATCCACACAGGCAAGGCATACGTATGAGCACCAACACTCAGCGCTGATACCACAATGACAAAAATAACAAAGGCTTGAAACGCTTTACTGTCGTCGATTCGTTGAAATTGGCTTTGCATGGCCGTGAACATACTGAATTTCTCTTACTGGTTAGCAAAATAAAAAACGCATTATAACCATCCATTAAGCGAAGATCTAACGGATAAATTAACGCGCTGCAACAACATGTTATGCGCTAAAAGCAGCAGTTAAAAAATTATGCTTTATGCAGCTCGTTGCCCTTTATGGGTTTTATTAAAAAGTGATAAAGTAAGTTTTTTTGCTATCAAGAACTCTTATGCGCATTATTCACACATCTGACTGGCATCTTGGCCAGAGCTTTTTTAATCAGTCTCGGCAAAAAGAGCACCATTTATTAATCAAATGGCTAGCTGAGCAAGTTAAAGCGCAGCAAGTGGATGCGGTGATCATCGCAGGAGATATTTTTGATACTGGCACGCCACCAAGTTATGCGCGCAGCCTTTACAGCGAGCTTATTTTGGCGATGCAAGCAGCAAATTGTCAGTTGATTGTTACCGCAGGCAATCACGATTCGGTAGCAACTCTTAACGAGATTAAAAGCTTAGTAAAAGCGCTTAACTGCCATGTGGTATCGCAAGCCTGTGAAAATGTAGCAGAGCAAATCGTCGCTATCACAAAAGCAAAAAAAACATTAGGTTATGTCTGTGCTATTCCATTTTTGCGCAGTAAAGACATTATCACCAGCCGCGCCGACGAAAGCATAAAAGAAAAACAAGACAACCTTGCCAAAGGCATTTACGAACACTTTGAAAATACCTTTCAAGCCGCGCAAAGATTAAAAGCAGCGCAAGATATACCAATTATTATGACGGGCCATTTAACTGCGGTAGGCGCATCTAGCTCAGAGTCAGTGCGCGATATTTATATCGGCCACCTGTCAGGTATAAACGCACATCAACTGCCAAACGCCGATTACATCGCCCTTGGTCATATTCATGGCGCTCAAAAGGTTGGCAAAGAAGGTAATGTGTTTTATAGCGGCTCGCCCATTGCCCTTAGCTTTGATGAATTAAAACACGCAAAATCGGTCAACTTGGTTGAATTTGAAGGGCAAAATGTTTCGCAAATAAGTCAACTTGAAATCCCGCGCTTTCAAGCAATGCAAACCATAAAAGGCAACCTCGCCGAAATTAAAAACGCACTGACCGTATTTGCAGAGCAAACTGACACAACCTGGCTGAGCATTGAAGTTACCACCGACGACTATATTAGCGACCTGCAAAATACCGTGTTAGATCTCACCAAAGACCTGCCAGTGGAAGTGTTACAACTAAAACGTGCGCGCAAACATGTGGCTAAACTTAGCCAACAAAAGCAAGAAAACCTGTCTGAAATAACCCCTTTAGAGGTTTTTGAGAAACGTATTGCACTTGAAGAGTTTACAACAGATGACGATCTTGCCCGAAAAGAGCGCCTAACCCAGCACTTTATTTCACTGCTGAATACGGCAAAAGGAGCACAGTCATGAAAATATTGTCACTGCGTTTTGCCAATTTAAATTCGCTAAAAGGCGAATGGAAAATCGACTTTAACAAAGCGCCATTTGCCGAAAGCGGCATTTTTGCTATCACAGGGCCAACTGGCGCCGGTAAAACCACCATTTTAGATGCCATTTGCTTAGCGCTTTATAACAGCACGCCAAGGCTTGGTGCAATCAGCGCAAGTAATAATGAAATAATGACCCGAGGCACCAGTTACTGTTTAGCTGAAGTTGAATTTGCCGTAAATCAAGGTGTGTATCGTGCTTTTTGGTCAATGCGCCGCGCCCGCAATAAGCCAGACGGTAACTTACAACCAGCAGAAGTAGAGCTGGTTGAAGTAGCGAGCAACAAACCTATCGCCACTCAAATTAAAAAGAAAGACCAACTCATCGAGTCACTCACAGGCCTTAACTTTGCCCGCTTCACAAAATCCATGATGTTGTCACAGGGGCAATTCGCCGCATTTTTACAAGCCAAAGAAGCCGACCGCGCCGAGTTATTAGAAGAACTTACAGGCACCGAAATTTATGGGCAAATTTCACAATTAGTACACCAACGCTTTGGTGAAGCCCGTGATGCACTTAATGTACTAAACGCTAAAACACAGTCGCTCGAACTGTTACCTGAAGAACGCATAAATGAAATAAACCAGCAAATTAGTGAACTACAAACACAGCAAGCTAATTTAAAAAGCGAACTTACCAGCCTGCAAGCTAAACGCGATTGGCATAACCAACTTACACAAAACCAACAGCGTTTAGAAAAACTGCAACAGCAAAAAGCGCAGCTTGAAAATGAACTTGCTGAAAAACAGCCAGAACTAACACGCCTTGAAACTGCCCAGCCCGCACAAAAGCTCGCAGTTGATTTAGATAAACTCGCATCACTAAACACTGCCAAGCAAAACCAAATTGCCAGTATTGAAAGTTATCAACAACAAGCAAACTTGCGTGCTAGCGAGCAAGCAAAGGTAGTTGAGTTAGCCCACTCACTAGCCACTAAACTCGATACTGCCAAGCAAGCGCAAAAAGAGTTATTTGACCTTATCGATAATCAAGTAACCCCTCTCGATAACCAACTTGCGCATAGCAAAAGCAAATTCAGCGAGTTAAATCAGCAGTTAGAAAGCTTGTATATACAAGAAAAAGAATTGACTGAAGCGCTGCAACAAAGTGAAAGTAACATTCAGAGCCTTGAAGCTGAAAAGCAGCAACTCGCCGCTAGTTTTGATCAAACCATAAATATAGAGCAATTTGAACACCAACTTTCAGAGTGGCTTGATGAGCACGCCAAACTGCAACTAAACGCACAGTCTTTGCAGCAGCAACAAAACCAACTAACCGAGTTAGCCGAAAGCAAAACCGCTTTAAACCAAGCAATTGGCGAGCAACAAACAGGTATCGCAAAAGAGCAAACAAAGCGTGAACAGCATCAGCTACAAGTTACGCAGTTACAAACACAGTTAAGTGAATTTTGTGACAACAGTGATATTGATGTGTGTGAAAACACAATAAACTCACTTAAACAGGCGCTAGATAAAGCCAAAACTGCAAAACAGCAGCAAACTCAATGGCAACAAATAACAAACGAAGTATTTGCGGATAAAACTCAGATTCAAGTTTTACAAAATGCCCAACCTGAACTAGAAGCGCAGCTTGCTTCACAAAATGCGCTGCTGAAAGCTCAACAACAGAGTTTAGATACCTCAATTCGCTTACAAGATGCAGAGGCTCAATTAGCACTGCTACGACAAGATTTAAAAGAAGATACCCCCTGCCCGCTTTGCGGTAGTGTTCAGCACGACTTAAGTCATTTTGAGGCGGGTAAAACGTCAGGTGCTGAAAGCACATACATCGCGACGCTTAAACAAGCGATAAGTGACTTACAACAAAACATCATTGAGCTTTCAGCAACACTTAGTAGCAACGCCCAACAAATTGACCAATTCAATACCGCAATCGCGAATAGAACTAAGCAACTGGATTCAATCGTCACAACTTGGGCGATTGAGCATGTTGCGATTAGTGATGAAATCGCTTTACTGACACATATTGAGAAAACAGAGCAACAACTTGCAACCGCGTTACAAAACCATGAACAAGTTAAAGCAATAAATACTCAGTTAACTGAGGCGAAACAAGCAGAACACGAGTTAAACCATCAAATACAATTGCTGAGCGAAAAACTTAATAACACGACAGAGCAATTACAAAACGTATCTGCCAAAGAGCAAAAGCTATTAACAACCTTTAATGAGCAGCAAGAGTTATATAACACAACACTTACAAAGCTTGTATATACAATTAAAAACAATGGTTACTCATGCCAAGAAGCCAATTTAGCCAACTGGTTTAACGAACAGAAACAACAATTAAACACACATAAAACGCAATATAAAAAATACCAACAGGTGCAACAACAACTCGCTCTAGCACAGCAGGCACGCAACCATTTAACACAGCAGCAAATGGATGTTGCAAAGCAAAAAAGTGAATTAAAAAACCAACACGAAACCACACAGCAAAAAATTGCAGAGCAAGCTCACACACGCCAACAACTGTTTGGTGATAAATCAACCGCGACTGAAAAGCAAATATCACAGGCGCACTTAGAAGCGCTTCATACTGAAGTAAAAACCGCTGAACAACATGCCCAGCAGTTACATGCTGCGCTCACCAAACTCAATGGTCAGCTGAGCGAAAAGCAAGATCAACTTAATGATACCAATGTGCAATTGAGTGAAGTGCAAACCAAACTAAGCCAATTACTGGAGCAAACGCCTTATGCGACGCTTGAAGAAGCGCAGCAAGCACGTTTACCAGCAGATGAGTTTGAGAAATTAGCCGAGCTTAAACGCCAATTAGATACCGCGCTTACACTTAATAGCGAGCAAATAAATACCGTTGAAAATGAGTTAAAAACCCAGCAAACACACGAATTTAATACGCTAAACTTAAATAGCCAACAACTACAAAGCGCCTTTGACGAACTAAACGAAACCCTTGGTCAAACCAACCAGCAACTGGGCTTACTGAGCAATCAAATTAATGAAAATGCAGCGCGACAAGAAAAACTTAAAGATTTAAAACACGAGCTCGATTTACTTAACCGCGAGTATCAAGATTGGCATTATTTACACGGTTTAATTGGCTCGCAAAAAGGCGATAAATTTAGAAAGTTTGCCCAAGGCCTAACGCTTGATAATTTGATTTATCTGGCCAATCGACAACTTGATAAGCTCACTGGCCGCTACCTATTAAAACGCAAGGAAGATCAGTCGTTAGAAATGCAGATCATTGACCTTTGGCAAGGCGAGCAAGTACGCGATACCAACACCCTATCTGGCGGTGAAAGCTTTTTAGTCAGCCTTGCTTTGGCGCTCGCGCTTTCTGATTTAGTTAGTCATAAAGTGAGTATTGACTCACTGTTTCTAGATGAAGGTTTTGGCACACTTGATAAAGAAACCCTCGATATCGCCCTTGATGCGCTCGATAACCTGCATGCCAGCGGCAAAACTATTGGCGTAATAAGTCATATCGATGCGATGAAAGAGCGGATACCAGTGCAAATTAAAGTGCGTAAAAAGTCAGGTTTAGGCATCAGCGAACTCGACCGCACCTATAAGTTTGATACAATAGCCAGCGAAACCAGTTAAGAGATTTATCCATGTCACAGGCCTTTGTTGTAGAACTTGAAGAGCAACCGATAGAATTATGTAACTTATTAAAGCTACTCGACCTTGTTGAGTCTGGCGGTCAAGCAAAAATGCTAATTGCCGACGGCTATGTTGCCCTCAATGGTGAAATTTGCCTACTAAAACGCAAAAAAGTATACGCAGGTGACACGGTAGAATTCGACGGGCAACTGTTCCAAATTGCCGAATTTTCAGGTGAAAGAAGCGAAGACGATGCGCAAGAAGCGGATTATTTTGAAGACGAAGACGGTTATGAAGATAATGCAGTTGAGTATCTGCAAGTACCTGAGGTGATTGAAGAACCAAAAGTAACAACTCTAGTGAATAATCAGTCACCTGCAAAAGCGAAAAAGACGGATAAAAAACCAGCCGCTAAAAGCGCAAAAACTAAAGATAAAAAGACTGGCAGAAAACCAATTTCGTTTGGATAAAGGGTTGGGGGTTCGCTAATTTTTAATTTTAGCCTCAACCCCAGCATTCAAAGCAACTTCAACATTTCCATTTGAATAACTGACGCCATCCATGGCGTCCTCTTGTTCATTTTTGTTACACGACAAAAACGAACCAAAAAACGTGCCCC
>NZ_JAPEHW010000054.1 GCF_028875915.1 Pseudoalteromonas sp. G4
AACCGGCATAGGTTAATAGCCTATCTAGGGTTCAAATCCCTATCTCTCCGCCACCCTCTTACTATACTTAAGTCTACTATCTATTTTATCCTTATTTGCCATGCTAAAGCTGTGTTTAAACATAGTGATTCGGTTATGGATAAAAAAACAATTCTTAAAGGCATTGCTTATTCACTTTTCTCACCCTTCGTTATTGGGTGTTTAATCGGTGCTTATTATGTCATTACACTGGAAGGTGGTAATAGCAAACTATTCTTTTCAATTCTGCTAAGTGCAGTAGCAAATGCGCATATTGTTGGTTTAACAATGGCAATTTGTGTTGTGCCTTTATATTTATTTTTAATAAAACGTAGTAAAACCAATAATACTGCTGTAATTACAGCCGCGTTATTTGGTGGTGCACTATTCAGTTTTATGTTTAATGTGGCATCGGGACAAGTGTTTATTGTTAATACTGCAATGGCAATATTAGCTGCGGGTATTTTTATAATGACACAAAAAAAACGAATCTAGTTTTTCAGGCGAATAAATAGTAAACAAAAAAGTGAATATTTCGCGATATTCACTTTTTTTAGCTTAAAAAGGTTTCATTTGTTGTTCTGAAAGAGTACCTTTAAGCTTTGTGAATATTGAATTGTTAACTTTTCTAAATAATGAATAAAGAAAGCTTATATCAAAGTTTAAATAATCAAGTAGTGGCTTTGATTGAAGACGAATCTAACCTGATAGCTAACCTTGCAAACGTTAGTGCGTTATTAAATATCGCACTAGAAGACATCAACTGGGTTGGTTTTTATTTATTAGAAAACGACACGCTTGTACTAGGTCCATTCCAAGGTAATCCAGCTTGTGTGCGTATTCCGATTGGAAAAGGTGTTTGCGGTACTGCATTTGAAAAACAACAAACATTACGTATCGAAAATGTTCACGATTTTGAAGGTCACATTGCTTGTGACGCCGCTTCGAATTCTGAAATCGTAATTCCACTTATAAAAGATGGTCAATACATAGGTGTATTAGACATTGATAGCCCAAGCTTGAATCGCTTCGATGAAGATGACCAAGCTGGTTTGGAACTTATTATGTCTTCACTTAAAGAGTATCTTTAATATGAAAGATTGGTTGAGTGTTCAGGATTACCTTTTTGGTATAGATCAAGTAGGTGATTGGGAAGGGCAAGAAGAAGCTGTCGCTGAAAATCTGAATGAACTTATTCACTGTGCTTGGCAAGCGCTTCCAGATGAAGCGGACGCCGAGACAATTGACAGAATTATTGAAGGCATTTGGGAGCACTTGCGTGGTGATACCGCACTTCTAGATGCCGAGCATGAAGAATTAATCGATTGGGTGTTACATTATGTTGCAAACCAATTGGAAAACAATTTAGACGAAGAGATTTAAACTTAAGGTTAAACACATGGACTCTACTAACAAGCTAAAAGACATTAAAGAGGTATTAAATTACCTTTACACAGAGTTTCCAGCCTGCTTTAAAGAAAAGGACGGCATTAAGCCGTTAAAGGTTGGTATCTTTAAAGATATTGCTGAGCGTATCGACAGTGATGAACGTGTAAGTAAAACACAAGTGCGTCAAGCACTTCGTAAATACACTTCAAACTGGCGCTACCTTGAATCAGTTACAAAACATGAGTTCCGTATTGACCTTGATGGTAACGATGCTGAAAAAGTAGAAGAAGAGCACGTAGAGCATGCTAACAAGGCACTAGAAGAAAGCCGAGCAAAGCTTGCAAAACGTAAGAAAGCAGCGCCTCGTAATGCGGGTGAAAAGAAATCTTACAAAAAGAAAGGGACTTTTGCTGATAAAAATAGTGCAAAAGGAACTAAATTTACTTCTAGTAACACTAATAAAGACAAACCTGTTCGCCGTTCAAACAAAGTAGAAGCGCTACCTTCAGGTGATATTAAAGTGAACACTGAAGTTAAAGTAAAACTTGGCCAAGCTTTAGTTAAAGGCACAATCACTGAAGTGAACAAGGAAGACATTCATGTGGTGCTAGTTACTGGCATGCAGGTGAAAACTAAAGCAGAGAGTCTATTTATCGTATAAGGAGACAGTGTATGAGTGAGAAGTTTAAGCTTATTCCACTGGCGGCAGCGCTATTTTCAGCAAATTTATTTGCTTCTGCCGATAAAATTAGCATTGAAAATTTACCTGAGCTAAAACAGGAAATACAGCATATTGCTGCAACCAAGCGAATAACAAATTTATTTACTCGCTCACACTACAAACTTATTCGATTAGATGATGACTTATCTAGCCAAATCTATGACCGCTATTTAGAGTCAATCGACAGTAACAAAAGTCTGTTTCTGCAATCAGATTTGGCTAAATTTGAACATTTCAGGTATGAAATTGATAATGCACTAATCAAAGGCGATATGTCTTTTGCATTTGAAATTTTTAACCTGAATATGCGTCGCCGTTTTGAACGCTTTGATTACTCACTTTCTTTACTCGATAAAGAAATGACGTTTGACAAAGAAGACAATTATTACTTTGACCGCGAAGATGCTGCGATTCCTACTACTATGAAGGAATTACACGAAATTTGGCGTCAACGTGTTAAATATGATGCACTTCGTTTGAAACTTACTGGCAAAGAATGGCCAGATATTCAAGAAATTCTGAAAAAACGTTACCGTTATACTCTAAAACGTATTTCGCAAACGAATAGTGAAGATGCGTATCAAATTGCGATGAACTCATTCGCAAGAAGCATTGAAGCTCATACCTCTTATTTATCGCCACGCCGTGCAGAGCAATTTAAGCAAGATATGCAGCTTGAATTGGAAGGCATTGGCGCTGTTTTAGGTGTTGATGAAGATTACACTGTAATTCGTTCATTAGTACCAGGTGGCCCGGCATCGAAAACTGAAAAGCTTAAATCAGATGATCGCATCATTGCGGTTGCCCAAGGGCAAGACCAATTTGTTGATGTGATTGGTTGGCGTTTAGATGATGTGGTAGACCTAATTAAAGGACCGAAAGGTACTAAGGTTCGTCTACAGTATTTAAAAGGCTCAGATTCGCACGGTACGCCACACGAAGTTGTAATCGTACGTGATAAAATTCGTTTAGAAGATAAAGCTGCTAAATCTAGTGTATTTGAGCCAGTTTATTCAGAGCTTGATACAAAAATCGGGGTGATTGAAATCCCTGGTTTTTACAATAACCTCTCAAAAGATGTGAAGAAAGAACTCGCCAAGCTACAAGAGCAACAGGTTGATGGTATTGTTATCGATTTACGTGGTAACGGTGGTGGCTCATTGTATGAAGCAACCCAATTATCAGGTTTGTTCTTCGATAAAGGCCCGGTAGTTCAAATTCATAACATCAACGGTAAAGTTGAAAAACAAAAAGACCGTGATGGCGTTACCTATTACGATGGTCCACTTACGGTACTGGTAGACCGCTATAGTGCATCTGCTTCTGAAATTTTTGCAGCAGCGATGCAGGATTACGGGCGCGCTGTAATTATTGGTGAACAAACTTTCGGTAAAGGTACAGTTCAACAGCACAGAAGCCTAACAAAAGCGTTTGATTTATTTGAAAATCCACTCGGTAGTGTACAGTACACAATTGCTAAATTTTATCGCATTAATGGTGGCAGTACACAGCACAAAGGGGTGATCCCAGATATTAAATTCCCAAGCCCAATTGATCCTGCAGAGTGGGGTGAAAGTCAGGAAGATAATGCATTGCCTTGGGATCATATTCGTAAGGCGAATTATTCAAAACTTGATGATTTATCTCCAGCAATTACGTTTTTAACGGATAAACACAAAGAGCGTATCGCAGCAGAGCCTGAATTTATCTATCTTAATGATGACATAGCAGTTTATCAAAAAGAGAAAGATCGTGATTCAGTGACGTTAGTAAAAGCTAAGCGTGAAAAGCAACGTGAAGAAGATAAAGTTAAAGCATTAGCGCGTGCAAATGAACGCTTAAAACGTCTAGGCTTAGACCCGATTGCATCTTTAGATGATGCACCTGATGTACTGGATGAAATTGATCCAGGACTTGAGGAAGCGGTGCATATTACATCAGATTTTATTAAGTATGGCCGTTACGCTAAACACTAATTAGCAATGATTTTAGCAAGCGCCGATTTTAACAAAGTCGGCGCTTTTTTATGTAAAACTAAAAATAATAAATGTCAGCACTTTGCCGCTTAGGTGATGTAAAGTTGATAAATAATGACAACAATTTGAGGTATCTTTGTGAAGCAAGTAAAACAAGCGACCTTTTTAGACGCTTTAATTCCAATAAGCGTTTTAGTGCTACTGCTTGGCACATCCGTTTATTTATACAGTGATGATTCATCGTATGGTCCTAACCAAATAGCTTTATTATTTGCTGCAGCAATTGCGGTTTTAATTGGCTTAAAAAATGGCTTTAAATGGGATGAACTCGAAGAAGCCATGGTTAAAGGTATAACCATTTCTTTAGGCGCCGTACTGATTTTATTAATGGTTGGTGCGCTAATTGGTACTTGGTTACTATCAGGCACAGTTCCGTCATTAATTTATTATGGCCTGCAACTGATAAATCCTCATTGGTTTTATGCTGCAAGTTGTGTGCTTTGCGCCATAGTAGCGCTAAGTATTGGTAGTTCATGGACCACAGCAGCCACTATCGGTGTTGCATTACTAGGGGTTTCAACCGGACTTGGGCTTGACCAAGTTGTAACGGCAGGTGCTGTTATTTCAGGTGCCTATTTTGGTGATAAATTAAGCCCGCTTTCAGAGACAACTAACCTAGCACCAGCGGTTGCGGGCAGTAATTTATTTGAGCATATTCATCACATGCTTTGGACCACCGTACCAAGCTTCATTATTGCTTTGATTATTTTCTTAGTGATGGGTTTCAATGCGGAAGGGATCCCAAATGAAGGGCGCATTGAAGAAATCTCAGGTATTTTGTTACAAAACTTCAATATTGGCATCGAAATGTTAGTACCACTGGTAGTTTTGTTAGCGCTTGCAGTGAAAAAAATGCCTGCATTCCCTGCAGTTGCAATTGGTGCCTTTGTAGGTGCAATTTGGGCCTTATTATTTCAACAAGATTTAATCGCAAATCAAATTGAGAGCGGTGTAAATCAATTTGTTGGTACCTTTAAGTTAGTTTGGGCTGCATTTTTTAATGGTTTTAGCATCACAACCGGTGATGAAAAAATGGATAGCTTGCTAAGTGGAGGTGGTATGTCTGGCATGCTTAATACTACTTGGTTAATCATTTGTGCCTTGATGTTTGGCGCGGTTATGGAGAAAGTAGGCCTATTAAAAGTGTTTGTTTCGGGTATTTTAAAAATTGCCAAAAGCACAGGTTCACTTATCGCATCAACAGTTGCGACCTGTATCGGCACAAATTTAATTGCTGCTGACCAATATATGGCGATTGTTATGCCAGGTCGTATGTTTAAAGAAGAGTATGAAAAACGTGGTCTTGCTAATGTGAATTTATCACGCACATTAGAAGATGGCGGTACCATTACAAGCCCATTAATCCCATGGAATACTTGTGGTGCATATATGCAAAGCGTGCTTTTAATTAGCCCATTAGATTATGCTATGTATGCGTTTTTCAATTTAATTAATCCAGTGCTAGCGGTTGTTTATGCCTATTTTGGCATTAAAATTTTAAAGCTAGAGCCGAAACACGTTCAATCTCGTGAAGCATAACTAAGTAGAGTAATTTTTTTATGAGCGATCAACATATTTCAACTAACCAGGCTAAGTATCGTAAAGATTACAAAGCGCCTGAGTTTTTAGTTGATTCACTGTATTTAGAGTTTGATTTACAGCCTACACAAACACGTGTATTACAAAAGTCCCATTATAAACGCGTGGGCTCTTCGCAAAGTGAGCTGTGGTTAGATGGTGTTAATCAAACACTGCATTGTATCAATGTAAATGGCGTTGCTTTTACTGAATATGAAACGTTTGAGCAGGGTATTTTATTAAAGAATTTACCTGCAGAATTTGAACTGCATATCGAAACGGAAATAGACCCAAAAAACAACACATCGTTAGAGGGCTTATATTTATCTGATGGTGCTTATTGCACTCAATGTGAAGCAGAGGGATTTCGTAAAATCACCTATTTTCAAGATAGGCCTGATGTTTTAACAAAATATACCGTTAAGGTTATTGCAGATAAATCGTTCACTCACTTGCTTTCTAATGGTAACAAGATTGACAGTGGCGAACTTGCTGACGGAAGGCACTTTAATGTGTGGCAAGATCCGTATAATAAACCAAGCTATTTATTTGCCTTGGTGGCTGGTGATTTTGATGTTTTACAAGATAAATTTACGACACGTTCTGGTCGTGATGTGTTACTTGAGTTATTTGTAGATAAAGGCAACTTAAGTAAAGCAGACCATGCAATGGCATCGCTTAAGCGTGCAATGAAATGGGATGAAGAGCGTTTTAATCTTGAATATGATCTTGATATTTACATGATTGTTGCTGTTGATTTCTTCAATATGGGTGCAATGGAGAATAAAGGATTAAACATCTTTAACTCTAAATGTGTACTTGCCAACCAAGCAACGGCAACAGATAGAGATTATCACACCATTGAAAGTATTGTTGGTCATGAATATTTCCATAATTGGACAGGAAACCGTGTTACATGCCAAGACTGGTTCCAGCTTTCATTAAAAGAAGGGTTAACGGTTTTCCGAGATCAAGAATTTAGCTCCGATATTGGTTCACGTGCTCTTAACCGAATTGATGCAGTTAAAGTAATGCGCGGTCCCCAGTTTAGTGAAGATGCAGGACCAATGGCACATCCGATTAGACCGGATAAAGTAATCGAGATGAATAATTTCTATACGGTTACTGTTTACGATAAAGGATCTGAAGTGATCCGCATGATGCATACCTTACTAGGGGAAGCTAATTTCCAAAAAGGAATGCAACTCTACTTTGAACGTCATGATGGTACCGCAGCAACATGTGATGATTTTGTGAGCGCAATGCAAGATGCGTCAAACATTGATTTAAGCTTATTTTCAAAGTGGTATAGCCAATCTGGTACGCCTGAGTTAACAGTCATTCGTGAATATAATGAGTCGGCTAGGTCATTAACATTAACAGTGTCGCAAAAAACTGCACCAACGCAAGACCAAAATGAAAAACAAGCGCTTCATATTCCGCTTGCAATCGAACTTATCTCGCCTGAAGGGGTTTCACAGCCGCTGCAAATTAATGGTGAGTTAATTGGTAATGTAGTCAGTCTTAAGCAAGAAACACAACAGTTTATTTTCGAAAATATTGATGCCGATTCATCAGTTGTATTTTTAGAAGATTTTTCAGCGCCTTGTAGGGTTGTGTTTGAACAATCATTAAATGAGCTGATTTTAATCGTTAAACATGCCCGCAGTGACTTCTCCAAATGGGATGCGATGCAACGTTTGATGATTGTATGTTTAAAAGAGACAATTGATAAAGGCACTGAATTACCAAAAGAAATCATAGATCTATTTAAATATTTACTCACATCAGAAGCGTCTGATCTTTCTTTACTAAGTGAATTAATCACACTTCCCAGTTTTGATAGTATTGCTGCAACGTATGACACAATTCCTGTTGATGAGATATGTGCACAATTGGCATCTGTAAAATCAACATTAGCTAATTTGTTAAAAGACGCGCTTGTAGAGCGTTATACCGGCCTTTCTGAAACTGGAGGATTAGATGCTCATAGCGTGGGTGTGCGCGCTTTAAAAGGGTGTTTGCTTGGTTATCTAACGCTCACTGATTGGCAGTCAGTATCAAGTGAACTTGAGAGCGAATTCGAAAATACGAATATGACCAATAGTTTAAATGCACTGAATGCAGTGTGCGATAGCTTACATGTATCACACTCAAACTTCTTAGCGCGATTCAAAGAGAAGTGGCAACATGATGTGCTTGTACTTGATAAGTGGCTTGCTCAAATCGGTCGGTTAAAATCTGAGCATGTAACTAATACAATTTCACAGATGTTTGATAGTGGAGAGGTTGATATAACTAACCCTAATCGTGTTCGTGCATTGTTGATGAGTTACTGCATGTTCAATCCACAAGCTTTTCATGCGATTGATGGTTCAGGTTATAAACTGTTAACCGATTTGTTGATTAAACTTGATAAAATTAATCCACAAAATGCTGCACGTTTAATTACGCCTTTGCTAAGTTTTAAACGCCATACAATTGAACGTCAAAATAACGCTAAGGAACAATTACAGCGTTTAGCAGCAATTGCTGATCTGAGTCCAGATTTGTTTGAAAAGGTGAGTAATGCCCTCAATGGTGAGTAAAACTTACTATTTTTCAATAAATTTTAATTACGATGAGTGTATGGCCTATTACAAAGGCCATTATACTCAAGTGCAAGTATTGAGTGATTGCGGCAAAACAATCCGCTTTGATGCTTCTAAAATACGTCCTTTTATTTCTTCTTTGGGTATAAAAGGGCGTTTTCGTATCCATTTAACAGCTGAAAATAAATTTATTTCTATAGAAAAAATACTTTAAAAACATTTTATTAACCTAATGTTTTCATCTTTTTTAAGAACTTTTTTAAGTTCTTTAGCATAAGCACTTTTCATTTCGATTATTTAACTGGTAAGATGTCTTACCTATGTGATTAGAAAGTAGAATATCTAATAACAAGAGTGAATATGTAATCATTATTTAATGATTTCGCGATATCTCATGTTTTACTTGTAATTTTATGAATTGCTTTCTATCGTTACAAGCATACTAAAAACAATAACTTGATAACAAAACAGCCCGCCATAGGGGGAATATATATGATAAAAAGTCCTCTTTTTGTCAAAAACAAACTGGCTTTAGGTGTTACAGCTGCGTGTATGGCATTTGCAAGCCAAACTGTTTCAGCCGCATCATTTGAAGTTGGTGGTTTTGAAATACAATTTGACTCTACTTTTTCATACGGTACAAGCTACCGTGTTGAAGACCGTGATTTCGATAATCAAATCGGTAAATCTAATCATCCTCGCTTTGATTGGACTGGTTATCACCCAGCACTAAACCCTATTTATTCATCAAGTGATATCTGGTCACAACCAGGTACATACTCGAATAATGGTGATGCAGGTAACTTAAACTTTGATAGTGGTGAAGCTTTTTCACAGTTATTAAAGGGCACACATGAATTAGAAATTCGCAAAGACAACTTTGGTTTCTTTACGCGTTTTATGTACTTCTATGATTTTGCACTGAATGATACTGACTTAGCATATAAAAACCCAACGTCAGGTCAGGGTGTAGATCCGTGTGCAAATAAAGAATCTGAAGAATTAGTATGTAAAGATCTTCGTTTACTAGATGCATTTGTTTATGCAGATTTTGATTTAAACGAAGGTTACAACCCGCTTTCAATCCGTTTAGGTCAACAAGTAGTTAACTGGGGTGAAAGTGCGTTAATTTCTCACGGTATTAATATTAACCCAGTTGATATTGACCGTTTAAAAGCGCCAGGTGCTGAAGTAAAAGAAGCGTTTATCCCAGTGGGTATGCTTTGGGCTTCATTAGGTATTACTGAAAACGTTTCAGCTGAAATGTTCTATCAATACCAATGGCATGAAACACGCCTACCTGTTGCTGGTACTTATTTATCTACAAATGACTTTGCTGCAGTTAATGGTAATGCAAATAACGTTCAATTAGGCTTTACCTCTAATCCAGATATTGATTTAGCGTATTTAACAAATTCTCTAAACAATATGTATACTCAGTGGGGTCAGGTTTTAGCGGCACAAGGTATGGATCCTTCAAGTGCTGAAGCACAGTCTTTACTTGCAAGTATGTATCTTGCTCACCCAACTAAAGTTGCAATTAAAGCCAATGGCGATAAAGCCATGAAAGAGCCAAAAGATTCAGGCCAATATGGTTTGAAACTTGGTTGGTTTGTTCCTGAACTTAATGAAACAGAATTTGGTTTCTACTATGTTAATTATCATAGTCGCCGCCCATTAATTTCTGGTAAAGCTTCTGACTTTACAGGTGCAGCGATTGGTCATGACTTAGCGTATATTGCAAACAACACGATTACTGCTGATAACATTACTAACTTAAAAGGTTTCACTGAAGCACAACTTGAATATCCAGAAGATATTAAAATGTATGCATTCAGCTGGAACACTGCGATTGGTGAAACAGCGTTTGCCGGTGAATTCACTTACCGTCAAGACGAACCACTGCAAATTGATGACGTAGAGTTATTATATGCAGGTATGGCTGAACAACTGGCAAACCCGGGTGTACCAGATGCGGTACGTCAAGATATGTTTGCGGGTATTTCACAAGTTGAAACTGTATCACCAGGTGAAGTAGCACAAGGTTATATTCTTCGCGACACTGCACAACTTCAATTTAGCTTAACCCATTTATTTGGCCCATCATTAGGTGCTGATAGCTGGGCTGTGCTTGGTGAAGTAGGTGGTGTGCACGTTAAAGATTTACCAGAATATGATGAATTACGCCTTAATGCCCCAGGTACTGCACGTAGCGGTATTATGCAAGGCCCAGCTGATGATTACACAGCACTTCATCTATTACTTTCAAATGGTCCAGAAACAAATCAATTTGCGTCAGCAACATCTTGGGGTTACCGCCTAGTTGCTAAAGGTGAATATAACAACCTATTTGCTGGTGTAAACTTCTCACCACGTGTTGTGTTCTCGCACGATGTAAATGGTACAACACCAGACCCAATGTTCTTATTTGTTGAAGATCGTATGTCAGCTTCAGTCAACCTTAACTTTAACTATCAAAACCAGTGGTCGTTTGACTTTGGTTACAATAGTTTCTGGGGTGGCGGTAGTGCAAATGGCTTAGCAGATCGCGACTATGTTTCATTTAATATCAAGTATTCAATTTAAGGTAGTGCAAATGGCTTAGCAGATCGCGACTATGTTTCATTTAATATCAAGTATTCAATTTAAGGGTAACAATATGATTAAAAAACCTACCCTGGTAGCGCTTGCTTTAATTGGTGTGTTTAGCACATCATCTGCAGTTGCTAAAATTTCAGCTGAACAAGCTGCTCGCTTAGGTCAAGATTTAACACCACTAGGTGCTGAAAAAGCGGGTAATGCAGATGGTTCAATCCCTTCTTGGGAAGGCGGTATTACTAAAGCGCCAGACACTTACAAAGTTGGCGACCACCATCCAGATCCATTTGCAGATGATAAAGTTCTTTTTACTATCGATAAATCGAATTTAGAGCAGTACAAAGAGCTTCTATCTCCTGGTCAAGTGGCAATGTTTGAGGCTTACCCTGAAACGTTTAAGATGAATATCTATCAAACGCGTCGCAGTGCTTCTTACCCACAATTTATTTATGATGCAACGAAAAAATATGCAACAACTGCTGAGCTTGTTGAAGAAGGAAATGGTATTAAAAATACCGCTATCGGTATTCCTTTCCCAATTCCTGAAACAGGTCTAGAAGCAATCTGGAACCATATTTTGCGTTACCGTGGTTTATCAATCCAACGTTATGGCGGCCAAGCTGCACCAACAGCAAGCGGTTCATATAATATTGTAGGATTTGATGAGCAACTTCTTGTTAAATATTCTGAACAAGATGCAACACCTGAATCGTTGCAGAAATCAAATATCTTATTTAAATTTAAACAGGCTGTAACTGAACCTGCTCGCCTTGCTGGTACGGCATTACTTGTTCACGAGACGATGGACCAGGTGTTAACACCTCGTCAAGCTTGGACCTATAACACCGGTCAACGTCGTGTTCGTCGTGCACCAAATGTTGCATATGATGCACCAGGTACAGCGTCAGATAGTCTACGTACTACTGATGATTTCGATATGTTTAACGGTTCGCCAAATCGTTACGATTGGAAATTACTTGGTAAGAAAGAAATGTACATTCCGTACAACAGCTACAAGCTTCATAGCAATGAACTAAAATACGATGATATTTTGATGCCTGGTCATATTAACCCAGAACATGTTCGTTATGAAAAACACCGTGTTTGGGTTGTTGAAGCAAACTTGAAAGAAGGTACACGTCATATTTATAAGAAACGTGTATTCTTTATTGATGAAGATAGCTGGCAAATCCATGTTGCGGATCTTTACGATAACCGTGATCAACTATATCGTGTCGCTATGGCACACGGTGTGAACTATTACGAAGTACCAACTCATTGGAGTACATTGGATGTATATCATGACTTGAACTCACGTCGTTATTTAGCAATTGGCTTAGATAACGAAGAGAAGATGTATGATTTCCAACAATCATTCAAAGACACTGAGTTTACTTCAAATGCATTACGTCGCTCAGGTCGACGCTAATAAAACAATACGGCCCGCGAGGGCCGTTTTTCTCAAACGCTACCGCAACATATATGAAAAAATATCTATTCTTAATCGGCTCTCTCATCGCGACTGGCGCACTGGCTAAAGTGCTGCCGCAACCAGCTATTCCCGCAAAGCTTGCAGCGCAAAATTTGCTAACTGATATTACTCTTGTGGGTAATTCAACTCTTGCTGTTGGTAAATGGGGAAATATTGTTTACAGCAAGGATTCAAATACATGGCAGCAGGCTAATACACCAGTGCAAAGCTTATTAACCGCGGTGTATTTTGTTGACTCACAATTAGGCTGGGCTGTTGGCCATGACGCTACAATCTTACACACGCAAGATGGCGGGCAAAACTGGCATATTCAACAATATTTACCTGAGTTAGATAAGCCTCTTTTAGATATCCTTTTCTTTGATAAAAAGCACGGGTTAGCAATAGGTGCCTATGGCTTAACTTACCGTACAACCGATGGCGGAAAAACATGGCAAAAAGAATTCTATGATTCATTGTTGTACGAAGAAGACCGTGAATACCTTAATGACTTAAAAGAATCTGATCCAGAAGGTTACCAAATAGAAACGCAAGCAATCTTGCCACACTTTAATAAATTATATCTTGATGGTGAAACACTGTGGCTTGTCGGAGAACTTGGTTTGATGGCCACTAGTAGTGATATGGGGAAAACATGGCAACGTCTTGATGAAATTTATGCTGGTTCGTTTTTCTCATTTAACAAATTGAATAATCAATATTTAGTTGGTGGACTTCGTGGCACTGCGTTTACAAGTACAGACGGTGTTGAATGGACACAATTAGAGACAAACACAACTGCATCAATCAATAATATTGAAATTGTTGCTGATAAAGCCATATTTCTAGCAAATAGTGGTGTTTGGCTAACTTACTCTGATAACCAAATTACTAAATCAGTGACTAAAGATGGTAAGTCACTTATGGCCGGTGCGCTTAACCAGAATGGTTTAATCATCGCATCAGAATCTGGAATACATAAACTTAGCGTGCAGTAATTATGAATTCAATTTTAACAAAAATAGAAACAAGTTTATTCAGACATCGGTTAGTTGTCCTACTAGTCTTTCTGGCAGCCACTCTTTTTCTAGGTTTTAAGGCCACACAAATAAAACTTGATGCGTCTTTTAATAAAAATATACCTCTAAATCATGAGTATATGAAAACCTATTTGAAGCATGAAAAGCAATTCGGTGGGGCGAATGGCATTTTAATATCGGTGTGTGACGCGCGAGGCGATATTTTTAATCCAGAGTTTTTTACTCAATTAAAAAATGTGCATGATCAATTATTTTTTATTCCAGGTGTTAACCGTCCATTAGTAAGCTCAATTTTTGCGCCGAGTGCACGTTTTGTTGAAGTTGTTGAAGATGGTTTTGCAGGTGGTCCAATTATACCTGCTGATTTCAAAGCTGACGCACGCGGTCTTGCGACGGTGAAAGAAAACATTGAAAAGGCAAAAGTAGTTGGCCGCATGGTTGCGAATGACTATTCATGTGCGATGGTAACTGCTCAGTTAATGGAAACCGATCCTAAAACGCAAGAAAAGCTGGATACGTTAGCCTTTGCTGAAAAGCTTGAAAGTGAAATCCGCAATAAGTTTACGACAGAAAATGTCTCAATTCATATTATCGGTTTTGCCAAAATGGCAGGTGATGTTGCTGATGGTGCGAAAGATGTTGTGTTGTTTTTCCTTATCGCAATTTTAATTACAACGGTAATGGTTTGGCTTTTCTGTAAGAGTATGAAACTTACTGTGTTACCAATTTTGTGTTCACTAATTGCAGTTATTTGGCAATTAGGTTTGCTTAACCTTGTTGGTTTTGGTTTGGACCCGATGTCAATCCTTGTACCATTTTTGGTATTTGCGATTGGTGTAAGTCACGGTGTTCAAATGATCAATAGTATTGGTCAAAAAGTGGCACAAGGGCTTTCTAATAAGGTTGCTGCACAATCAAGCTTTGCCGCACTATTAGTGCCAGGTGGTATCGCTTTTTCGTTTTTATTACGTTACTTTCTATTGACATTGGTATTATTCGTGAGCTTGCAATTACAGCAAGTTTAGGTGTTGCAGTTATCATTTTTACAAACCTAGTGTTACTGCCTGTAATCGCGTCTTATCTTGATTACACAAAAATGAAGCGAGTTGACGATGGTAATGGCGAAACACATGATGCATTTGCAGGTATTAGAGAACTACTTGTAAAGGCAACGGAGCCAAAAACCAGTAAAGTAATCTTGTTTGTTGCTGCTGCGTTATTTGTATTCGGCATTATTAAATCAAATGAAATGCAAATTGGTGATTTGCATGCAGGTGCGCCATCACTACATGAAGATGCACGCTATAACCAAGATACGTTTTTAATTACCGATAAATACTCAATCTCAGTAGATATCTTAAAAATTATTGTTGAAGCAGAGCCTGAAGCGTGTACTTTCCATGACACCATGGAGCGCATTGATCGTTTCCAATGGAAACTACAAAATGTTGAAGGTGTTCAATCTGCAGTTTCACTTAGTAGCATAGCGCAGCAAGTAAATGCTGGATACAACGAAGGTAATTTAAAATGGCAAACCTTACCGCGTAATACTGCCTCACTTGTGCAAGCGTCTAGCCGTGTTGAAACAAGCACAGGTCTTCTAAATAGCGATTGTTCGGTTATGCCAATTGTCGCCTTTATCGAAGATCACAAAGCTAAAACAATTAATCATGTAATTGATGCAGTTAAACAGTTTGCAAAAGAAGAGGGTACAGAGTCACTTCAGTTTAAGTTAGCTTCTGGTCCGGTAGGCGTTATGGCTGCAACAAATGAGTCAGTAAGTGAAGCGCAATTACCGATGATGATTTACGTTTACGGTGCGGTAATTATTCTTTGCCTTATTAGTTTCCGCTCATTGCGTGCAACTATTGCTGTTGTATTACCACTGTATGTTGTGTCAACACTTGCACAAGCGCTGATGGTTTACCTTGAAATCGGTTTAACTGTAAGTACCTTGCCAGTAATTGCATTGGGTGTTGGTATTGGTGTTGACTATGGTATTTATATTTTGTCTTCGATGAGCGGCTTGTTACGCCAAGGCGTACCACTGACAGATGCTTATCGCCGTGCTCTTATCGAGCGTGGTAGTGCTGTGCTATTTACTGGTATTACGCTTGCTGTTGGTGTTAGTACTTGGGTATTCTCAGCACTTAAGTTCCAAATGGACATGGGTATATTGTTAACCTTTATGTTTTTAGTCAACATGTTAGGTGCTGTACTCCTCCTACCAGCACTCGGTACCTTGTTATGGCGTAAAAAAACTTCTGAATAAATGTGTACAAAAATGGCCAGAAATGGCCATTTCTATCTATATTTAGTGAATAGTAAGCCAACTGGTTGAAATATGTACTGGTTTGCTACAAAAAATGCTATTTAAATCTATGCTAAAAGAGTTAGAATTCACCTGACTCCACTGCAGTTTGTTAGACTGCAAATAGTTACCGTTCACAGGTAGGTATAGATAAGGAACACATAATGACTCAACAAGAAGGCCAAACCTCAGTTTTACTGGAAAACGTATCATCTCTGATCCGCAGTAAAGTGAAAGCCGCCAATGTGTCACTTGTCGAAAAGTTTGCTAAAACTCTATACAGTAATATGTCTACTGAAGATTTAGCGAGCCGTAATGACAGTGATTTATATGGCGCAGCACTTAGCTTATGGAATAGCTTAGAAAAACACACAGATGATAACGCGTTAATTCGCGTATTTAATCCAGAGCTAGCTAACAATGGTTGGCAATCCTCTCACACCATCGTTGAAATTATCGCTAAAGACATGCCGTTTCTGGTTGATTCGGTTCGCATGGCTTTGGCTCGCGAAAATATCGTTTCGCATTTATTACTTCATTCACCTCTTAAAATTAAACGCGATAAAGACGGTTTAATTTCTGCATTATCAGGTATGAAGACAGAGCAAGAATCTGACTCAAACAAAACAGTGTTCTTTATTGAAATCGACCGTCAGTCAAATCAGTCGGTAATTACAGCTATTAAGCAAGAGTTAGAGTCGGTTTTAGCAGATGTTTCTGTAGCAGTAGAAGACTGGTTAGCGATTAAAGATAAGCTCGTTTCTATCAGCAAAGAATTACCAAAGCGTAAAGGCTATAAAAACAAAGACGAAGTAAAAGAAACTGTTGAGTTTTTAGATTGGCTTGCAAAAGACAACTTCACTTTAATGGGTTACCGTCAGTATGACTTATCACCGATTAAAGGTGACTACCAGTTGACAGGTGTTGCTGATACCAGCTTAGGTATGATGAAAAACTCTGATGAGTCAAAAGCACGTCTATTATCTGAGTTACCTGAAATTGCGCGTAAAGAAGCACAAAGCGATAACTTGTTAATCTTAACAAAAACAAATTCGTTATCACGCGTTCATAGACCAGCATACATTGACTATATAGGTATTAAACGTTTTGATGATAAAGGCAATGTGATTGGTGAAGACCGTTTTATTGGTTTATTCTCATCAAGCTTCTACAACAATAGTGCTGCAGATGTACCAGTATTAAAGAGCAAAATTAAACGTGTTCTTGATATGACGGATTTTGCACCAGGTACGCATGCTTACAAAGCGGTATTAAATATTCTAGAAACTTACCCTCGTGATGAGCTATTACAAGCTCGTGAGCGTGAATTGCTAGAAGTTGCTTTAGGTGTTCACCATATGCAAGAACGCGATATGTCCCGTGTTTTTGTACGTCAGGATACTTATGGCCGTTTCTTCTCTTGCATGGTTTATGTACCAAGAGAGCGCTACAACACAGCACTTCGTCGTGAGACGCAAAAAATCTTAGCCAATGCCTTTGGCTCAAATGAAAAAGTTGAATTTACAACGTTTTTCTCAGAATCAATGCTAGCACGAACGCATTATACAGTTCGTGGTTGCGACCAAAATGTTGAATACACAGTGAAACAAATCGAAAGAAACCTTATTGAAGCCGCACGTACTTGGGAAGACAAACTTCATACTGCACTGCTTGAAAGAGCAGGTGAATCACGCGGAAATGAATTAACGCGCAAATATGCTAAGGCATTTGCAAGTGCATACCGTGAACAAGTGTTACCAAGTGCAGCTGTTGTTGACATTGAAAAGCTAGAAAGCCTATCAGATGACAACAAACTTGCGATGCTTTTCTATCGTCCACAAGAAAGTGCAAACACCAATGAGGTTCGTTTAAGTCTTTATCACAAAAACGAACCAATTCATTTATCAGATGTAATGCCAATTATTGAAAATTTTGGTTTGCGTGTTATTGGTGAAACTCCTTATTCAGTTAAGACCGAAGATGGTCAAGTAAACTGGATTATGGATTTCAGCATGCTGATCAGTAAAGATGGCCTTGGTGATTTTGAAAAAGTATCAGAACGCTTCCAGCTTGCTTTACTTAATGTTTGGAACAATAAGCTTGAAGATGATGGCTTCAACAAGCTTGTACTAGCTGCAAGTCTAAAAGGTCGTGAAGCATCAATTATTCGTGCTTACGCTAAGTATATGCGTCAAATTGGCGTTACTTTCTCACAAAGCTATATTGAAAGTACGTTTGAAAACTACCCACATATTGCGCAGTTACTTGTAAAACTATTCGATAAGAAGTTTTCACCTAAATCTAAATTCACTGAGAAAGGTTACGAGAAAATCGTTAACGATATCATTGCTGAATTAGATAACGTAGCTAACTTAGATGATGACCGTATCATACGTTTATACGTTGATATGATTAACGCAACACTTCGTACTAACTTCTATCAAAAAGACAAAGACGGTGTTAACAAGTCATACATTTCCTTCAAGGTTCAGCCTAGCCTAATTCCTGAAATGCCACTACCATTACCAGCGTTTGAGATTTTTGTATACTCACCACGCGTTGAAGGTGTTCACTTACGTGGTGGTAAAGTTGCTCGTGGTGGCCTACGCTGGTCAGATCGTCGCGAAGACTTCCGTACCGAAGTACTAGGCCTTGTTAAAGCGCAGCAAGTTAAAAACACTGTAATTGTACCGGTTGGTTCAAAAGGTGGTTTCGTTTGTAAACAGTTGCCATCTGATCGTGATGCCTTCTTTAAAGAAGGACAAGAGTGTTACAAGCTATTTATTCGTGGCCTTTTAGATATCACAGATAACATTCACCATGGTGAAATTGTGCCACCAGTTGATGTAGTTCGTCATGATGAAGATGACCCATACTTAGTTGTTGCAGCTGATAAAGGCACTGCGACGTTCTCTGATATTGCGAATGGTATCTCTGAGGAATACGGTTTCTGGCTTGGTGATGCTTTTGCATCAGGCGGTTCGATTGGTTATGACCATAAAGCAATGGGTATTACTGCAAAGGGTGCATGGGAGTCAGTTAAACGTCACTTCCGTGAAATTGGCATCGATTGTCAAACAACTGATTTCACCTGTGTAGCTATTGGTGATATGGCAGGGGACGTATTTGGTAATGGTATGCTGTTATCAGAACACATTCGCCTGCAAGCTGCATTCAACCATATGCATATCTTTATTGATCCAAACCCGGATGCTGCATCGTCTTTTGTTGAGCGTAAGCGTATGTTTGAATTACCGCGTTCATCTTGGGAAGATTACAATAAAGAGTTAATTTCACAAGGTGGTGGCATTTTCTCACGTAGTGCGAAATCAATTACGCTTACACCAGAAATTAAGAAAATGTTAGGCACTAAAAAAGCAACCATGACACCTAACGAATTACTACGTGCAATCTTAATGATGCCAGTAGATTTAATTTGGAATGGTGGTATTGGTACTTATGTTAAAGCTAAATCAGAATCGCATGCTGATGTGGGTGATCGTGCAAACGATGCGCTACGTGTAAATGGTGAAGAACTTAACGCTAAGATATTTGGTGAAGGTGGTAACTTAGGTGCTACACAGCTGGGCCGTATTGAATTTACAGCAAACGGCGGCCGTATGAATACTGACTTCATCGATAACGTAGGTGGTGTTGCGTGTTCAGATAACGAAGTAAACATTAAAATCTTACTTAATGGTTTAGTTTCTGAAGGTGACTTAACTAAGAAACAGCGTGACGAACTACTGTATTCAATGACGGATGAAGTTGGCGATATGGTTATAGAAGACTGTTACCGTCAAACTCATACGATTTCAGTGACTCAACTGAAGGGACCACAGACATTAAAAGAACAAATCCGCTTTATCCATGCACTTGAAAAAGAAGGTAAGTTAAATCGTGATATCGAATTTTTACCGTCTGATGAAGAGTTAGCAGAGCGTCAAGCTGCGGGATCAGGACTAACACGTCCTGAGCTTTCAGTACTAGTGTCATACGCTAAGATGGTTTTAAAAGAGCAGTTAGTGGTTGAAGAAATCACAGATAATCCGTTCTATCGCCACCTTTTGATTGAAGCATTCCCAATGCCACTACGTGAACGCTTTAATAATGCAATGGATAATCACCCATTACGCGCAGAAATCATTGCAACTAAGCTTGCTAATGAAATTGTTAACGATATGGGTCTTAACTTTGTTGTACGCATGAGCGAAGAAACGGGTGCACCAGTCAGTGAAATTGCATTGTGTTATTCAATGGCAAAAGCAATTTTCGAATTAGGCAATGCATGGCAAGAAATTTCTGATTTAGATAATAAGATCCCGTCAATTGTTCAAACTGAAATGTTATACCAGTTACGTCGTACTGTGCGCCGTGCAACACGTTGGTTCTTACGCCACCGCAACAAATCACTTAATATCGAGCAAACAATCGAATTCTTTGCACCGGCATTTGCTGATTTAAGTGAGAATATCAGTAGTTATATGGTTTCTGAGGAAGCTGAAAAGTTAAATTCAGAAATTAATATGCTAACGAACGAAGGTGTTCCTGAAGCACTTGCTAAACGTATTGCACAGCTCTCTAGCTTGTTCTCAGTAATGGACTTAGCTCAAGTTGCTGACGCTGCGAATAAACCAATTTCACAAGTATCTGAAACTTACTTTAAGTTGGGTGCAGGTATGGGTCTTCACTGGTTCCTTGACCAAATCACACAGCAACCAGTTGCCAACCATTGGCAAGCACTGGCACGCGCTTCTTATCGTGAAGAGCTGGATTGGCAACAACGTTCACTTTCACAAGTGGTTCTTAATAATTGTAAGACCACAGAATGTGATGTTGATACCATTATTGAAGGCTGGATGGATGAACATCAAGTGCTACTAGAGCGTTGGGAACTGATGCTTGCTGAGTTTAAAACCTCTCAAACCCATGACTTTGCGAAGTTCTCAGTTGCATTACGTGAATTAATGCTATTAAGCCACAATTGCGATACTGCGCAATAACAAAAATTTAGATACAATACCCCGGAATTTTCCGGGGTATTTTTTTATTAAGAGGTCAACACAATTATGTTTTATGATTTAGCGCGTCGTTTTATGTTTAGTAAAGATGCTGAGTGGTCGCATGACTTTGCTTTATCAAACCTAAAGCGATTTGCCAATACACCGTTATCGATGTGCTGGTCTCAATCGGTTGCAAGTAAACCAACTACCTTCCTAGGATTAGAATTACCAAACCCAGTAGGTCTTGCTGCAGGTCTTGATAAAAATGCTGAATGTATTGATGCATTTTCTCAAATGGGTTTTGGTTTTATTGAAGTAGGGACCGTGACACCTCGTCCTCAAGCGGGTAATGACAAACCACGTATTTTCCGTTTACCTGAAGCAAATGCCGTTATTAACCGTATGGGATTTAATAACAAGGGTGTTGATTACTTACTGGAAAATGTTAAAAACGCGCGTTTTAATGGCATTTTAGGTATCAACATTGGTAAAAACAAAGATACGCCAAACGAACAGGGTAAAGACGACTACATTCATTGTATGCGTAAAGTATTTACGAGTGCTTCTTACATCACTGTAAATATCTCTTCACCAAATACTCCAGGATTACGTGATTTACAATATGGTGAAGCGCTAGATGATTTATTAAGCTCACTTAAAAATGAACAGCTTGATTTGGCAGCTAAACATGGTAAAGAAGTACCAATGCTTGTAAAAATCGCACCAGATCTTGATCAAATACAAGTTCAGCAAGTATCAGAATCATTGATCAATAATAAAATTGATGGCGTGATCGCTACAAATACAACACTTGACCGTACTGCTGTTGAAGGTATGAAACATGCTGATGAAGCAGGTGGCTTATCAGGTCATCCAGTTCGTCAGAAATCAACAGAAATCGTTAAAGAAATTAAGCGTTTAACTAATGGTGAATTACCAATTATCGGTGTTGGTGGTATTGATTCAGCAGAATCTGCAAAAGAAAAACTATCAGCCGGCGCTGATTTAGTGCAAGTGTATACTGGTTTTATTTATCAAGGGCCACCAATGATCAAAAAGATCATTGATGCCTTATAAGGATCGGTTATTTAACTTTATGATCCTATTGAAAATAATCTAAAAAATAGTTTATTTTTAAAGCGATAGCTCTATAATCCTCAAGATGTCACGTTTTGGGGATTTTTTATGTTACAAGCAGGGAAAGATTGGCGATGGTTTACGTGTGAAAACCGTAATCGTCTTGTGTTATTCGTAGAATCGACACAAGAAGAGCTTGTAATGCCTTATAAAACGAGACAATTGACACAATCAGCCATAGAAGGCGGATGTTTTAGTTTAGAAGATGCCGCACTGTATGAGCAAATTTGCCATTATCTTGCAGCATTTAACCTCTGGAGCGAAGGTGAAATTGCTGTTATTGCACTTCATGCGACTGCTGCAAAACTGCATTTAAAACCCGTACTCGCCAAAAGTTGGTTTTTCAAACCTTACCAAGGTCATATTCCAAGTACAGAAGCCATTATTACGCTTAATTCACATCAGCAATCAGGGCAATTTCTAATCATTGAATGCGACGGTGAAAGTGCACTTTGTATGTGCTTAGAACATCACATGCAATTGGATGAAAACTTTTCATTAAATCGCTTTGAGACGATAAAAGTGCTTAATGACAGAGTAAACCCTATTTTAATCAATCAATCACAGTTAAAACGAGCATAGGCTTTATCGCACCCTTGTTTTAAAACTGTTATACTTCAGCCAGATTTTTTAACAGGGTTTTTGCTTTGAGCAATTCACTATCTTTTATTGCACTAACGTCGATTGGTGTAGAAAACTTACTTGCTACTGAAATTCAAGATATAGGCGCTGAGATCACCAAGCAAACGGTTGGTTCGATTCGTTTTAATGCGTCAAATTTACAAGCACAAACATTGTGTCTTGTTAGCCGTTACGCAACCCGTGTGATGATGTTACTGTGTGAATCAGATCAGATTAATACTAAAGATGACCTGTACGGTTTTGCGAAGCAATTTGATTGGCAAGAATATTTTGGCCCAAGCCAAACACTTGCAATTGACTTTAATGGTACAAATCGCGAATTAAAAAATACGCAGTTTTCAACGTTAGTAGTGAAAGACGCAATTGTAGATAGTTTTTTTGCCAGCCATCAACAAAGACCAAATATTTCAAAAACATCACCTGATGTACGAGTAGTAGGGCGTTTAAATAAAGAAAAATGTGCCCTGTATATTGACTATTCAGGACCAGGTCTTTCTCGTCGTGGATATCGCCCACATCAAGGTGAAGCTCCCATCAAAGAACACTTAGCTGCGGCTTTGGTTAGTCGCTCTGGTTGGTTAGAAGACCCATCACGCCCTCTGTTTGATCCCTGTTGTGGTTCTGCAACGCTTTTAATTGAAGCGGCAATGATGGCATGGAATATTGCACCGGGTCTTTATCGAAAAGAGTTTGCATTTCAATCTCTTCCGGGATTTCGCCCGGCAAAATTTAAAGAATTAAAACAACAATTAAAAGATAAACAAACAGATCAGAAGCTTTACCTAATTGGTAATGACATTGATGGACGTGTGTTAGATAAAGCACGTCAAAATATTGAACATTTACCGTTTGCTAAATTTATTCAGCTAAAACAAGCGGATGCTAATAAATTAACGGCTGTAGCGAAACAGCCAGGTGTGGTTTTATCAAACCTACCTTATGGTGAACGTTTAGGTGAAAAAGCTGAGCTTGTAAATTTATATCGCCATTTAGGTGATGCCTTTAAAAAGCATTTTAAATTTTGGCATTTAGCGCTTTTTGCTACCGATATCAGTCTATTAGCGCTTCTGAAACTTGCAAAGAAAAAGCAATACAAACTTAAAAACGGACCGTTAGATTGTGTATTAAATCTTTATGATTTAGATGAGAAAAACACAGAACAATCGCGTAAAACAAAGCTTAACTATGATGGTTCAATGGCTTTTGCAAACCGCCTAAAGAAAAACAAACAAGGCTTAAAATCGTGGCTTAAGAAAGAAGCTGTAAGCTGTTACCGTTTGTATGATGCAGATATTCCTGAATACAATGTTGCAGTTGATGTGTATAACGAATTTTTAGTGATTTATGAATATGCACCGCCTAAAACCATTGATGAAGTAACCGCGGAAAAGCGCTTACAAGATGTAATCTATTTAAGTGCACAAACGCTTGATATTGCTCCAAGTAATATTGTAGTTAAGCAGCGTAAACAGCAAAAAGGTAGCGCACAGTATCAAAAAGCACAGCGTACCGATAAATCTAAAAATAATATGACCGTTGAAGAGTATGGTGTGAAATTTAAAGTTAATTTACACGATTACTTAGATACAGGTTTATTTTTAGATCACCGTTTAGCAAGACGTTATATTCAACAAAATTGCAAAGACTTACGTGTACTAAATTTATTCGCATACACCTGCAGCGCATCAACACATGCTGCCGTGGGTGGCGCAAAGTCAGTTACCAGTGTAGATATGAGCAATACCTACTTAAAGTGGGGACGTGAAAACTTTGCTTTAAATAATTTAAACAGTCCACGTTATCACTTTGAACAAGCGGATTGTTTAGCGTGGCTTGAACAAGCAAAAGGTCAATTTGATTTTATCTTTTTAGATCCGCCAACGTTTTCAAATTCAAAACGAATGAAAAAAGAATTTGATGTTCAGCGCGATCACATTAAATTGTTTACTTGGGTAAAACGCATACTAGCGCCAAATGGTACTTTGTTATTTTCGAATAATAAGCGCGGTTTTACGATGAATGAAGAAGGTTTACTCGATTTAGGCCTTATTGCTGAAAATATTAGTGAAAAAACACTTTCTCCTGACTTTAAACGCAATAAACAAATTCATAATGCATGGTTGATTCGTAATGCCTAACATCACGCTTTATCATACAGATGGCTGTCATTTATGTGAGCAGGCCTTTGATTTATTTATACAAGCAGGCCTTGAAGAAAATGTTAACTTGATTGACATTGTAGAAAGCGAAGCCCTGATGGCTGAATACCAAACAAACATTCCTGTTGCACAATTTAGCACAGGGACGAAATTATTTTGGCCGTTTACTCTTGAAGACATTTTAAATAATAAGTAAGCATGGATTTAATAAGAATTACAGGTGCCCAGCTGGCGTTCGGCACTCATCCTTTACTCAATAACGCCGACATGCTCATCGAAAGTGGTGAGCGAGTATGTATCGTAGGTCGAAATGGTGCGGGTAAATCAAGTTTGCTTAAAGTGCTTGATAGCCAAATTCAACTTGATGACGGAGAAATTAACCGTTTAAGTGGATTGAAAATAGCGCGCCTTGAGCAAGACCCACCAAAAGGTGCAAACGGCACTGTTTTTGATTATGTTGCCAATGGTCTACCTCATATTGCATCGTTACTGATCGAATACCATGAAGTAAGCGCCAAGTTAAGTCATGACAATAGCGAGAAAGTGTTAAAACAGTTTGAACGTTTGTCATCAAAATTAGAAGCTAACGACGGCTGGCGTTTCGAAACGCAAATTAATCAAGTATTAAGTCAACTAGAACTTGATCCTAATAGCGATTTAACGTCGCTTTCAGGTGGTTGGCTTCGTAAAGTGGCACTTGCTAAAGCATTAGTCGGTGAACCAGATTTATTATTACTTGATGAGCCTACCAACCACTTAGATGTAGCCAGCATTGAATGGTTAGAAAAGTTTCTAAGAGAATTTAGTGGGGCAATTGTATTTATTTCTCACGATCGTGCCTTTATTCGTTCTATGGCGACACGTATTCTTGATTTAGACCGCGGTAAGCTTGTTTCTTACCCTGGCAATTATGAAAAGTACCTAGAACAAAAAGAGCATGCATTAAAGGTTGAAGAAAGCCAAAATGCTTTGTTCGATAAAAAACTCGCTGAAGAAGAAGCGTGGATCCGTCAGGGCATTAAAGCCCGTCGTACGCGTAATGAAGGTCGAGTGCGTGCACTTAAACAGCTGCGTGTTGAGCGTAAAGCAAGGGTAGAACGTCAAGGAAAAGCAGACTTTAACATTGAAAGTGCACAGCGTTCAGGCAAATTAGTATTTGAAGCTAAGGGTATTAGCCAAGGATTTACAAACAAACGAATTGTGAAAGACTTCTCTACATTAGTTATGAGAGGCGATCGTATTGGTTTAGTAGGGCCTAACGGCGTAGGTAAAACTACCTTGCTTAAAATTTTATTTGGTGAATTGTCACTAGATTCAGGCAAAGTAAAACAAGGCGTTAACCTGGAAGTTGCTTATTTTGATCAGTATCGTGCCGTGCTTGATGAAGAAGCAAGCGTGCAAGACAACGTTGCTGACGGTAAACAAGAAGTCAATATTGGTGGTCGTAGCCGACATGTGCTTGGGTATTTACAAGACTTCCTATTTCCACCAGCACGTGCTCGCTCGCCGGTTAAATCACTGTCTGGCGGTGAAAAGAACCGCCTTTTACTTGCCAAACTGTTCTTAAAGCCAAGTAATATTTTAGTGCTCGATGAACCAACCAATGACCTTGATGTTGAAACGCTTGAACTTCTCGAAGAAATTTTAGCCAATTATCAAGGTACTGTATTAGTCGTGAGTCACGACCGTGAATTTATTGATAATACATGTAGCACTGTTTGGGGCTTTTTGGGTGACGGTAAAGTAGTTGAAGTTGTTGGCGGTTATCAAGATTTCCAAAATTATGCTGCGTCAATTGCTGAAAGAAATGCAACTGAACAAAAACAAAATGACACAGAAAACGACAAAAAAATCAGTGATAAGCCTTTAGCAAAAAAATCAGGCAAGTTATCATACAAATTAAAACGAGAACTCGAAGAGCTACCGGCTTTATTAGAATCGCTTGAACAAGAAGTTGAAGAACTTCAGGAAGTTGTTAATTCTCCAGATTTTTTTAAGCAAGATAGTGAGCAAACTCAGAAAACCTTGAACCAATTACAACAAGCAGAGTCGAAGCTTGAAACCGCTTTTATGCGCTGGGAAGAATTGGAACAGTTACAGGATCAGTAGTAGGAATAAAAATGAAATATAAATTACTTGCAGCGGCAGTTTTTGCTGCAATCACGCCTCAGGTTCAAGGCGCTACTCCATATGTTTTAGAAGAACTTGGTAACCTTAGTTACGCAAAGCACGCATTTGTAACTGATATGAATGAAGCTGGTCAAGCAGTAGGCATGGCACAAGGTGTTTTTGATATTCATATTGATATTGATGAACTGGACTTCGAAGATTCACGTTTAAAGAGCTTTTACGATTCACGTGAACGCTATTTTGAGAGTATTGATCAAGAGATTACGTTTACTTTAGAAGATATTCAAAATGGTACCATAAACGGTGATGCGCAACGCTTTTTACAAGACTATTTACTTAATTATTACACTGATACAACGCTGCAAAAAATTTCAAAAAATAATAATGTAGAATTTTATATTGGGATTGAATATAACAACACGACGATAGAGCAGGTTGTATATGATGTAACAGATCCTGATTACAATGGTTTAACTCGTTCAGTGGAAACTAATTTAACCGCGATTTCTGAAGATGGCGTTAAAGTTGGGTGGGGTTCTGCACCTTATAAAAAAGTTGATTTTCTCCCTGATGGTGAAACAGAATCTGAGACTCATTATATTCGTGACTTTACACGTCGAGGTTTTGTTATTACTCCATCAGGTGAGCGTGTTGATTTAATGCCGATTGAGCAAACCTATGGTGGAGTCTCAATTGCAACAGATATACTCAAAATGACTGACGGGTATGTTGTGATTGGTGAGTCATCAGTGAGTATTGCTTCGGATGCACTCGAAAGATTAGAAGACCGTTGTGATGGTGAGCAGCTTCCACTTGAAGCCTGTTATGAAGGTTATGTAACCTCAACAAGTTACCCACTTTATAACCGCCATGCTACAAAATGGATATTAGATCCTAATTTTAATGTTATTGATATCATCGATTTAGGAATTGGTATTATTCCTGATGAAGATGAACAAAAAAAAGCATGGGTAAGTTCTGCGCTTGCACTTAACTCAAATGATATTACAGTGGGGTATTCTGTTGTTCGTTATCGTGATGGCGATAATATTACAATTTATCCAGTATATTACAAAGATGGCAGTGTTATAGAATTTATTGATGAAGACAATTATCGCCCAGGCGGTCGTGCTGTAGCTATAAATAATGCCAATATTATTACTGGTTATGCAATTGAACGAATTGAAGGCACAGATCGCAGCAAGTTTTTCTATCATGATATAACCTCTGGAGAAACCACTTTTCCTAAGGATTTCTTCAAAAGTAGTTCTGCGGTTGCAAATGATATTAACGATAATGGTTTAATTGTTGGCCAAGGTGAAGTTGAAACTACTTCATCAGCGAGACGTCGCCAAGAAGGCTTTATTTACGATATTAATAGCGAGACATTTACTAATTTAAATGATTTATTACCGTGTTATGCTAGTGATGGCGAAACTGTGTATCCTTATGTTGTTTCCGAAGCAATTGGTATTAATAATGACGGGACAGTATATGGTACAGCGACTAAAACTGTCGATAAACGAGATGCACAAGGTAATGTAGTAGTAGATAGTACTGGTAAAGTTGAACAAGAAAGTATTGTTGTTCCTGTAAAACTTACTTATAACCCAAATGGTGTAGCAGATACATGTCCACCGAAAGAAAAAGAAACCTATGAGCGCCAAGGTGCTTCTTTTGGTTTGGTTGGCCTATTACTTCTTCCGCTTGTAGCAATAAGAAGACGACTTTTTAAATAACATAAAAAACCTCACAATGTTGTGAGGTTTTTTTTTGATTTTGTAAGCAGTATAAATCACTTTTTATTGTTACGTGCTTTCCACTGTTTTAATACTGAATAGCGCCACAAGTAATCAATACCGAAATACCCGATAGCTGATGCAGCTGCTGCACACACTAAACTGCCTACCATAAATGCCGGTCCAATACTCGACAGACTGTCAACAAACCATTGCCAATTGGCTTCGAAAGTAAAATCTTGTTTTTGCTGTCCAAGCACCAAATAGCCAACTAAGTAGTTAAAATAAAATATTGGTGCCATAGTTAAAGGGTTAGTGATCCACACTAAAGCAACAGAGAGCGGTAAATTAACCCGAAATGGAATCGCAATTGCTGCACTTAGCAGCATTTGAAAAGGAACCGGAATAAATGCCCAAAACAAACCCACAGCGAATGCACCGCGTGCAGAGCGTCTATTTAAATGCCATAAATTTGCATCATGTAATACGTCACCAAAAATACTAAGCGT
>NZ_JAPEHW010000055.1 GCF_028875915.1 Pseudoalteromonas sp. G4
AAACGACCTTGCTCGTCTTTACATGCATTTGGTTTATCTTGTGCTTTTTGGTAATCCTTAACAGTAATCATGCCTTTAAGTTTAAAGTCATCATTAACAACTAAGATTTTTTCGATACGGTGCTCATGCATTAGGCCTAGAATCGTTTCACGATCTGCGCCTTCTTTTACTGTTACCAGCTGCTCTTTCTTAGTCATTACTGTAGAAACAGGTTGGTCTAGCTTTGTTTCAAAACGCATATCGCGGCTCGTTACAATACCAACTAGGTTGTTTTCAGTATCAACAACAGGGAAACCTGAGAAACCTTTATCGTGTGCTAATTGAAGTGCACCGGCAATTGTCAGGTCTGCAGTAACAGTAACTGGGTGAGAAACAATGCCCGCCTCATACGTTTTAACTTTACGTACATTGGCAGCTTGCTCTGCAATTGTCATGTTCTTGTGAATGAAACCAAGACCACCTTCTTGCGCTAACGCAATCGCTAAACGTGCTTCAGTAACTGTATCCATAGATGCAGAAACGATTGGCAGATTTAGTTCAATTGTTTTCGTTAGACGAGTTTTAAGGTTAGCTGTATGTGGTAATACAGTTGAGTGGCCTGGTACTAATAGTACGTCATCAAAGGTTAAAGCTTCTTTAGCGATCCTAAGCATTTGCAACTTCTCATGATATCTGTGGGTGTAGGGAGTTGCGGGTGGATTTTATCAGCGAATTTCATTCTAGTAAAATAAAATTTAATGTTTTGTGGTAGAATATTTTCCATTCAGCGCTAAATCATACTGTTATGTTGCAAAATCAGATACAAAAAGTTTATACCGTTTCCTTGCTCAATAAAGAGATACGCTACTTACTCGAACAAAATTTCTTTTCTTTGCAACTCATAGGGGAGATATCGAACTTTATTTCCCCTAGTTCTGGTCATTGGTATTTCAGTTTAAAAGACGATAACGCACAAATTCGCGCAGCTATGTGGCGTGGTAATAATAGAAGTGCCACTTTTAAACCAAAAAATGGCGACCAAGTACTGGTGCGTGCTCGCGTATCACTTTACGAACCTCGCGGTGATTATCAGCTTATTGTGGAGCACATCGAGCCTGCTGGTGAAGGTCAGTTAAAACAACAGTTTGACGCGCTTAAAATGCAACTCGCAGGCGAAGGTTTATTTGCCAGTGAATTTAAAAAGCCGCTTCCCAATAACATTCGCCGTTTAGGTGTCATTACTTCCCCTACTGGCGCTGCCATAAAAGATATCCTTACGGTACTGGAAAAACGTGCCCCCCAACTAGAGGTGGTAATTTACCCTGCGCTAGTGCAAGGAAATGAAGCGCATCTACAGCTAATTGAACAATTACAGCTTGCTAATCAGCGAAACGAAGTGGATGTCATTATTATTGGCCGAGGTGGCGGCTCAATGGAAGATTTATGGTGCTTTAACCACGAAATGCTTGCACGCGCTATTTTCAACTCACATATTCCTGTAGTGAGTGCTGTTGGTCATGAAATTGATACAACTATTTCTGATTATGTTGCGGACTTACGTGCAGCAACGCCATCGCAAGCAGCTGAAATTGTTAGCCCAGATAAAAATCATTTAACTCAGCATATTGATGTACTGCAAAGCCAATTAAATCAACATATGAGAAAACACCTGCAAGTTGCATCACACAATTACCAAGTACTTGAGCAGCGTCTATTACGCTACCACCCAACTAATCGTTTAAACCAACAAGCACAATTACGAGATGAACTCGAGATTCGCTTGCTAAACAGCATAAACCGCCAACTTGAATCCGCTAAATATGCGCAGCACGCATTAAAAGCAAGATTAGAAAAAGCAACGCCTCAAACCAAACTTACTTATGCATCACAATCGCTGCAAAATCTAGTGACACGATTACATTCAAGCCAAGCCAAGCAATTAGAGTTTTCTGAAAAACAACTTGCGGTATTGGCGGCAAAATTAAATGCCACCAGCCCACTTGCAGTATTAGCGCGCGGTTATTCAATGACACAAAAAGACTCCAAAGTGGTTAACTCAGTAGCCCACATTTCTGAAGGCGATAACTTGGCCACTCAGTTTGCCGATGGCCATATCCAAAGCACTGTGACACAGGTGTCAAAACGCAATGATAAATAAACAACAAGTGGTTGGTACGCTTATTTTACAACTTGAAAATAGCTTAAATATCGCAGTGCAATCAGCAAAAAATGCGCACCAAGATGCCACACATGAGCAAAGTAAGGCTGAAACGCAATACGACAGTTTAGGCATAGAGATGGCATACCTTGCTGAAGGGCAAAGTAAACGCATTGAATCACTTAGGCAAGAAATTCAAGCACTTAAAGAAACGCAGTTTCCAAATCAACACGAGCAAGTAAAGCTCGGTCACCTTGTTCACCTCATTGATTGCCAAGCTGATGCGCCATTATGGGTGTTTATTTTACCTGTCGCCGGCGGTAATAAAGTAGTGCTAGGTGATGTCGTGTGCCAAATTGTGACACCGAGTGCACCAATTGCCAAAAAGCTGTTAAAGCAATTTGTTGGTGATGAAATTCGTTTTGATTGGTTAGCTAAAGAGTACGAAATTTACGAACTTATTTGAGTATAAAATCAGAATGTGCTTTTATTAATAAATATTAGTATTTAAGTGTAACCTGATGTATCGCTTATTTTTTTTGTTTTTCTTAATGTGCAGTAGCAGCCTTGCCTTTAGCTGTGAAATTATTATGGGTTACCGCACCAGTGCACGCTTACCTTTAATAGATGCCATCCCCTCAGATAACGGACTTTACAAAGCAATTTTTCAACGCGCAGCAGAAAACATTAACTGTTCATTGAAAGTTAAAAGAGCCCCGAAAAAACGGATAATCAAATTGCTCAAAGAAGGGCATGTCGATTTCTACCCAGGTTTCGGGTTTAGTTTAGAACGCAGTAACGATGTTTATTTTTTTGAAAATGGCTTAACCAGCCATAGTGTCATACTGACACATAAGGATATACCCGACGTAAAATCGCTCAATGATTTAAACAATAAGGTGTTGCTGAAGCCCTATGGTGGTAGAAAGTTAGAAGTTGAACAACAAGATATTTTAGTACGTCATGGACAAGATTTAAGTATCAGTGATGCAGTTAAAGTGCTTGAGAAAAAGCAAGCCGACTTTTTTATCCACAACAAGGCATCAATAACCTATTACTTAGCAAACAACCCTAAAGCACAAGTAAAAATTCATGAATGCTGTTTTGACGCAAAACCGATGTATTTAGGGTTTTCAAAGAAATCAAAGCATTTCAATGCAATAGCAAACGAAAACTACCAAGCGGATAAAGCCACTTCAATCGATAATTTACCTTATAAAATGGATGAGCGTTCAAAGGCCAGCGCATTTGCTAAAGCAATTAATGCGCTGTCTGAAAATGGAGAAATTGCGAAATTAGAAAAGCAGTATTACAGTGCAGCGCTCGATAGCGAGCACACTGCTTCATCAGACATATCTGAAACAAAACACTGATCCATAGTTTCCGCAGGGCACTCTGTGGTTGGCTTACCAACCACTTTCGCAGGCACACCCACAACAGTAGTGTGCTCTGCTACATCAGCCACTACAACAGAGCCTGCGCCAATTTTAGCACCTTCCCCAACATCAATATTACCCAGTACCTTGGCGCCTGCGCCAATCATAACACCGTGGCGAATTTTCGGGTGACGGTCGCCCTGCTCGTTACCCGTACCACCTAAAGTTACGCCTTGTAAAATAGAAACATTGTCTTCAATGATTGCGGTTTCACCTACAACAATACCCGTTGCATGGTCAAACATGATGCCTTTACCAACCTTACATGCAGGGTGAATATCTACACCAAACACCTCTGAATTACGACTTTGGATAAATTGTGCGAGTTCTTTTCGGTCTTGACGCCATAAGCAGTGTGCTAAACGATGTACCTGAATTGACTGAAAACCTTTTAAGTTCAAAAGCACTGTTAGGTAGTTATCAACCGCAGGGTCTCTGTCTCGAACCGCTTTTATATCATGCGCAACATGATCAAGCATGGTGTCGCAATTAACAAATGCCTGATCAAATAATTCACGGAAAGTGAAAGCTGAAACTACTGCATCAGATAATTTATTAGCGACAATAAAGCTTAATGCAGACCCTAGGCACTCATGATTAAGTACACACGAATAAACGTGACTTGCCAATAACGGCTCTTTTCTTACTAAGGCTTCTGCTTCTTTACGTAATTCTTGCCAAATTGTATGACGCATAACAACACCAATCACTTTAACTACTTTTAGCTGTATAGCTTAATTTTAAACGAGTTTAACGCTTTTTGTTAACTTGAGTAAGTAATTAAAGATAAGTTGTTAGACTGATTTATTTGCCTTTAGATAAATGTGTGCTAGAAATAGTCCCCTTCATAACCAAACGCAGCCTCTAAATATGAACAAAAATGTTGTACTTTTAGCCTTTTGCCAAGGACTTATCACAACCGGTAATATTTTGCTTGTGACCATCTCAGCTCTTGTTGGAAAAGCGCTAAGCCCGAGTACCACATTTATTACTTTTCCCGTTGCCATGCAAATGTTGGGGCTTTTAGTGACCACGATCCCTGCATCATTAATTATGGCCAAAACAGGCCGTAAACTTGGATTTAGCCTTGGTAATAGCATAGGTATTTGCGGTGCTGTGCTTGGTTATTTTAGTTTGATGCAAAGCGAGTTTTGGCTATTTAGTTTTGCCACGTTTTTAATCGGTATTGGTATTGGCTTTGCCACGCTTTATCGCTTTGCTGCCATTGAAGCAAGCGACAAACCAGCTGTGGCAATCTCAACCGTAATGGCAAGTGGTGTGGTAGCTGCAATACTTGGCCCTAATTTAGCCGTTTGGGTAAACCATCACTATCCTACGCTCAATTATGCTAATGCATTTATTGCACTCGCATTTTTATATTCCATCGCACTGCTACTGTTGCAGCTCGTTAAATTTAATGAAGTGTCACAGACACAAAATAGTGGAGAAAGCAGATCATTAAAAACCATCGCCACTTCACCTAAATTTATGACCGCGGTGTTTATTGCCATGGTGAGTTACACGGTTATGAACTTATTGATGACGGCAACGCCACTGGCAATGCATCGCCATGGCTTTGACTTAGCAGAATCTGCATTAGTGATTGAATGGCACGTATTGGGCATGTTTTTACCGTCATTTTTTAGCGGCAAATTAATAGAACGTTTTGGCCAAGTCACCATGATGTATGCTGGAATAGTATTGATAGCGCTCTGCTGCTTAGTAAATTTACTTGGTTTAAGCCATTGGCACTTTTTAGCAGCACTGTTTTTATTAGGCGTAGGTTGGAATTTTATGTTTATCAGCGCGACACAAATGGTCAGCCAAACTTATTTACCCCATGAACGAGCTAAAGCCCAAGCGACTAACGAGTTTTTAGTGTTTAGCATGGTAACACTTTCGGCATTAAGCGCAGGTTGGTTAGAAGCCACTGTGGGTTGGCAAACGTTAAACCTTGCTACCTTGCCGATTTTACTTATCACAATTACGTGGTTAACGGTTTATAAAATCAAACAAAAGCACCAATTAATGTCTAAACCTACTATTGGTGAATGTTAAGTAGTTTCAAATAACATGGAGAAAAGTGATGTCACAATACAGTGCTCATATTGAATGGCAAAAAGCACCTAACGAAGTGTTTATCGATGGACGTTACAACCGTGTTCACCAGTGGCATTTTGATGGCGGTTTTTCAATGCCTGCATCGCCATCCCCAATGATAGTGCCTTCGCCTTTTTCAAATCCCGATTTTGTCGATCCTGAAGAAGCCTTTATTGCCTCGCTCGCAAGTTGCCATATGTTGTTTTTCTTACATTTTGCTGCCGATAAAGGCATTGTGATTGAACGTTACTCTGATAACGCAATTGGTGAGCTTGCTAAAAATGATAATGGAAAACTATGTATTACCGGTTTGACGTTAAAACCTGAGGTGATATTAGCTGAGCAATCGATTGCGCATAAAAAAAGCTTGGAGGATTTACACCACCAAGCTCATGAAGCCTGCTTCCTAGCGTGTTCAGTTAATTTTGAAATTACGATAGAAAGCCAGAAGACAAGCTAACGCCCGTCGATAATTAGTAAAATAGTTGATTATCAATTGAACGGCTAAGGTTATTCATCCATTGGCCGTATTTTTTATGAATTGAGTCACCATCATACTTCATATTCATTGAATCTTTGTATTTAAGGCTATACGATTTTTCATCATATACGATATCAATTTTAACCTGATGCTTTCTTACATCAAGCAAACCTGCAATCGTGCCTTCGCTAGTCGCTTTACACATCCAGCCACGTTGCTGACACGCGCTAATAATTGCTTTTTCAACATCTTTTTTAGTAAGCGGCTTATTTGCTGATGAGGCTATTTGGTGATCATAATCACGAACAGGAATAGTTTTACAAGCAGCAAGAGAGAGAGTAACAGCAGCGATCAGCGCAATTTTCTTAAACATTATTGAGTCCTTTTAATTTTGACGATGACATTTCCATCGTAAGGTGCGAATTATTTCATTGAAGTGCTTAATAATCCAGCGCATTTTTTAAATAACAGATGCTGATAGAGCTTTTAACAGCGTGGTGCTATGCAAATGGAAGTTAAGGCCAGTATATCCCTGTTGATATATTTAGTAACAGCCATAAGCTTTGGTTTGTGGTCAAAAACACATTTCTATGCGCTTTAAATAATTTATCTAGATGAAAAAAGCCCGCCAATTGGCGGGCTTTTTATTGCTTTAAAAACGCTTATTTAAATACGTCTTTCACATCCATCACTTCAATGTTGGCTTTATCGATAGCTAGCTTATTTAAATACGTCTTTCACATCCATCACTTCAATGTTGGCTTTATCGATAGCTAGCTTGTAGCTTTCAATTACCTTATCTTCATCAGTAAGTGATTTTGGTTTTTCAGCATTGTATTTAAGCGGAGAAACCGTTTCGTTTGCTAAGCGTGCTTTCATGTCTTTTGCATCACCGGTAATAAACACATAATGAATGTTTTTATTTTGCAGGTTGTCACGAATAACACGATTTACATCTTCAACAGTTAAGCTCGCAAGCTGCTTACGCACATACGCAACAAACTCATCGGTATTGTAGAACTTACTATCAAGTGCATAACCTAGCTGGCGATCTTGGCTTGCAACCATTTGCGGCACAAAGTTAGTTAAGAAGTTACGAGTTGATTCGAAATCTTCTTTGCTCATGCCATTTTCAATTAGCTTATCAAGCTCGTACTGGGCAACACGTGTTGCAAAGTGCGCATCATTGTTAGAGCGAAGTGGACGCAACCAAATTTGGAAAATCTGCTCAGAACGGCCTAAGTTAGCATCTGGTTTAGTTTGGTACATACCACGCGGGAAGTACTCAATATACGCGTAGTCACCATAGTTCATACCACGAATTTGACGAATGCGCTGATACAAGAAGCTGTTTGAGTTACGGTGCTCACCAAAGTAAGAACGCATTAACCAAAGTGCCGCCCAATCTTTATCGCTACGAATCGTATCAATCGGGAAACCAAAGCTAACCGCTGTTGATTTAGCTGGTTTTTCTACGATGGTTGCATGACGACCTTCTAACTTAGGCGCATCAGCAACTGTTAAACGCTTTTCACTGCCTTCAGGAAGCGTGCTTAAGTCTTTAAGCAGTCTTGCTTTTGCTGCATCTGACATTGCGCCTGAGATACCGACATTTAATTTAGCTTGCGTAAATTCAGCTTTATAAAATGCTTTTAAATCTTCAAGTGTGAGTGCTTCTAAATCAGAAATATCGCCATAGTTGTAACTTTCATAAGCGTGACCTTGGTAAAGCTTGCTGTATAACACTTCTTTGCCAAGCTCTTCATCATTAGATGCTTTTAGGCCTGCTTTGATGCCATCAAGCTGTTCTTTCTTTAAACGCTTAAAGTCATCTTCACGCCAACCTGGGTTAAGTAGTTGGTCACTAACAATTTTGTACCACTCGTCTACCTTGTCTTTATTAACACGGCCACGGAATGACACCATTTCTTTATCAATTTGCACGCCAAAGCTACCAGCAATTGGGTAAAGCGCTTTTTGAATTTCTTTGTAAGAGCGCGACTCAGAGCCACCGCGTGCAATCATATTAGCTGTGATTGCTGCAAGGCCTTTTTTACCCTCAGGATCTGCTGCTGCACCCGTGTAGAATAATAGGTTTACATCAACTAGCGGTGAGCTGCTACGCATATCAAGTACAGAAAATTTAGCATCACCTTGTGGCTTACTCATTTCGGCAACAACACCGTTTAAGTCAACCTCTTGCTCAAAACCTTTAACCGATTTAAGTGCCGACATAGTCACAGTTGTACGCCCCGAATCGATAAAGTACTTATTAGCAATCTCACGAATATCTTCTGCAGAGATGCTATCAGCCGTCGCGTAAAGCTGATTAATAACTTCTGGGTCACGCTCAAAATGCATGTAGCTTGCAAGAGTTGAAGCAATTGCTTGCGATGAATCTAAGCCATTAACAAAGCTGTATTTTAGATTAGATTTTAAGTTAGCAAGCTTATCAGCATCGACTAACTCAGTACGCGCTTTTGCATAAGTACGATTAATCGCATCGCGTGCTTTTGCTAAATCTTCTTCTTTTTCAACCTTTACAAATACGTGCAATAAACCCGGATCTTTAGTTTCTGGGTTGTAAGTAAACATTTGACTAGCAAGCTGTTTCTCAACAACTAACTCTTGGTAAAGCGCTGAGTTATTTGAAAAATATAATTGCGAGATTAAATCTACCGCAGCACGGTCTTTTTCTGTTGGCTGCCACGCAGGGCCTTTGTAAGAAACAAGTAACCAGTGGCCCGGTAAACCTTCGCTTTCTTTATGAAGGTATTTTGCCGCTGTTTGCTTTGGCTCTACTGGAATATCAGCAACATAATCGCCACGCTGCCAGTTACCCCAATGCTTTTTAACCAGTTCAATGGTATCGTTCGGGTCTACATCACCGGTAATAATGAGCGATACATATTCAGGCTTATAAAACTTTTCAAAGAACTCTTCACCGTATGCCATTTGATCTGGCATTTTTTCGATGTCTTCAAAAAATCCCATAGTGGTGTGCTTGTAAGTATGCTTTTCAAACGCTTCATTACGCACTGCACTTAATAGCTGACGAATTGGATTAGCATTGTTTTTAAGGTACTCGCCTTTAACTGTCAGCGCTTCAGTTCTAAATTGCGATTCCGTGTATTTAAGGTTTTGGAAGATATCGCCTTTAATTTCTAGCACTGTTTCTAAATGCTGTTTTGAGAAATTAAGGTGGTAGTTGGTGTAATCGTTTGTAGTGTAAGCGCGGTTATCTACACCTGAATTTTTAAGAATATCTGAGTAAACATCTTGCGGGAATTTCTCAGAGCCTTTAAACATCATATGTTCAAAGAAGTGCGCAAAACCTGTTTTACCAGCTTCAACTTCGTTACGTGAACCTACTGATACTGGAATTTGCAGTGAGACTACATCTGGGTAATCTGTTTTAACCACCATAACGCGAAGACCGTTATCAAGCTCTTCTAACACGTAATCTTGTGCAAATACTTTGTTTTCAGCTTTTACTGACGTCTCTGCTTGTGTATTGTTTGATGATGTTGTGCTATTACAACCAGCAAGTGATAGTGCAATTGCTACACTTGCCGCAACCAATTTAAGTTTCATACTGTTTCCCTTGGTTTGGATTATTTTTCTATAGAATTTTTTCTAAACTGGGTAATTATGGCGATGTTCGCGATGTTAAGCGAGCAATTGCGGTAAATGGGTGTAAATGTTTTGCAACATTAAGTTTCAGAATGAAGCGTTAAGGAATCAAAGCTCAGAATGAAGAATTCAGATTTCAGTGCTGAAGCCTAAAACCTTCACAACATGAATTTATCTCAACTTTAATTACAAAAATTTTCAGTCGCAATTTCAAATTTTAGCTATTTAGACGTCTAAAAGGCTGCTATAGTTACTGTATCGAAATTATTAATGGTACGGAACAATGGCTTTATCTTTACAACAGAAAATTCAAGACCCAACACAAGGCGTTTATTTAATTGGTACTACGCCACCAAAAATGGGTACTGAAAAAGATAAAGTAACAGAAATTGCCAATAAGTTATTAGGTCGTTTACATGAAATTGAGTATGACGGACTAGTAATTTACGACATTCAAGATGAAAGTAGCCGTACCAGCGTACCACGCCCTTTTCCATTTAAACACACTGTAGATCCACGTGAATACAGCTTATTACTTAGCGACTTATCACAGTTGGATGTCATCACCTATAAAAGTGTTGCCCAGCGCGGTGTTGAAGAATTTAATGCATGGCTAACAGAAACTAAAGAAAAATACTCTTTGAACAACTTAGTTCTAGTTGGCAGCCCATCATCGGAAGGTGAAATTAAATTAAGCTTACCAAACGCGTATAACGCATTACGTGAGCATCAAAATAAGTTTTTCTTAGGTGGTGTTACTATTGCAGAACGTCATGCATCAAAACGCAATGAACATGAACGTTTATTAGAAAAAACAGCGCAAGGTTGTGAATATTTTATCTCGCAAGCGGTATATGATGCGCAGGCAACAATCGACTTAATTACTAGCTATGCCCGCAGTTGCAAGCAACAAGGCCTAACGCCAAACCGTATCATATTAACCTTTACACCGTGCGGTAGTGAGAAAACATTAGAGTTTATGCAGTGGCTTGGTATTTCTGTGCCGGAGGCAACGAAGTGGCGTATTTTAGATTCTGAGCAATCACTTAATGAATCAGTGCGCATTTGCCGTGAAAATCTAAACCTTATTTTACAAAGCTGTGCTCATTTAGATGTGCCACTAGGTTTAAATATTGAAAGTTTAACCAATCGTAAAGAAGAAATTGATGCGTCAATTAATCTTTACCGCTTATTAAAAGCAACGATGGAATTGAACTTAGCTGAAAAACAACTTGCGAGTTAATTGAGCTCGTTAGGATTTAACGGGCTTAGCCCAGCGATAGAGTGGCGTATAGCCACTTTTTCTTTAAGCCCTTTAAAATCATAATCGGCCCAGTTTATAGTCGCTTTTTGTTTTTGAAAATGAGCAACATTATCCTTTGTTATCACGTCTAAATTAAAGGTCAGTTTTTTATTACGTTGTTTTGCAAAAATATCCTGGCCATTGTCATAAAGTAAAAGGCTTATAAGCGCCCACGCCCCCATAACTTTATGCCCACCAATAGATGCACTGATAGATTGCTTTTCAACTGCTTTTAAAGCACGTGGTATCCAATCAAACCCTCCAATAAAAATATCTTTGTTTGGAGTTCTACCCGACTCTACCGCTGCTTCGCTGGCACCTAGCGCCATTAGATCAGATGCCGCCCAAATAATATTTACCTCAGGAAAGCGTGCTAAGAGTGCTTTGGTTTGCTTAAAAGCGACTTCTTCAGACCAACCGGCGTGTACAGCCTGATAAACAATACCTTGATTACTTTCAAAGTATTCACGCATGCCATTAAATCTTGCCTTTGATTCACTGCCATAATGACCATTAATAGCAACGACTTGGGTTTCTTTATTTGGTAGTAAGTCTTGCTTTAATAACGCAAGTGATTGGGCTAATTGCTTTCCCGCATCATGATTATCAAAATAGATTTCACCTAACCAATATTTATACTTTTCACCTGCTAAACCAATTTTATCGCGCTCTTCACCAAAAATTGTTTGCTCTAAAGTGACAAACTTAATTTGCTCTTCTTCTAAAAGAGACATTAATGCATGGGAGCCGCCAGGATAGTTAAGCACAATGGCGTAGTTTGGCTTTTTATTTTTTGCCAAATAACTCTTAAGTGCAGCCAATTGCACAATGCGATTGCCTCCGCCATAAATCACATCTAATTTGGTGCCAAGTTGTAATGCGGCTGATTGGGTAATCTCTTCAACACTTTGCCAAAAAGGTTCGTTAGGAATGGACGGGTTTACAAATAAAATATCGAGCTCAGCGCGCACTGAACTTGAGAAAAAAATTACCAATAATACAAGGTAGTTAAGCGCTTTTATCATTTGCCCGAAAACTCACATAATCTTTAATAAAGTATTATCAAAAATAACCGCAAAAGCGAATTAAAAGATAAAAAAACAATATAAAGAAAGGGTTTATATTATGGTTTTGCTAAAACCATGTTTTTTATAAGCTAAACAGTTAGCTAAAAATGTGATTGTAAATAGAAAAGGGAGAAGGTATCTCCCTTTTTTTGAGATTATAGATTTGGCCCAAGCCAACGCTCTGCGTCTTCAAGACTCATACCTTGACGTTTAGCATAATCTTCAAGCTGATCTTGCTGAATTTGAGCAACAGCGAAATATTTCGAATCTGGGTGAGAAAAATACCAACCCGAAACCGCAGCGCCCGGCCACATTGCATAAGAGCTAGTCAACTTCATACCAATACGATTTTCAACATCAAGTAACTGCCAAATTTTTTGTTTTTCAGTATGCTCTGGGCATGCAGGATAACCTGGAGCCGGACGAATACCTTGGTAATTTTCGCGAATAAGCTCATCGTTCGATAAGTTTTCATCGGCAGCAAAACCCCAGATTTCTTTACGCACGCGCTCATGCAGATATTCAGCAAAGGCTTCCGCTAAACGGTCAGCAACTGCTTTTACCATAATCTTGTTATAGTCGTCTTGCTGCTGCTCAAATACATCCGCTAAATCATCCTCTTCTAACCCACCGGTTACCGCAAATGCACCAAAATAATCCGGCGTACCTTTTGGTGCAATATAATCAGCTAAACAGTAATTCGGGAAATCCTTCTTCTCGGTTTGCTGACGTAACTGACAACTTGTTACAAGCACATCACTGCGCGATTCATCGCTGTATATTTCAATATCATCTTCGATACGGTTAGCTGGGAAGATACCCATTACGCCTAACGGTTGCAGTTTTTTTGATGATGCTAAATCATCCAGCATGTCGTTAGCGTCTTTAAACAGTTGCTTTGCCTCTTCGCCAACAATTTCATCTTCTAAAATGCGCGGGTATTTACCAGCAAGCGACCACGTCATAAAAAATGGCGTCCAGTCGATATACTCACGCAGTGTCTCAATCGAAACATCTTTAAACTCTGTCACACCAAGTTGTTTCGGCACCGGAGGCGTGTAGTTTTTGAAGTCGATAGGTGCACTGTTAGCGCGAGCTGCTTCAAGTGTTATTGGTTTAGAGCGTGGGCGTTTACGCGCTTGTTGCTCGCGTACTTTTTCATACTCAGCCGTCGTTTTTGCTAAAAACTCCGGCTTTTGCGTTTTGCTTAACAAACTTGACGCCACACCAACCGCACGCGAAGCGTTATTAACATACACCACACCTTTGTCATATTCCGGTTCAATTTTTACCGCAGTATGCGCTTTTGATGTGGTTGCACCGCCAATTAATAGAGGAATATCAAACCCTTGGCGTGTCATTTCTTTTGCCACATGGACCATTTCATCAAGCGATGGCGTAATCAGGCCAGAAAGACCAATAATATCGACCTTCTCTTCAATCGCTGTGCGTAAAATGGTTTCCGCAGGAACCATTACCCCAAGGTCGATCACTTCATAGTTATTACATTGCAGTACAACACCTACAATGTTTTTACCAATATCATGTACATCACCTTTCACGGTAGCCATTAAGATTTTACCGTTGGTTGCGCCTTCTTCTTTTTCCGCTTCAATAAACGGATCAAGATAAGCAACCGCACGCTTCATTACACGCGCCGATTTAACAACCTGCGGTAAGAACATTTTACCAGCACCAAACAAGTCGCCGACGACGTTCATACCGTCCATTAATGGACCTTCAATTACCTGAATTGGTTTGTCCGCTTGCTGGCGTGCCTCTTCGGTATCTTCGTCAATAAATTCGGTAATACCTTTAACAAGAGCATGCTCTAAACGTTTAGCAACAGGCCAGCTGCGCCATTCTAAATCTTCTTTTTTCGCCTCAACACCTTGCCCTGAGTATTTAGGCGCAAGTTCAACTAAGCGCTCACCGGCTTCAGGGTCAGTATTTAATACTACGTCTTCAACTGCATCACGTAGCTCTTTTGGAATATCATCGTAAACTGCAAGCTGACCGGCATTTACGATACCCATGTCCATACCCGCTTTAATCGCGTGATATAAAAACACTGAGTGAATGGCTTCACGCACCGGGTTATTGCCGCGGAATGAGAAAGATACGTTAGAAACACCGCCCGACACTTTACAGTGCGGTAAGTTTTGTTTAATGCGGCGCGTACCTTCAATAAATTCAACGGCGTAGTTGTCGTGCTCTTCAATACCCGTAGCTACCGCAAAAATATTCGGGTCGAAAATAATGTCTTCCGGCGGAAAACCTAATTGGTCTACTAAAATACGGTACGAGCGCTGACAGATTTCAAACTTACGGTCGGCCGTTTCGGCTTGCCCTGTTTCATCAAACGCCATCACTACGGCAGCTGCACCAAAACGCTTAATGATTTTAGCTTGCTTTATAAACGGCTCTTCACCTTCTTTAAGTGAAATTGAGTTAACAATTGCCTTACCTTGAATGCATTTTAAGCCTGCTTCAATTACATCCCACTTCGATGAGTCGACCATAATTGGTACACGAGAGATATCTGGCTCTGACGCAATTAGATTTAAAAAGCGAACCATTGCCGCTTTTGAATCCAACATGGCTTCATCCATGTTGATATCAATAATTTGCGCGCCGTTCTCTACTTGCTCACGGGCAACTTCGAGTGCGGTTTCGTAATCTTCTTCTAGGATTAAACGTTTAAAACGGGCTGAACCCGTAACATTGGTACGTTCACCAACATTGGTAAATACTGCTGTACTGCTTGTCATGTTTGCTCCTAGTTTAAATTACAGGCTTCAAGGCCAGCTAAGCGCATGCGCACTTCAATTTCAGGTAATTGGCGCGGTGCTACATTTTTTGTGCCTTGATACATCGCATTAATGTGCTCAGGCGTGGTGCCACAACAGCCTCCAACAATATTAATAAAGCCCGACTCAGCCCAATCAATAATCTCTTTCGCCATTTCGTCCGCTTCTAAATCGTATTCACCAAATTCGTTCGGTAGGCCTGCATTAGGGTGAACCGATACAAAGGTTTCACACACACGCGATAACTCTTCTACATATTGGCGCAATAAATCAGGCCCAAGGGCACAGTTAAGGCCAATTGAAATAGGCTTAATATGACGAATAGAATTGTAGAATGCCTCAGTTGTTTGGCCTGATAAAGTTCGGCCCGATGCATCAGTAATGGTGCCTGAAATCATTACAGGTAAAGTAACACCTGCGCGCTCAAATGCTTCTTCTACTGCAAAAGCCGCTGCTTTTGAATTAAGCGTATCGAAAATAGTCTCAATCAGAATTAAATCCGCGCCACCTTCAATCAATGCCAGCGTTGATTCAATGTAGGCTTCAACAAGGGCATCAAAGGTAACGTTTCTAAAACCAGGATCGTTTACATCTGGCGAAATAGAACAGGTTTTTGATGTTGGACCAAGAACACCGGCTACATAGCGCGGTTTAGTTGGATCTTGTGCTTCAAATTCATCACACACTTTGCGCGCCAATTTTGCCGATTCAAGATTGATTTCACGACTTAAGCTTGCCATTTCATAGTCTTCCATTGAAATGGTGGTCGCGTTAAAGGTATTGGTTTCAATAATATCAGCGCCTGCCGCAAGGTATTCACGGTGAATTTGTTCAATAATTTGCGGTTGCGTTAAGCTAAGTAAGTCATTATTGCCTTTGACCAACACATGCCAATTTGCAAAGCGTTCACCACGGTAATCTTCTTCTTCCAGCTTGTATTTTTGGATCATGGTTCCCATTGCACCATCAAGAATATGAATACGCGTTTTTAATGCAGCGCTTAGCTGCTGTGATTTATTCGGCATAGTTGTTAGTCCTTACGTCTTGACTGACTAAGTTAATATCATATGGCGTGGTTTGATAAACATAGTAGTTTAACCAATTTGAAAATAATAAAAAGGCGTGGCTCTGCCAAGTTTTACTTGGTTTAGCGCTAGCATCATCACCGGGAAAATAATTTTCTGGCTTAGGTGCATTTTTGTCGCCTTCTAAATCACGCAAATATTCTTTTTGCAGGGTGTCAGCATCATATTCAGGGTGCCCTGTTAAAAAGACCTGAGAGCCCGATTTATTCTTTATTAAAAATGCGCCGACTTCGGGTGAACCTGCAATAACCTCTAACTGGCTATGGTTTGCAATATCGGCCTCATTAATATGGCCGTAGCGTGAATGCGGCACTAAAAATTCATCATCAAAACCACGCGTTAGCGCGGCGTGTTCAAAATAACGTTGATGTTTAAAAACACCACAAAGCTTTTTCGCTTTTAAAGTGCGCTTTAAACCATAATGATGATACAAACTAGCATGCGCTGCCCAGCAAGAAAATAAGGTAGAGGTAACATGATGCTCCGCCCAATCGAAGATTTCTTTTAATTCTTGCCAGTAACCAACATCGCTATATTCAAGGTGTGCCAATGGCGCACCAGTCACAATCATGGCATCGTAGTTTTCATTCTTAACTTCTGAAAAATACTTATAGAACATATCAAGGTGCTGCTCTGAGGTATTTTTACTACGGTGGGTGTCTAAACGCAGCAACTCCACATTTACCTGCAACGGAGAGTTAGCCAATAAGCGAATAAACTGTACCTCTGTCTCCACCTTATTTGGCATTAAGTTTAAAATGGCTAGTCGCATTGGGCGGATCTCTTGTGTTTGCGCACGGCTTTGTGGCATTACAAACACATTTTCTTGCCTTAATGTATTAATGGCGGGCAATTGATCTCGCACTGTGATTGGCATCATTTTATCCTTATTACTGTGGTAGATTGGCTAATTATGAACAGATAGCCAGAAATATCAAGCTCCAGATGTTTAGATGTCCAAATGATTTTTGTAATTTGCCAGATAACTTCTATAGTTTAGGTAGTGCTGATTTTTTTGAAGTGGGTTATATAACCCGTGTTAACAGATACAGATATTGACCAAAAACATGTTATTGAACGCATGACAGACATCGTTGCCTGCCTAAACAGTTGTGCTTCAATTGAAAACTTTTTGTTGGATATTCACTGCATTTTACAAAAAGTCACTTATGCAGATAATTTTTATGTCGTATTACAAGACGAAAATGAGCGCCTTACCTTCCCTTACTTTCATGATGTAAAAGACAGTATAAATGTAGATTCCCTACAGGGTATTGATAAAGAAGCTTTAAGCCACACCCTTACTGCGTATGCATTATCTGGGCATAAAGTATGTAACTATCAAGAAAGAGATATTCAAAACCTTATCGACTCTGGCACAGTGAATATGCTTGGCAGTTTGCCAAAACAGTGGTTGTGCTTCCCTCTAACGCATCATGATGTGTTTTTAGGAGCATTTATCATTCAGTCTTATCGCAATGAAAATGAGTATGACAGCACTATCGTTGATGTGCTTTTTACTATTAGCCATGTTATTTCCTCAGCACTTGATGCCTTTCGAATGCAGCAAGCTTTGTTGAAAGCAAACAACAAACTGCAAAGTTACCAGCTTGAATTAGAAGCAAAAGTAAAAAAGCGCACAGAGCAACTTGAACAAAGTGTAAACGAGCTCAAAAAGGAAGTTACATATCGTAAAGAGCTGCAAAGTGAACTCGAACACGAATCTTTACACGATAGTTTAACTAAGCTCGCTAATCGCAAATACCTTTTCAAAAAAATTGATGAATTATCTGCAAAGCACCTACGCAATCCACAAAACATTTATTTAATGTACCTTGATTTAGACGGGTTTAAACAAGTGAACGATAACCTTGGTCACCCTGCTGGCGATGCGGTATTAGTTGAAGTTTCAGATCGAATACAAAAAATGATCCGCCCTTATGATTTTGCCGCCCGCGTTGGGGGGGATGAATTTATTATTATTTTTGATGAAAATATGACATACGATGAGGTTTGTACCATTTCACAACGCATTATTGATGCTGTTTGCGATAGGATTTCTTCTGAAAATCAAACTGTCACCGTAGGTGTGAGTATAGGAATTTCATCTACTGTGCTAAATAGCCTTGCTCCTACCGACCTAATTCATTACGCCGATATCGCTCTCTACCAATCTAAAGCCAATGGAAAACGACAATTTACATTTCATCAAAATAGCTAAGACTGCTACAAAGCCTCTTTTTAATTCATTACATCAAGTGCTTTACTAACAGAGGTTTACCTCGACTAATTTGATTTGCTTGTGCTAAAAATAACTCTGCCGTTGCCATTGCGTCAGTTAATGCGTTGTGACAGCTGTATTCAGGCAAACGATAACGTTCGCGGCAATTGTTTAAAGTGAGGCTATCTTGTGCAATAACTTGGCCTTGCCTTGCTAAGCGTTTATGTTCAATTTGCATGGTATCGAGTATGGCTAGCGGTTTATGTAAAAGACCGGCTTTATTAAATGCCAAACGCAAAAATGACCAATCCAATTCTTGATTATGAAAAATAAGTATTTTGTCATCAAGTAGTTCATTTAAGGCTTTAAGTGCCTCATTTAATGGCACTCCCTGCGCTAAGCTATCACTATCAATGCCATGAAAAACAGGGCTTTGATTGAGATTACTTACCTGATTGTTTATAAAGTGCTGGCAATTCCCTATTTGAATTCGCTGATGACTGATTGGCACCCAGGCAATCGAGACTATTTCATCCTGCTTAGCATTTAGGCCAGTTAGCTCTAAATCAATCACTAAATAATCGGTTTTAAAGCAATTCGCTTTTAATACATCTGCATCTCTATCTGGTAACACAAAAAAACGCTTTAACGATTCAAATAACCCCATTACAAACTTCCTCTGGCAAATTTAAACGCAGCCGCTTGTTGCGCCTGTTTAATTAAGTAAAAAGCCTCCTTAAGTTGGTGTCTTTCAAGCGAAGTTAAATCTTCTGGGTCAATGCAGTTTGCTGGTAAACCTTTTTGTTGCAACTGTACGTTTAAACGCAGTTGAGTAAGGTAGCGCCAACAATCTTTTAAATCATAAATATCTGATTTATTCACATCTTGCTTTTTAGCAAGCGCACTTAAGCGCTCCAGAGTATTGGCCGCATTAATATTATGATGCAGCGCATAAAGGCGAACAATATCATTAATAATAGCAACACCACGTTTTTTTAAATCAAGGTAAGTGTGCTTTTGCTGATTTTTCTCTAATTTAAACTGGTTAAATAAGCCGATAGGAACAGAGTTAGCGTTGATATCCGTCGCCATAGACGCAAAAAATATTTGATTTTTAGTGGTAGTTAAAATGCCTTTACTAAAGGAGTCGAAAAGGCTTTCTGAACCTTCAACAAAGCGTATATCAAAAAAGATCTTACAATTTAAAATAGCCTGAGGTGATGGGCTTTTAATCCATGAACTAAACTGATTTAGCCAACCCGACAGCCCCATACGGCAACTATCGCGGCTTGCCATAATGCCACCTGGGCATTCTTTAATACCGCAGGCAATTAGGTTATCACAAACAAACTCACCCAATGCTTTAAAGTATTCCAATTGCGATTGAGTTAGGTTATCAGGCATTAGCAAACCGTTGTCTTGATCTGAATGCAGGGTTTGCTCTTCTCGCGCTTGAGAGCCAAAACAGATCCAACTAAATGGTGTGGGTGCTTTGCCGTTTTGTTCTTGGAATAATTGAATAAGCCTTGTGGTCATAGCATCGGTAATACCACTGAGTAATTTACCAATTAAGCTGGTATCTTCCACCCTATCTGAAAAGCCACGTAATAACTCAGGAACTTCTAATGCATAGCGTTTAATATCAGCGACACTTTCAGCTTTATATATTCGACCAATTAACTGCACTGGGTCGGATTTTTGTTGGCGTAATAAATCGGTTGCGGTGATCATACCTATCGGGTGGTGCTGCTCATCAAGCACAGGTAAATGGTGAATATTTTGCTTTAACATTAAGTGAAATGCAGAAAACACTCGATTATGCTCAAATACATGCTTAGGGCTTGTCGTCATAATCGTTGCGACAATATCATTTGGGCTTCGCCCTTCAGCAAGTACTCGATTACGAAGATCGCGGTCGGTGATAACTCCCACCAGCTTGCTATTTTCGGTGATCATCAATGACGACACACCAAACTGGCTCATTGTTTTAGCAGCATCACAAATTTTAGTGTCTGGATCTGCGGTTACCGCTCCCTGCTTCATAATTTCGCAAATGCGTTTACTTGACCAATCATCACTGCGTTTTTTGTAGTTAACACTTAATAATCGATTAGCATGGGCTCGCACAAAGTACTGCGCAAATGCCTTATAGTGTTCGCGCAGGTAATCCCAGTGCATTTGGCTAAGCAAATAAACAATACCTTCATTTTGCACTTCTAGACGATTGCTGATTGGCTCACCGGTAAGTAACGAAGGGTAGCCAAAGTAGTCACCTTCACTTAAGCGGGCAACAACTTCGCCACTACTGTCTAAAATATCATACAGTCCTGAACGAATTAGAAATAAACATGGTGCGCTCGAATTTAACCACTGGTTTTGGTTTTCTGGCGTTAAATAAACCGCCTCTAGACTTTTTATAAAGTATTCTGTTGCACTGCTATCTAGATCATTAAACGGTGCTTGAGCTTTAATAAAACGTCCCACTTCATTGAGCTCTAATGCCATGATCACTCTCCTTAACTGTGTCCAACCTATCACTGTGAAAAAGGTTAAAAGAACCTAGGCTGTTTTCTGACTCTAGCAGAGCATTAAGCAAAAAAAAGCCCGACTATAGTCGGGCATTAAGCGTTATATTTGATTTAACTCAAATAGCTGGTTGATTAGTGAGCATGTGCTGCACTTGAACCTTTCGGGTTACGAATATCTTCAACCATTTGCTGAATTTCTTCAGGCGCTTCAGAAGTTACTTTACATACTAAGAAAGCAACACCAAAGTTTACTAGCATACCGATTGTACCAATACCTTCTGGTGAGATACCGAATAACCAGTTTGCAGGAACGTTCGCACCTGGGTTTACAAACTTGAAGTAAATGATGTAACCAGCGGTGAACACAATACCTGAAATCATACCTGCAATCGCACCTTCTTTATTCATACGCTTAGAGAAAATACCCATTAGCAGCGTAGGGAAGAAGCTCGATGCAGCTAAACCAAAGGCGAATGCTACAATTGCGGCAACATATCCAGGCGGATTAATACCGAAGTAAGCTGAGATAGTAATTGCGATCATCGCTGCAAGGCGCGCGGCAATCAGTTCTTGCTTATCACTGATATTTGGCTTCAAGGTACGCTTCAGTAAATCGTGTGATACTGAGGTTGAAATAACCAGTAGTAAGCCAGCTGTTGTAGATAGTGCCGCAGCAATACCACCAGCAGCAACTAATGCAATTACCCAAGCTGGTAAGTCAGCAATCTCTGGGTTTGCAAGTACCATGATATCACGGTCAATCTTAACTTCGTTTGCACTGTTAGGATCTTCCATTTTACCTGCTGAATACTGCATTTTGCCATCGCCATTCTTATCATTGAATGTGATTAAGCCTGTACGTTCCCAGTTTTTAACCCAAGTTGGTGCTTCTGCGTATTCTGTACCGCTGCCGTCTTTACCGTTAATTGTATCAATTAGGTTTACGCGAGCGAATGATGCAACAGCAGGTGCTGTAGTGTAAACGATTGCGATAAATACTAATGTCCAAGCCGCTGAAATACGCGTGTCTTTTACTTTTGGTACAGTGAAGAAGCGAACGATTACGTGAGGAAGACCCGCAGTACCTACCATTAGTGCAGCAGTAATTGCGAATACATCGATCATCGATTTAGACCCTTCGGTGTATTGGGCAAATCCGAGTTCGGCACTGAGTCCATCGAGCTTATCAAGTACATACATTCCTGAACCATCAGTTAATGTTGCACCAAAACCTGTTTGCGGTAGTACGTGACCTGTCATCATCAATGAGATGAAAATTGCAGGTACTAGGTATGCAAATACCAGTACACAGTACTGAGCTACTTGCGTATAAGTAATGCCTTTCATACCACCTAATACTGCATAGAAGAATACGATTACCATACCAATGTAAACACCGGTTTCGATATCAACTTCTAAGAAGCGAGAGAATACAACACCTACACCACGCATTTGGCCTGCAATATAAGTAAAGCAGATAAAGATTGCACAGATAACCGCTACCGTACGCGCTGTTTGCGAGTAATAACGGTCACCAATGAAATCTGGCACAGTAAACTTACCAAATTTACGTAAGTATGGTGCTAAACAAAGGGCAAGTAGTACATAACCACCGGTCCAACCCATGAGGTATACACCACCATCGTAACCTACGAACGAGATAATACCCGCCATAGAAATAAATGATGCAGCACTCATCCAGTCAGCCGCAGTTGCCATACCATTTGCTACAGGTGGTACACCACCGCCAGCAACATAGAATTCTTTAGTTGATCCCGCACGTGCCCAAATTGCAATGGCAATATACATTGCAAAACTTGCACCTACGATAATAAAAGTTAGCGTTTGAACGTCCATTATTATTCTCCTTACTCGTCAACGCCGTACTTTTTGTCTAACGCAGTCATCTGACGTACGTAAACAAAAATCAGGGCAACAAAGGTATAAATGGCGCCCTGCTGAGAGAACCAGAAACCTAATTTAAAACCAAAGAAACGGATTTCGTTAAGCGCATCGACAAATAAAATGCCGCAACCATACGCAACGACAAACCATACAGCTAAAAGCTTAAGCACCAGCGAAAGGTTTTCCGCCCAATATGCTTTGGCTTGATCATTATCTTTAAAAGCCATTTTTATATCCCCTAGTCATGCAAAATTGCACGTTAATTAATCGTCATCATTGACTCTAGCAACGCAAACGCAAGATTAAAGTGCGACCTTAGTCGTAACATTTTGTTAACTTAAGCGGGTAAGCAAAAACATTTATGAACATTAATTAAGCTAAAGTGAGTAAAATTAAGGCTTTCAAGGCCGCAAATATTACGTTTACGTAAACGTAATGAGCGACTTTTACCAGCACGTACGACATTAGTCGAATATGTTTGGTAAGTTTTGCATTGATTGAGCAAATTCAAGCGTTTGCAGTTAATTTGAATGGTGTGCACAGTTTCATCAAAAAATGATAAATTAGCTTAACTTCAGATAAGAATAATAAGAGTTACTATGACAATCGCGCTGATTTTTGTTGCCTTAGCCTATATTGGTGTGCTTTTTTGGCTCGCCAACTGGGGGGATAAAACCACTCCTTTGGCAAAAAAGATTAGTCACCACCCGTTTGTATACTCATTTGCGCTGGGCATTTATTGTACTTCATGGACATTTTACGGTGCGGTAGGAACAGCAGCCAATTCGGGATGGAGCTACCTGCCCATCTTGCTCGGTCCATCTCTGCTATTTCTATTCGGCCACAGCTTTTTACGTAAAATGATTTTGGTAAGTAAAAAGCAAAACATTACGACCATTGCCGATTTTATTTCAGCACGTTATGGCAAAAGGCAACTTACCGCCATCTTAGTTACTTTTATCGCGTTACTGGCTACTATTCCTTATATTGCATTGCAACTAAAAGCACTCAGCACCAGCTTTGTGCTTTTACAAAGTAATAGCGAAATATCAGGCAGCATGATGGCCTTAATGGGCACTCTTATTATGGCGATTTTTGCCATTTATTTTGGTACGCGCAAAGTGGATGTTACCGAGTACCGCTCAGGTTTAATGCTAGCAGTAGCGTTTGAGTCGATTGTTAAATTGATTGCGCTTGCAGCAGTAGCTGGTCTTTCATACTATGTTTTCACTAACTACCAAGATGGTATGTGGGATTACTTTGTAACGCAAATGGCTTTTGGTCAGTGGCAAAAAGAAGACTTTTTCAGTTTCAATTTTGTCGCACAATCATTAATGGCTGCTGCAGCTGTGATCTGTTTACCGCGCCAGTTTCATGTAACCGTTGTTGATAACCAAGATATTAATCATTTAAAAACCGCGCGTTGGGCGTTTCCATTATATTTATTACTCACCGCTGGCATTATTATTCCCATAGCAACAGCAGCGATGCACCCACAAATTGGTGGTAACGCAGCCGCCGACAGCTTTGTATTAGCATTGCCACTTGCGCAGCAGAGCAACTTTTTATCTACTTTTGTATTTATTGGCGGGTTATCTGCTGCCACCGCAATGATTGTAGTGGCAACACTTACACTCAGCACCATGATCTCAAATGACGTGGTGCTGCCACTGATGCTACGTCGTAAATTTAAGCGCAATTTAATAACCACCAGCTACAAACGTCGAATTTTATTAACCCGCCGCTTTACCATTGCGGTCATTTTAGGGCTCTCTTATCTCTACCAGCAATTGTTCGGTAACCAAGCAGCCCTTGCCAGTATGGGGCTTGTGGCATTTTCACTGGTAACTCAACTAATACCGGCCGTGGTTGGCGGGCTTTATTGGCGTAAGGGCCATGCAAATGGTGTTTATGCTGGTTTATTAGCAGGCTTTGCCTGTTGGATACTCTTTTTAATGCTGCCACTTTTTGAAGGGGGTGTTATTTCGAAAACGGCAATGCAACAAAGTGTAATTACTCAAGGTACTTTTGTTGCACTGATAGCCAATATCATTTGCTATATTGTTTTTTCACTAGGTGCTGACGAGCGTTTAGTTGACCGCATTCAAGCTGCTGCATTTGTAAACCCTAAAGAGCAGTTAAAACTCGACAAGCATCACAGCAAACAAATTAATGCCACGGTGTACGACTTAAAAGTACTACTGCAAACGTTTTTAGGTATTCAACGTTCCAAGCAACTAATTGTGCGCTATACCATGAAACATGACTTTGCCGACGACAACGATACACCCACCAGTGATTTTGTCGATTTTTGTGAGCGGGCGCTAACAGGTGTGCTTGGTGCATCGTCTGCTAGGGTTTTAATTGGTGCCGTTATTTCAGGCAAACAAATGGCTTTTGAAGAAGTTGTAAACTTCTTTGATGAAACCACGCAAGCTATTCAGTTTAACCAAAACCTATTATTTACCTCGCTCGAAAACCTCAGCCATGGCATTTCCGTTGTTGATAGAAACTTAAAACTAGTTGCCTGGAATAGACGCTACACCGAGCTATTTGAATACCCCGAAGGCTTTTTAGAAGTAGGCCAGCCGATTGAAGAAGTGATCCGCCATAATGTTAGTAAAGGCGAATGTGGCCCAGGTGAAATAGCTGCGCAAGTTAATAAACGCGTGCAGCATTTACGCAACGGCACGTCGCATCACTTTATTCGCCGCAGACGAAACGGCCAAGTAATCGAAATGATTGGTAACCCACTGCCCGATGGCGGCTTTGTAACTTGCTTTTCCGATATTACAACACACATTGAAACCCAACACGCGCTGGAAGAGGTCAATATCGATCTTGAGAATCGTATTGAAGCCCGCACATTAGAGATTCGCTCGATCAATGAAGATTTAGAAGCTCAGATTGAAAAGCGAATTGAAACCGAAGCGCAGCTTAATCAAGCCAAGCTTGAAGCAGAAAAAGCGAATGACAGTAAAACACGCTTTTTAGCGCTTGCTTCGCACGATATTTTGCAGCCTCTTAATGCAGCTAGATTATATTTAGCGGCGGTTGACCAAACCGAACTTTCAGATACCAACCTCAGTACCATGGAAAAACTGGGTGACAGTTTAGATTCAACCGTGCACTTAATGTCTGGTTTATTAGAAATTGCCAAATTAGAACAAGGCGCAATGACCCCTACCCCGCGCCACTTTCCAATTAACGATATTTTAGGTCCTCTAAGTAACGAGTACATTATTTTAAGCAAGGAAAAAGGCCTTAACTTTAAAGTGCGCAGCAATGACGCAATCGTCCATGCAGATACCACCTATTTACGCCGTATTATTCAGAACTTGGTATCAAATGCAGTGAAATACACCGAAACAGGTAAAGTGTTGGTTGCCTGTCGCAAACGTAAACATGAGTTACGAATTGAAGTATGGGATACCGGCCCCGGCATCAGTGAAGTTGAACAAGCCAAAGTATTTAATGATTTCTACCGCATTCAAAGCAACGACAATAAAGGCCTTGGCCTTGGCCTTGGCGTAGTTAAACGTATGGCCGACATGATGTCATTAAAGCTTGAGCTAAAATCAACGCCCAATAAAGGTAGCTGTTTTGCCATTGAAGTGCCTTACGGCGATATTAAGTTAGTGCAAGAAAAAACAACTAATAAAGTTATTCTTGATAACAAACAAACTCTTAATGTATTAGTTGTCGATGACGAGCAAGAAAACTTAGACGCTATGGGTGCCTTAATGCGTAAATGGGGCTGTGAATACAGTGCCTTTAATGCTGTTGAAAAAGTACTGGCGTTTGCCAATGAAAACGAAGCTCCGGACTTAATTTTGATGGATTACCAACTGAGTCATGAACTGGATGGCGTCTCGCTTATTGAACAGTTAAGAACGCACTGGCAAAGCAAAATTCCTGCGGTACTCATTACCGCAGTTCGCGATGATGAGTTAAAACGCAGTACCAAAGAAAAAGACATTCACTATTTGAGTAAGCCGGTTAAACCTGCAAAGTTAAAATGCGCCTGTAATTAGTTGGCGCATTTTTTATTTGGAGATAAATTGACATCTAAAATTGGTAATTTACACCCACACCAAATGTCACAGAATCTAAATCACCCATATCAAAATATTGAACACCTGCATCCATTCCTAAACCAAAATCCCAAACATATTGCCAACCTGCTTCTAAATACACACCGGTACCAGAGTCATCTAGCAATAACCTGTCATCTCGCGAAATTTCATAATCATAGAAATTAGCACCAACTTTCGCGTATAAACTGTTTCGCTTTGAAAGCGGCATAGCAGCTTTACCAGCAAGCACAAAATTTGTTACTTCTAGTTCATCTGCACCAATATTAAACATTGAGTCATTGCGGTCACGGCAAGTAAAACCATCATCAAAATCTTCACATTCCCAATCACTCTCATCAATACCAAAATTAAATCCCACTTCAAATGATAGTGTTTGATTGAATTTATAGTTGTAGTAAGAGTAAAAGTTAGTGTAATCCTCGTCTTTCGCGTTTTTCAGGTCAACATTACCTGAAGCAATCTTGCCACCAAAAGTGTGCCTTATTAATTCTGTTTGTTCTGCGGTATTTGCAAACACCGCCGTTGATGAAATAAGAGATAAAGCGACTAACGTGCGCGCTATTTTAGAAACTGCCATTTTGTGCTTCCTTTGCAAAATTAAACTAAGGCTAGTGTAGTGTGCTTTGTACCGAAAATATGTAAGCAATTGTCAGAAATGGTTAGCTACTTTTAACGCAAAAAAACGAAAACTTATAAAACAAAATTTACTGAAAATCCCCCTAAATTATTTATTAATATTTTTTATTGATTGCATAATTAAAATATATAAATATACACCCATTACTTTTGCTGTCTGGAACGAGGAACCATGAAAAAAGTACTGCTGGCAGAATGCCCTGATGAACCAGGCCTTATCGCTAAAATAACTAATCTCTGTTTTGAGCATAAGCTTAATATTATTCGCAACGACGAATTTGTAGACCGTGAAAGGCATCGATTTTTTATGCGCACCGCTCTGCAAGGAGATTTCGCAAATAGCAATCTGGTTGAGCAATTAACAGCTATTTTACCTGGCGGTTCAAATATCAGCTTAAAAGGGGAAGAAAAGGCCAAAGTGGTCTTGCTTGCCACCAAGGAAGCACACTGCCTAGGAGGCGTTTTGCTTAAATGCTTTGAAAGCGCCATGAATGTAGAAATTCAAGCGGTAATTGCTAACTACCCAGACCTAGAGCCTCTTGTAAAAGGCTTTGATATACCCTTTTATTGCATTAGCCATGAAGGCCTAACACGCGCGCAACACGACGCCAAAGTGGCTGCAAAAATTAATGAATTTAACCCTGACTTAATTGGCCTTGCCAAGTATATGCGTATTTTAAGCCCTGAGTTTGTGGCCGAGTTTAGCGGTAAAATCATCAATATTCACCACTCGTTTTTACCTGCGTTTATTGGTGCAAAACCCTATCATCAAGCATTTCAGCGCGGCGTAAAAATGATTGGCGCCACCGCCCATTTTGTTACCGATGAGCTCGACGAAGGCCCGATAATCGAACAAGATATTTGCCATGTAAACCACGCGCAAAATGCCGAAAAGCTAGCCGCACTTGGCCGCGATGTAGAAAAAAACGTATTCTGCCGTGCTCTACAGTGGGCAGCAGAGCAGCGGATATTTATTAATGGTAATAAAACAGTGGTGTTTAAGTAGCCATTCCAAGTAATTGCTTCAGTGTAAATCCTTAGCACTGATTAATATTCGATACGTTATTTGTCGCTGCTTTCGACAGCAGCCAAAGATGAAAAGTAACCGAAATGAAGTTTCACAGTACTTTGAAATGAGGTGTGTGACCTACATGGAAGTGGGCATTAGAATAATGCAAGATCGATTATCGAGATGACCGATGTAATCCCGCTTCATGGATGAATTGTTAACTCAGGTCATAACATAAAATCAACGACACTGATTACGTTTATTAATAATATAACTTGAAACTTTGTTTGTCGCGCTGGCGACAGCAGCCAAAGGGAGGCTATCGCCGGTCTCCCTTTGGAATCCCTCGGCGCCCCTAAATCAAACTCACTCTTCAAACATAATTTAAATATGAACATAAACGCCATCAAGCAACATCCCTGTCGCTACATGGCTTGCTCG
>NZ_JAPEHW010000056.1 GCF_028875915.1 Pseudoalteromonas sp. G4
GGGGGAATCCAAAGGGGGGCTGGCGTTAGCCACCTTTTGGCTGCGGTCGCCAGCGCGACAAATATAGTTAATTTTTATAAAGATTGTTTGCGTATATTTAGATTACAAGGCTTGAGGATCAGGTTTTGCACTTTGTCTGTTAACTTAAAATCACTCTTTGATTTACTAAAAACAGGTTTTTAAATTATCTTCACTCCCCTTTACCACCACAAAAGTTACAAGCCTACTCGCTAACTAATCCCAATAAAGATCAACATCAAAATCTTCAATTTCCTCCTTGGAAATCCCCTTTCAATCTTCTAGTATAATTACCTAACCGTGCAAAAAAGTATTTCAATGAAATCATTCCCTTCGCTTTATTTCACAAACTTATTTTTAATTGGTGGAACGGGTTTACTCACCACTTACCTTGCGCTTTATTTAGGTCAACATAATGTATCCACATTTTGGGTTGGTTTACTCACTTCATTTTATTACTTAGGCTTGTTACTTGGCTCCAAACTGGGTTATCACTTAATCAAATCTGTCGGGCATATTCGTACCTTTGTGGCAAGCACGGCGGCAGTAACAGCTTGTGTTGCTGCACATGCACTGAGTGACAATATTTACCTGTGGTTGGTGCTGCGCTTAATTGTTGGCCTTAGCATGATGTGTAATTACATGGTGTTAGAAAGCTGGCTTAATGAGCAAGCTGCGCCTGAGTCGCGCGGAAGGGTATTCTCTATGTATATGATCATGTCTTCATTGGGCATGGTATTAGGCCAATTAGCGTTATCACAATTTCCAGAACTTGGTTATGAGCCATTATTTTTGGTGTGCATGGCACTGTCGCTGGGGATAATTCCTATTTCACTCACCCGAAGAATTCACCCAAAACCCCTTAAACCTATTCAAGTGAGTTTACTTGACTACTTTAAGAAAGTGCCACAGTCGCTAACCGCGGTGCATTTTGCTGGCATTATTAATGGTAGTTTTTATGCCCTTGCCCCCACCTTCGCAAGCCTTTCCGGGTTTAGCGCTCAAGAAATCGCACTGTTTATGTCAATCACCATTTTTGCAGGTTTACTGGCGCAGTGGCCGATGGGTGTTATTTCCGACAAAATTCGCCGTAGTATTCTAATTCGCTCTAATGCCGTTGCCATCTGTGCAGTGAGCGTCGCGTTATTTTTACTGCCGCTTGCACAACATGTTGCCTATGCCCTTACGTTTGCTTTTGGTTTATTTGCTTTTACGCTTTATCCGCTTTCTTCAGCACTGGCAAACTCGCGTGTAGAAGACGAAGACCGCGTTGGTGTATCGTCTGCCTTACTGATTATGTTTGGCGCAGGGGCTGCGCTTGGTTCTGCTGTCAATGCGCAAATCATGGCACATTTCGGTCACCAAGCGTTATATGGCTCAATCGCTATTCTTACTGTCGTAATGTTTGTGTCACTGAGTATTATTAACTCCAAACAAAAAGCGGAACAACCAGAACCAACCGATTATGTTGTGGGCACATCCGATGTCACCGCATCACCACTGGCTGCAACCATGGATCCACGTATTGAAGAAACCACTGCGCACGAGCAATTGCTGGTGGTTGAAGAAGAACATATTAGCTCTGAAGAGTCAGATGTTGAAGAATGTAATGAGCAAGCGTTAAGTGAACATCGAAATCCAGACTCAGAACAAACGCTAGAAGCGAATGAAGAGAAGCAAAACCAACCTTGATGCTAACCTCGCTAACCTCAATGGATAATACCAACAAAAAAGCCCGCATGAAGCGGGCTTTTTTACATTTGGAAGAGTGTTTGTTATTTCACTTTCCACGTAATTTCATCGCCTGCGCGAATAGGCACAACAACGTCATCGCCTAGTGGGTATGACTCTGGTACTTGCCACGTGTCTTTTTCAAGTGTCACTGTGTCGGTATTGCGTGGTAAACCGTAGAAATCTGGGCCATTAAAGCTCGCAAATGCTTCTAACTTATCAAGTGCACCAGCTTCTTCAAATGCTTCTGCGTATAGCTCAAGTGCGGCATGCGCAGTGTAAGAACCAGCACAACCACATGACGCTTCTTTTTTATCTTTAAGGTGCGGCGCTGAATCTGTGCCTAAGAAGAACTTTTTGCTGCCGCTTGTTGCCGCTTTAATTAGTGCTTCTTGGTGAATATTGCGCTTTAAAATTGGTAAACAGTAATAATGTGGGCGAATGCCACCTGCTAGCATGTGGTTACGGTTATACAGTAAGTGGTGCGCCGTAATGGTCGCTGCAACATTATCACCTGCTGCCGCTACAAACTCTGCCGCATCTTTCGTAGTAATGTGCTCAAGCACAATCTTAAGATTTGGGAAATCATCGACAATTTTGCACAGAATGTTTTCAATAAATACTTTTTCGCGGTCAAAAATATCAATGCTTGAATCAGTTACTTCACCGTGAATAAGTAACAACATACCTACTTCAGCCATTGCCTCAAATACCGGGTACATGCCTTCAATTGAAGTTACGCCTGAATCTGAATTAGTGGTTGCCCCTGCTGGATATAATTTAGCAGCAACAATTTTACCGCTCGCTTTCGCTTTTTTAATTTCTTCTGGCGTTGTTTTATCTGTTAGATATAACACCATTAACGGCTCAAAATTGCTGTTATTGTGCGCTTGAATTCGCTCATAGTAGCTAAGGGCAGAATCAGTACAAGTTGCTGGTGGTACAAGGTTAGGCATAATAATCGCGCGACCCATGTAACGGCTTACGTCACGTACGGTGTCTTTTAACTGGTCGCCATCACGTAAGTGAATGTGCCAATCATCTGGGCGAGTAATGGTTAATTTAGCAGTTGTGTCTGTCATGATCCTACCTTTTATTGACGGTGAGCGGACGAACGTCCGATTATGCTGATCTTATTGACTTGTGATGCTGCTGTAAAGCGCTAGCGTTGAGGTTTATCGATAATAATTGTATACAATATCCCTTTTTGATAAGTTAGCGCACACATTAATAAAAATAGAGACCAAAAATGAAACTAACACGCGCTACTTCTCTGTTATTAACAGGGTTACTTGCTTCGGGTTGTGCATCGACAATCAACGAGCCAACAGCCACGCTTTTACAAAGCCCTATCACAATTAACACACAAGCTTATTGGCAATTAGGTTTAACCAGTAGTGACTTTGATGCCCTAGTTACCAATTTAAACGCTGGCGCCGACATTAATGAAACCCTTTATGCCCTGCGCGGTTTTAGCTATTTTGGCAATACGAAGAATTTAAAAGCTGAGCAATTAACAGCACTTGATAGCGCGTTGTTTGCCCGCATGCAAACCATCGCTAAAGACGACTATCGCGCCATCGAAAACTACGCGGTAACGCTTTACCGTTATTACTACTTTGATGATTTAAAAGATAAATTAGCTAAACACTTACCTTTATTACCAAATGTAGTGCTTAGCGATGCAAGCCCGCTTGCAGCGCAATATGCTAAGTGGGAACAACTTCGTGCTATTGGCTTTTTAGCATTTGAAGCACGCAGTAAGGATGAGATTAAACAAGCGGTACTTGCACAAACTAAGTGGCAGCAAGAATTACTCGACTTACTTCAAAACGATAATAGCTGGCAGCAAGATCACGCGGCTTGGGCGCTTGGCTACCTTCATTATATTTTAGATGATGAAACAGCTGAAAAAGCACTTGATGAAAAAGTGTGGGCAGCACTTGAGCAAAACCCAAAAACAAATAAAGAGTTTATCTTTTCACAGCGTTATTTAGTTAATAGCTTTCGTGGTAAATCAGCTTGTGATGATGAATTTAAAGGCCGCTGCAGCGAAATAACACTGGATGACGCCCTACCAATTAATCATAAATGTTCAGATTCGTTGTTTATTCGCGCACAAACTTTAACTACCGAGCAGCTTAATATCAGTTGTGAGCGTTTAATTTCGCAAGAATCGCATTTCCACGATGTGTATGCCACTGACCGCCAACCTGTGCCAAATGATTTTAATGAAGCGCTGCGCGTTGCTATTTTTGATAACTACACAGGCTACAACCAGCACGGCCAAATGATTTTTGATATCAGCACCGACAATGGCGGTATGTACATTGAAGGTAAGCCAAGCAAACCAGGTAACCAAGCGACCTTCTATTCATTTAAAGCATTCTGGAAAGAGGGTTTTTCAGTGTGGAACCTAAACCACGAATACGTGCACTACTTAGATGGCCGCTTTAATAAATACGACGGTTTTGGTCACTTCCCTAGCCACTTAGTATGGTGGAGCGAAGGTGGTGCTGAATTAATTGCACAGGGTAAAAGCAACGACCGCGTAAATAAATTACTACACGAAACAGAGCAAGAAAAGTGGCCTAGCCTACGCGAAGTATTTGATACTACATATAAAGATGGGTCAAAACGTGTTTACCAATGGTCTTATTTAGCGCACCGTTATTTATCTGAAAATGCCTTAGATGATTATCGTCAGTTAGCGCACTTTTTGCGTACCGATTACTTTGATGGCTACAGTGAGTTGCTTAATAGTTTGGTAGCTAAACACGGTGATAACTTTGCAAACTATTTAGCAACGTACAAACAAGCTAATCCTTATCAAGAAGCCGCTGTTAAAGCGAAACCAAACAAATTGTACCGCTATTTGTATCGTGACTACTTAATGCCAAAAGCACTTAAAATCACTGCCGAACATAATCATATTTTATAACGGAAAAACAAACTTTTATTGAGCAAAAGTGCTTGCTGAGTTACATTTATGTTAATTTAAAAATACAAATGGCTAGCAAGCGCTTTTATGCAGTATTCATCTGGCGATAATGTAGACGCAATGACCAATCGAGCTAATCAGCTCAGCATCATTAATGAGTTTGCTTCATCACTCATTCGTATTGTTGATCTCGATGAACTATATGACTATGTGACACACCAAGTAGTTAAACGCTTAGGATTTGATGAATGCTCAATCTTTTTAGCCGATATAGAAAAACAAACCCTTACTCAAGTTTCTTCAATCTATAAACACGACAAAGCTGAAAGCGAGCAACTTTCCATTGCGATTAATGAAGGCATTTGCGGTCATGTGTTTGAAACTGGTTGTGCGGAAATTATTAGCGATGTAACGACGGATCCGCGTTATTTGCAAATAAGCGGTAATGTACATTCTGAAATATGTGTGCCGCTAGTGTATGACGGCCAAGTATTGGGCGTTATTGATTGTGAGCACCCTGAAAAAAATTACTACACCAAAGATCACTTAAGTATTTTAACCACCGTTGCCTCTATGCTCAGTGCCAATATAGATCAATGTAAAACCGTTGCTAATTTAACCGACACCATCAACCAGCTTAACTATGCTCAGCGATTAGAAAAAGGCATGCTGCAAATTGCTAATCTAAGTTCTGATTCGCAAACCATGGATAACTTTTATAAGGGTTTACACGATATTGTTAATACTCTTTTACCTGCTGAAAACTTATTTATAGGCTACTACAACAAACAGACTCGCGGTTTAGAAATCCCTTATATTATTGAGCATGGTGTTGAGCGCATTACGCTTAAACGCTTTAGTAATGCACAAATTCAAAAAACAGCTTCTGTATTCGCCATTAATAAACAACAAGCCGTACTTTTAAATGGTGATGAGTATCAAGCGCACATTGAAAATGACGACTTTCATTTAATTGGTGCTTTGCCAAATTCTTGGCTTGGCGTACCGTTTGATTTAAACGATGAGTTATCGGGCATTATTGTGGTGCAAAGTTATAACCAAAGTGTGTGTTATACCGAACACGATAAAGACTTATTAACTTATATCAGTCAACAAATTCGATTAGTGCTTAATCGTGTATTTGCTGAAAAAGCGCTGCAACACAAAGTAATGCATGACGAACTCACTGGCATTGCAAACCGCGCATTGTTAATCGACCGTCTAACCCATGCAATACTCGCCTTAGGGCGCACCGAAAACCAAAAAATACACGCCCTGCTCTATTTAGACTTTGACCGATTTAAGATAATCAACGACACCTTAGGGCATCAAGTCGGCGATAAATTTTTAGTTAAAATCTGCCAGATTATAAATAAATGCATTCGTGAAACAGATACTTTTGCCCGTTTAGGTGGCGACGAGTTTGCTATTTTGCTGTGTGATATTTTTGGTGCAGAAGATGTTACCCCTGTAATTGAGCGCATAAAGTTAGCATTGAAAGATCCACTCCTTATTGATGACCATTTATTGCAGGCATCAACCAGTATAGGTGTGGCTTTTGCCAATAAAGAAACAGATGAAGCCTATAAAATTTTACAGCGCGCTGATGCAGCAATGTACCAAGCAAAGTCGCTTGGTCGTGGCAAAGTACAGTTTTTTAACGACACCATGAGGCAAAAACTAAAAGGCGCTGCGCTTTTAGAAAGTGATATTCAAAGCGGCATGATGAAACATGAATTTGCACTGTTTTATCAACCAATTTTTACCATTCAAACGGGCGAGATCATTGGCTTTGAAGCGCTTGTTCGCTGGCATCATCCTGAACGCGGTTTTGTTTCACCTGCTGATTTTATTCCACTGGCAGAAGAAACAGGGCAAATTCTCGCACTCGATTTACATATTTTGGAACTGGCAGCTAAGCAAATTAAAATTTGGCAAGGTGCAATAGCTGAAAACTTTAAGGTAACAGTTAATGTGTCGTCTAAGCATTTTTCAACATTAGAATTTGCTGACTTTATTCAACGACTTTACTACGAGTATCAATTACCGCTCGGAAGTTTATGTATTGAAATTACCGAGTCTGGCTTAATTGAAAACTTGGCCCTTGCAACTGAGATAATTGAAAAACTAAAAACCTGTGGCGTTAAACTGTGCTTAGATGACTTTGGTACAGGGTATTCAGCACTGGGGTATTTACATCAATTGCCTATTCATATTTTAAAAATTGATAAAAGCTTTATTGATAACTTAAAACGCGATGAAAGCCACCCATTAGTTGATGCAATTTTGACATTAGCAAGTTCGTTAGATTTCGATGTTGTTGCCGAGGGTATTGAAACCGAAGAGCAGCTTGACGTACTAAAACAAACCAAATGCCAATACGGCCAAGGCTTTTTAGTGGCAAAACCTATGCCTGCAAAACAAGCATATACCTTCTTAACTACGGGAAAACTAAGTTAGTTTTCCCGTAAGTTACACTTTCCCTATGCGAGCTCCTCTCTGAGCTCTTTTGCTGCAGTTACCATATTATTGAGCGCAGCGATTGTTTCAGGCCATCCACGTGTTTTTAAACCACAATCAGGGTTTATCCATAATCGCTCTAATGGCACTTTGTTGGCGGCTTCTTTCATAAGCGCTTTAATCCAGTTAACGTCAGGTATATTTGGACTGTGAATATCGTAAACACCAGGGCCTATCTCATTGGGATAGTCAAAATCCTCAAAGGCATTGAGTAATTCCATATTCGAACGTGACGTTTCTATGGTAATAACATCCGCATCCATATCAGCAATTGCCGTGATAATATCGTTAAATTCGGCATAACACATATGAGTATGAATTTGGGTTTTATCGCTCACCCCTGATGCACTTACTCTAAATGCATAAGCCGCCCAGTCTAGGTAGTTCTGCCACTTTGATGCTTTTAATGGCATTCCTTCTCGAAATGCTGGTTCATCAATTTGAATGATATTAATGCCAGCTTTTTCTAAATCTACCACTTCATCTCTAAGAGCGAGTGCAATTTGATTGGCAATAGTTGGTTTATCAAGATCATCGCGGATAAACGACCAAAACAAAATTGTTACAGGACCTGTGAGCATGCCTTTCATTTTTTTATTTGTTAATGACTGGGCATATTGCGTCCAGTTAACTGTCATTGGTTGTTTACGGCTTATATCGCCCCAAATTATCGGTGGCTTAACACAGCGCGAGCCATACGATTGCACCCAGCCAAATTGTGTAAAGGCAAATCCTTCAAGCAGCTCACCAAAATATTCCACCATATCATTGCGTTCAGCTTCACCATGAACCAATACATCTAAATCAACTGCTTCTTGTTGCGCTACTGCATAGGCAATTTCATTTTCCATCTGAGTTGTGTATTGCGCTTGAGTCATATTCCCTGCTTTAAAATCACGCCTTGCTTTACGAATGTTATCGGTTTGCGGGAAAGAGCCAATTGTTGTAGTAGGCAAAATTGGTAAGCCAAGCGCTAACTTTTGGATTTTCTGACGCCTTGAAAAGCAACTGATGCGTTTACCATCATGTGCAGTTAAGCCCTCAACACAACTCTTTACAGCTTGATTATTTACCCTCGATGACTTGCAACGCGCTATTACTGGCGCTGAATATTCTGTAATTTTGGTTAAATCACCTGTGAGCAATGCATCTTTTAATAATTTAAGTTCCAAGCCTTTTTGTTTAGCAAAGGCAAGCCAAGATTTAATCTCACTATCAAGCCCACTTTCTTGCTCCAAATCAACGGGTGTGTGTAGTAAAGAGCATGAAGGCGCAAGCCAAACATCACCTCTGGATGACACCACATTTTTTATTTGGTGATAGATTGATAGCAGATCCGCTTTCCAAATGTTACGCCCATTAATTACCCCTAGTGATAAAATTTTATTATTGCCAATGGCGTGATTAATCTTGTAAATGTCTTGTGTTTCAGCCACTAAATCTAGGTGTAAACCATCAATTGATAAATTGACTATGGTATCTAGGTGATGTTCTATTGAGCCAAAATAAGTTGCGAGCAGTAATTTAACGCCCTGCCCATGCAACTTAGCAAAACTAGTAGAAAGTGCCTCGAGATACTCTTTTGATAACTCTAGTGCGAAAATAGGCTCATCAATTTGTACCCACTCAACACCTAACTCAGCTAGCTGATTAAGCACCTTTTGATAGGCAGCTAACAAACGTGGTAACAAGGATAATTTATCAAAGTCAGTGTCCGTTTTAGCAAGATGCAAGTAGGTAACAGGGCCGACAAGCACAGGCTTTATGTTGTGTCCGAGTAGCTTTGCTTCTTTTACCTGCTCAAACAATTCAGTAAAGCTTATTTCAAATACTTGGTCTTCACACAGTTCTGGCACTATGTAATGATAATTAGTGTTAAACCATTTAGTCATTTCACTGGCTGCACAAGCACAACCCGAAGGCGCCTTACCACGACCAATTCGAAATAAAGTATCTAAATCAATTGCCTCTGTAATACTTTGATGACGTTTTGGTACAACACCAAACAACAAAGATGTACTAAGTACATGGTCATACCAAGCAAAATCGCCGACGGGTAATAGTTCAATGCCTTGGCTTTTTTGTAACTCCCAGTTGTCTTTGCGGATCGCCTGACCTTTTGCTTTTAACTCAGCTAACGAACTTTCGCCACGCCAATAAGATTCAACTGCTCTTTTTAGTTCACGTTGTTTGCCTATTCGTGGAAAGCCTAAATTATGTAGTGTAATTGCCATCTTGATATCCTTTTATTTGAGACGTTTAGACGGCTAAATACTAGATTTAAATTTCTTTCAATTAAATCGCAAGTTTTTCCAAATAAACTTGAGAAAAACTAATAACAAAAACACCAAACCAAATAAGGCGCACAGCCCAAAGATAAATGACAGCGCTATCATAACTATTAAAAATATATAAAATAGCAATTTATTATTATCATGGCGTTAATTAGAGCTTCCGAGCATTGAAACATGAAAAATAAACAGCTAGTATCGAAGCTCTCTCATGATCGTTCAAGTTTAATATGAGTATTCTTAAAGATGATAGATGTAAAACACCTGAAAACCATCGCCACGCTAAAAGAAACGGGTTCTTTAGTAAATACGGCACGTGAGCTATTCCTAACCCAATCGGCTTTATCACACCAAATCAAAGACTTAGAAAACAAACTTGATTGTCAGTTATTTGAACGAAAAACCCATCCAGTGCGTTTTACACCACAAGGTATGCTGCTTTTAGAACTCGCCCACGATGTGTTGCCTAAGGTAGAGGCTACGAAATGTCGTCTAAAAGAAAGTTTGAACCAACCCATTTCACAATTGCGTTTAAGTGTTGAGTGTCATGCGTGTTTTCACTGGTTATTACCAACCATTAAAGAATTCAATAACTTTTGGCCTGATATAAAAGTCGACTATGAGCGCGGTTTTAGCTACGACGCAATCCCAGAGCTATTAAATGATGAGTTAGATTTAGTTTTAACATCGGATATTCGCGAAACTGATCGCCTTGAATACGCCCATTTATTTGATTTTAAATTAAAGCTGATTGTAAGCCCAGATCACCCACTTGCTAAAAAAGCGTATGTAACAGCGCTCGATTTAAAAGACGAGACCATAATTTCATACCCTATTCCACGCGAGCGCCAAGATATTTTTAAACACTTTATCCAAAACGCGCGCTTTGACGGCACTTTAAAAAACGTTGATCAAGGCTTATTGATTTTCCAACTAGTAAGCGCTGGCATGGGCGTTGCTGCACTACCTGATTGGTTAGTAACACCGTATGAAAGCCAAGGCTTAATTAAATCAATTCCATTAGGCGCCCTTGGTTTAACAAGGCCAATGTATTTAGCCATGAAGAAAACCATGAGCGAAAATCCAGTTTATCGACATTTCTTAAATACCTGTAAACAAAAAAAGGGTTAGCCTCGTGCTAACCCTTTTCTTTTTTTATTCCGTTATTTACTGTTCAATTTCTTCATTAACTTGATCTTCACCGCCTAACAGTACTGCAAGCCACTTGCCCTCTTCACTGTTTTCCAGCGCTATTTTCACAACCATAGTGAGTGGTACAGAAAGTAACATGCCAACCGTGCCTAACAGCCAACCCCAGAATAGTAACGACAAGAACACCACAAGTGGTGATAAACCTAACCCTTTGCCCATAAACCGTGGCTCAATCATATTGCCCATTACGGTATTAATTGCCATATAACCGGCAGCAATAATGCCAGCAACACCGACACCTTGCAGAACAACCGCCAAAAGCACAGCAGGAATTGCTGCAATAATCGACCCAATATTAGGTATGTAGTTAAGGAAAAACGCTAATACGCCCCAAAGAATAAAATAGTCGATGTCAAAAGCCCATAACATTATGGTAACCAATAGACCGGTAGCAAGGCTGACTAAGGTTTTAATGGCGAGGTATGAATTTACCGAATCCAAAAATAAATCGATTTGTTTTTGTTTCATTTCTGGGTCGTCTAACGCTAAATGCACTTTTTTGCCAATGTAAGGCGCTTCAAGCAACATAAACACTACAGTTAAAATGATTAGAAATAAATCAGCCATAATGCCACCTACACCTGCAAGAGTATTGGCAGCAACATCAATCAGTTTACCTGGGTCTAAGAACGACATGATGCGTTCTTTATCTATCAATATATTGTATTGCGCTAAGGTGGATAACAGACCGGAAAACTCATTTTGCAGTTGTGCTTTGTAAACAGGTACATTTTGCGAAAAACCATTTACAGATTGCCCCACAAGCCCTGCTAGGCTGACAACCACCAATAAAATCAGCAATATAACAATGGTAATCGCGGCCCCTTTCGGTACGCGATAGCGCCCTAATAATTCAATAAGTGGGCTACAGATAATGGCGATAAAAACAGACAGAAGAAATGGTACGACGATTGCGCTCGCTAATTTTAAACCTGCAAGTACGACAATTAGTGCTGCAAAGACGAGCAAGCTTTTACTGGCGCCGGTCAAATTTTGCTGAACCATGGCTATCCTTAGTTCGTATTATGACATTGTTCTAATTAAGGCTATGCTACAGTATAAGCGTGGCAAATAGGAAGCTATTTGATTTATCTATGAATATTTTAATAACAGGGGCCACAGGCCTAATTGGTTCGCACTTATGTAAGCACCTTGCAAACCATCATAAATTGGTGGTGCTAACGCGTCGCAAAGAAAAAGCCTTCACATTGTTAGGCCATCATGTTGACGCCCACGAAACTATTGATGACATTGATTTTAATGAAATTGATTGCGTGATTAACCTAGCAGGCGAACCAATCGCTGACAAACGCTGGACAGCCTCGCAAAAAGCCAAAATAGAAGCCAGTCGCTGGCAAATAACAGCGCAAATTGCAGATAAAATTAAAGCGGCAAAAACGCCTCCCCATACCTTTATATCAGGCAGTGCCATTGGTTTTTATGGTAGACAAGACGAGCCTGTTACCGAACAAAATAACCAACCTTTTGAAGAATACAGTCATCATTTATGTAAAAAATGGGAGCAATTAGCGCAAAGTGCAAGCTCGGAAAAAACGCGAGTATGTATTCTTAGAACAGGCATTGTGCTTGCAAAAAAACGTGGTGCACTGGGTAAAATGGTACCGCCATTTCAATTTTATCTTGGCGGCCCAATTGCTGACGGCAAGCAATATATGTCGTGGATCCATATTAACGATATGGTGAACATCATTTTATTTTTAATTGAAAATGAGTCACTTCACGGAGTGTTTAATGCCACTGCACCAAACCCAGTAACAAATAATGAATTTAGTGAAAGCCTAGGTGAAGCGCTTAACCGGCCAAGTCTATTAAGAATGCCCGAGTTTGTTTTAAGAATGTTGTTTGGTGAGATGGCTGATTTATTAGTGTTTGGCCAAGCTGTGTTACCAAAAGCACTAAATGATGCAGATTTTAAGTTTCAATATGCCGAGTTAAAACCCGCATTAGAAAATGTGCTAAGTGGGCGCTAACGCCCACTTTTTTTTATAGAGCGCGTACCAAACCTTGAGTGTTTTTGCGTAAGGTTTTTGCCACTAACCCATAACCTAATAAAGCAACAAAGAGAGCTCCAACAACAGGGCCGTAAACCCACATCACTGGGTGAAGGTTACCAAATTGCTCAAACATACGATATTGCACTACAAGTAAAGCTAAATCACTGAAAAGCGCTGCAGCAATACCTGCAAAAAGACCAAGTAATACAAACTCATAAAGCACGGCATTTTTAATTAACTTAGCTTTAGCACCCAAAGTTCGTAGAATCACCACTTCTTGCATACGGTCATGAAGGCTTGCTTGCACTTGTGACACCAGAACCAATGCACCGCATATCACAACAATAACCAGCACAAAGCTTATTGCCGTTGCTACTTGATCAATCGTTGAGCGTACTTGTTTAATCATTGAGTCCACATCTATGATGCTGACACTCGGATGATTTCGAACAAGTTGCTGCAAAGCACGTTTAGATTCAGTTGGAGTACTTACCGCTGAAATATATGTTGCAGGAAACTGCGATAACACTTTAGGGCTTAATATAATAAAGAAGTTTGGCTGCATTGTAGACCAGTTTACTTCTCTTAAGCTGGTAATTTTGGCGCTAAAACGTTGCGAGCCAATTAAAAATTCAAGCTCATCACCAATATCAACACCTAAACGCTCAGCCATGGATTGCTCCATAGAAAGTTCATTTTCTTCTGGATTCAACCACTCGCCTTTTACAATCGTATTGTGGTTTGGCAAAGTGTCGCGCCATGTTAAGTTAAGCTCGCGGCCAACACCTGAACGCGCTTCTTCATCACGTTTTTCATTTTCTTCTGCTGAAACTGAGCGCGCAACTAATTCGCCGTTGATGCTGTTTACGCGCCCACGTACTACCGCATAAAAGTCAGTTTGCTGAATATTATTTTCAGCTAAGAAGTTAGCAATATCTGTGCGCTCATATTCGCTGATATTAACTAAAAAGCCATTCGGTGCGTTTTCAGGTAGTTGCGATTGCCAATCTGCTATTAAATCGTTTTTCATAACAACCAAAAACAGGATGAGCTTGATTGCCAGCGCAAAGCTAATCACTTGTACCGCATTGGCATTGGCACGTTTTTGCAGTGATGCAATGGCCAATGACCAACTGTTACTTGGTTTTAAACCAAGCTTACGTGATGAGGTAAAGAGTAGTCTGCTTAAACCAAATAGCAGGGCTGCAAGTAATGCACACGACACAAACATGATGCCAGCAATGACAAAGCTGCGGCTAAATAGACACATCAGCGCAAATACTGTGAGTGTTGCTAACAATACATGCAGTTTAGACACTTTAAGTGAATCACCTAAATTGCGGCGTAATACGCGCATTGGTGGAATATCGAATAAATCCATTAGAGGTTTGAGTGAGAACATCACCGCACAAATAATACCGGTGAATGTGGCTAGCCCCATTGGCCAAAAGGATGCTGCTGGCAATGCTTTACCCATTTTTTCACTCAGTAAATCAATTGCAACCACCTGCAATATAAAACCAAGTAGTAAGCCAATTGCGACCGAAAAAAGCGTCACTAAAAGCAGATGAGTGATGTAAATATTACGGATTGTGTTACGCGAACCACCCAGTGTTTTCATCATTGCCACCGGATCATATTGGCGCTCGCAGTAACGCCTTGCAGATACGGCTATTGCCACTGCAGCAAGCATAATGCCTAGCAGACCAGCTAGCAGCAGGAAGCGTTCTGCACGGTTTACTGAGTCAGAAACAGGGCCTTGTCTATCTTTAACCCCATACCAGCGCTGATTTTCAAGTAGTTGTGGTTTCAGCCAAGCATAATAGTCTGTTAATTGTTGCTCGGTACCTGCATATAAATAACGGTAAGAAACACGACTGCCTGGCTGGATCACTTGAGTTTTTTCAACATCAGCAATGTTCATTAATACGCGACGTGAGCTAGAAAAAATGGCAAAAGGGGCATCAGGCTCTTCAGCCAGTATTTTTTCAGCAACAAAAGTAGCTTCGCCAATTTCTACTTGATCCCCTACTTCAATATTTAAGCTGTAAAATACCGTATCGGACAACCAAATATTGCCTGGCTCGGGGTGAGCATCGGTAACATATTCCTCACCATCGAAACTGTCTTTCAGTTTTAATTGCCCTTTAAGCGGGTAGCCTTCATCGGTTGCTTTAATATAGGCAATTTGCATTTCATCTTTAGCAAACAACATGCTATCAAAGCCATACCAAGTTGCTGTTCGCAAACCATCATCGATTGCTTTGGTAAGAAACTCTTCGGGCAGTTTATGATTGCTCTGTAGACCACGATCGGCCGCAATAAACTCACTGCTCTTTTGATTTATTGACAGGCCAATTCGGTCGGTGATGGATGACAATGTCATCACTGTCATAACAGCAAGCGCAATTGCCAATAGAATAATGTTAAGTTCGCCGCGCTTTAATTCTTGGCGAAAGAGTTTAAATGCTAATTTAGCCCACATCTGCCTGAACTCCGATACGGTCATCAATAAGTTGCCCTGCATCAATATGAATGGTGCGCTGACATTTTTCAGCTAAATGCTCATCGTGGGTAACCAGGACTAAGGTTGTGCCCGCCACTTTGTTTAAATCAAACAACAATTCTTCAATGATGCGGCCATTTTTACTGTCGAGGTTAGCAGATGGTTCATCGGCAAACAGTACCTTTGGCTCACCAATATAAGCGCGCGCAATAGCAACACGTTGCTGCTCACCACCTGATAGCTGTGATGGAAAATGATGCAAGCGATGCGATAGGCCTACTTTATCAAGTAACTCTTTTGCTTTTTCTTCAGCGTTTGTTTCACCTGCTAATTCTGCTGGCAACATGACATTTTCAAGTGCCGTTAAACTTTGCACCAACATAAATGATTGAAAGATAAAACCGACACTTTTAGCACGTACTGCAGCGCGCTGCTCTTCATCTAGGTTGTGAAGTGGCTCACCATCCAAATAAATTTCGCCTTGCGTTACACTGTCAAGGCCAGCAAGAAGCGCAAGTAAAGTAGATTTACCTGAACCCGACGCGCCAACAATCGCAATTGACTCTCCTGGCTTGACATTAAAACTGATGCCAGAGAGGATAGTTAGGTCGCCATCAAGTGTTGCGACAGTTTTTCCAAGGTCTTTTACCTGAATCACATTCATTTGCGAAAGTTTATTCATAGGACTCTCAATGTTATTACGTAGTTTATTTGTTATCTTTTTCGTTATTAGTTACTCAGTAACTGCCAACACCGATCACAGTGATGGCAAAAGCAATAGTAATCAAACAACTAAAATTCTTATCTTAGGTGACAGCTTAAGCGCAGGCTATGGCCTAAAACAAGACCAAGCTTGGGTTCAGTTGTTACAAAATGCGTACAACCAAGAAAAATCCCCTATCTCGTTGATAAATGCAAGTATTAGCGGTGAAACCAGTGGTGGTGCATTGCAACGATTACCCGCTTTATTGGCTGAGCACACACCTGATTGGGTGTTGGTTGAAATTGGCGGTAATGATGGCCTGCGCGGATACCCCGTTAAGCTATTAAAACAAAATTTAAAACAAATTGTGGATAAGAGTATTGCTGCAAACGCCAAAGTGCTGCTGATGGAAATCGAAATCACACCAAACCTTGGTAAACGTTATGCAACAATGTTTAAAGATGCCTATCAGCAAGTAGCAAATGAAAAGCAGCTTCCTATCATACCGTTTTTTATAACATCGGTTGTGACTGATACAAATTTAATGTTGCCAGATGGTATCCACCCTAATGCAGAGGCTCAGCCGCTCCTAAGCGAGAAAATGAAGCAACATTTTGATGAAATCATTTTACAAAGCGAGTAAAGAAAAGGCTTTATTTATATTTAACGATTAAATCGTATATTTATCACTCAGTTAAAACGTACAGTAGTTGATTTTAACTATTTGCAAGAATACACTAGCAACAAATGTCGGCATATAGCGCAGCTTGGTAGCGCACTGTCATGGGGTGTCAGGGGTCGCAGGTTCAAATCCTGCTATGCCGACCATTCTTTTCAAAGACTTACACCCATTTCTATTTTCAAATAAAGTCATTTTTGTTTTTCGTTTAGCCAGTATTTAATATGTTTCAGGTTATGTTAAGTTGATCTAGACAAGAAGCATGAAGCTTTTATATGTCACGGAAACTAGTTATCAACTGACTGGCAGTTGATAACCTAACCTATATATAAAACAGTTAAATCAGATATAAGCTACTGAATACAAAAACTACAAAAATGGAATAACTATTTTTTGTTGCTCCATGCTAGTAACTAAACCTTTCAAAAAGCGAATCGTTTTATCAAGATCGTTCCTTTTAATTGAATCTGGCGAATGAAGTTCTGTTTTAGCGACATGAGCGGCTACACCACGCTTTGATATTAAGTTATTGAGCATTTTCTTTGCTTGTGGTGACTGATAATTATCCCAGTTCCAACTTTTGGTAACATCAACATCAACATGAAAGAACTCAATAAATAACTTTTTAGTTTTCTCGGAGTTGGGATTAAAAAATCGTTTCATTTCTTCATTAGCTTTACGATTTACATAATTTGCTAAAGTGCTTCCCTCCACGGCTGACAGCCAAAAATATATCTCTTCTCTAAAACGATCTTTGACTTAGGTTTCCCAAGCAGCCATCGCTATAACCATACCAGCTCGCTTTAACGCTTCAGAATTATGCTTTACTTCTTGATTGTTCTCCTCATCAAACCGAGCTAGTAGACCTTCAGCATCCTTTATTGCCTGTTCAAATGATTTTCCTGCCTGTGACACAAATTTTCCTTATTCCTAAATCCTCAACTTTTTAAAGGATACATTTAAAATCTACTGTAATAAATGTTAGTTAAACTTGCTCTTTTTTTAAACTGCGGTTTTTTAATTAGCTAAGTTTAGCTTCTAGCTTTTTGCTTTGGGTTTAGCTTTCGCTTTAGGCTTTGACTTAGCTTTAGACTCTTCAACCCATTTGCCATTTACGAAATGAGCGGTCCACCCTGTTGCTTTGCCTTCTACTTCAGACATCACATATTGTTCTTTCGCTTTTCTGCTATAGCGAACTACTGCTTCGTTACCTTCAGGATCTTTTTCAGGAGCATCTGCTAAGTAATAAAACTTTGGTGAAATACGCTCACGGAAGCGCTTCAGCTCTGAAACTTTTGGAGCTCGCGTTTCACGTGATTTCGGGAAAGTAGATGCAGCCATAAAAATCCCCGAAGCACCATCACGTAATACAAAATAGGCTTCTGATTTTTCACAAGGTAGTTCAGGAAGATGAACTGGATCTTCTTTTGGTGGTGCAGCTTCACCATTTTTAAGTAACTTACGAGTATTTTTACACTCTTCGTTAGTACAACCAAAATATTTACCAAAACGACCCGATTTTAACTGCATTTCTGACTGACACTTATCACATTCAATCACAGGACCATCGTAGCCTTTTATTTTAAAGCTGCCTTGTTCGATTAAGTAACCATTACAGTCTGGATTGTTACCGCAAACATGTAACTTACGTGATTCATCAATTAAGTATGAATCCATTGCTGTTTCACACTTAGGGCAACGTTTCATTTGGCGAAGTACTTCTGTTTCTTCGTCCTCAACATCAGCTGCAACGGCTTCTTCGCCAGGCACTAGGTTCATGGTTTGCGTACAGCGCTCTTTCGGAGGTAACGCATAACCAGTACAACCCAAGAAAACACCGGTTGTAGCAGTACGTATACCCATATTACGGCTACAAGTTGGGCAAGATAAATCAATTTCCACAACTTGGTTTGTACGCATACCGCCTTCAGCTTCTTCAGAGCCCGCCTTCTCAAGGTTTGTTGAGAATTCTTGGAAGAACTTATCAAGCACTTGTGTCCATTCTCGCTCACCGGCTGCTATGTCATCTAAGCGCTCTTCCATTTTCGCAGTAAAGTCAAAGTTCATCAAATCACTAAAACTTTCAACTAAGCGTTCATTTACTATTTCACCCATCTTTTCAGCAAAGAAACGACGGTTTTCAACACGCACGTAACCACGGTCTTGGATAGTCGAAATAATTGAAGCGTAAGTTGATGGGCGGCCAATACCACGCTTTTCAAGCTCTCGCACTAAACTTGCCTCACTAAAGCGCGCAGGCGGTTTAGTAAAATGTTGTTTCGGGTCAAGTTCAACTAAATTAAGCACATCTCCTGTTGCAACTTTTGGCAGTGCTTGCTCTTCTTGATTTTTCTTTTTAACGGAAGGTTGTACACGTGTCCAACCATCAAATTTTAGTACACGACCTTTGGCTTTAAGCTCATAATCACCCGCAGCAAGCGTAATTGTTGTTAAATCATATTCTGCTGGCGTCATTTGACATGCAACAAACTGACGCCAAATTAATTCATATAATTTTTTAGCATCTGCTTCTACACCATCTAAGTGGCCTGATAAGATTTCAACATTTGAAGGACGAATTGCTTCGTGCGCTTCTTGCGCACCATCTTTTGATGAATATCGAATTGGCGTAGCAGGTAAATACTTATCACCAAATTGACTTTCAATATAGCCTCTACACGCTTCAACAGCATCATTTGATAGGTTTGTAGAGTCAGTACGCATATAAGTGATGAAACCAGCCTCATAGAGGCGCTGAGCTAACATCATGGTCTTTTTAACACCGTAACCTAAGCGTGTACTCGCCGCCTGCTGCATTGTTGAAGTAATAAATGGCGCTGACGGTTTGCTTTTGCTTGGTTTTTGTTCGGTTGCTGCAACCTTATATTCTGCAGATTTTAATTTGGCAACGGCTTCATCTGCATCTGATTTATTCTTTGGTTCAAAGGCTTTACCTAAATATTTCGCAACGGCGAAACGGATTTGATCTTCTTGCGCTTTTAACTCAGCGTGAATATCCCAAAATTCTTCTGGTACAAATGCTTTGATTTCACGTTCGCGCTCAACTAATAAACGTACAGCTACCGATTGAACTCGCCCTGCAGATAAACCACGCGCCACTTTTGCCCAAAGTAATGGCGAAACCATAAAACCCACAACGCGGTCAAGGAAACGACGCGCTTGTTGCGCGTTAACCATATCTATATTTAATTCACCAGGTTCAGCAAAAGCATTTTGAATTGCGTTTTTGGTAATTTCATTAAAAACAACGCGTTTATACTTGCTATCGTCACCACCGATTACTTGCTCAAGGTGCCAAGCAATTGCTTCCCCTTCTCTATCCAAATCGGTTGCGAGATAGACGCAATCCGCATCTTTAGCGAGTTTTTGCAGTTCAGCAACGACTTTTTCTTTGCCCGGCAACACTTCATAATGAGGTTGCCATCCTTTATTTGGATCAATACCCATACGAGCAACTAAATTAGCGTAATCCTTTTCTTTACGATATTTAGCTTTCTCTTCTGGTGACATTTTGCGTACTTCAGCTGGTGATTTAGTTGCGGCTTTATTCGCATTACCCGATGTAGGAAGATCACGAATGTGTCCTACACTGGATTTTACGACGAAATCCTTGCCTAAATATTTATTGATTGTTTTCGCCTTGGCTGGTGACTCAACAATAACTAACGACTTACCCATATTTGCCTATTTTACTTACGCAGTGCGATTTAATCTGTTAACCCATTTTGGGCGCTATTATTAAAGGTATATCGACAAAGTGCCAGTGTGACAAGCATATTTTTAAAAAAACTCACTATTTTTACATGTGTTAGCTGTAAAAATGTTCGCCTTGATTAAAAAATGATTAACTAGTTACTAAATTTCTATTAATGATTAGTTGAGATATAAAAAAGGCGCCTCTCGAGGCGCCTTTTAAAATTTAACGATTAGCCATCATCGAGAATGGTTAATCTAACAGTAGACTTGTTGCCTTTGTCAGTAGTAAATTCAAAGTAAAAATCACCACTTGCACGACGGTTTGGCGTACCTTCACGGCTCACAACATGGCTTGAGCGTATAGCAGTAGTCCTTGTGGTATTTTGCAGAATATATTCACCACCATCTGTGTCACCATTAGTAGAACCATACTCAACAAACGTACCAGCTGGCATTGGATTGTTGTATATATCAGTGTAATAAAAACTGAATGGGATAACTGATAAACCGACTTCTACAGTATCATCTTCACCGCTTAAGCATACACCGTCTTCATAATTAGCACCTTCACGGTCACAACTTGCTGGTGTACTTGTATCATTATCATCATCAAAGTGAATAAAATAACGCGAAATATCAGCCAAAGCTACATCACAGAAGTTTTGATCTTCTGATGGCTCGAGGTCCAGTAAGGTAAATTGAGCTGGCTGACCGTCTGAAAACTCCCATGAACCATCAGCAGGGTTTTTGAGAATCAGGTCTGAACAATCAGCTGGAATAAAGCCATTGGTTCCCATAATTTCATTAACAAAGTAGCTTGACTTTCCAATTGTGTAACGCCCATAAGCAGTACTACCAGACATTACAATTTCAATATTTCGACGTAAATCTACTAAATCTTTATTACAATCACCATTCGCTTCAGCTTGTTCAGAACATACTAATCCATTGAACTTGCCATCTGCATTGGTATATTCACCATCACCATTAAGGTCTACAAACTCTTCAAATTCACCTGCATTAGTGTTGGTTGGCAAACAGTTTACGCCTGTACTACAGTCTATATCTCCGTCAAATACGCCGTTTTCATTATTATCAACATAAGCTTCAGCTAAATCGTAAGCAGAGTAAAACTCTCCAGAATCAAACATGCCATTTGCATTTCTATCAATGTAAGTTTCCTCACCCGCAGTCGTAGCTAGAATTGTTGCACGAGCCCCTAGAGGTACACCATTAGCGTTACTATTGGCATTCAAAATACCTTGCAGACAAGGTGCTGGGTTACCAAACCAAGGATCACAATTTACGTTGTTAGTTTTAGGGTTTGTTGCGCCAATATTATTTCCCCACTTAGCCTCAGTAAAAGGTTTAGGGTTTTGACTTTTCCACTGAACTGTACATTGTCCATCAACTGTTTCACAACGTAGCAAGTCAGAAAACTGTGTTCCATCTACCAAGCCAACAGAACCACCTTCAGCTCGTAAGTATACCGCTGTACCATCTGGTACGAAGTTACCAAAGTGATCAGCCATGTAAACGGTAATATTGCTTAGTTCACCATCATAGGTCAGTGCTTCAACATTATAAGTTTCAGCAGCAACAGTAAAGCTATCGTTATCAGGTAAGCCTGATGAGATTGTTAACAAATCTGAGACACTTACGATTTGAGCATCTAATTGAACCAAGTCTAAATCACCTTCAGGGCAACCCTCAGCATTTGGATTGGCTTGACATTGGTCATATACTTCTTTCCAACAAGTTACATCATCTGTTGGAAAACTTTCAGGGATTTGTTCATCTGGAATAAAACAAGCATAAACACGCACTGTCATCGGTATTTTGCCTGATGTAATTGTAACCTGCGAAATACCATCGCTATTTGTATTGATTGAAGTACGGTTTAACGAAAGACCGCCATTATAAGAATTGAGCTTAAAATCTAAGCGCTTATTTGCTACTGGTTGGTTTAACTCATCTTTAAGTCTAAAAGACACAATACTAGATTCAGTTCGGCTTTTACCGCCAGTCCCTTTAAGAGCAATCACCGATTGTGTTGTTTCAACAAACTCGATGGATGCAACATTAACATTTGATAGTGGAATAGTAGTGCTTATAGTTTTACCATTAACAAAAGCAGTAATAGTATCGGCAGGGTTATTGTTACATCCACGAGAACGATAAGTGGCTGATGCTGTACCGCCTATACTCGTCGCAACTGAATCTAAATCTGAACCGTCTGCTTGGGTACAAGCTGAACTAAATTCAACATCGAGAGGAATTGTAAGTGGCGAACCATCGGTATCGATTAAACGTACTGTTATAACCGTAGTAGCTCCTGGAGCAAGTAACTGATAATCACCTGAGCCGTCATTTTTCAAATTCAAGCCGTTATCAATTTCTAATGTAAATTCAGCAACTCCAACATTAAATGCTTTTGTTGCAGTTACACCACGAACAGTTGTTGATAATTCACCTGCTTCGTTTTTTGTACCAGGTTCTAATGTTAATAGTGCTATACCAAAGTTATCAGTTACTTGTTTACCTGATTCTGGTGATAGCTTACCTACAGTCGTCTCAACATCAACTAAAGTACCAGGGAAACCATCTCCTGTATTTGCATTAACAGCAGCCACAAAGACTGTACCTAGTTGGTCAGATGAAATATCACGGCCAACTACAGTACAACCGCTTGAAGGGTCAGTTGGGTCTAATTTAACAAGATCACGGTCTTTGTCCCACCCCTCGTTACAACCAGTCAATAATTTAATATCAACAAGTGTTTCAGCTGTTTCTACAGAAGAGTCATCACCAGAAGAGAAAAATGTCGCACTCGCACTAATTTCAGTGCCATCGATTGTTGCAGTTATGGCTCCAGCACCTTTAAAATTACCAGAGCTTAACATCACAGTTGCAACACCGTCATTGTCTAAAATTTGAGTACCGGTTTCAGATAAAACACGACCTGTGTATTGAGTATTAAACGTGATTATTCCATCTGTAACTGGCTGACCATCACTTTTTACGGTTGCTTTTACAACACCTTGATTATCTTTGGTTATTGGGTTCAACTCGGTAAACTTATTACCATTTTTGTCAAGAACTGAAAGTTCCATAGTGATCACGCCTTCAACGCCACCACCAGACTCATCACCTAAACTCGTGAAAGTGTGAGTAACTTCAATATTATCATCGCGATCAGCTGGATCAAAGGTTGCTGTAACTTGGCCTGAACCAGGAATAGAGCCTGCACGAAGTGTTATTTCGGCAATACCCTCTGAATTTGTTTGTGCTGTACCAACTTCTGGGTCTAGCACTCCAACCGTACCACTGTCAAATTCAGTTAAACTAAAGGTAATTAATTGATTTGAATAAGCTTTACCATTTTGCTTTAGTTCAGCACGTAAAAGACCTGGCTGGGAAGCAGATACTTGAGAAATACCGCTCCCGCCATCAGTTGAGTGGAGCGTAACTTTAAGTTCATAGCTATTACTTGAACCACCATCAGGTGTCTCTAAGCTACCACCACCGCCACATGCTGTTAGTATAAAACTACACAGCAGAGCGAAGAGTAATCGGATCGAAGGCATGACTTCTCCCTTGCATAAATAATTATAATTAGAGTTATTTAATCTATATTAAACTAATATTCCAACAAAAATCATAGCATTTTTAAAAAAACTTACCGTATTTCCTTTAATTTTTTACGTTCACTGGTAGGCTATGCACAAAATCACAATAAATATACATACTAAATTATGACAACCAATACATTACAGCCTAAAGGAATGGGGCTTACTAGCAAAATTCTCATCGGTATGGTGATGGGTATTATCACCGGATTTATTTTTAAAGCATTAATGGCTGATTCAGGCGATTTCACATTATCTGCTGGTGAATTTACCTTTTCGTTCAAAGGTTTTTTTGTTGACGGTATTTTTCATATCGGCGGGCAAATTTTTGTTAACAGCTTAAAAATGCTTGTTGTGCCATTGGTTTTCATTTCATTAGTATGTGGAACATGCAGCCTAAGTGACCCTAAAAAACTAGGCCGATTAGGTGGTAAATCAATTGGACTTTACTTACTGACTACTGCTATTGCAATCACCATCGCGATGACTCTAGCTTTAGCTATTAACCCTGGTGAAGGCATTAATATGCCAACCACTGCATCCTTTGATGCAAAGCAAGCGCCAACACTGGTTGATGTTATTATCAATATGTTCCCTACAAACCCAATTAATGCCATGTCGAGCGGTAATATGCTGCAAGTAATCGTATTTGCCTTATTATTTGGGATTGCCATGGCATTAAGTGGCGATGCGGGTAAACGCCTTACAGCCGTTTTTGAAGATTTAAATACTATCATCTTAAAGCTTGTAACAATTTTAATGAACATTGCCCCTTACGGTGTGTTTTTCTTAATGGCTAAACTGTTTAGTTACATTGAAGGCGATTTAATAGTTAAGCTCATTTTCTACTTTGGCACCGTTTTACTTGCGTTATTTGTTCATGCACTGATTGTCTACCCAACTCTACTTAAAACATTCACCGGTTTAAATCCTGCGATTTTCTTAAATAAAATCAAAGAGCTCTCAATCTTTGCTTTCAGTACTTCAAGTTCTAGTGCAACAATGCCAGTAACACTTGAAACAGCAACTAAAAAACTTGGCGCAGATAATAAAGTAGCTTCTTTCACAGTACCTCTTGGTGCAACCATAAACATGGATGGCACTGCAATCATGCAAGGGGTAGCAACAGTATTTATCGCGCAGGTTTTCGCTGTGGATTTAAGCTTTACTGACTATTTAATGGTTATTTTAACTGCTACCCTTGCTTCTGTTGGTACCGCAGGTGTGCCAGGTGTAGGCTTAATCATGCTAGCTATGGTACTAAATCAAGTAGGATTACCTGTTGAAGGCATTGCAATTATTATTGGTGTTGATCGCTTGTTAGACATGACACGAACCGCTGTAAACGTAACAGGTGATTGCATGGTGACCTGTATTGTTGCTAAATCAGAAGGTGAGTTCGATGAAGCCATTTTCAACGATGAAAATGCAGGAAAAGAATTCGAAAAATTAAACTAATCGATTTCATGCTGAATTAAAAAAGCCGCTTAAATAGCGGCTTTTTTTAGTGGTATAACTCTTTGCTTTTTGTGAGTATTTTTTCAGAAATTTTATCAAGTACCGTACTTACACCAATACCTAATTTATCTGATAACCCTTTTTTGTTCTGATAGGTCACCATATACAACTCAAAATCTTCATTTAAAGACAACAACAAATCATCACTTGTTTGAATTGCATCAACTAATCCCATTTTTAATGCATCTGTACCAAACCAAGTTTCACCTGTAGCGACTTTTTCTACATTAAGTTCTGGCCTTGCTGATTGTACATGCTCACGAAACAATGCATGAATTTGCTCTAGCTCTTGTTTAAACTTTTCACGACCCGAATCTGTATTCTCACCAAACATCGTTAGTGTGCGTTTAAATTCGCCTGCTGTTACTTGTTCAAACTCAACATTATTCTTTTTCAGCAATTTATTAAAGTTAGGAAGCTGCGCTATCACACCAATACTGCCGATCATTGCAAATGGCGCACAAATGAATTTATCTGACACACACGCCATCATGTAGCCTCCACTGGCAGCAATTTTATCGACACTTACAATAAGCTCTATATCTGCCTGCTTAAGTCTTGCTAATTGAGATGCAGCTAGGCCATAGCCATGCACAACTCCACCACCACTTTCTAGTTTCACAACAACTTTATCGTTTGTTTCTGCTATTTGAAGAATTGCGGTCACCTCTTTTCTAAGCGATTCAACTTCTTTAGCATCAATACCGCCTTTAAAAGATAAAACAAATACCTTGTTTTTTTCTTCAGTGTTTTTATCTTTTGATTTTTTCTTTTCCGACTTTTCAAATGCTTTAAAAGCCTCTTTATCAAGGGCTGCAGCAAGTAAATCTCTTTTTTGATTATTTAATTGCTCACTTAGATTTTCGATTTTTAGTTCACCTTTAGCGCTTTTTGGCTTTGCCGATGCGCCAACAACGAGAGCCGTGATAATGGCAAAGGCGATTACAAAGGTCACTGTTTTCGCGAAAAATAATCCATACTCGTATAAAAATTCCAAATTAAACTCCATCAATGCTGTTTTGCGTACTCTAATGAAATTTCAAACAAAAAAAAAGCCGCACAAGGTGTGCGGCTTTTTATCAATATTTAGTTATTCAGTAACAACTGATTCATTCGCAACTTGAAGCATTAAGCCTCTTGATGCTAAGAATGACGCTACTTGGCCTTGCATTTCAGCATTGGCAGCAGCTGCATCAGCAGGAGTAACACCATATGCTGGCGCAGGCGTTAATACAGAGCCATGGTGACCTTTTGTAAACTTAACCATGTAGCTCATAGGATCAGCAGTTACTTGTGAAGTAGCAACTGGTGTAAGACCCATTAGCTGACCTGAAGGTACTGTACCTGAAAGTGGGCTGGCCGTTGAATAAGGTGGAATAACAGTATCTGCAGGATTGCCTTCACCATCGCCTACAACCACATTTTGATAGATTGCAGCACCTTGTGAAGCAACTTTACTCGCTAGTGAATTCGAATCCGCAGCATCAATAGCCGTTTGAATAGCAAATGCAAACTGGCTAATTGTGCCTGAAATACTCGCTAACTTTGCAGTCTCGCCTGCAAGAGTTAGCTTTGTTGTATAAGCTACAAACGCACATCCTGCATAGTCACTTTGTGAACCTGCATACTGAGCACACGCTTGCATACCTTCTTCAGATTGCATAAATGCAATAAATTCTGCTGATTCAGCCGTACCTGCCGCGGCAAGGACAGATCCTTTAATCACATTACCAAAGGCATCTGACTCAAGTAAGAAACCGGCAACACCACCACTACCACTTGCTAAAGCAATTGTGTTCACTCTAAATAGTGGGTCAATTAATGCAGCAGTCTGCTCACCAACTAGTGGCGCTACTGATTCATTTGCCGCAGCTAAGAAACCAGGTGCAACAACTGCACCTAAAGAGTGACCAACAAAGCTCACATCTGTTGGGTTGATACCTTGAAGGTTTGTTGCAGCAAGCGACAAACGTAGGCCAAGTAAATCAGCCATTGATTGACGCATATTGTCACGCGCTACTAAGTTTGATGAAAGGTTCATGTAGTGAAGTACATTACCGTCTTCACCCGATGCATTAAAATCAAACTCGCCGTCACCATCTACATCAATACCGCGCTCACCGTGTAGTGGGTGATCAATCGCAACAGTTACAAAGCCTTGCAGCGTTAACGCAGCAGTGATTGCAAGCATGCTCTCTTTAGTGCTGGTGATACCATGCTGTAACATGACAACAGGCCAACCTGTTGCAGGCATTGCTAATGCAGGTAAACCAAGCTGAGAACGAACCACGTTTAACACAGTTAAATCATCTGCTGGTGTAGTAACTTGAACTGGCACATTGGCATAGCTATGTGGCATTGGTAATGGGTTATATTTAGTTAAATGACGTTGCTCATCTAAACCTAAATCACGTAAAAGACCATTTGTAGCATTGAAACAAATAGCATCTTTTTCGTTAATTGGCTCTGCTGGCACATTACCACCTTGCGCTCTAAAACCAGCAAGTGTCGCCGCACTATCACACAAACCTTTCCAATACGTATGATTCAGTGCTGAATCTTCTTTAGCTTGAGGTGTTTTTAAATAATGCGGTAATACAACTGAACCACGTTCATACTTAATTTGGTCAAATACTGGTGATGGTGGCTGTGCACCTTGTGAGCGGAAAAGCACATCACCCACTGTCATACCTGTTGATGGCCCCATCATTAGTTGTGGCATGTTTTGCTGTGTTGCTGCGCTCATCGCATACACATTTTTAACCATACTCATTACTGTGCCAGCTGACTGAATCGTCATAGCGCCAGAATAAATGATGTCTTCTTTTGTTAGTGAACCAGACTGGATCACAACATTTTCATAACTATTAATTACTGCTTGAAGCGCTTTTTGTTCATCAGTTACAAGTGGTAATGAGTTAATATCAAGTTTTACTAAACCATACGTTTCTGATGGTGCAAATGATTCACCGCGCGTATCACGTAATGAGTTAGTAACCACATTGATGTATGAAGAACCTTGGTTGAATGGCTTAAGCGGAACAATCGCAATGTTGTTGCCATTAGCTTGGGCAAAATAATCAACACCGAATATAAGTTCTTTAACAAATTTACATGCAATACCCGCTTGCACTTGTGAACATTCAGCATCTGTAATGCTCGCACCCATTACAACTTCAAACAAGCGAACAGAATCACCATTAACCGTGCTTGCATCAAGGGTTAAGCTTGCACGAACATCAAGTGCAATTTGATAAGGTGATTGTGTTGACCAACCATCAAGCGCACCTAGTGACGTTTGTGGGTCTGAATAATCAATTTCGTCGGCGG
>NZ_JAPEHW010000057.1 GCF_028875915.1 Pseudoalteromonas sp. G4
TTTCTTTTGGTTACTTTATCTTTGGCGAAGCAAAGAAAAGTGACATGACCCCATGGAAGGGGTTATTAAATACATGGAGGTAAATGTATGATTATGAAAACTGCTGCCGTGATTTCCTAACTTCGCAATATGCAATATAAACTTCACTCTTCCCATTCAACTACATCAAAGGCTTTTCTTGCCTCCACCAGCGTGCAATCAGTTTGGCTAATAAGCTGCTGCTGAGTGATACTCGGGTTAGTTTTAACGATTTCAATTAAATCTTCAATTTGTGGTTTTGGTTGATGGCTTTTAAGTGTTTCAATCACCCATTGCCAGCTGGGTTCTTCGAATGATTGTGCTTGTTGGATGATGTTTTGAAATTGCGGCCAAGTGCCTAATAGTCGCCAGTGTCGTGAGCGGCCTTTACGACTTAATTTGGCGCCAGATGATTTGATTTGTGCTTTTAATTCGTTAGCTTTTTCAATACGGCGAACAAAGCTGTTTAATTGAATATCAAGCATGGTTTTTTATTACTTTTGGCAGAATAGATGCTGAGTAAATCTCAGCATCTGAAATCTCAATTCTAAGCACGAAAACTTAATTTATTACTTACCAATACAGAACGAGCTGAAGATTTTGCCAAGCAAGTCATCTGAGGTGAACTCACCCGTGATCTCATTTAAGTACTGTTGCGTTAAACGTAATTCTTCAGCAAGGATCTCACCAGCGATGTGCATTTCTAGCTGATCTTTACCTGTAGCTAGGTGATACGCTGCGCTTTCAAGTGCATCAAGGTGACGGCGACGTGCCATAAAGCTGCCCTCAGTCGCACCTTGGAAACCCATAATCTGTTTAAGGTGTGATTTTACTAATTCAACGCCTTCACCATTATTAGCACTTACGCTTAGTACAGGTGTTTGTGCAGAATCATCGATGCGAATTGCTTCGCCAGATAAATCGGCTTTATTACGGATCACACTTATGCCCATGCCTTGCGGTAGTTTCTCAGCAAATTCAGGCCAAATTTTTGCAGGATCGGTTTCTTTTGTTTCGGTGCTATCAACCATAAATAATACGCGATCAGCTTGATTGATTTCTTGCCAAGCGCGTTCAATACCTATTTGTTCAACTACGTCAGGGCTTTCACGCAGACCTGCGGTGTCGATAATATGTAGCGGCATGCCGTCAATATCAATGTGTTCGCGAAGTACATCACGGGTGGTACCGGCAATATCAGTAACAATTGCAGCTTCACGACCAGCAAGGGCATTAAGTAAACTCGATTTACCCGCGTTAGGGCGACCAGCAATTACTACCCGCATACCTTCGCGCATAATCGCGCCTTGTTTGGCTTGTGCGGTTACGTTATCGAGTTGTTCAATAATCGCGTTTAAGTCGTTTGCTACTTTACCGTCAGATAAAAAGTCGATTTCTTCATCGGGGAAATCAATGGCAGCTTCAACATACATGCGCAGGTGAATAACTTGTTCCACCAGCGTGTCGATATGCTTAGAGAATTGACCTTGCAGCGAGTGCAGGGCGCTTTTGGCTGCTTGCTCTGAGTTGGCATTGATTAAATCTGCGATTGCTTCTGCTTGGGTTAAATCCATTTTGTCGTTTAAGAATGCGCGCTCACTAAACTCACCTGGTTTAGCTAAACGTACGCCTTCGATTTGCGTAATTTCACGCAGTAGCATATCGATAATAACTGGGCCACCGTGCCCTTGTAGTTCCAGTACGTCTTCGCCTGTGAACGAGTTTGGACCTTTAAAATAGAGTGCAATACCTTGGTCGAGTTGTTCGCCTTGTAAGGTATTAAACGAGAGGTAGTCGGCATAACGTGGCTTTGGGCATTTGCCTAAGATCTTTTCAGCAACTTGTTGTGACAGTTTGCCTGAAACACGAATAATGCCAACGCCGCCTTTGCCTGGCGCGGTTGCTTGTGCAACGATGGTGTCTTGATTAAACATAGAGATAATTGATAGCTACGAATAGGTGTATTGTAATACCAATTAGATAAATTGTCTGGTCAATTATTGTGTTAGATAAACAGCAAAAGCGGTAATGAAAATATTTGCCAATATGAAAATTGCAGGCACAAAAAAGGCGACTTAATGTCGCCTTTTATTATTTATTAAGTACAGATTATGACTTAACCGAAATACCTTTCTTTTCCATGCCCTTGTAAATGTACAGCATCTGAGCAATTGAAATTAAGTTAGATACTAACCAGTACATTACAAGACCTGATGGGAACCAGATAAAGAATACTGAGAACATTACCGGCATCCAAGTCATCATTTTCTGCTGCATTGGATCAGTTACTGTCATTGGCTGTAGCTTTTGCATTAGGAACATACTTGCACCAAATAGAATTGGTAAAATGAAGTATGGATCCATTGCTGCTAAGTCATTTAGGTATAAGAACTCAGTGTGACGAATTTCTACCGATTCCATGAACACATAGAATAAACCTAGGAAGATTGGCATTTGCAGCAATAGTGGGAAACAGCCACCCATAGGGTTAACTTTTTCTTTGCGGTACATTTCCATCATTGCTTGACCCATCTTCTGACGGTCATCGCCGTAACGATCTTTAAGTGCCATAATTTTAGGCTGAAGGTTACGCATTTTTGCCATTGAGGTGTACTGCGCTTTGGTAAGAGGGTAAAGCACCATTTTAACAATTAGCGTAATCGCGATAATTGCTAAACCTAGACTACCAATTAAGCCGTATAACCACATTAATAGTGAATGTAGCGGTTGTGAGATAAACCAGAATAAACCGTAGTCTACAGTTAGGTCTAAATCTTCTTGTAATGCTTCAAGTGTTGCAGAGTCTTTAGGACCCATATAGTAAGTTGAAGTAATTGTTTGCGCGCTGTTAGCTGCAACATTTTCAAGTGGACCTTTTAAACCGATAATAACTGAATTATCGTTGCGTGCTTTGGTATAAATATTATTTTGCTGGTCTTGCTTAGGTACCCACGCACTTACAAAGTAGTGCTGGATAAAGCTGATATAACCCGCAGTAGTATTAATATTTAAATCACGCTCTTTAATGTCATCAAAGCTGTACTTTTCATACGGTTCTTCAGATGTACCATAAGCTGTACCTAAATACGTTTGGTCAATCATGCCACCTTTTTCGGTGATCGAACGCTTAATTTGTGTAAACAGTTGTACTTGTTTTGTTTCAGCTGTGTTGTTAGCAATTTGATATTCAACATCAACATCGTAACGACCTGCTTTAAAGATGTATGTTTTAGTGAAGCTAACGCCATCTTTTACCAATGTTAGTGGTACACGTAACTCATCACCTTCAAGTTGGTAACTTGTTTGTGCTGCTTGATACGTAGGACGACCTTCTGCTGATGCATCTGGTCCGTGTAAACCGATTAAGCCACTTTGTGAGAAATATTGATTGCCGTCTAATACGCCAAGCAACATGAATGGTTCATCGCTATCGATTTTTTCTTTAAACTTTAATAGTTTGGTTTCGATAATATCGCCACCAAAAGTATCTAGTTTTACAGAAAATACATCAGTTGTTACTTCAACAATTTGACGTGAATTAGCGACGCTAGCTACAGGTAAGTCGCCGGTAGATGACTGAGGAACAAAGTCATTGTCGGTTGACTGGTTTGTAGATGATTGTGTTGTAGCACTTGTCTCGGTATTTACTTGAGGGTTGTTATCCATATTCCATTGTTGGAATAAAAGAAAACTTACCAAAAGAAAACCGATAAATAAAAACGTGCGTTGTGATTCCATAACAGCTCTTATTTCTCGCGGTGTTGTTTAATTGAATTTTGTTTATCAGGCACGGGATCATCCCCACCTGGATGCAAAGGGTGACATTTTATAATGCGATTCGCTGCGAACCAACTCCCTTTTACAAATCCATGTATTTTTATTGCGTCTATCGCATAACTTGAACATGTCGGAGTAAAGCGACAGTTCTGTCCAAGCATTGGACTGAGTAACTTTTGATAAGCTTTAATAATAAAGATCATCACATTACTTGGCAGAGCAAATAAAAAGTGCATTTAATGAAAAAGTGCCTGATTAAAAGGTGAGCTAACTTTACCTAAATTTACCTACATTTGCTATGCAACTGCTGGCTAATTCGCTTTAGTTAGACGCTTTTTTTGTGTTTTTATTCTTTTGCCAGTTATTAGGACGCGGTTTTGGCTTATAGCCAGGCTGGCAACGTTCGTTGATTTTACGCCACAACTTAGTTAATTGTGCGTGTAATTCTTCATTTGATAACTCATCAACGCCATTTTTAACCATTAATACAATATCGATGTTATCGAGTTTGTGACGGTTAAGACGAAAGTTTTCACGAGCAAGGCGTTTAATGCGATTACGTTGAACTGCTTTTTTAACGCGTTTTTTAGCAATTGTTAAACCAAGACGAGGGTGGTCTAAATCGTTACGTTTTGCTAGAAGAGTAAAGTGTTGATTTGCTGCGCGTGCAGGCTCATTGAAGATGCGGGAGTAGTGTGAGGGAGTTAACAGACGTAACTCCCTACCAAAGCGAAAGTCTTCCACTATATTAAGCAGAAAGAACCTTACGGCCCTTAGCACGACGACGTGCTAAAACTTTACGACCATTTTTAGTCGCCATGCGTGCACGGAAACCGTGAGTACGCTTACGCTTAAGAACGCTAGGTTGAAAAGTTCTTTTCATAACTATATTCCATCCGATCGGTTAAAAATTAAAACATCCTATGCAGGTCGCGATCCTGGCACAGGTGCCATTGCGAGCGCGAGATGTTATAGAGAAGCATACGCAAAGTCAATAAAAAACACTCAATAACAGTATTAATTATAGGCGGCGGATAAAAGCTAATCTAATCTTAACAAGTTAATTACATTTAACTGTTATAGAGGGGTGATCGCTTTTGCTTTCTTATATGATCCAGCGGGGATCAATTTTAAAGTAAAGTTTTCCACAATGATAGTGTAAAAATTGCGACTTTTCTTTGGAAAACTTCTATAGATCATCTTTAATCTTTTGGATCTTGTTTTTTATAAGTAATTTATCCACATTATTTTTAATAAATAAGTTGTTTTAAAACATGCGTTTAAATGATTTTGTGCGTCAGATCATAAAAAATAGAAAAATCAATGTTGATGTTGTGGATAAACTAGCTTCATAATGGCAGTCTTAACTTGGATTTTATGCTTATTTTCTGCTCGTTTATGGTGAGCGGGAATATTATTGGGGGTTGCCGTGTATTTGTCGGTTTGGCAAAGCTGTCTTTACGTTTTACAAGATGAACTGCCATCACAACAATTTAGTATGTGGGTGCGTCCTCTGCAGGCGGAAAGCACAGAAGACACCCTTACAATATATGCACCAAACCGTTTTGTACTGGATTGGGTTCGCGAAAAATACTTAAACCGTATAAATGAACTACTCATTGAAATTTGTGGTGATGAAGCACCTGAATTACGTTTTGAGGTTGGTAGCACGGTTAGTATTAGTAAACCTGCAGCACCGCAAGCGGCCGCACAAGAAAAAGCAGTGGTTGAAGCGCCTGTTAAAAAGGAAAGCAAAGCCCCTGTTGAGCCTGCTCCTAAAAACATGTCTAAATCCAATATTAAAGAAAACTACACCTTTGATAGTTTTGTTGAAGGTAAATCTAACCAGTTAGCAAAAGCTGCGGCGACTCAAGTTGCAGATAATCCAGGTTCGGCATTCAACCCTGTATTTATATATGGTGGTACAGGTTTAGGTAAAACGCACTTATTGCACGCTGTGGGTAACGGCATTCTTGCTAAAAAAGAAAATGCAAAAATTGTTTATATGCATTCTGAGCGTTTTGTACAAGATATGGTAAAAGCACTACAAAATAATGCGATTGAAGAATTTAAGCGTTATTACCGCAGTGTTGATGCATTACTTATTGATGATATTCAGTTCTTTGCTAATAAAGAACGATCTCAAGAAGAGTTTTTTCATACCTTTAATGCATTATTAGAAGGTAACCAGCAGATTATCTTAACTTCCGATCGCTACCCTAAAGAAATTGAAGGGGTAGAAGATCGTCTTAAGTCTCGCTTTGGCTGGGGTTTAACAATTGCGATTGAGCCGCCAGAACTTGAAACACGTGTTGCCATCTTGATGAAAAAAGCACAGCAAAGCCAGATTAAACTGCCTGAAGAAGTGGCTTTCTTTATTGCTAAACGCTTACGTTCAAATGTACGTGAATTAGAAGGCGCATTAAACCGTGTTATTGCTAATGCAAACTTTACAGGTAGGCCAATTACGATTGATTTTGTAAAAGAGGCACTGCGTGATTTATTAGCATTACAAGATAAATTGGTTACCATAGATAATATTCAAAGAACGGTTGCAGAATACTATCGTATTCGTGTTTCTGATTTACTATCGAAGCGCCGCAGTCGCTCAGTCGCTAGACCACGCCAAGTAGCAATGGCGTTATCAAAAGAACTGACCAACCACAGTCTGCCTGAAATTGGTGATGCGTTTGGCGGTCGAGATCATACAACTGTGCTACATGCATGTAGAAAAGTGAAGTCGCTTCGTGAAGAATCTCACGAAGTAAAAGAAGATTATCAAAACTTGATTAGAACTTTGTCATCTTAGGACGAGTACAGCATGAAAATTACAATTTCGCGCGAGCAATTTTTACAACCTTTAATGCAGGTTTCAGGGGCGATTGAACGCAAACACACGTTACCGATTCTTTCTAATGTATTGTTAGAAGTAAAAGAAGGTGTTCTTTACTTCACTGGTACAGATATGGAAATAGAGTTAGTTGCGAGTGTGGTGCTTGCTGAGCCAGTAGCTGACTGTAAGCTGACATTACCGGCTAAAAAGTTATTGGATATTTGTAAGAGTTTGCCTGATAGCTCAGATATCACTTTAACTGTTCAAGATGCACAAGTATTACTGACATCAGGTAAAAGCCGCTTTTCACTAGCAACACTCGCTGCTGAAGATTTTCCTAATTTAGAGAATTGGGACAGCGAAGTTACCATGAACCTAACCCGTCTTGAACTTAGAAAACTACTTGAAAGTACAAGTTTTTCTATGGCAAATCAAGATGTTAGGTACTATCTGAATGGTATGTCGCTAGAAATTGAAAACGATGTTGTTAAAACGGTTGCAACAGACGGCCATCGTTTAGCGTTAGCACAAAAGCCTCTTGGTTCATCGTTAAATACACAACGCCAGGTGATTATTCCGCGTAAAGGCGTGCAAGAAATTATGCGCCTGTTGGTTGCTGATGATGAAAGTGTTGAAATCCAATTAGGCGCTAATCATGTTCGTATTATCGACCAAGCGTTTATTTTTACTTCGAAACTGGTTGATGGTCGTTTTCCTGATTATCGTCGCGTTTTACCACGTGGTGGTGATAAGCAGATTATTGCTAATCGGGAATGGTTGCGCAGTGCATTTGCACGCGTATCAATTTTATCAAACGAAAAATTCCGTGGTGTGCGATTAAATCTTACTTCGGGTGAGTTAACAATTTCTGCCAATAACCCTGAGCAAGAACAGGCGGAAGAAACCGTTGAAGTAATGTACCAAGGGCCAGATTTAGAAATTGGTTTTAATGTTTCGTATTTACTTGATGTGTTGAATACCACAAAAACGGATGACGTTTTATTTACATTATTAGATTCAAATAGCAGTGCATTAATTGAAGGTCAGGGTGACGAAGGCGCCATGTACGTTGTTATGCCAATGCGTTTATAGAATTGGATTGTGTAAGAATAATCAATGAGCTTAGTTAACTTTAATATTTCCAACTTTCGTAATATTGAAGCGCTAAGCTTTGACCCCTCGCCAGAAATCAATGTCATTATTGGTGAAAATGGCAGTGGAAAGAGTAGCTTACTAGAAGCTATTTATTTCCTTTCACATGGCAAGTCATTTCGCACTTCAAAATTCAAAGCAGTTATTCAACATCAAAAAAATGCCATGGTGTTACATGGTAAAAAGCAATTTAACAGCTTACAAATCCCTGTAGGGCTTCAAAAAGAGCGTTCTGGTGATACGCTAGCTAAAGTGCATGGAAAGCGCTGTGAGCGCATGGCACAGCTTGCTGAAGTATTGCCTGTTCAAGTGATTACACCTGAAAGTTTTGAGTTATTTTTTGGTGGTCCCAAAGAACGTAGACGGTTTTTAGACTTAGGATTGTTCCACGTGGAACAAGAATTTTATTATCACTGGTATCGCTTTAATAAACTGCTAAAGCAAAGAAATGCGTTACTAAAGCAAAAACCACATGGTTTTGAGCAGCAAATTCTATTTTGGGATAAAGAATTTGTAACAATTGCAACTAAGATAAATGCATTAAGAACCTCATATATAACTAGGTTATCTAACCTGTTTTTTGATAAGATAGCTAGTCAGATTGAATTATTTAAAAGTCTTACTTTTGATTTTTCTCCGGGTTGGAAAGCTGAAGAAGATTTAGCTGAACAGCTTAGAAATAACTTTGAAAGGGACGCTAAACTGGGTCACACCAGTAAAGGGCCGCATAAAGCAGATATTAATTTTCTAATAGATGGTATAGCTGTCGAGAATTATTTATCACGTGGTCAACTAAAGCTTTTAATGTATGCGCTAAAGATTTGTCAAAATAGCCTAATTGAAAGCGAAACAGATAAACAATCACTTTTTTTAATTGATGATTTACCGTCTGAATTAAGCAGCGAAACCAAACAAGCTGTGAGTGAGTTATTATCTCATTCAACTTCACAGTTGTTTATAAGCGCGATTGATTACGACAGTATTTCAGCTGTGGTGGAACCTCTAAATAAAACTATGAAAGTGTTCCACGTGAAACATGGCAAACTAATAACAAGTTAATTGGAAGAAACCATGTCTGAAAATTACGATTCGTCGAGTATTAAAGTACTAAAAGGACTGGATGCAGTAAGAAAGCGTCCTGGGATGTACATAGGTGACACGGATGATGGAACGGGTCTTCATCATATGGTGTTTGAGGTAGTTGATAACTCAATTGATGAAGCTCTTGCGGGCTACTGTGATGATGTTTATGTAACTATCCACGCTGATGGTTCTGTGTCGGTGCGTGATAATGGTCGCGGTATTCCGACAGAGATTCACGAAGAAGAAGGTGTATCAGCTGCTGAAGTTATCATGACGGTACTTCATGCCGGTGGTAAGTTCGATGATAACTCTTATAAAGTTTCAGGCGGTCTTCACGGTGTTGGTGTTTCAGTAGTAAATGCGCTATCAGAAAAACTAAAACTAACGATTCGTCGTGGCGGTAAGATTCACGAACAAATCTATAATATGGGTGAGCCTGCTGCACCATTAGCTGTGATTGGTGACTCAGATACTAATGGTACTGAAATCCGTTTTTGGCCAAGCGCAGAAACTTTTAGCGATACCAACTTCCATTACGATATTCTTGCAAAACGTTTACGTGAATTATCATTTCTGAACTCAGGTGTGAGTATAATTCTTTCTGATGAGCGTGATGAGAAAAGAGACCACTTTAAATATGAAGGTGGTATTCAAGCGTTTGTTGAATTCCTAAACACCAATAAAACACCAGTTAACCAAAATGTATTCCACTTCACATCAACACGTGAAGAAGATGGCATTAGTGTTGAAGTAGCAATGCAGTGGAACGATGGCTTCCAAGAAGGTATTTACTGCTTTACAAACAACATTCCACAACGAGATGGTGGTACGCACTTAGCAGGTTTTAGAAGTGCTCTTACTCGTACTTTAAATACCTATATGGAAAAAGAAGGCTTTAACAAAAAGGAAAAGAGCAGTGCTTCAGGTGACGATGCCCGTGAAGGCTTAACTGCAGTTATCTCTGTCAAAGTACCTGATCCAAAATTCTCATCTCAGACAAAAGACAAGCTTGTATCAAGCGAAGTTAAATCAGCAGTTGAACAAGCAATGGGTGAAAAGTTAAGTGAATACTTATTAGAAAACCCACAAGATGCAAAGATTGTTGTTACTAAGATTATTGATGCAGCACGTGCCCGTGAAGCAGCGCGTAAAGCGCGTGAAATGACACGTCGTAAAGGTGCGATGGATTTAGCTGGCCTACCAGGTAAATTAGCAGACTGCCAAGAAAAAGACCCCGCACTTTCTGAACTGTATATAGTGGAGGGTGACTCAGCGGGCGGTTCAGCTAAGCAAGGCCGTAACCGTAAGAATCAGGCGATTCTACCGCTGAAAGGTAAAATTCTTAACGTTGAAAAAGCACGTTTTGATAAAATGCTATCTTCACAAGAAGTTGCAACACTTATCACAGCATTAGGTTGTGGTATTGGTCGCGATGAATATAACCCTGAAAAACTGCGTTATCATAGCATTATTATCATGACCGATGCTGACGTCGATGGTTCGCACATTCGTACGCTACTATTGACCTTCTTCTATCGTCAAATGCCAGAAATAGTAGAGCGTGGTTATGTATACATCGCTCAGCCACCGCTTTATAAAGTGAAAAAGGGTAAACAAGAGCGTTATATCAAAGATGATCCTGCGTTAACGGAATACCTAACAACACTTGCATTAGATGGTTCTTCATTACACGTAAACGAAGAGGCTCCAGGCATTAGTGATGTGGCTCTTGAAGCATTAGTAAAAGACTACCAAGCAACTGAAACGATTATCACGCGTTTAACACGTAAGTATCCGTTAAGTGTACTTAATTCATTAATTTACTCTACACGAATTAATGAAGCTGATTTATCGGACGAAGCGAAAGTACGTACTTGGACAGAAAGTGTTGTAGCATACCTGACTGAAAAAGATGTGGATGCGACTTTATTCACAGCAGAAGTGAAGAAAGACGAAGAGCGCAATCTCTTCTATCCAAATATTGTTATTCGTCAACACGGTGTTGACCGTGAGCACGTGCTAAATTATGAGTTCTTAACTTCTCGCGATTACTTATCAATTGCTAAAACAGGTGAGCAAATCGGTAATCTAATTGAAGAAGGTGGCTATATTCAGCGCGGTGAAAAAACTTTACAAGTGTCTAGCTTTGTAGAAGCACTTGATTGGCTAATCTCAGAATCTAAGCGTGGCTTATACATTCAACGATACAAAGGTCTAGGTGAGATGAACCCAGACCAGCTTTGGGAAACTACAATGGACCCTGAAGTTCGCCGTATGTTGAAAGTAACCATTGAAGATGCGATTGGTGCTGACCAATTATTCTCGACACTTATGGGTGACCAAGTTGAGCCGCGTCGTGAGTTTATCGAACAAAACGCGCTTAAAGTTGTGAACTTGGATGTTTAGAACATCGTGAATATTTTTAATAAAAGGGCCTAAATGGCCCTTTTTTATTGGCTGTTACTTAACAAATCGCTTAAAACCTGTTTGCTGCCGCGGTATACTGTAGGGTAATTTTTCAGATTAAAATATCAGCTAAAGCCAATGCAAAAATACGATATCAAAACCTTCCAGGGAATGATCCTAGCATTACAGGATTACTGGGCACAAAACGGCTGTACTATCGTTCAGCCACTCGATATGGAAGTAGGTGCGGGTACGTCTCACCCCATGACATGTTTGCGTGCACTTGGCCCAGAGCCAATGTCGACTGCTTATGTTCAACCATCACGTCGTCCTACCGATGGCCGCTATGGCGAAAACCCAAACCGCCTTCAACATTACTACCAGTTTCAAGTAGCGTTAAAACCGTCGCCAGATAACATTCAGGAGCTCTATTTAGGCTCATTAGAAGTGCTAGGTATTGACCCATTAGTACACGATATTCGCTTCGTAGAAGACAACTGGGAAAATCCAACGCTAGGTGCGTGGGGTCTAGGTTGGGAAGTGTGGTTAAACGGTATGGAAGTGACTCAGTTTACTTACTTCCAGCAAGTAGGTGGCCTTGAGTGTAAGCCTGTAACAGGTGAAATTACTTACGGCATTGAGCGTTTAGCGATGTACATCCAAGAAGTAGACTCTGTGTATGACTTAGTTTGGAACCATGCGCCAGATGGTAGCAAGGTTACTTACGGTGATATTTTCCATCAAAACGAAGTTGAGCAATCGACTTATAATTTTGAACATGCTGACGTTGATTTCTTATTTAGCTTTTTTGATCAATGTGAAAAAGAATCACAAGAATTATTAGCGCTAGAAACACCTTTACCACTACCGGCATATGAGCGCATCTTAAAAGCTGCGCACGCATTTAATTTATTAGATGCACGTAAAGCAATTTCAGTGACAGAGCGTCAGCGTTATATTCTTCGTATTCGTAACCTTACCAAAGCAACTGCTGAAGCGTATTACGCATCGCGTGAAGCGTTAGGTTTCCCAATGTGTAAACAAAATGGTGAGGAGAAGTAATCATGGCAAAAGAATTTTTAATTGAATTAGGCACGGAAGAACTACCGCCAACACAACTTCGTACGTTAGCTGAAAGCTTTGCATCAAACTTTGAAGCAGAACTAAAAGCTGCAGAGCTAAATCATGAAGGTGTAAAGTGGTACGCTGCACCACGTCGTTTAGCATTAAAAGTAGCTGCGCTTGCTGAATCTCAATCTGACAAAGTAGTTGAAAAACGTGGCCCAGCAATTTCAGTTGCATTCGATGAAGACGGAAATGCTACAAAAGCAGCCCAAGGTTGGGCGCGCGGTAATGGTATTACCGTTGAGCAAGCTGACCGTTTAAAAACAGAAAAAGGCGAGTGGCTTTTATTCAAACAAGAAGTAAAAGGTAAAGGCAAGCGCTTGCTAAATTACCGATCGCCAAGCCTATGCGTTGGGGTAATAAAACAACGCAATTTATTCGCCCAGTTAAAACATTAACAATGTTAATGGGTAACGAGTTAGTTGCGGGTGAGATTTTAGGTGTCGCATCAGACCGTACTATTCGTGGTCACCGCTTTATGGGTGAACAAGAGTTTACCATTGATTCCGCTGAGCAATATCCTGCGGTTTTAGAAGAGCGCGGTAAAGTAATGGCTGATTACGAAGCACGTAAAGCGATTATTCTTGCCGATGCACAAAAAGCAGCGCAAGCTGTAGGTGGTATTGCGGACTTAGAAGAAGACTTAGTTGAAGAGGTAACTTCGCTGGTTGAATGGCCTGTTGTACTGACGGCTAAGTTTGAAGAAGAGTTCTTAAAAGTACCTTCAGAAGCACTTGTGTACACCATGAAAGGTGACCAGAAATACTTCCCAGTTTACGACGAAAACAAAAAGTTACTACCTAACTTTATCTTTGTTTCAAACATTGAATCAAAAGAGCCTCGTTACGTAATTGAAGGTAATGAAAAGGTTGTTCGTCCTCGTTTAGCGGATGCTGAGTTTTTCTTTAATACCGACCGTAAACGCCCGCTAATCGATCGCTTACCTGAGTTAGACCAAGCTATTTTCCAAAAACAGCTTGGTACCATTAAAGATAAAACTGACCGTATTACTGAGCTTGCTGGTTACATTGCTGAACAAATCGAAGCAGACGTTGAAAAATCTAAACGTGCTGGTCTACTGGCAAAATGTGACCTTATGACATCAATGGTATTTGAATTTACCGATACGCAAGGTGTTATGGGTATGCACTATGCAACGCACGATGGTGAAGATGCAGAAGTTGCAAAAGCGCTATACGAGCAATATATGCCGCGTTTTGCAGGTGACGAGTTACCAAGCACAGGTGTATCTGCTGCTGTAGCAATGGCTGATAAGCTCGATACGATTGTGGGTATATTCGGTATTGGTCAAGCGCCAAAAGGTTCTGACCCATTTGCGCTTCGCCGTGCATCACTTGGTGTATTGCGTATTATCGTTGAAAAGGGTTACAACCTTGACTTAGTTGATTTAATAGCAAAAGCAAAATCGCTATTTGGCGATAAGCTTAGCAACGACAATGTTGAATCTGATGTAATTGATTTTATGCTTGGTCGCTTCCGTGCTTGGTATCAAGACGAAGGCTTTAGCGTTGATATTATTCAAGCAGTATTGGCACGTCGCCCAACTAAGCCAGCGGACTTTGACCAACGCGTTAAAGCGGTATCTCACTTCCGTGAATTAGACGCAGCAGAAGCGCTTGCAGCGGCTAACAAGCGCGTAGGTAACATCTTAGCTAAGAATGAAGCAGAGCTTGCTGAGAGTGTTAATGAGAGCCTATTAGTTGAAGAGGCTGAAAAGCAATTAGCAGATAAAATAGCGCACTACCAAGTGGAACTAGCACCAGCATTTGCAGCACATGATTACCAAACTATTTTGGCAAGTCTTGCAGATTTACGTGAAGTAGTTGATACCTTCTTTGATAACGTAATGGTTATGGCTGACGACGAAGCAGTGAAGCTTAATCGTTTAACTATGCTAAGTCAGTTAAGAAGTTTATTCTTACAAGTAGCAGATATTTCATTGTTACAAAAGTAAGTAAAAACATAATTTAAAAAAGCCGGTGATTTCATCGGCTTTTTTATTATCAATTCACTTATTCAGTATTTAGCTTAGTTATAGCGGAAATATTTACGCGAGGTACAAAAGGCGCTTGCATTAAATTATACGATATTTAGTATAGTAATTAAGCTTAGAAAATCGCGGATAACAACAATGAAAAGAGCATCACTTTCAATTATGGCACTTGCTAGCTTAGTACTAGTTGGTTGCTCAAGCACAGACGATAGCCTATTAGATCAAACAAGTAATGTGGGAAATGTTGATACCACACTATATCTACGTGGTGACTTTACTTTATGGGAAGCGCAAAAAGCCTATCAATTAACACAACAAACTGCCAATGTTTTTAGCACCAAAGTTAAGTTTGGCACAATTGGTAAAGCATACGAATTTAAAGTAGCAGATGCGAATTGGACGCAAGGTTACAACTGCGGTTTTAAAAACGAAGACTTAGATAAGTTTTTAGAGATTGGTATTCCAGTACAAGCAAACTGCGATAGCGTTTATAACTATTTCAGTTTTACACCTTATGAAGCTGGCTGGTACGAAGTATCAATAAACTTCCGTAATAAAAGTACGCCGCTGGTTACAATTAACCAAATTTTCGAGTAGGCAACTAAGCAAAATTAAACAAGCTCTTCGATTTAACGATGAGCAATAAAAAGGGCATTTAAAGCCCTTTTTTTATTAAATATTTGTATGGTTCATTTTCTACTTCTTGTGCTAGCAATGTGTGATCCATAAAACGACAAAATGAGGGAATGTCGCGGGTTGTTGATGGGTCATCTGCGATCACTACTAAAGTTTCACCGTGCTGCATTTTTCGAATTGCACCACGCACCATCATTACAGGTTCAGGACAACGTAAACCAATCGCATCAAGAGTGTGGTCTGCATTTGAAAAATCAGTCATGAAAATTTTGCCCTGTTGAAAAGTAAAGGCGGAATTGTAGGTGGCTAAGCGCATGATGTAAACCATAGCAAAGAAAAAAGGCGCTGCTCTTTCGAGACAGCGCCTTATCACCAAGAATAAATCTATTCGCTTAAAACCTATGGGCGTTCAAAAATGGTTGCGATGCCTTGGCCTAAACCAATACACATTGTTGCAAGACCATATTTTGCGTCTTTGTCTTCCATAAGATTAATAAGCGTTGTGCTGATACGCGTACCTGAACAACCAAGTGGGTGACCAAGTGAAATAGCACCACCGTTTAGGTTAACTTTTTCGTCAACCACATCGGTTAAACCTAGGTCTTTCAGTACTGGTAACGCTTGTGCTGCAAATGCTTCGTTAAGCTCTGCTACATCAATATCATCAATGGTTAAGCCAGCTGCTTTTAATGCTTTTTTAGAAGCAGGAACAGGGCCGTAACCCATGATTGATGGATCGCAACCAGCAACACCCATAGCTTTTACTTTTGCACGAATAGTTAAGCCAAGTTCGTGAGCTTTTTCTTCGCTCATAATAAGCATGGCAGATGCACCGTCTGAAAGCGCTGATGATGTACCAGCTGTTACAGTACCATTTGCAGGGTCAAACACAGGGCGAAGCTGTGAAAGGCCTTCTACAGTTGTTTCAGGACGAATAACTTCATCGTCTTCAACTAAAATCATTGCACCGTCAGCATCGTGTCCAGTAATCGGGTAGATTTCATTTTTGAAACGACCTTCAACGGTTGCTGCGTGAGCGCGTGCATGCGAGCGTGCTGCAAACTCATCTTGTTGCTGACGAGAGATGCCATGCTGCTTACCTAGGTATTCAGCAGTTAAACCCATCATGCCTGCAGCTTGTGCTACTGATTTTGATAATCCTGGGTGGAAATCCACACCGTGGTTCATTGGTACGTGACCCATATGCTCAACACCACCAACTAGGTAAACATCACCACAGCCAGTCATAATTGCGCGTGCAGCATCATGTAATGCCTGCATTGATGAACCACATAAACGGTTAACCGTAGTTGCTGGTACGCTATGAGGAATACCTGCAAGAAGCTGCGCATTACGCGCAACATTGAAACCTTGCTCTAGGGTTTGTTGTACACAACCCCAGTAGATATCATCAATATCAGCTGGATTTAAAGCAGGGTTACGTTCAACTAACCCTTTCATTAATTGTGCACTTAAATCTTCGGCACGTACGTTTCTAAAAACACCGTTTTTAGAACGACCCATAGGAGTACGAATACAATCAACAATTACTGGTGTTTTCATATTATGCACCCTCTACTGAATAAAATTGACGACCTTCTTCTGCCCACTGACGTGTGATATCAGAAACTTGGTAAATCGCACCTAAGTGCGCGTATTGATCCGCTTTAGCTACAAAATTAGCTAAACCAATTTGATCTAAATAACGGAAAGCACCACCTCTGAACGGAGGGAAACCTAAGCCGTAAATAAGTGCCATATCAGCTTCTTGTGGTGAAGCAACAATGTTTTCTTGTAAACAAAGAAGCACTTCATTCAGCATTGGGATCATACAACGGTCGATGATTTCTTCTTTGCTAAACTCTTTTGGTGCATCGCAAATAGCACTTAGTAGCTCAATTGCATCCGCATCTTTTGCTTTCTTTGGTTTACCTTTACGGTCTGGTGCGTATTGGTAGAAACCTTTACCGTTCTTCTGACCAAAGCGACCTTCTTTAACAAGCAGTGCAACAGGGTCTTTTTCTTGTTCAGCCATACGCTCAGGGAAACCGTCTGCCATTACACCTGTACAGTGATTTGCTGTATCAAGACCAACAACATCAAGCAGGTAAGCAGGGCCCATTGGCCAGCCAAATACGTTTTCCATTACTTTATCTGCTTTCGCAAAGTCTGCGCCTTCAACCACTAATTGGTTAAAGCCTGCAAAGTAAGGGAAAAGCACACGGTTCACAAAAAAGCCAGGGCAGTCATTTACAACAATTGGTGATTTACCTAGTTTTAATGCGTAATCAACTACGGCATTAATGGTTTCGTCAGATGTTTTTTCACCGCGAATAATTTCAACCAGTGGCATACGGTGCACAGGGTTGAAGAAGTGCATACCACAGAAGTTTTCTGGTTTTTCTAGTGCACTTGCTAATTCATCAATACGAATTGTTGAGGTATTTGATGTCAGCACTGTGCCTTCAGGCATATCTTTTTCTAGTTGAGAAAGAACAGCTTGTTTAATCTTTGGATTTTCAACAACCGCTTCAACAATAATGTCTGCTTTTTTAACATCGTCATCGCTTAGCGTTGGTTTGATTGCGCCTAAAGTTGCAACCATTTGCTCAAGCTTCATATGACCGCGTTGAACTTTATTGCCAAGCAGTTTTGACGCTTCTTGCATACCAAGATCAAGGGCAGCTTGATTGATGTCTTTCATAATGATTGGCGTGCCTTTATAAGCAGACTGGTATGCAATACCGCCACCCATAATACCTGCACCCAATACCGCAGCTTGCTTAATTTCAGTCGAGCTGTTTTTAGCAAGCTTGCGAGCTTTAGACTTAATAAATTGGTCCGCTAAGAAAATACCTACTTGCGCAGCTGCTTCATCGGTTTTAGCTAGCTTAGCAAAGTTCACATTCTCAATTGCCATTGCTTCAGCACGGCCATGGTTTGCAGTTGCTTTAATTGTTGCTACAGCCATCAGCGGAGAAGGGTAATGACCTTTTGTTTTACCAAATACCATACCTTGCGCTGTCGCAAAGCTCATGCCTTGTTCCATTTGGTTCATAGCAAGAGGGTCTAACTTCGCTTGACGTTTTGTTTGCCAATCTAGTTTACCGTTTGCAGCTAGTTCAACCATTTTGATAGCTGCATCAACTAGCTTGTCATTTGCTACAACGGCATCAACTGCACCTACAGCAAGCGCTTGCTTAGCACGGTGTTCTTTACCTGTTGTAATCCACGTCATGGCATTATCAGCACCGATAATACGCGGTAGACGAACTGTACCGCCAAAGCCCGGCATAATGCCTAGTTTAACTTCAGGTAAGCCCATTTTTAATTCTTCACTTGCTACGCGGAAGTCAGTAGCAAGTACCCATTCACAACCACCACCAAGGGCCATGCCATTGATTGCAGAAATCGTTGGGAAAGGTAAATCTTCGAGTAGGTCGAAAACGTCAGTAGCATTTTTAATCCACTGAGTTAATTCTTCTTCAGATTTTTTAAAGGTAGGTAAAAATTCAAAAATGTCAGCACCAACAATAAAGTGATCTTTATCACTGGTGAAAATCATACCTTTAATTTCTTTGTTAGCAGCTAGCTCTTTTAATGCAGCGCCACAGTCGCTAAGAGTTTGCTGAGAAAGCTTATTTACTGAGCCTGGAACACAGAACTTAAACTCAGCAATGTTGTCTTTAACAAAAGCAACCTGAAAAGATTCGCTTTGAAATAGCATATTATTGCTCCCTAATTTCTCGCACCGCAACTGGTACGATGAGTTTGGTTTTTACGCAGTGTCGCTTCTTTGCGATTAAATTGCAATTAAAATTTTAGTTGGGTTTTTACATAAGATTAAAAACTGGACAAAAAAATTAACCTGATTTTATGCGAGCGGTCGTATCAATAAGGGGATTAGCCTTAAAAGGCTGAAGTTTTGGTTTGCATTGTTTAAGATGAAGGTACTGCAAAGCTATTTTGCAGCGCATTTATAAATTTATTTAATATTGATAACCACAGCGCATTTTATTTCTGTGGTAAAGAGAGCAAAACAGTGAAAAAATCATTGATTTTAACAACGCTTGTTAGCTTGGTACTTTCTTCCTCGGCGTTGAACGCAAGTTCATATAAAGCTGCGCACAAAGACTTTTTAGCGTTAGAAAAGCTCGCTAAAAAAAGTGATAAACGCGATTTTTATCGCGCGTTAAAGCAGTCGTCACACCCTCTTGCACCCTACGCAGAAGCCAAATTTTTGGAAAACTTTCCAAAGCTCGCAAATCAAAAAGAAATAACTAAATTTTTAGATACCTATCAAGGTACGCCATTAGAATGGCAAGTACGTTCTGCATGGTTAGATAACCTTATAAAGCGCAATAAAAAAGCACTGTATATTGATGCGTATCGCCCTACTAGTAACGCTGAATATCGCTGCACCTATTTAACATATCAACTAAAACTGGGTGCACCAAAAGAAGCGATTTTTAATCAAGTAGATGAACTTTGGAATGTAGCAAAGTCGCAGCCAAAAGCGTGCGATAACTTATTTGCAAATTGGCGTAAAGCAGGGCACTTAAACCAAGAGCTTTTATGGCAACGAATTACCAAAGTTTCTGAAAAAGGCGATACCAGTTTACTCAGCTTTTTAAGCCGGTTACTACCAGAAAATGAACGTTATTTGGCTGATTTGTATAAAACAGTAAGACGAGACCCTTCGGCAGCGGCTGGGCTTTATCGATTTAAAAAGCGTACTGAAAAAGAAGGCCAAATAGCTCTTTATGGAGTTAAACGTTTGGTGTGGCGCGATCGTGATTTAGCGATTCGTGCATGGCAAAAACTCGAAACCATGTTCGATTATACAGAGCAGCAAAAGCAGTCGCTGTACTATACTTTTGCGCTTTCGTTGGCGTCGGGTAAACACAAAGAATCTAAGTTTTACCTTAATAAAGTTTCGCCAGAAAGGCATGACAGCAAATTAATGCAATGGCAATTAAGCAATATGCTGCGTGAGCAAGACTGGCAAGGCATAATCGCTTATTCAACCGGTAAAAAATTGAATAATGGTTACCGCTACTGGCTTGCCTATGCTAATGATAAAGTGGGAAAAAAACAGCAAGCACAAACGCTTTGGCAAGCTCTTGCAAAAAAACGTGATTACTATGGCTTTTTGGCTGCTTCGCGCTTGGGGTTAGATGTGTCCCTTGAGTATCAGCCAGCAGTAGTCGATCCTAAAAGCCAAAAATTGGTAAGTGAGAACCCTGCGTTTAAACGAGCGAAAGCACTTTATGAACTTGAACGCTTTTATTCGGCTCGCCGAGAATGGAACTCGCTGATAGCTGGTTCAACTGATGATGAAAAGTTGGCTGCTGCAAGCCTTGCAAACAATATGGGGTGGCATGATAGTGTTATTCGCGTGATGAGCCAATTGAAGGCTTACAATATGCTGGATTACCGTTTTCCTACGCCTTATAGTGATCAATTTGAGCGTTTTAGTTCGCGTAGCAAAGTTGATAAAACATGGGCTTATGCGATTTCTCGTCGTGAAAGCTCATTTGCCTCAGATGCACATTCAAGTGCTGGAGCTATTGGGTTGATGCAGTTGCTACCAAGTACAGCGCGTTATGTTAACAAAGGCAAAGTAAGCCACAATCAGCTGAAAAAGCCACATATTAATATTCGCTTGGGCACGCAATACCTCAATTACTTAAGAAAAAAGAGTAAAGGAAATGAGGTGATTGCAACTGCTTCATATAATGCGGGCTACCACAAAGTGAAACGCTGGCTGCCAAAAGAGGCCGTGGATTTTGATTTATGGGTGGAAGCAATTCCATACCGTGAAACTCGCGAGTACGTAAAAAATGTGTACGCCTATCGCCAAGTGTATGCAACGCGCTTGGGCAATAAAGAAAATTTATTTGATGAACTTATTTCAATGAAAATTCAGAAGTAGGTTGGCAGTAAACTTGCAAACTACTTTGATTTACAGATGCCTATTATGATCGGCAAGCTGAGATGATACACTTGATAAAGAACACAATGAACTGGACTAATAATGGATAAACTTTCAACAACTTATGCAGCGCATATTGCAACCTTACAGTCACGTACTAAAGATGTACTAGCGCGTGAAGGACTTGATGGTCTGATCATTCACTCAGGTCAAGCGAAACGCCAATTTTTAGATGATATGGATTATCCGTTTAAAGTTAATCCACAGTTTAAAGCCTGGTTACCTGTTATCGATAATCCACACTGTTGGTTAGTAGTTAATGGTGTTGATAAGCCAAAACTTATTTTTTATCGCCCTGTGGACTTTTGGCATAAAGTGCCAGATGAGCCTAGTGATTTTTGGGCTGAGTATTTTGATATTTCATTATTAAAATCACCAGAGCAAGTTGAGCAACTACTGCCGTATGATAAAGAAAAGTTTGCTTATATTGGTGAATATATTGAAGTTGCGAAAGCACTTGGTTTTTCTGCAATTAACCCAGAAGGTGTTTTAAACTACCTGCATTATCACCGTGCATACAAAACCGATTACGAATTAGTATGTTTACGTGAAGCAAATCGTTTGGCGGTGCTTGGTCATAAAGCGGCACGCGATGCATTTTATGCAGGTGGTTCTGAATACGATATTCAGCATGCGTATCTTGTAGCTACGCAGCATACCGAAAACCAAATGCCATACGGCAATATTGTTGCGCTCAATAAAAATTGCGCGATTTTACATTACACCCATTTAGATATTGCGAAGCCCGATCAACATTTATCATTTTTGATTGATGCAGGTGCAAACTTCAACGGTTATGCAGCCGACATCACTCGTACTTACGACTTTAAACAGCAAGGTCCATTTGCTGAATTAGTCAGTGCAATGAATGCGCATCAACAAGCTCTTTGTGAAGGGCTTAAGCCTGGTATTAAGTACGGCGAATTGCACTTAGATTGCCATCAGCGTGTAGCGCAAGTATTAAGTGATTTTAAAATCGTGAACTTATCGCCTGAAGCCATTATTGAGAAAGGCATTAGTTCCACTTTCTTCCCACATGGTTTAGGCCACCACTTAGGTTTACAAGTTCACGATATGGGGGGGGTTATGGCTGATGAACGCGGTACACACCAAGCACCACCTGAAGGTCATCCATTCTTACGTTGTACACGCTTAATTGAAGCGAACCAAGTGTTTACTATTGAACCTGGCTTGTATTTTATTGATTCATTGTTAGCAGACTTAGCGCAAACAGATAACAATCAATACATCAATTGGCAAACAGTTGAAGCATTTAAACCATTTGGTGGAATTCGTATTGAAGATAATGTGATTGTTCATCAAGACCGTAATGAAAATATGACACGCGATTTAGGTTTAGCTTAATCGACAATGTTATGATTAAGGAGCCATATGGCTCCTTTTTATTTTGTAAGTTATGACTCAAGAATACCAGTACCCAGCAACACGAACCTTGTATCGTGAAGAAATCAAAAAAAGTACTTTCATTGTGCATATAGCACATACGCCAAGCATTGCAGATGCAAAAGCGTTTATTAAAAGTATCAATCTAGAATACCCAGATGCACGTCACAACTGTTGGGCACATGTCGCGGGCGAGCCTGGTGGTAGCCATGTATTGGGCTTTTCTGACGATGGTGAACCCAATGGCACGGCGGGCAAGCCAATGTTAAATGTTTTGATGGGCTCAGGGCTTGGTGAAATTACCGCGGTAATTACGCGTTATTTTGGTGGCATAAAGTTAGGCACGGGTGGATTAGTGCGAGCGTATGGTGGCTCACTGAATAATGCGTTAAGTGACATAGAGCTCTTAACTCGCGTCCCCATGGTGACGTTACTGGGTGAATCAAGTTATGCACTGCAAGGTGTAATTGAACAGCATATTAATAGCCAGTTTAGCGGCAGTACTATTGAGAAAGAATTTTCCGCAAATATTGCATGGCAAATCGCTATTGATGAGCGAAATGCAGAGCAAGCGATAAAAGATATTTATGAAATATCCAATGGTGCTGTTGAGTTAAAAGTAAAACAGTAAGAGAATAGCTTAAAATAGCTCGTTTCTTACTCTTGCAATGCAATACAGAACAATAATTAAAATTTTAGGGCAGTTAGTTGCCTTATTTAGTATCACCATGATCCCGCCAGCGCTCGTTTCGCTTATCTATAAAGATGGTGGTGGTGTGCCGTTTGTTCTGGCATTTGTCTTTAGTATTATTATTGGCTTAATAGCCTACTACCCAAACCGCAAACAACGAGGGGACTTAAAAGCCCGTGAAGGCTTCTTAATTGTGGTTTTGTTTTGGTTGGTACTGGGCAGCTTTGGTTCGTTACCACTGATCTTTTTAGAAGAACCTAATCTATCTATTGCGGATTCTGTTTTTGAGTCATTCTCAGGCCTTACCACCACAGGGGCGACTGTTTTAACGGGTATTGAGTATTTACCCAAAGCGATTTTATTCTATCGCCAGCAACTGCAATGGCTAGGTGGTATGGGTATCATCGTACTTGCTGTTGCTGTACTGCCGATGCTTGGTGTCGGTGGCATGCAACTTTACCGTGCAGAAACACCGGGGCCTGTAAAAGATTCTAAAATGACCCCGCGCATCGCCGATACTGCAAAACACCTTTGGTATATTTATGTATCGCTTACGGCGGCTTGTACTTTGGCGTATTGGGCGGCAGGTATGAATTGGTTTGATGCCATTTGCCATGCCTTTTCGACTATCGCGATAGGGGGCTTTTCGACGTATGATGCGTCAATTGGCCATTTTAATAGCCCACTAATTAATATTATTTGTGTGGCGTTTTTATTAATCGCCGCGGTGAACTTCTCTCTGCACTATGCGGCGGTAGCTAATAAAAACTTTCGCGTTTATTGGCGTGACCCAGAGCTCAAAGTATTCCTATTTATTCAAACATGTTTAGTGCTTTTGTGTTTTTTTGTGCTTACTTCTGCAGGTATTTATACCTCGACCGATCAGGCATTTGACCAAGCGCTTTTCCAAGCTGTTTCAATCAGTACGACGGCTGGCTTTGCCACCGATAGCTTCTCGCAGTGGCCGCTGTTTTTACCAATTTTGCTTATCTTTTCGAGCTTTATTGGTGGCTGTGCGGGCTCAACAGGTGGCGGCATGAAAGTAGTGCGCGTGTTCCTGTTATACTTACAAGGTATTCGCGAGTTAAACCGCTTGGTTCACCCTCGCGCAATTTACTCAATTAAGCTTGGTCGCAAAGCATTACCCGACAAAGTAGTTGAAGCTGTATGGGGCTTTTTCTCAGCTTATGCTTTGGTATTTGTCATCATTATGCTGTGCTTATTAGCAACTGGAATGGACAACATCACGGCATTCTCAGCAACTGCCGCCTGCTTAAATAACTTAGGTCCAGGCTTAGGTGATGTTGCAGCGCACTTTGGCGATATTACTGATACCGCTAAATGGATACTAACGCTCGCCATGGTATTTGGCCGACTAGAAATCTTCACACTACTCGTATTATTCACCCCAACATTCTGGCGTGGGTGAGACCAGACCGAAACGAAGTTTCGCAGCTGGTCGAACGCGAGAAAGGGATTTCGAGCCGGAATATCGCGTCAGGACGACTTAATATATTGGTCGTTTATTCCAGACCGAAACGAAGTTTAGGCCGCTCATTTACATCCATGTAATTGCGGCATTAGTACATCCTATACGTCACAGCTGGCCGAACGCGAGAAATGGATTTCGAGCCGGAACCAAGTGTCAGGATGACTTAGTATGTAATTTGTTCTGTGATCCCTTGGATGGGCGAACTGGAATATAGCGTCAGGACGACTTAATATATCGGTCGTCTCTTTCAGACCGAAACGAAGTTTAGGCTGCTCCTTTACATCCATGTAATTGCGGCATTAGTACATCCTGTACGTCACATCTGCTCGAACGCGAGAAATGGATTCGATTGCTGCGTAACGCACCGGACCCAAGTGTCAGGATGACTTAGTATGTAATGATTCAACACCACCAGACCGAAACGAAGTTTCGGCTGGATTTGATACTAATGTTCTTAAAAAATATTAATTATTTACAAAAAGATAGCACTTACTTGGAAGAGTTTCTCAACCACGTGAATTTGTTTTTTATCGATAAGGAACATAATGACATGGTCACCTGAGAGGATCACGGTATCATCATGTGCAATCAATACATCGTCATTACGCACGATAGCACCAATGGTTGTACCCGCTGGTAATTTGATATCTTGAATGGCTCGACCGACAACCTTTGAGGTGGTTTCGTCGCCGTGTGCTACAGCTTCAATGGCTTCAGCAGCGCCTTTGCGTAGTGAATACACATTAACAATATCACCACGTCGAACGTGAGTTAATAAGGCTGAAATCGTTGCTTGTTGTGGGGAAATAGCAATATCAATTTCACCACCTTGCACTAGATCAACATAGGCGCCACGTTGAATTAATACCATGGTTTTTTGTGCACCCATGCGTTTGGCAAGCATGGCTGACATAATGTTTGCTTCATCATCATTAGTAACGGCAATAAATACATCGACTTGTTCAATGTGTTCTTCCGATAATAATTCTTGGTCTGATGCATCACCGCAAAAAACAACGGTACGGTCCAGAGTGCCTGAGAGGTACTCTGCACGTTCAGGATTTCGCTCAATCAGTTTTACGCTGTGACTCTTCTCTAACGTGCGGGCAAGGCCTGCACCAATATTACCGCCACCCACAATCATAATTTTTTTATACGATTGCTCGAGCTTTTGTAGCTCGCTCATTACCGCACGAATATGTTTCGTTGCAGCAACGAAAAAGATTTCGTCATCGGCTTCAATAACCGTTGTGCCTAGCGGTTTAATTGGTCGACCTTTACGGTAAATTGCAGCAACGCGTGTTTCAACATTAGGAATATGTTTTTTTAGTGCTGATAGTGCATAACCAACGAGTAAACCGCCGTAATACGCTTTTACCGCTACCAGCGATAATTTCCCTTCAGCAAATTGCAGTACTTGTAGTGCACCAGGGTAATCAATTAAGCGGTGAATATAGTGAGTAACCAGTTGTTCAGGCGCAATGTAGTGATCAACCGGTAAATCATGGTTATGGAATAGTTGTTCTTTGTATTTGAGATATTGCTCAGAGCGAATTCGAGCAATTTTAGTTGGTGTATTAAAAATACTGTAAGCGATTTGACAGGCAATCATATTAACCTCGTCAGAGCTAGTAACGGCGATAATCATATCGGCATCTTCAGCGCCAGCTTGGCGTAATACCTCAGGGTGAGCACTATGACCAGATACTACCTGAAGATCATATTTATCTTGTAATACGCGAAGCTTTTCTCGGTTAATATCAACTACGGTGATTTCGTTTTTTTCACCTACTAGGTTTTCTGCTAAGGTACCGCCAACTTGTCCGGCACCTAAAATGATAATTTTCATACTGTCAATCGCTTAGTTGGCGAGCATCGCCTTAATTATAATTTTTCAATTTTTGCGTAGAAAAAGCCATCATGCTCATCTGGCAGTAATTGCCAGCCAGGCTGCTCGCTGGTATCTGCTAAATTGAGTGCGATATGCTTAGCATCAGCATGCTGTGCTAAAAACTGTTTTATCTGGTTGGTATTTTCTTCCGGTAAAACAGAGCATGTTGCATACACCAATGTGCCACCAGATTTTAATAATGGCCAGATTTGTTCAAGTATTTGTTGCTGCAGCTTGGCTAGCTGTTCGATATCAGATGCTCGACGTAGCCATTTTATATCGGGGTGACGGCGAATTACGCCTGTTGCAGAACAGGGCACATCTAACAAGATACGATCAAACTGTTCGCCATCCCACCAGTCGTCAGGTTGGCTCGCATCTGCACTTATTAGCTTTGCCTTTAGGCCAATTCGTTCTAAGTTTTGCTGTACGCGCTCAAGACGGATTGCGTCATGATCAAGGGCAGTAACATCACATTCCGCTAGCTCTAAAATATGACACGTTTTACCACCAGGGGCTGCGCAGGCATCAAGAATTTTGTCGCCATCTTTTGGTTCGAGCAATCTTGCCGCAAGTTGTGCAGCACCATCTTGTATTGAGCTATGACCTAACTCGAAGCCAGGTAATTTAAATACATCAACAGCACTTTCGAGTACTAGTGCATCATCAAACTGATCAACTAAATGTGCTTCAATATCTGCATCAAGCAGTAAATCTCGATACTCTTTAGGCGAATAGTAGTTACTATTAACGCGCAACCACATTGGCGCTTGTACTTGGTTTGCTTCGACAATATCTTGCCAGTTGTCAGGGTAAGCTGCTTTTAGCTTATTTAAAAACCAACCAGGGTGATTGTACTTACAGGCATCAATTTGATCGGCTAAATTTTCCAGTTCACTTTGGCGGCGCTGAAAGTTACGCAGTACTGCGTTTACTAAGCCTTTAAGGCCTGGTGCACGCATTGTTTTAACCGCATTTACTGTTTCATCAAGTGCCGCATGTGCTGGAATACGCATGTGCTGAAGCTGATAAATACCCACATAAAGCAAAAATTGGAAAGGACGCTGTTTGCCTTTTAAAGGTTTTTCAAGCAAGTGAGAACAGTAGTTTTCTAAGCTTGGTAAGTAGCGTAAAACGCCATAACAAAGCTGTTGTAAAAGAGGGCGCTCTTTTGCTGGCAGTTTGTCAGAGTATCTTGGTAATACTTGCGATAATGAGTGACCTTTATCAACCACTAGATGCAGTGTTTCAGCTGCATAAGCACGAACACTACTCATTACTTTCACCTAAAATAGAACCAACAGCTACCCAGTCAGCACGGCCATTTAAGAAATCTTGTGCCGACATTGGCTTTTTACCTTGAGGCTGCAGTTGCGTGATTTTTAGTGCGCCGTCACCTGTTGCAACGGTTACACCCGATTTGTCAGCAGCTAACACTTCACCTGCACGACCTGTACCATCGACCAATTCAGCAGCATATACTTTTACCGTGTTACCTTGCATTTGTGTAAAACAAATTGGCCAAGGGTTAAAGGCGCGAATATTACGTTCGATTTGTTGTGCAGTCATTTGCCAATCAATATTTGCTTCGTCTTTACTAAGCTTTTTCGCGTAATTGGCTAATTCGTCATTTTGCTTTTCGGCATTAGCTGTGCCATTGGCAATTGTGGCTAAAGTATCGATAAGCGCCGTCGGACCAAGTTCAGCAAGCTTGCTGTATAGACTTGCACTTGTATCTGTCGCCTCAATAGGACAAGTGGCAATGGAAATCATATCGCCAGTATCTAAACCTTCATCCATTTGCATGATAGTTACACCAGTTTCAGCATCACCAGCCCAAATTGCGCGTTGGATAGGGGCAGCACCGCGCCAGCGAGGAAGAATTGAACCATGCACATTGATGCAGCCGAGTTTTGGTGTTTCTAATACTGCTTTTGGTAGCAATAGGCCATACGCAACGACTACCATAATATCTGCATTTAAATCTGCAAGCTGTTGTTTGGCATCGTCTGATTTAAAGTTCTCTGGTTGATAAACTGGAATATCATGGGTTAAAGCAAGCTGCTTTACTTCACTCGCTTTTAATTTTTTGCCGCGACCTGCTGGGCGATCTGGTTGGCTATACACAGCGATTACTTGGTGCTCTGATTTTATTAAAGCATCAAGATGTTGCGCGGCAAAGTCAGGTGTTCCCGCAAAAATAATTTTTAAAGGTTTACTCAAGATTTACTCCAGACAGATTAACCAGCTTTTGACGCAAGCTTGGCTT